>NZ_JADEXG010000125.1 GCF_015207255.1 Vasconcelosia minhoensis LEGE 07310
AGGGTGGTGATAGCGCTCGTATTCAAGTGCGCTAATGTCGGCTTCGCTGAACTCTAGTTGAATCATGACCGCGGTGTCTTTTGGGTGGGCTAACTCAATTTCACCATGACTATAGAATTAGTTCAAGCCCGAACCGGCTAGAGTATAAACAGCTTCACATTCTCCAACGACGACACACACACTGACATGTGAGACGGCGTGAGGCTAATCTTGGCATCCTCGCTAAACACCCCTTCCCACTTTTGCTTAGCTTTGTCGAATAGATCCTGAATTTTAGTTTTCAGAGCCGCTTCCGTCTGCCCCGTATTGCGAAACTCCAACGAACGGGTCGATCGACGGTTACCCTGCCCGGAGTACCACTCATCGTAGAGCTTCGTGAAAATTAGCTTAAATAGTTCCTCGAATACATCCACCCCGGCATTCGCCAGAACCTCATCTTCCATTTCCTCGATCAAGGTCTTGAGGGACTTGTTCTCCTTCACTAACTTGTCATTAGCGATCAGATCTTCTAGGGTGAACTTGATCTGAAGAATATCCGCTAGGGTTTGATTGGCATTGGGCAAACCGGGTATGTCTTCAAAGTAATTGGGATCTTTACGCTGGTAGTAAGAAATTTGATCGCCATTTGTCCAAACAGCAATCGGCGCACCTGTGGCATTACAGTAGGAGCGAAGCTGATTTTTACCATCCTTTAGCTTTGGCTTTTTGATTTCCACAACCATGTAAGCCGTGTTAGGACGATCCTTGTCCATCACCACAATGTCCGCCCGTTTCACCTCTCGCCCAAAATTCACGCCATACTCTACTTGGATGTGACTGAGGGGATAATGCAAACGATCAGTCAAAACCTGTAAATAGAGTTGCCGAATTGCCTCCTCTGGAGTAAGCCTAATCGCTTTCTGCCTTACCAGACAAACTGTATAAGGAACATCACCTTTCTTAGTCTCTTTGATGGTGATTGCTTTCTCTAACCGCTCAATTTCATCTGTTGTGAACTGTGACAGCTTGTAATTTGAGTCCTTGAGGATATCGGCTAATTTCATTAGGGATGATTGGGTTGACTAAGGGCTTCTCTGTCATAAAAGTTTAGCGCTATTGCAGATACTGACTGCTCGATTTTTTGAATCCCTTAAGGGCGATCGCTGGTCGAGGAACTATATCTTTCGACAGGCTGTTCATCTGAAGCATCATTCCTACCACACAAAGCAACCCTACGTGCAATGGATTCTGTGCTGAGCCAAATTACTGTACGCGGTGCCAGTCGGTGACGCCGCCAGGTTTGTCAATTAGGGTAATGCCTTGGGCGCTGAGCTCGTTGCGGATGCGGTCGGCTGCGGCGTAGTTTTTGGCCTGTTTAGCCTGACGGCGCTGTTCGATTAGGGCTTCTATCTGCTCGTCGTCAAGGTCATTCGCCTGTGCTGAATTCGCCTGATCTGGCGATGTTTCTAAACCCAGAATCTGCGCTAAGCAAACTAGGGTCTGCCACTGCGGTTGCAGTACGGCAGCATCGGCATCTGGTTTGCTCTGATGGACAATGAGATTGCCCTGGCGCTCTAGCTCCTTCGCCAAGCCAAACAGAACGGCGATCGCGCCTGGCGTATTAAAGTCGTCATCCATTGCCGCCTGAAATTCTTTCACCGGCTCACTATCCGGCTCAATCCGCATCGCCGCCGGGTCACCAAAGGCCGAGTCTTCGGCATCGGGCCAGCCCAGCGCCGAACCGTAGTGATGGCCAAACAGCAGTCCGGTTTCTAGGGTGGCCCAGCTGTTTTGGGCAGACGCGATCGCACTTTCCGTAAAATCAATCGGCTTACGGTACTGCGCCTGGAGCACCAATAGCCTGAGCGCCATTGGCGACAGCCCGTCAGAAGCATCTAAAAGCTGCCGAATCGTGGTGAAATTGCCTAGCGACTTGGACATCTTTTCGCCACCGACGTTGACCATGCCGTTGTGCATCCAGTAGCGGGCCAGCGGCTTGCCGGTTGCGGCTTCAGACTGGGCGATCTCGTTTTCGTGGTGGGGAAAAACCAGGTCAGCGCCGCCCACATGGATATCGATGGTGTCGCCCATGCGATCGCGCACCATCGCCGAGCATTCAATATGCCAGCCGGGCCGCCCCGGCCCCCAGGTCGATTCCCAAGCGGGCTCGTCGGGCTTAGCCGCTTTCCACAGGGCAAAGTCGGCCGGATCTTTCTTTTTCGTCTCGACTGTACTGACTCGACCGCTGGCCCCGGCCTGCATGTCGTCTAGCTTGCGCCCCGAGAGCCTGCCGTAGGGCGCAAACTGGCGTACGGCATAGTAGACATCCCCCTCGGCGGGGTAGGCATAGCCCTTCTGCTCCAGCTCATGAATCAGCCGCTTGATGCCGTCAATGGTATGGGTGGCATAGGTATATTCATCCGCTTCGAGGATATTCAGCCGGGCCATGTCCTCAAAATAGGCCGCCGTGTATTTCTGAGCGACGGTCTCCATCGAAGACTGCTCGGCTCTGGCCCGATTGAGGATCTTATCGTCGATATCAGTAAAATTCTGGACGTAGTGCACCGCGTAGCCGCGCCACATCAGATAGCGGCGAATCGTATCCCAAACAATGTAAGAACGGGCATGGCCCAGATGGCAATAGTCATACACCGTAACGCCGCAGCAGTAGATCTCAACCTGGTTAGGCGTCAGCGTTTCTAGGGGCTCCTTTTGGCGAGAGAGACTGTTGTAAAGATATACGCTCATGCTGCGGTCAGGTTAGTTTGAGGAACGGTCAGTACAAAAGACGTCAAATCCGGCTCCCCTTCTCCCCGCCTGGGAGAAGGGGCTGGGGGATGAGGGCTCGCCGGAGGAGCTTTCAAAAAAATCTCCGTCAGTTTAATATTAGGCCGCTTTGTCTAATCGAGGCAGTCATTTCGGATTAGCCCCGCCCGGCTTCTGATCAATCGACAGCGCTTGCTCCAAAGCCGCTTTCTCCTGAGCGCGACGGGCATAGGGCTGGAGCTCAGCCAGGCTCAGTCCAGTGAGAATACTTAGATTCTCTAAGCTCATCCCTTTCATCAGCATTTCCACCCGCCAAGTCTGCTGGGCCTGCTCTAGCGTTGGCGGCTGCCCCTGAGGGGTGAGCAGGTCAGCGGTGAGGGACTGCCAGCGATCGCCAATCTCCGCCACCGTCATCGGCTGCCCATCCGCGTTCAAAAATAGGGCAGGCTGCTCGTCTTTG
This sequence comes from Vasconcelosia minhoensis LEGE 07310, assembly GCF_015207255.1. Taxonomy (GTDB): domain Bacteria; phylum Cyanobacteriota; class Cyanobacteriia; order Phormidesmidales; family Phormidesmidaceae; genus Vasconcelosia; species Vasconcelosia minhoensis. The sequence goes on from NZ_JADEXG010000125.1 coordinate 3,206, forward strand.
CGGCTTCTCAGCCACTGGGTCAGCGGATTGCGCGTGTAAGAACCGTAGCGATAGCCCATAATCCAGCGGTTGATCGGCACCTGTCGGGACGGATGGCTGACCTGAAGCAGCTGCTGCTGCGAGTCGCTGATATGCTGCGATCGCAGCAGCCCCGCTATTTCTACCGGACTCAGTCCAGCCCCGAAAAGAACGTATACCAGCGCATAGTCCTGGAGCCCCGACTTTTTAGCCCGCCGAAACAGGTCCCGCACTAAGCCCATAGGTAAATCCGCGATCGCCGCTGGGGGCAACGCGGCGCGGTCGGGCAGCGCTGGGGTAGGCAGCTCAGACGGCCTGACCCCCTCGGCTTCAGCCGCACTGAGAAAAAGGGCGACTAGATTGCCCAAAAACGCTTCTCGACTCTCCCAAACGCCGTGCGTATCGCTGGCCAGCTCCAGCGTGGCGTAGCCTACCAGCAGCGTATTCAGCAGACCGGCAAAGCGGTCTATCGGCACGGGACTAGTCGTGGGTTGCTGCGCCATCACGGCCGACCAATATTCGCTGGTCAGCTGGTTGGCCTGCTTCAGACTCTGCCCTAAGACCCGGCGGTTCTCAGGCGGGTATTGGCCCGACTCGCCAATTAGCGATCGCACTAGGTTGGGCACCTGCTCCAGCAGCCGCAAATTTTCATCGACGTAACGCTCCAGGGCCTGCGATAGGTCCGCAGGTTGAGCAATCCATCCTGAAAGCAGCGCTTTCACTTCGTCCAGGACGGTTGCCGCTTCCAGTACCGCTAAAAGCAAGCCTTGCTTGCTACCAAAATGACGAAACAGCGTTACTTCATTGACGTCAGCTGCTTCGGCAATTTGCCTTGTGGTTGTTTCGGTAATCCCTTGGCTGGCAAATAGCTCAAGCGCTGCGTTGAGCAGGCGGTCACGACTAGAGGTTCGAGTCATAAAGCGACAAATGAAAGTGCTACTTGCAAATTTTCAAAATGGTAGCTAAGCTATAACTGCAAGCAATACTTACATTACTACTATACCGCGAAGCATCCTTATGAATCCAAGCCTATCTCTCCAGCCCCCAGGCTCCGCCAATGCAGGCCCAGCTCAAACCAGCCCCGTTCAAACTAGCTGGGTCAGCATCGGCTTCTTTACCGCTGTCCACGCTTTGGCGCTGCTTGCTATTCCCTTTTTTAGCTGGTCTGCCCTGGGGGTCGCGGTGCTGCTGCACTGGCTCACGGGCAGCATTGGCATCTGTCTGGGGTATCATCGACTGTTGACCCATCGCAGCTTTCGGGTATCTAAAGGGTTAGAATACGCGATCGCAATCATCGGTGCCTTGGCGATTCAGGGCGGCCCCATTTTCTGGGTGGCCGGACACCGGCAGCACCATGCCCATACTGAAGACAACGAAAAAGATCCCTATTCGGCGCGTAAGGGGTTTTGGTGGAGTCATATGGGCTGGCTATTTCAGCTCAAGCCCAGAGTCTTTGACCGCGAAATCTATCAGAAAACCGCCCCCGACCTCGCCCGCGACCCCTTCTACCAATGGCTCGACCGCTATTTTCTACTGCTGCAAATTCCACTAGGGATTCTGCTCTACGCCCTCGGCGGCTGGTCATTTGTCGTCTACGGCCTGTTCGTCCGAGCAGTGGCGCTCTGGCACTCGACCTGGCTAATCAATTCAGCGACCCATATCTGGGGCGATCGCGCCTTCGACAGCGCCGATAACTCCCGCAACCTCTGGTGGGCTGCCCTGCTCACCTACGGCGAAGGCTGGCATAACAATCACCACGCCTACCCCAAAGTCGCCAAAGCCGGCTGGCGCTGGTGGCAGGTTGACCCCACCTGGTGGGCGATTCGAGCCCTGCAGACCCTCGGCTTGGCGAAGAAAGTGGTCATGCCGCCCCTCCAGGCCAGCCTCTAAGGCAGCTGGGGAGTAGGGGAGTGATCGGGTGATCGAAGTAATCGGCTGGCGTAATCAAACAGCTCTCTACTCCCTCACTCCCCCATTCCCTCACTCCCCCACTCCC
>NZ_JADEXG010000040.1 GCF_015207255.1 Vasconcelosia minhoensis LEGE 07310
GCCTCACTCACTCACCATGACCCCCCGGCTGCCCCCCTCGGCATCATCCTCTCCAACGCCGGAGAAACCCCAGTCCTGCCAGGAGAGCGCTTAGACATCAGCCTCACCGTCAGCAACAAAGGCAACCAGAGCGCCGTCATCGATGTTTTCCTAGACGAGCTGCCTGCGATTATCCAGGCCTGGTGCCCGACTACTCAGACCCGACTGGCCCTGGACCCGGGCCAAGGCGAGGAAGTCACCTTCAGCTTTGAGGTGCCCCCCTCGGCAATTTCTGGGGCCTATCGCTACTGGCTGATTGTCGATGCGCCCAACCACTACCCCGATAGCCCGCCGCAGCGATACGAACAAACTCTCCAGGTGCTGCCGCCCACTCAGGACGCCGTCAGGGTTAACGACCCAACCTTTGCGGTTGAACCTGCGACCAGCAGCGCAAATCCGGCCAATACGCTGCCGGGCAATCCCCTTCAGTTTCAGGTCCATGTCTACAACCGAGCAGACCGGGTGGATCGCTTTCGCCTACAGTGCCCCGACCTGCCCGAAGACTGGGTGACGATTCACTATCCCCAGGGGTTTCAAGCCCCAGGACTGGCAGTGGTAGAACCTTTTCTGGACCTAAATCCGGGTATGGAGGGCGTCATTTTATTAACCGTTATGCCCCCCCTCGACGCCCTAGCCAAAACAGTGCTGGCGACGCTCCAGCTAAAGTCTGAAAATAGCCCTGCCCTGAAGCTGTTGAACGCCCTCTACATTGAAATTCAGCCGGTCTATCAGCTTGAGACTCGCTTTCGCACGCTGGTTAGCCAAGTGCAGCACCAGCCAGGGCTCTACAGCATTCAGGCCACCAATCGAGGCAACACGGATCGGACGCTGGAATTTAACATTCTCGGGTTAGAAAACAGTGACCTTTGTAGCTATAGCATTCAGCCGCCGACTCTGACGCTGGCCCCACAGCAAAGCCTAACCAGCCAGGTCACTGTCAAACCCAAGCACCCCTGGAAGCGTCCGTTATTTGGCGGCGGTCGTGTGCTCAATTTTGAAGTCACAGCCACCGACCCGGAGCATAAACCGCTGCCGGAAATCCCCATGCCGGGGCTGCTGATGTGGGACGCGCGCCCCTGGTGGCAGATTCTGCCCGCTGTACTGCTCCTTCTGGGCTCGTTTCTAGGACTGCTTTGGCTGACCTGGTGGTTCTTCATTCGCCCCCCAGCAGCGGCCAGCATTGTACGCTTTGCCCCGGAAGACACGACCTATTCGGCCAGCCAGGGAGACGCGGTGCATCTCGGCTTCGAAATTGCTAACCCCGACCGCATCCAGCAGCTGGAAATAGTGGGGCAATCAGCTGAGGGCGAGTTGCTCAGTGGACCGCTAAAATTTGACTTTAGCCAGGGTCTGCCGACTGAGCTAGACCCCTTCTGTGTGGAGCAACGGCGACGACTGACCTGCCGCAATGTTCGCACTGATGCGAAGCGAGTGGGAGACTATACTTTTACCCTGAGCCTGATTCCAAAACCGGGCCGAAGCGCCACCCCGGCACAGGCGACAGCGGTACCCGTGTCGATTGTCCCAGCCCCGCTGCCGCAGATTCTAGAACTAGCCCCCGCCGCTGCCCGCTATGCAGAAGCGCCGCCGGCGGATGGTAAGCAGACTCATTCCAAATCAGAGTCAGATCCCTATGTAGCCAGGTTGAACTGGGTCATCGATCATCCTAAACAGCTACGGGGACTGAGGCTGATTGGCCGAGACGCGACCGGGGCAGAGGCAGCCCCGCCAATCCTGTTCGACGTTGAAGCCGGGCTGCCGCAGGAACTGACGGAGTTTTGTAGGCTAGAAGCGCGGCTCGTCTGTCGCAATGTGCCCACGGGCCTGCGCCGGGCGGGAACCTATACCTTTGACCTGATTGCGATTCCACGCGGCGAGCAGCCCGAAGAACCGATTCTAGCGACCAGTGAACCCGTAGTGATTCAGCCGCGATCGCCCCGCCTGCTCAGCTTTACCCTCAACGGCGAACCGGCCCAGCCCAACTATCTGGTGCCAATTGACGAAGGCAAGCCGCTGACGACTCTGGAGCTGGCCTGGGAAGTGGAGAACAATCCGGGCACTCAGGTGATGCTGATGCCCGCCCCGGGTGACGTTGCTACGCAGGGGAAACTGCCTCTACCGCTGAGCCCAGAGCCGGGAGAAACGACCGTCACGCTATTGGTGACTAACGCCGCCGGAGAGCAGCTGACGCGAGCCATCAACATCAACACCTACGACCCTACCCCCGAAACGCCAACCGTTGTGGTCAATACCGGCGACCCGGCAGGTGACGCCGCTGCTGCTGGAGCCGGGGCAGATGCTGGCAGCCCGGCGGCTGGAGCCACTAGCAGTGGTAATCCGGTTGGTGCACCAGTTCCGGTGAGGCCCGGGGAAGTCTCGCCGCAAGAGCTGCCGCCTCAGTTTGAATAAGTCATAAAATAGTTCTATCTGCATCAAACGCATCAATCAGCTGGCTGAGAAAGCTAAAATCGAGGCTCAGCAGAGACTCTGAGAACATGAGCAATGACCGCTAGCAAAAGCCATGCCTACTTCGCTCCTGAAGCATACCTGGAAATAGAGCGCATCAGTCCGATCAAACACGAATATATTCAGGGACAGATGGTGGCGATGGCAGGAGCTACTAAAGCTCACGTGATTATCACCGGCAACCTCTCAGCTCAGCACGTCAATCATTTACATTGGGCTGAGTTCCATTGGCTTTTCTACTGAAATCGAAACCTTCTATGAAAATATTGCCCAGCTTTTATAGCCGCCAGAGCAAGTCTCACTGCGAGGACTACCGCCGCGATCTCACCCAAAGTCTCAAATCCTGCTCAGCTGCCATTTCATCTTCTCGGGCCGCTGCCAAAAACTCATAGAGCCTTGACTTAGGGATATCAGCAAACGTAGGACTGATCTCCACCTCTTGGTAAACAGCATCCTGTAAACGATAAATTCGCCAAACTTCGCCGTTGTAACGCCAAAACTCTGGAACGCCGATGGCAGCATAGAGCCGTAGCTTATCAACGTCAGTGTGAGTAATATCGACCTCTACAACCAAATCTGGCGGGGGATCTTGATCCAGGTCTACATCCCGACCCGCCACTAGAGGCTGATTCTGAATGTAGTAAGCATTGTCAGGTTCAGCTGACCGATCCAGCGCTTCTCTATCCAAAGTCGTCGAACCCATCGTTTTAAGTTTCATGCCCAGCTCTGCCACCAATATCCAGATGAACTTCTCAATCAGCCGAGCTGAGAACTCGTGGATTTCGAGCGGCATTGTAATCTCTAAAGTCCCTTGAGAATAGGTTAAACGGGCATTGCGGTCAGGACTCAGGGTGGCCCGAAGCGCCTGATATCGCTGCCAGTCGAGCGAATGGAAAACCACTCTTCGCTCGCCAACCGGCTGCGGAATAGGCTGTGAGACAAGCGGAGCTGCGCTGACCATAGCGGTAAACAGCAAATAAGGATTACATACAATTTTAGAGAAAATGTCTATCTACGCTCTTAACCAAGAAGCAGGAGTATCCCAGTTTTGCAAGTCGCTGTAGGCCCTCATCCTAAATCCTTCTCCCGAGGGGAGAAGGACTTTGATTTCCGGCTCCCCTTCTCCCCGGGGAGAAGGGGCTGGGGGATGAGGGCTGCCGGCATGACGCTTAACTCTCCAACTTGTGTATACACGGTAGCCCCGGGGAGAGGGGCTTTGATACCTGCCTTAGTATCTCTGACAAAATGGATTCTAGGTGGTTTTGCACCTCTTCGTTTGTAACCCGTAAAACTTGCAAACCACAGGCTTGCATCCAGGCATCTCGTTCGGCATCTTGCTCAGTTCTGCTTTGGTGGATACTGCCGTCTATTTCAATCACAAGCCGAGCTTTATGGCAGTAGAAGTCAGCAATGAGCTGTCCAATATTGTGCTGACGGCGAAATTTGACACCGTTAAGGCGACGAGCGCGCAAGCATTCCCAAAGTATCTGCTCTGAGCAGGTTTGCTGCTGTCTAAGCTGACGCGCCCGGATAAGGAGCGCTTCAGGAACTTGGCGTTCGCGGCCAGATAGTCGAGAGAGGTCTGTCATGGGATGAGTTTACCCATCCAAGCAGGTTTCATAAACCGGGCTTCCGGCCCCCCTTCTCCCCGGGGAAAAGGGGCTGGGGGATGAGGGCTAACCCTTAAAAGCTTGCTTTGAGTCAGCCTTCTAATCACAATCGTGCTCGCTGCCGTCGGGCATAATTGTGCCGCAGAGATTGGTGCGGGTGTCGAACTGAATGCCTTCTAAAGTGGCCTGTTGTAGATTGGCGTTGGATAGGTTGGCCCCAGAAAAGTCAGTAAAGCTGAGGTCAGCGCCCTGAAAATTGACCCCGCTCAGGTTGGTATTGATAAACCGCACTTGCCGCAGCTGGCTGCCGCTGAAGTCAACGCCGCTGAGGTCGAGGCCGCTCAAGTCAGCGCCAGATAGATTGGCATTGAGCAGCCGAATGCCCTGAAGGGCAGCATTTTGTATCCTAGAAGCCATGAACTGCGTATCGGTAAAGTCAGCAGCCTGAAGGTTAGCTCTGCTCAGATCTATCCCATCGAGCGTGGCCTGGCGAAAGTCAGCCCCGAAGAGGTCGGCCCGACTCAGCTGAGCATCGGTCAGATTGGCCCGGGTAAAGTACGAATTTGATAGATTGGCGCGAGTTAGATCAGCTCCGGTTAGCGTAGCGCTGTCAAAATAGGCCAGGGCCAGGTCGGCTCGATTCAAATTAGCTCCAACCAGGTTCCCAGAACGGACATCGGCGGCCCTGAGGCTGCTGTTGGTCAGCTGAGTTTCTGATAGGTCAGCGCCCTGTAGATCGGCAATAAAAAAATTAGATGCTTCTAGCTGCGCCTGGTTGAAACGGCTGCCGCTCAGAAAAGCGCCCTCAAACGTGGCCCCGGTTAGAACAGCCTCAGTCAGGTCCGCCCCACGTAGGTCCGCCCCGTCTAAATTAGCCCCAGACAGATCAGCGCCGCGCAGGTCATGCTCACCCAGCCCGTGGCTGGCCAGGTCCCAGACCAGCCGCCAGCGGTCTTCAATCACCGTCCGCGAGTCCAGCCGCGCGCCTTCTAGCCGCGCGCCTTCTAGCTGTGCCCCGTAGAGGTTCACATTGCGCAGGTCGGCGTTGCGCAGGTCAGCGCCCCGTAAGTTTGCCTGAAAGAGAAAGGCCCCTTGCAGGTCAACTCCGTTTAGGTCAGCTTCCCGCAGGTCTGCCCGGCGCAGGTTAGCGCCTTGCAAAAACAGGCTACGCAGGTCGGCATTACGCAGATTACAGCGCGGACACTGACGGTTTGCTTGCAGCTGCGCGAGGTCTTTCTCGCTTACCGCGTAGCTGGGCAGTCCCCCGAGCAGCACCAGCGCAACGAGACCAGGAATTGAGCGTTTCATAAGCAAACTATGCGACCTGAGTCTACTGTTCCCGAACGACCCAGCCGAGGCGACAGCGACTGATGCCGGTTCACGATTTGACCTACTGTAAATTGCGGCCAAACTTTGGGCATCCTAGATACGGATGAACAAAAATTGATACCTCATGCCGCATCCGTGGGCTATCCGTCTGGTTACCAGCCTTGCCTTTGTCAGCACGGCAATCCCCGCGATCGCGCCCGCCCAAGCCCAAAACGCCGGCTTCGACGCGCTAGAAGACTTTGACTATTGGGCCGACCTCTGCCGCCTACAGGCCAGTGCTGAGGACTACGAAAAGGCGCTGACCGCCTGCGAACAGGCGATCGCGCTTTCCCCCGAAGACGCCGATATCTGGGCGCAGCGCAGCGGCATTCTGGTGAATTTAGCTGCGTTTCCAGACGCGATCGCGTCGGCCAACCGTGCCCTCAGCTTTGACCCGCAAAATTCCCTCGCCATTACCTACCAGTGCGTCGCCTACACCGCCCTGGGTGAATCCGAAACCGCTCTGGATAAATGCAATGACGCCCTTCGCGTCAACGGCAGCTGGGGCCGCGAAAATCCGGCTCTGGCCTGGCTCTATCGCGGTACGATTCTGGCCCAGAGTCAGCAGTATGAGCTGGCCCTGGTCGCCTACGAACGCACCCTGCTGCTGGCCCCTGAAGATTCCCGCACCCTCACCCGCCAGTGCCAAGCCTACCTGGACCTGGCGCAGTCTGCTAGAGCCATTCAGTCCTGTGAGGCTGCGCTAGCTGGAAACGGCCAGTGGGGCGAGGTCGGCCCGGCTCTGGCCTGGACCTACCAGGGGCAGGCTTACACTCAGCTCAGCCAGTATGACAAAGCCATCTTTGCCTACGACCAGGCCATTAGCCTTGACCCTGATAATGCCCTAACTTGGGCAGCCCAAGGGCAGGTGCTCGCGGCCCTGCGACACAATCAGGAAGCTTTGGTTTCCTATAATCGAGCGGTAGAAATTCGGCCAGACTATGCCCTGGCGCTGCTGGGCCAATGCACTCTGCTCAACCGGCTGAGCAGCTACGAACCTGCCCTAGCGGCCTGTGATGCGGCGATTGACGGTGACGGCGACTGGGGCAGTCAGAGTCTTGCCCAAGGCTGGAATGAACGCAGTATTGCCCTGACCGGGGCGGGCCAGTATGAAGAGGCGCTGGCCTCGATCAACCGAGCCGTCGGCATCCAACCCAGTTACGTGGCGGCCCACAATCACCGCAGTACGATTCTCTGGTATCTGGGCCGCTACTCCCAGGCCCTTGCTGCCAACCAGCAGGCCCTAGAGCTGGACGAGACCTACGCCCCCGCCTGGTTTACTCGCGGCGTTATCTTCCGCGCCATGGGCCATTATACCGAAGCCCTCGCAGCCTACGATCGCGCTCTGGCCCTTGACCCTTTTAATGCCTGGGGCTGGACCAACCGCAGTCTGGTTCTGTGGCAGCTGGAGCAGTACGACGAGGCGCTAGCTTCTGCTGAACGGGCCATTGCACTGGAGCCGGAGTCCGTACCAGCGCTGTATAACCAGGGAACGGCGCTGTCGGCGCTGGGGCGGTATGAAAGCGCGATCGCAGCCTATAACCAGGTCCTTGCTCTTGACCCCACCTATGCCGATGCCCTCACCGGACGCGCGATCGCCCATGTCTATCTCAAAGACTACGCTGCCGCTGTGGCTGACCTGCAAGCCGCGATCGCTCTTAATCCCTCGGATACGTTAGCTCAGGAAACCCTGGCTTCCCTAAGACCTGAGATAGAACAGCCTTAGCCCATTTATACAAGTGCTTATTATGAGTAGCAAAAGAGCCCATGCGTCCCATCACAAATCCGAAAACCCCACGCCTCAGAATGCTCCACAGCTTCAGGCACGACCCTTTAGCTCAGAAGCATCCTCACCAACAAACGCATCTTGTCAAGAGTTGCAGAGTCAGTCCGCGGCGTCTGACTCACGAACTAATTTTAGCTTTGGCAACGTCAATGTGTTTGCCAATGAAACAAAACCCGCTCCCCAATCAAGCGTAGGACCAATACAGACCAAACTGACGATTGGACAGCCCGGCGATAAATACGAACAAGAAGCCGACCAGGTCGCGGCACGAGTCGTCCAGCAAATCAACAGCCCACAGGCAGCTCAGAAAGAGGGTGACGTTCAACGCAGCCTTTCAATGCATAATTCAGTAATGCGGTTAACTATACAGCGTCAGAGCACGATTCCAGTAGGTCCGGCTAGTAATGAGTTTGAGAAGAGGTTAAATCAGGCTCGCGGTGGAGGTAGTTCCTTGGAACCTAAGATAAGGAACCAGATGGAATCTGCCATGGAAGCAGATTTTAGTGGGGTAACAATTCACACCAGCGCTCAGGCTGACCAGTTAAATCAGTCAATTCAGGCCAAGGCATTTACAACAGGGCAGGATGTGTTCTTTCGGCAGGGGGAATATCAGCCAAGAAGCCGAGAAGGGCAGGAATTGATTGCCCACGAGTTAACTCATGTGGTGCAGCAGAAAGGGAAAGAAGTCTTGGCCTGCCGTGCGTCAGTAGTCAGGGAACCCATAAGCTCAACAGAAGCAACGCGAGTTCAAGCAGCCTTAAACGGAGGAGCTGAAGCCCCTCTGAAACAGAAATATGCATACGGTCTAATCTCTGGAACTTATGATTGGACGAATAATACCGCTGATGCCCATGTAGCTCCGGGAGGGAAAACCCCTTTGACAGTAGTTGATATGTTGATGGCGGTTAGCGACCTACATCAAGCGATGGCAGCGAGGAAGACAATGGGAGGTCCAGAGGGCGAAGTTGAGATGCATCCCCAAGGTGCAGCGGTGATTAAGATTGTGGTAGAGATGCTAGGAAGCACGCTGGGAGGCGCAATAGGAAATATATCGGCTAAGTACTACAAATGGAAAAGAAAAGGCGTGAAGCTTAGCAAGGGAAAACTGGACGATGAAATGGCGCAAGAGATAATTCCGGAGCATATGGCCTTTCTTGGAGCATTACGGGAAGTAGGTGGTGTGGATATCAAAGCTATCATACCAGCGACGACTAATGATGAATTCGATCAATCAATCCTCGACAATACACGAGAGGGGAAAGCGCGTTTAGCAAAATACGAGACACATTTAAAGGCTGATAAAGCTGCGTCGCTATTAATAAAGGTGAGTGCAGCGAAATTGCCAGCAGTAATAACGGGATTGCAGAAGTATGGTCAATAAAATTTTCTGAATGCTTTTCCAAATCGCCAAGCCGCGAATTGACGTTGCTCTCAAATCAGACACATGTTGATACACTTTAGATGAAGGTAAGGCACTCAAACTATAAGTTGGGGCAGGTCAAATAAACATATCAAGTATGTTGTTTTCTAATTCAGCATTTCAGTTGTTTGAGAGCATAGAAGTATTTCTTGAAGGGCTAAATTATGAAGATCCGTCGCTATTGGCGCAAGAAAGAAAGCAATTTCTCGCCTTCGACCATAACGTATGGTTATTTGCAGGCTCGACCTTTTGGATCTACGGATAGTCTTCTGAGCGCATACGAAGCTGGGTCAAAAACTTACAGCAAATTTAACCTAGCAAGCCTTCCAATTCAGCCTAAGCTGGCAAATGGTCCGCTGGGCGATCGGTATGAGCAATCAGAAGAATTACGAATGAAGGTGGGGCTTACTAGCGGTCAGGCTTCTGAAGAATTTGAATCGATCCTGAACCAGTCTAGAAACGGCGGGGTCTCGCTAGATACACCAATTCGCAGCCAGATGGAGTCTGCCATGGGCGCAGATTTTAGCCAGGTCAAGGTGCATACAGATAGCCAAGCCGACCAGCTTAATCGATCTATTCAAGCCAAGGCTTTTACCACAGGGAATGATGTTTTCTTCCAACAGGGGGCATATAACCCTGCAAACCGACAAGGACAGGCGCTGATTGCTCACGAATTAACTCATGTGGTCCAGCAAACCGGGCGCAAGGTTCAAAAAAAGGAAACGTCTATATCCGAAGTGTCAACTGCTGGACAGCTCACTAGCGGACCGAACTTACCTACTATTCAGGCAGCTTTTGAAGCGGCTCGTATTGTGGATACGGCTCATCTTCATAAGCTCAAAGATGGTAATCCTGCTCAGGTGAAAGAAGGTTCAAAGGGATGTATCGGTAGAAAACTAAAGCTGGGTGACTGGATTGAGGCCGATGTTTTGGAAGAAAAGGAGGGTGGTGCTTGGGTCAAAGCAAAGGACGGAACGAATGAGGGCTATATTCGTCGAACTAAGGTTTATCTACCGTCATCGTTTGGTCAAACGATTCAAGCACCTGACTATTCTAGTGATAAGTTAGAGCAGGCTGGAGAAGTCACCGATTCGCTAGGAAGCGGGCACGACACCCTCTCGGGTGGGCTTGAAAACATTTCGGGAACTGAAAAAGGTAAAGCTGGTTTAGACGTGGTTTCTGGAACAGGTGATACGGTTACCGGAATTTTAGGAATGATCGGTAGTGCCAAAGAGATCAGCACGCAGAAAACCCGTTGGGAGAACATGGAGCTGGGATATGGGTTTGTTGAGTCGGTCAGCAAATCAACCTCGGGGTCTACAAAAATCGTTGATTCCTTTTCAAAGGCGCTAGGTGATGAGAAAGGCGTAGGCGAGTCTGATACTGTTGGGAAATACACTTCCGCAGTATCGGATGGCTTGTCCGCAGTCAAATCGTCTGCGCTAGGCGTGATCGGCCTCTATCGTCTGTACAAGTCTCAGAGTAGCGAGAAGCCAAAGGATGCTGCTGTCGCCTTCAAGCAGCTGACCGAAGCGGCGCTGGGGGCAGCAAAGGTGGCTAAGTCAGCCTATGACATCATTGGCAATGGCATCCCCATGTCGGTGGTCTACACGATCCCAGCGCTAAGTATTGCTATTTCGGCTATCAACCTGCTCATCCGGCTAGCCGATGCGATTAAAGCCGGTGCTCAGAAAGTGGGGATGGGCGATACGTCAGAAACGCTGCGGGCGTCAGTCGCTAGTCTATTCAAAGAGCCTGTTCCCGATCACTCGTCTGACTCGCGCCTGTTCGATAAAGACAGGCGCGGTACCTTTCCAGCTTACAAAACCTATTTTCGGGTGAAGCAGCCGGTTCGGGCCATGGTTAAAGACATGCTTACAGCGGGCGAGCAGGGGCAAGCGCAGGCCGACCAGACCCATTCGGATCCAGCCAAGTTAGAGGCAGATTTGGTCACTGCCGTTGATGCGGCCTATGACAACATTTGTCTGGCGGCAGACAATACTAGAGCTGTGGATGGGACTCTCAAACAAAACATTAAGGAAAAGGTGCATGCAACGCCAACGACTCGTAAAGGCAGATTGCGTAACCTGAAGGTTAATGTGCGGACTCTGAACTATGCCGATCGCAAGATCAATGAGTATGAGTTTGCCGATAAGATGTCTGAGATCAATCAAAAGCGTCAGACATCTGGATGGACAGATGTTGCCCTTGAGCTGGTGAATATGTCGGGCGATATTACTACCATCGCAACGGGCGCAACGGGCGTCGGGGCAATGGTTGGTCAGGCAATTAAGGCAAGCTCGGGGGGCTATAAGCTAGCCCATGGCGGAGCTAAGTTTGCGCAAAAGCTGTACCGCGATCGCGACCAGGGAGACGACAAAAAATCAACGACGAATAAACATCGAGAGTACGTCAACCATGCCCGCTTTATCTTTAAGTCCATCGCGAGCGTCAAGTCTCCGCAAGACACTAGGATCCAGCTGCTCGATAATTACATCAAAGCCACGGGTGTTAATACGGGCATGTTTTACGCGCTGTCCCGCAGCCCTGACAAGCAAATCGAGATGATGGTAGCGGCGATGAAGCAACGGTCATAGAGGTTATTCAAACATGTCAGCAGAACTTATGCAGGCCAAGCACCACTTAGAGCTCAAACGGCTACAGGAGCTGATTGAGAGCGAGCTAGAGCTAGAATCCAGGCTTTTTGAAGCGTCATCTCAGATTCCTTCCCCATCACTATCAATCGTGCTTGAGCCCGATGGCAGCGGCAGCTCAAGGGTGGCGAATTTGATGTTCCTGCCGATTGATGACGAGGATATGGAGTCTATAAAGCTCTTGCAGCTCTATTGCGAACTCCCAATCCAAATCACTTCTGAAACGCTGCCTGACCTAGAGCAGCTTTTGCATGAGGTTAATCTGACAGTCCCGCTTGGGGCCTATAGTATCAATACCAATCGCCAGCTCATCTTCAAATACGTCTATGTGCTAAGTAAATTCAAAGAAACCGATCCCGCTGAATTTTTGGAAACGTTTCTACTGTGGATGTACATTCTAGACAACATCAATATGCTCGTAGATGCGCTTATAGAAGGACAAACTGACTTACAGGCTGCCCTACAGGCTTTAAACAGTTAGCAATAGCGCGTTAGTCTAGCCCCCAATTTGGGTAGGCTCTTTAAACAAATAAACTTGTTTGATGAAGGTGGCTGTGCCTGTAGGACATCTGACCAAGCGCGTTCTTCGGCGCTACTTACTGCAACTGCCGCCGCAGAGGCGGATAGGGCGGTATCATGCCCTATCCAAGCTGAGTTGGCTGAAATCTGCCTTAGAAGAAATCCGGCCAGAGGTTTTGCCGGAGCCTGCGCCATCAGACATACCCGTTCAGGCAGCCATTCCCGAAGCAATTCAAGCGCCCTCTCCTCACTATCACCAGTATCGCTGCCTACAGGGCAGCCCCTTGAGCTGCCTAGAACCGGCTAACAGCGGACAGGCTCGTTGTGAATACTGTGGCTTTCCGGCTTTTCTACCTGGGCAGGGGCAACTCGTGGGGAAGCAGGGCCAATACCAGATTGGTCACCCCCTGGGACGGCGGGGGATCAGCCGCCTGTATGACGGGCTGCGGTTAGGGGCAGAAGAGCCGGTGGTGATCCACGAGTATTTGCTACCCGAGCGGTACTTTAGCCCGGCGGAACAGCGGCAGTACCAGGAGGCGTTTACCAGCCTGGCTGGACTAGCGCTGGCCGACGGGCGGATGCAGGATCTGCGAATTGTGACGCCGTTGGAAGCGATCGCGGATCCCTCTGGCGATCGCTGCTACCTGATCACCCCTGCTGTCGATTGCAGCCCTACGCTCAATCGCTACTGCGCCGAGCACGGCCCGTTCAGCGGTCAGGCAGTGGTAGACATGCTCAACCAGGTTTTGCAGACGCTGACGTTCCTGCACCAGCAAAAATTCAGGCTGCCATCAGGGCAGGTGCAGACGGGCATTGTTCATGGCAACCTCAGCCTGGACAGTCTGCTTTGGGTCGAAAGCCATCGTCAGGCCGACCTTCAGGGATTCGTTTACCTGGCGGACTTAGCCCAGTGGGCAACCCGCTTTGACCCGGCGCTGGTCAATCGGGGAGAGGCGGATCCCCAGCAGGACTTAGCGGCCCTGGGACAGATCGCATTCTACCTGCTCAACGGGGCGACCGTGAACCAGCAGGGTCAGCCGCTGAATCCGCGTTTGGATGGCGATTGGCCTACCGCCCTCTATGCCCCACTCCAGCTGTTTATTCGTAGACTGATAGGTGTCGAGCCGCCGTTTGTCAGCGCTGAAGTCGCCCGTATGGCCCTACTGAAGCTGCCGCCGGAGGCTGCGGTCAGCCAGTGGGAGCTGCGGCAGGCTGAAATTTTGACGGCTCATCGCTCTGGGTATAGACCCTATGTCCCTTTGTTGATTGCGGCGGCAGTAGTCGCGGCCCTGGCTAGCATTACCTGGCTACTGCTGCGATCGCGCCAGCCTAGCTACGCTAATAGCCCCTTACCTCCCTGCTGCTTTGCCGATATCGGTGCAGTTCCCACCGGTCGCTATCCCTACGCCAGCCCAGAGTTTGCCTACTGGCATCCCCTCATTCAAACCTCACTGGATACCTCGACTCTGCCAGCGCCTCCCCTATTCAACCAGCTGCAAGCGCGCTATCCAGACCTGACGCTAATTGGGCGTTCGACCCCAACTGCGGCAACCGCGATCGCGGCGATTCAGTCGGGGCAGGCGGAGTTTGCGATTCTGCCGCTAATCGGGCCGCTGCCTGCTGATATCACCGCTACTATCATTGCCTACGATAGTCTGGTGCCCGTGGTTGCCTTCAATTATCCAGACCGGACCAAAGGACTCACCGATGCGCTGGATGGAGAAGTTAGCCTACCTCAGCTAAAACAGCTTTATACGGGGCAAATCAGCAACTGGCAGCAGATCAGCCCGGTCGATCTGTCGGTCAACCGCTATGGGTCAAACGACCCGACCGTTCAGGCAATTTTTCAGCAACAGGTGGATTTTTATCCGGCTGAGACCGCTGCTTTTCCAAGCCTGGAAATGCTGCGGCTGATTTTGCAAGACTTTGAGAACGATACCACCGGCAGTATTGGGATTGCGCCGCTCAGTCAGGTCGTCGGTCAGTGTTCAGTTTATCCGCTGGCCCTATCGGTTGAGAACGAACCAGTTTCACCGCTGATTCTAGACAATGGCAATGCCGTTGAGCCCGATAGTGACCTGTGCGATCGCAAAGGCAGCTACCACCCCAATGCCGCCGCCATCCGTAGTGGGTCCTATCCCCTGGCCTACCCCCTGGCCGTAGTCTATCCCTTCGATAACACCCGGTCTAATATTGGCTCCAAGCTAGCCAGCCTGCTGCTGACCCAGGAAAGCCAGCAATACCTGATGACGATGGGGCTGGTGTCTGCCTATCCATTAGAACTGAGGACAGGTGCAGAGCAATAGGCGTATGACTGCCCTGTTTCAGAGACGGCTGCCAGGGTGAGAGACAGCACGACGGCCTGGTGTTCTAAGCCGGCGGCGGCGGGTAGTTCCACCGTTCAATAAAAGGCTGCCAGCGGGTTTGAACCCGCTCAAGGGTGCGTTGCTCAAACGCATAGTGATTTTTGCGATAGTTTTTTTGGGCCTTCAGGTAGCGTTGAAAAGCGGGTTCTGCCGTTTCCCAGCCGTCTAGCTCCAGCTGAGCGTAGACTTTTTGCAGCTGCGGTAGGGGATTTGTTTCAAACATTTCAAACTGAATCTCGACAAAGTCCTGCTGGGGAAGCTGTGCAGTATCTCGGAACAGCGCATTCATCATTTTCGGATAGCTACTGAGAACAATCTCTTCAATCGGTACCTGGTCGAATCTCTGAAGCGAGAGTTCGTGAAACAACTTGTTGTAAAAGTTAAGGGTTGACTGAAACACCACGTAGGGATTTCGATAGATATGGATAAATTTCGCATTGGGCCAGAGGCTTCGCAGCTGCTGGATTCGAGCCGTATACACCGGATTTTTAATGAGCAGCTGCTGGCCCGGATTTTGTAGCTGAAGCTTCTGACAAAAATGCATCATTGCCCAGCGCCAGCCCTCTATTTCTGGTTCACTACATCCCTCAAAAAAAATTCCGGCATTGAAGTTTTCGACAAAGTGTTCTGGGAAATACAGGCCATGATAAAAAGAGACAGGCTGCATACTCGCCAGAGCGATTTCATCTTCCTGGGGAGAATCTGGATTGACCGGCACCCGGTCGATGAAGCGACCTTTTGGCAATGCCCTTTCTAGGATAGGCTTTAGCAGCTTGCCGATGGTGAGAAAGTCCCAGGGCAGGCCGGTGGCGATCGGCGTCACATAGGCAAACTGCGAAGAGCGGCTCAGCAGGTTGTACAGAAAGGTGGTGCCGCTGCGCCAGTGGCCGACGATGAAGACCGGCGGGGCCGGGTTGGGTTGGGGGGAAGGCAGCTGCGTCACCTGCCAGCGCTCATAGGTGGAAAACGGCCAGCGCAGCACCGCCGCTGTCATAATAATGGCCAGATGTAGGGGATATTGGCCGGTGCCATTGCGAGCGATCAGCGATCGCAATGTTTTTAGGTTACTGCCCATCAGGGGATGCAAAAGGCGAGGTTGCGACATGGGGAAGACTTGCTTAGTAACGGGGGGGCTAGGATTTATCGGGCAGTACGTCGTCCAGACACTGCTAGAGCGAGGAGAAACCGTTCGCATTTTAGACCTGGCGGTACCTGAACAGCCGATTGAAGGCGTTGACTATGTTCAGGGATCGATTACCGACCGGGCAGTGGTGGAAAGCGCGATCGCGGATACCCAATGGGTCTTTCACCTGGCGGCCAACGCCGGTTTGTGGTCGGCTCAAAAGCAAACCTTCCTCACGGTAAACCAGGTCGGCACGCGCAACATCATGACGGCAGCTCAGGCAGCAGGAGTAGATCGAGTCATCCATACCTCAACCGAATCGATCCTGAAGACGGATCGGGCTAAGTCCCCAGACCTGATCGACGAATCGGTACGGCTGACCTTTGACGATATGGTCGGCGCCTACTGCCAAGGCAAATTTCTAGCAGAGCAGGAAGCTTTTGCCGCCGCCGAGCGTGGTCTGCCGGTGGTGATCGTCAATCCGACGATTCCGATTGGGCCGCGCGATCGCAACCTGACGCCGCCTTCCCGGATGATTTTGGGATTCCTGAACGGTGACTATCCCGCTTTTCTCAACAGCACCCTCAATCTAGTTGATGCCCGAGACGTGGCCATGGGTCATATTCTCGCTGCCGAAAAGGGCCGAGTGGGCGAGCGATACCTGCTGGGCCATACCCATCTAGAGCTCAGGGAGCTGCTGCAAATTTTGACCAAACTGACCGGGCTATCAATGCCCCAACGGCAGGTACCCTACTGGCTTGCCCTAACCGTGAGCCGCGTGCAAGAATTCATCGCCGACTACATTACCCATCGTCCACCTGCCGCCCCCTTAACCGGCGTTCGCCTGGCCGGTAGCCCGATACGCTTTGATTCGCGCAAGGCCCACCAGGAACTGGGCTTTCACGGTCGCCCGGTGGAGGAATCGCTGGCTGATGCGATTGGCTGGTATGCCGAGCGAGGTTGGTTAAAGCGCCAACCCACCCGGTGCGTTGATCAGCTGACCTCGGCTTAGGATGCGCCAAATAGGCTGCCGAGCGATCGCGCCATATTCTTGGGCTGCATCGCATCGACGGCTGCGGTCGGCTCATAGCCGCAGTGAACCATACAGTCAGCGCACTGGGGATTGCCGCTCTGGGTGCCGTACTGGTCCCAGTCGGTATTCTCCAGCAGCTCTTGAAAGGTTTGGTAGTGCCCTTCATTCAGCAGGTAGCAGGGCTTTTGCCAGCCTAAAACGCTGTAGCTGGGGCTACCCCAAGGGGTGCAGTCATAGTCCTTCTGGCCGGTCAGAAAGTCCAGGAACAGGGGATTGTGATTGAACTGCCAGGCTTTTTTACCGGCCTGGAAGGGGGCCAGGATTTCTCGAAATAGGGCCTTGGTCTGCTCGCGCTGCAAAAAGTGGTCCTGGTCAGGTGCCCATTCATAGCTGTAGCCGGGGGACACCATCATGCCGTCTACCCCCAGCTCGGTCAGGTAGTCGAACAGAGCCTGAATCTCCTGCGGGTCGGTGCCGTCGAAAATCGTAGTATTAGTCGTCACCCGGAACCCCTGAGCCTTGGCCGCCCGGATAGCGCTGACGGCAATATCAAAGACGCCCTTGCGGTCTACGCATTGGTCATGCAGCTCCTGCAGGCCGTCTAGGTGAACGCTGAAGCTAAGATAGGGAGACGGCGTAAATTGATTCAGGCTTTTTTCCAGCAGCAGCCCGTTGGTGCAGAGGTAGATAAACTTTTTACGCTTCACCAGCCCCTGCACAATCTGGTCAATCTGGGGATGCAGCAGCGGTTCACCCCCCGGAATCGAAACCACCGGCGCGCCGCATTCCTCAACTGCGGCAAAGCATTCCTCTGGCGACAGGTGCTGCTTCAGAATTTCTTTGGGATGCTGGATTTTGCCACAGCCCGAGCAGGCCAGATTGCAGCGAAATAGCGGCTCTAGCATCAGGACGAGCGGGTAGCGCTTGCGTCCTTTGAGCCGCTGAGTGACCAGATACTGCCCGACTGAAACGGCCTGCTGTAAATGAATGCCCATTTTTTGGGTTCGCTCCTGTGGTAGCTTTTACGGGGTTACAGAACATCTGAGCCCTTTTACATCAAGCGACTGCATGTCTACATGCGCTGATTCAAACTTAAGGGTAAAGTAGGCACGAGTATCAAAACACCTTAATGCATTTCCCCTTTGGCGAATTAATCCGTGATTAATTTTTTTGAGATAAAAGCCTGCAAAATTGAGTTGCCTGCTCCATCCGCCTATTCGTATGAGGAGATGAACGAATGACTTCCGTCAGCCCGGCGCTAGCCCTGCTTAAAGCCACTAGCCGCACCTTTTATATTCCGATCAGCTTGCTACCCGCAGGGCTGCAAGAGGCGGTCGCCTCGGCCTATCTCTGTATGCGAGCGATTGACCAAATTGAGGATCATTCCGGCCTGGACTACGCGGTGAAAGCCAGGCTGCTGAGGCTGATCAGCCTGAACCTACAGGCGGGCACGGAGGCTTCTACCGTAGGTGATTTCACTGAAGGGCTGGGCGACTTTGAGTCCCACCTCGAAGAAGTGTCGCTGCGGATTGGAGAATGGGCGCTGCTGGCTCCGAGCGCGATCGCGCCTCGAATCTGGGACGCCACCGCCGCCATGGCCGATCGGATGGCCTACTGGGCTGAGCGCAACTGGGTGATTCAAACCGAAGCCGACCTGAACCGCTATACCTTTAGTGTGGCTGGGGCCGTGGGTCTGATGCTGTCTGACCTGTGGGCCTGGCACGACGGCACCCAGACCAATCGCACCGAGGCGATCGGGTTTGGGCGCGGGCTCCAAGCGGTGAATATTTTGCGCAACCACGCGGAGGACCTAACCCGGGGCGTTGACTTCTATCCCCAGGGCTGGACGGCTGAGGAGATGCAGCGCTATGCCCGCCATAACCTGAGTCTAGCCGATGCCTATACGGCGGCTCTGCCCAAAGGCCCCGCTCTGGTCTTTTGCCGAATTCCGCTGGCCCTGGCCCACGGCACTCTGGACGCGCTATCCCAGGGTAAAGAAAAGCTCAGCCGCAGCGACGTGCTGACCATCGTGGGGCAGCTCAGTAAAATTGCCAGTTAGTACCCGTTTAGGGCCGCGATGAGTCTAGTCGCCTTTCTGCTACGCGCATCCTGGCAGGCGATCGCGATCGCGCTAATCACCGGCTTTATCAGCGGCGGCTGTAGTGCCGGTCTGATTGCGCTGATTAGCCGGACGGTGGTAAAGGATAATTCGCCTTCGAGCGCGATCGCGGTAGCTTTTATGGCCCTGGGCCTGGTCGCCCTGCTCACCGCCATCGTGTCTCGAATTTTGCTGGTGCGCTTTTCCCAGGAAGCGGTGTTCGGCCTCCAGCTGCGGCTCAGCCGCCAGATTCTAGCTACCGAGCTGAAGCCCTTAGAAAATCTGGGCCTGCCTCGCCTGCTGGTAATGCTGACGGAAGACATTCAGGCTGTGGCTACGGCAGCGGGCGCGGTGCCGGTGTTGGTGATCAATATGGCCAGCGCCGCAGGCTGTATGGTCTATATTTCCTGGCTGTCCTGGCGAGTGTTAGCCCTGGTGCTGCTGTTGACGCTGGTTGCGTCGGTCAGCTGCCGCTGGTTCTTGGTGGCGGGACGCCGCTGGCTGAGCGCCGCGCGGGAGCAGCAGGATCGGCTATTTCAGCACTTTCGCACATTGATAGATGGGGTGAAGGAGCTGAAGCTTCACTACGCTGGGCGGCAGGACTTTTTCCACACCGACCTGGAGAAGACCGCCCGGCAGGCAACGCGCTACAACAGCCGGGGACTTAGTCTATTTGCCGTGCTCGACAGCTGGGGCAAGCTGATCTACTTTTTTGCCATTGGCCTGGTGCTGTTTGCCCTACCCCGCTGGATTGGCATCAGTCCTGAAACCCGGATTGGCTACGTGCTCACCTTCACCTATCTGCTCGGGCCGATGGAGAGCCTGGTGAACAAGCTGCCGCTGCTGAGCAAAGCCAGCATTGCCCTGCAAAAGATTGAAACCCTGGGCCTCAGCCTCAGCGACCCGGATGCCACTGGCCCCCCGCCGCCGCCAGCAGACTGGCATCGTCTGGAACTCAGGGGCGTCACCCATAGCTACCGCACCGATCGGGAACGCGAATTTACCCTCGGCCCAATTGACCTGACGGTGCATCCGGGCGATCTGATTTTTGTAATTGGCGGCAACGGCAGCGGTAAATCGACTTTGGCTAAGCTATTGACGGGTCTTTACCAGCCTCAGTCGGGTTCGATCTGGCTGGACGATCAGCCGATTGACCCTGAGCAACAGGAAAGATACCGCCAGTATTTCTCGGTTGTTTTCTCAGACTTTTTCCTATTTGAACGGCTGCTGGGTTTCGATCGCCAGGCCGACGATGCTCGCGCTCAGAGCTACTTGCAAAAGCTCCAGCTCAACCATAAAGTCAGCATCGACCAGGGCCAGTTTTCGACGACCGCGCTATCCCAAGGCCAGCGCAAACGCCTGACGCTGCTGACCGCCTATCTAGAAAATCGTCCGATCTACCTGTTCGATGAATGGGCCGCTGACCAAGATCCGACGTTCAAAGATCTCTTCTATAGCCAGTTCTTACCCAACCTCCAGGCCCAAGGCAAGGCAATATTTGTAATCAGCCATGACGATCGCTATTTTCATCTGGCCGATCGTCTAATTAAGCTCGACTACGGCCAGGTCGTCTACAATCAGCCTCCCAGTCAGACGGTCTATGCACGCTGAAATTCAGACGATTCTGGTACCCGCTGGAGCTGAATATCGGGCGGTAAAACGAGCCCTGGGGCAGTCTGGCAAGGGTCCGAAAGTTGTCGCCATTCCAGCAGGACCGCAGCCGGTGCGACAGTTTTTAGAGGCCTGGGAAGATCGTTCACAGCTTCAGGGAAATCTGTTGCTAATCGGCTTGGGTGGCAGTCTATTTCCTGAATACGGTGCTGGAGATGGCGTGCTGATAGAACAGGTTTGGAACGGCTATGAATCTGGGAACTCAGAGATTCATGAGTGTGATCGCGCTCTGACAACTCAGCTTGCAGAACAGCTTGGAATAACAACTGGGGTTGGGGTAACCTGCGACCGCGTAATCACAACGGCGGCTGAGAAGCGGGAACTGCGCGATCGCTACGGTGCCGACGTCGTAGATATGGAAGCCGCCGCCCTTTTGCAAGCGTTGCCCCATCGCAGAATCGCCATCCTGCGCATCATTAGCGACGACTGTCACCACGATTTACCCAATATTTCAAACGCGATTGGGGCCAACGGCGCGATCGCGCCAGTGCCATTAGGGTTGAGCTTCCTGAGCCATCCAGTCGCAGCAATACGGCTGATTCGGGGTTCACTTAAAGGGCTCAAATCCCTAGAAACTGTGGTCTCAGCCCTGCGGTTAAAGTCCATGGGTTAGGATAAAGTCAGTTCGACCCAGGCGCATTCTGAGGTGATCTATGGCTAGGGTTCCAGACCTGCTGAATGATGAAGACGTCATTACTGAACTTGATATCAGCCATCTGGTGATCGAGGACGACAATCCAGTGGATAATTTTCAATCGGAGGTGCAGCAGCGGCTGCTGGTTGAACCGCTCTACAGCGCCGAAGCGCTGCCGCCGCCCTTCCTGGCCGCGGCGAATGTAGGATTGTTTTATAAACTCAAAGGCGACCCGGTGGTACCGGACGTCATGCTTAGCCTGGGCGTGCAGCGGCCAGACGATTTCTCCCAGCGGCGCAATCGATCTTACTTTGTCTGGGAATTTGGCAAAGTTCCTGAAGTCTGCATCGAGATTGTGTCCAAGCAGGAAGGGGATGAGCTAAAGCTTAGCCAGAAATCGCGACGGAAAGGCAAAACACTGACTAGGCGAGACCTCTACGCCCAAATTGGGGTGCGTTACTACGCGGTATTTGATCCGCTGCGACAAATTCAGGGTGAGGATGAAATGGACGGGGCACTGCTGCGGGTATGGTCGATTGTGGCTAGCGGCTATCGCGAGCTGACCTCAGAGTCGGGAATGACCAGCGTTGGCGAGTCGATTGAGCTAGAGGCTTTGGGCTTGGGCCTAGCGCTGTGGGAAGGACCGTTTGAGGACGAGGTGACCCGGCTGTGGCTGCGCTGGTGCGATCGCATCGGTCAGGTCATCCCCACCGGAGCGGAAGGGCAAAAAACGGCACAGCAGCAGGCTGAAGCAGCCCAGCAGCAGGCTGAAATAGCCCAGCAGCAGGCCGAAACAGAGCGACAGCGAGCCGAACGCTTGGCGGACCGGCTGCGGGCGATGGGGGTTGACCCAGATGCACTCTGATCAGATTCGCGCTTATGCCTCGCCGATGTTGAAGCTGACATTTTCGTAGATATCGTCAACCCTGATTTCAACCCCGGTCGAAGCCAGCATTATTTTCTCAGCTTCAGATTCATAGATTCGAAAGAGCCATGAATTTTCCTCTGTCTTCAGGTAATGCTCAATTTCGAGCTTATACTGATTGATTAATACATATTCTTGAAACGATGGAATGGAGCGATAGTAGCGAAATTTATCGGTACGGTCATAGTCCTTTGTAGATTTCGATAAAACCTCGACGATCAGGCAAGGATTCAAAATAGTATCTGTGCGCTGACCTTGGAAAACGGGCTGACCCTGAATTAGAAATACATCTGGATAAGTATATAGTCGGTGCTCAGGAATCCATAGCCGTAAATCGCCGATGTAGGGCTTAAAATCTGTTTTACGCAGCATAAACTTCAAAAAAGCATAGATATTGCCTGCAATCTGATTATGATTAATCGAACCGCCCGTCATCGGCACAATTTCCCCATCTCGATATTCGCTGCGAAATTCAGCAGTCTCCTCTTGTGCTAAATACTCTTCTGGGGTGTAGTTGCGTTGCTGTATTTGCATTTTTAGTCAACCGACTTTGCGATTTAGTGCCCATGTCTTCAAACTAGCATGTTCGTAAGACTGGGGGATAATTGCTCACCAACCTCTCAAA
The DNA here is from genome assembly GCF_015207255.1 of Vasconcelosia minhoensis LEGE 07310. Taxonomy (GTDB): domain Bacteria; phylum Cyanobacteriota; class Cyanobacteriia; order Phormidesmidales; family Phormidesmidaceae; genus Vasconcelosia; species Vasconcelosia minhoensis. The sequence continues at coordinate 22,338 of NZ_JADEXG010000040.1, forward strand.
GCAATAGCGCTGGCATCCGCTATTGCAAATCGCTATAAATTCGTCCTTTCCAAGCGCCGCCTTTGCCTGCCCAGTGGCGTCGGGCTGAATCCAGCGTCATCAGCGTATACAGTAGCGCAATCAGCGGCAGCGCTAAGGCTAGCGGAGGTGACCCGCCGTACAGCCGCAGCGTAGGCCAGTAGGCCCAAGCCATCAGTAGCCAACCTGCAAGCCCCGTCAGCGCGATCGCATCATTCCCTCCAATCAGTCCAACCACCAGCCCTAGCGGCGGCACCAGATAAACCAGTCCCATCCCCAACACCGTACCCATCAGCAGCCAGGGAGAATAGCTAAGCTGGGTATAGGCGCTGCGGGCCACCATATTCCAGATACTCTGCAAGTTGGAATAGGGTCGCAGGCTGTGAGTCTTTGTGCTCAGCCCCAGCCAGATCGGGCCACCCGCCTTAACTGCCGCGCCCAGGGCACAGTCGTCAATCAGGGCGTGGCGAATGGTTTGCAGACCATCAATCCGCTCCAAGGCGCTAAAGCGAATCAGGGCGCAGCCTCCCGCAGCGGCTGCCATTTTGCTGTTGGAATTGTTCACCCAGGGGAAGGGATACAACAGCTGAAAGAAGAAGACAAAGGCGGGGATCAACAGCTTTTCCCAAGCGCTCTGACAGCGCAGCCGCACCATCAGAGAGACCAGGTCTAGTTTTTCTGATTCCGCTTTAGTCACCAGCTGCTGCACGCTGGCCGGGTCATGTTCAATATCGGCATCGGTGAAGAGCAAATAGTCGGGAGGTGAGGGCTGCTGTTGTAGATAGCGAAATCCCTGCTCCATTGCCCAGAGCTTGCCAGTCCAGACCGGCGGGAGGGGTTTGCCCGAGAGAACTTTTAGGTGAGCGGTTTCCTCCAGTGCTTCTGCTACCTGAGTAACGATTTCAGCGGTATCGTCAGTGCTTTGGTCGTCAACGAGGACGATGGAAAGCGGGCCGGCATAGGTTTGGGTGAGGTGAGATCGCGCTGCCGTCCCAATCAGCTCAGCCTCATCCCGGGCTGGAATCACCACCGCTACGGTTGGCCAGGTTTCCAAAGGGCTCTCCTGCGTATCCAATCGCTGGTCTGCCCGCCAAAACTGCCCCCAAAAACCCAGCAGCCCCAGCCAGATCGCGGCTGAAATTCCCACCAGCCCCAGTAACGCACTTTCCATATTGATAAATTGATTGAAATTGGCATTATGCTACCCTGATGTCGCCCCATCTGGCGTCAGACCCGAATGCAAACCCCACAGACTGATCAGCTCATCGGACTAGAGCAAAGCATTGCCGCCGCCCAGCGCTATCTGCTCTCGATTCAAAAGCCCGACGGCTACTGGTGGGCCGATCTGGAGTCCAACGTCACGATCACCGCCGAGATTATCCTGCTGCACAAGGTTTGGGGAACCGACCACGAGCGGCCGTTAAAAAAAGCAGAACGGTATTTGCGATCGCGCCAGTGCGACCACGGCGGCTGGGAACTGTTCTACAACGATGGCGGCGACCTGAGTACGTCAGTCGAAGCCTATATGGCGCTGCGGCTGCTGGGTATTCCGGCCAGCGATGGGGCCTTGATCAAGGCTAAAAAATTCATCCTGAGTCGGGGCGGGATTAGCCAATGCCGCATCTTCACCAAGCTGCACCTGGCTCTGATCGGCTGCTACCAGTGGCAGGGGCTGCCGTCTTTACCAGCCTGGGTGATGTTGTTAGAGCCGCCCTTTCCTGTTAGCATCTACGAACTTTCGAGCTGGGCTCGGGGCAGCACCGTGCCACTGCTGATTGTCTTTGACCAAAAGCCGGTTTATCTGGTCGAACCCGCCTTCCGGCTGAACGAGCTCTACGCCGAAGGAATTGAGAATGTCCGCTGGGAAATTCCCGAGCGCGGCGACTGGAGTGATGCCTTTCTCTGGTTGGATAAAGCCTTTAAACTGGCAGAGGCGTTCAACGCGGTGCCTTTTCGAGAAGCGGGCCTACGGCAGGCTGAAAAATGGGTCATCGAGCGGCAGGAAGCCTCGGGAGATTGGGGCGGCATTATTCCCGCCATGCTCAATTCGATGCTGGCCCTGCGCGCCCTAGGCTACGACGCGAACGACCCGGTCGTACAGCGGGGACTCCGGGCGATAGATCGCTTCGCTGTCGAAACTGAGGAAACCTACTGGGTGCAGGCCTGCATTTCCCCTGTCTGGGATACAGCCCTGGCCCTGCGTGCCCTGACCGACTCGGGCCTGGCTGCCGACCATCCGGCTTTGGTGCAGGCTGGGGAATGGCTGCTGGAAAAACAGATTCTCGCCTATGGCGACTGGTCGGTGAAAAATCCCCAGGGCAGGCCGGGCGGCTGGGCCTTTGAATTTGAGAATCGCTTTTATCCAGACGTAGACGATACCGCTGTGGTGGCCATGGCCTTACAGGATATCACCCTGCCGAATGAGGCGCTGAAGCAAAGCGCGATCGCGCGAGCTGTCCGTTGGATTGCCACGATGCAATGTCAGACCGGGGGCTGGGCCGCCTTTGATATCGACAACAACCAGGACTGGCTGAATGCGATTCCCTACGGCGATCTTAAGGCCATGATCGACCCCAGCACCGCCGACATCACGGCTCGAGTGTTGGAAATGCACGGTCGCCTATCTGACGATGCGACCCTTGCCGTTAGCTACGCTGATACGCTGACGGCTCAGAGACTAGCCCGAGGCTTGAGCTATCTCATGCGAGAACAGGAGCCAGACGGCAGCTGGTTTGGCCGCTGGGGCGTGAACTATATCTACGGGACTAGTGGAGCCCTCTCTGCCCTAGCTCTGATTGCACCCGAACGCTGCCAACCTCAGATTGAGCGCGGCGTTGCCTGGCTAGTGCAGTGTCAAAATGCTGACGGCGGCTGGGGAGAAACCTGCCGCAGCTACGACGACCCCAGCTTAAAAGGACAGGGACCCAGCACCGCTTCCCAAACCGCCTGGGCCTTACTCGGCTTAATCGACGCTGCTTTTTACCCAGACTCTGCGGCCAAATCAGCGGTCCACAGCGGCATTCAATATTTACTTCGCACTCAGCACGAAGACGGCACCTGGCAAGAGTCCGAATTCACCGGCACCGGCTTCCCCGGCCACTTTTATATTCGCTACCACCTCTACTACCAGCATTTCCCGCTGATGGCGCTAGGACGGTATCGACAGCAGTTGTAAAGAGACCAATCTTTCCCAACCGACCCATTGCCAAAATTTTCGCTATTAGCCTCTGCCAAAAAAGCGTTTTAATGGATTTGAGGCGACTTGTCTTAGCCCTCGGGTCTGGCTTTTCTGGGCGGCCTGAACCGGATCTGGATCGGTGAAAATTTTGGCGGCGCGATCGCGCAAGGCATCACCCGGATCTTGGCTGGGCGATGAAACAAAGGCCGCACTTTTGTCCACGTCCGTTTGGGTAGCTGTCAGCGCCTGCTGATAGGCCTGGTTCAGGCGGGGCAGGCTAGCCGCGATCGCAGGCAGCTCCATCGCTCGATTTTCTAGATTCTGGCCGATAGCTTGTAGCTGAGCTCGTAGACTATCAGGCAGAGATTCATCTTGCTGACTAAGGGCGGTGATGAAAGCCGTTAGGCTCTTTTCTTGCTGAAGGTTAGGGGACGTCATGGCTAAAAATGGCTCCAGTCGAAAGTGAGAATATTCAAGTCTCAATCCGATCGTAGGAAACTCTGAGAGTTTTGAAGCCCAATTTGGTCAAGATCCCTCTTCCGGCAGAGCCGTTACTGGGCCTGCCTCGGCGGTTCTAAAACGGTAACGCTGACCAAAGCAGCAAAATAGCGCAGCAGGCTTTGCTTGAGCAATGTGCGATCGCCTCGGGCCGTCGCGATCGCCACGTTCATCGCGGGCTCGGCAAAGGGCGCAATCAGCATCGCCGCTACGAGTAAAAAACTGCTGTTGGTAAACAGCCCAATCCAGGCAATGCCGCCCCCGGCTGCCGCATAGGCCAGCAGACTGCGCCAGGAGCCAATGCTCTGGAGCCCCGCCAAAAAAATTTCTAGCGAGCTGCGGGGTTGAACATCGGTGACGCTTTCGGGCGTTTCAGAAGGCGGCGGCTGAAGCGCCAAAACGCCGTGGGGGAACAGGGCCACATGGAGATCAGCAATCGGTTCCAGGGCCTGCAAAATCGGTTCAATCTCTCGATTTACCGTATGCAGAATAACAACATCAATCGGGCCATCGCGCCCCATCGCCCCGAACTGAATTAAATTTTTACCCTGGTGCTGTTTGGCCGTCTCAAAAACTGCTTTCCCCTGGCCCTGTGGCACCTGCACAATCATCTGACGCATATCATCTCGCCGTTAGGTCAGCGCCCATTTTATCCATGGGATTTGTATAAGTGTATGGATGGGTTGAGACAGCTTCAACCCATCCTATACCTGATGGCTCGTACCCTTATGCACAAACGTCTAATGCCAGGATTTACGCTTTAAAATCTTTATAAAATGCCAGGAGGCGGACTTGAACCGCCGACACGAGGATTTTCAGTCCTCTGCTCTACCAGCTGAGCTATCCCGGCGCGCAAATTGCGCTTAACTAAGGTAGCAAAAGATTGTGATGGTTAGCAAGGAAATCTTGGGTGTCTTTGATTAGGGGAGTACCCTTGCGAAACTAGGCCCCTGGTTTTGATCAGATCCTGGCCATAAAGGCGAAAAGCAGCAGCTCGGTCGGCGGGGAGCTACTCGATCGGGCGCAGACGGGCCAACTTGAGAGAAAATTCGCCTGAGCCTTCGCCGGCATAGGAGCGGACGCGGACGGTGTACTTACCGGTTTCAGTAATCCGGGCGAACAGCAGCGAATTCGTCGTGCCGTCGGGGCCGTCGTCGTTTTCGCTAATGGTGATGCCGTTGGTATTCATCAGCGTCACCAGGGTGTCGAACTCTTCAGAAATGGCGTCGATGGTAATCTGGTCGCCTTCCTGAAGCTCCACGACGTAGTCTCTGGCAAAGCCGCCAAAGCCGGTGGGGATGTCCTGCTCGGAAAGGGTATCGGTGATTTCGCGGCTATTGGGCAGGCTGATCGGGCTGTAGAGCTGGGCTGAGGCCCGGCCTGCGGTCAGACCGGTCATAACCAGAGCAGCGGGAACCAGCAGCGTGTAGCTGAAGAATCTAGATAGTTTCATAGGAAATCTGAATATTCTTTCCAGAACGAAGTCGGCAAGTTTCTGCCATTATGGCCCATATTTTGGCAATTTAAAGGTTCAAATTGGGCGCTTCTTTATAGTAATCATCGGCGCTGATGTTCTCGGCCTTAGCCTGCTCGTTGATGCAGCCGGACTTTTTATTGAACTGGCAGACCCTAGCCCATAGCTTGGCTCGCGTTCCCGGTGGTCCAGCGGAAAATAAAACGCGATCGCCCCCCGCCGTGCCGACCATAATTTTGACCTGGCAAATTGGGCAAGTCTGGGTTTTAGGTTCGCTCATCCCATCACCTGATAAATTCTCCTGTTTCTCACCTTGCCATAGGAGTGGGGGCGAGCGGGGTGGTTTGCGAAGAAACGTCATCTTTGGAGGGTGGGTGGGTAAAGAGTAGAGAGTAAAGAGTAGAGAGTAAAGAGTAAAGAGTAAAGGGTAAAGAGCTGAGAGTTGAGAGGGGATGTTCGGGAAGCGTTGCTGTAGACGTTAGGGATGATGGAGTTAGGGGGTAGGGGCTATATTGGGGGCAGACTTTTTTTGAGCTTCTAGCGGCTATGTCTTTGCAGTCATTTCGATTTGACAAGGGGCTATTCGGATTTAGGCATCGGCTTTGGGGGCGGGTTTTGGCTGGGCTGATGGCGCTGACACTGGCCGTGGTGCTGCCCAGCTGTAGCCTGTCGATGTTTGAGACCCAGGCGGCGGATGTGCCTCGGATTGTTGAGGGGCTGCTAAGCGATCCGAAAACTTTTAACTATGCGCTGAACAATGAGTCTCCCAATATTTTTGGGCTGACCTATGAGGGGCTGGTTACTGATAATCCTTTAACGGGCGAAATTGAACCTGCTCTAGCCGAATCCTGGGACGTTTCTGACGACGGGATGAATATCGTCTTTACGCTGCGGGAAGGGCTGAAGTGGTCGGATGGGGAGCCGCTGACGGCGGAAGACGTCGTCTTTACCTATAACGACATTTTTTTGAATGAGGAAATCCCAACCGATACCCGCGACATTTTGCGAGTGGGTGAGGAAGGCAAGCTGCCGCAGGTGCGTAAGCTAGACGAGCGCCGGGTGGAGTTTCAGATTCCGGAACCCTTTGCGCCCTTTTTACGGATTACCGGCCTGGCGATTTTGCCCCAGCATGTCTTGGAACCACTGGTGGCGGAAAAAGATTCCCAGGGTCAGCCCAAGTTTCTCTCCGCCTGGGATACCAGCACCGACCCAGACAAGCTTGTGTTCAATGGCCCCTACATGCTGGAACGCTACGTGCCGGGGGAGCGGCTGATCTTTGAGCGAAATCCCTACTACTGGCGTACTGGGCCAAATGGCGAGCAGCAGCCCTACATCGAGCAGATTGTCTGGCAGATTGTGGAGTCGCAAAATAGCGAATTTGCTCAGTTTCGCTCGGGCGGACTGGACGATATGTCGGTCACGCCGGATAACTTTTCGCTGATGAAGCAGACTGAAGAGCAGGGCAACTATACGGTCTACAACGGTGGCCCTGCGCCCGGCACGCTATTTATGACCTTTAATCTGAACCAGGGCTCGCGTAATGGTCAGCCCCTAGTGAACCCAGTGAAGGCGCGCTGGTTCAATGCTCTGGAGTTTCGTCAGGCCGTTGCTCACGCCATCGACCGTGAGACCATGCTGAATAATATTTATCGCGGCCTGGGCGTGCTGCAAAATTCGCCGATTTCCTATCAGAGCCCCTATTTCGCCAGCGAAGAAGACGGCCTACCGGTGTATGAGTATGACCCTGAAAAGGCTAAGGAGCTGCTGCTGTCGGCGGGTTTCCAATATGCGTCCGACGGTCGGCTGCTGGACTGGGACGACAACCCGGTGCGGTTTACGCTGCTGACCAATGCGGGCAATGCTATTCGGGAAGCGGTGGGGGCTCAGGTGAAGCAGGACTTGGGTAAGATCGGCATTCGGGTTGATTTTCAGCCGATTGACTTTGGCTCGTTAGTCAGCAAGCTGAGCGATAGCCTAGAGTGGGAGTCAATCGTCCTGGGCTTTACCGGCGGCATCGAGCCGAATAATGGCGCTAACCTCTGGCTAGCCGATGGGGGGCTTCATTTTTTCAACCAGAAGCCCCCGCCGGGTGCGGCCCCGCTGGAAGGTCGCGAGGTGTACGACTGGGAGGCCGAAATTAGCAACCTCTACATCGAAGCGGCCCAGGAGCTGGACGAAGACGAAAGGCGGGAGCTCTATGTCGAGACGCAGCGCCTGACCCAAGAATATCTGCCGTTTATCTATTTAATCAATCAGTATTCCATGGTGGCCGTACGAGACAAGATTAAGGGCGTTGAATATTCGGCCCTGGGCGGCGCGCTATGGAATATTCATGAATTGCGCATTGCTGAGGAGTGAATCGCTGCCCGTTCTAGGCTGGCGCTAGAACTCCCGGACTGGCGGAAACCATAAAGATTGCTGTGATTTGCGCCGCGATCGCGACCGCAGCCGCCATAATCAAGCATACGCTTACAATAGTAGTCAGCAATAGAACGAGCGACGCCACCGTAGCGCATGGATGATATCGACCGAGCCTATCGCGTCTTGGAGCTAGACCCCAAAGCTTCGATGGCAGATGTAAACCAGTCCTATAAGGATCTGGTGTTCATTTGGCATCCCGACCGGATCCCGGCGGAGAAGACTCGCCTGCGCGAAAAGGCTCAGGAGAAACTGAAGCTGCTGAACGAAGCTCGGGCTTTGCTGCGATCGCGCAACGGCAAAAGCAGCGCTGCTTCCGGCAGTCGGGCAGCCAGCCGTAACGCGGCAGCCAGCGAGCCGTCCCAGAGCGCTCGTTCGACGTCACAGTCCAGGGATTCTGCCCGAGCCTACAGCGCCTACAGCCGACCCAGCTATCGCCCACCCTACGAATCCTACTATCGGACTTCGGCTGCCTATACTGCTCGAGGCGGCGGCAGTAGCGCTAGCAGTAGTAGCGGCAGTAGCAACGGCAGCAGCAACGGCAGCAGTAGTAACGGTAGCAGCACTCGCCCTTCCCGCTATGGCAGCTACTATTCCGCCGCCAGTGCCGAGTCTGCTCAGACCAATCAGTCTAGCGCCGGGCGCTACCCCTCTAGTCGCTATCCCCGTTCCTCACAAGACGAAGCCTCCGAGGCCCCTGCTCGCAGCCGCCAGGCTCCTGACCTTAGCGGGGCGGACTTCCAGGGTGCCAACCTGAGGGAGAAAGACTTTTCGGGCCGCAACCTGAGCAATGCCAACCTCAGCGAGGCCGACCTCAGCGATGCCTTTCTGCATAAGGTCAACCTCAATCGGGCCAACCTGCGCAAGGCTCGATTGTTCCGAGCTAACCTGCTCCAGGCTGACCTGAGCCATGCCAACCTGAGCGGCGCCGACCTAATTGGGGCTGACCTGAGCGGCGCTGACCTAAGCGGCGCTGACCTGAGCGGGGCGAAGGTCGGCTACGGCGATAAGATTATGGTTAAGCTGATTGGCGCAACGCTGACTGGGGCAATTATGCCCAATGGGACCATTCACGATTAGCCGCCTATCCTACCAGTCCGCTATGAGTCGGTCATCAGTCGGCCATTAGCTGGGAACTCTGGACTTCGAAAACGGCCCCTTACTCGGCTTCCCCGCTGTCATAGATTCATTGCCGTCAGCTTTAAACCTCTATTCTAACTGGAGTGCCGATTCTGTCTGTGCGCGATGCAGCAGCGTCCCTTCACTCCTTTTAGCAGATTTTAAAGATCCACTACTCTGATACGGTGGTGATGGACAACGACTATTAATCAATACATTTCTATACATTTCTATGTTTTTACAAAAGAAAGGCACCGATACCCTAATCAAAATTATGGAACCGGAAGAGCTATTTGACCCGGTTAAGACTTCAGTAAAAGGGCGCGATCAGAAAGGACAAGCAGAGCAGGCCCCAGAAACCTTTGAGAAGTCAGAGCTAGTTTTTCCCTCAGGCGAGTCGCTACCCCGCTGCTGGGTCGATGCCGACTATCGCCTCAAATCTTAAAGTGCTGCTCGAGTCAAATTTCTCGCTAGCATGAGCAGAAAAGCTCAGCAGTATGACGGAAATAGGTTTTGGCAGATTGACGGTGGCGCGATGGTACTTCTCAGAGATTTATCGAGTCAGCTCGCGCTTGACGATCCAGAAGAGCGGCGGGTCTTGAGCTATGTATCCTGGTCGCAGTACGAAACTTTACTCGCTGACCTAGGGGAAGCGTCTCCCTACCGGCTGCAATTTCTAGATGGCGTGTTAGAGATTTTGGCCCCCAGTCGCCGGCATGAAAGCGGCAAAACTCGCATCGGAGACTTACTGCTGATTTACTTTCTAGAAACGGATACGGAATATTTTCCAATGGGCTCAACTACCCTGCGGCAGCCAGAACGCCAGGCTGGAGGTGAGCCCGACGAAAGCTATTGCATTGGCACGGATAAAGACATTCCCGATCTGGCGATTGAAGTCATCGTCACCAGCGGCAGCATCAATCGGCTAGAACTTTACCGTCGGCTAGGCGTTCGGGAAGTGTGGTTTTGGCAAAATGATCGTCTCCTGCTATACCATCGGCGCGAAGAAACCCCGACTCAGTTTGCGCTGACTGCTGGCTATGAACCCATTGCCCAAAGCGAGCTGCTGCCAGACCTGGATATGGGGTTACTCACGGACTGTATCCAAAACCCAAACCCCTTAGCAGCGGCCAAAGCCTTTCGCCGGGGTATTCAAGCTAGTCGCTAGCGTGGGCAGGGGTCTGTAGGGCGCTAGTCGGCGAGTGACGCTGGATGATTTCTTCAACCTGGCTAGGCTCGACGTTTCGATACTTAACGTTCTTAGGCAGAATGCGGATATTTGGGCCGTGCTTACAGCCGCCCAGACAGCCGCTGGCCTCTAGCTTGAGCGAACTGGGCTGCTCCGCCAGGGTCGATTCAAACGCCTGCCAGAGTGCAGTGCCGCCGCGCTTACAGCAGTTTTTCTTCTGACAGATTTGCACCTTGGGTGCTGATTTATTAGACTTCTTGGCGAGCTTAGCGTCGTAGGTAATTCTGGCCTTGGGCGAAAGGGGAACAATTTGCACCGCCTGCAGGCCCTTTTTTTCTGACTCGGCCCAGACGCGGACGATGTCGCCGACTGCCAGCTCTTCGTGCGCGATCGCGCGCAGCGGCTTGGGCAGCTGAATGCGCTTCAGCCCCTGGGACGTTTCCAAATGCATTGCCTTGAGCTTGCCCTTAGAGGAGCTGAGGCTCTCGGTATAGCGGCCTTGTAGGACTTGCATAGTCAAAATGAGCAGCGGATAGCGTAACATCTGTAGGATTTGATCATACCCTAGCCAGTCATTACAGCAATTTTCAACCCCACAAAGGACAAGGTTATGACGTTAGGCTCTATCCGACTTTAGCAGCCCGCCTTTGCCCCACATGTCGTCTTCGTAATCCTGCAAGAAAATGGTGACCGCCTCTGCTGGCAGCCCATAGGCTTCTTGAAAGGCTTCGGTGATTCGCTTCACCAACAGCCGCCGCTGGTCTAACGTGCGGCCCGGGGATTGCTGAATCGTAATCAGAGGCATAGGTTTTCCTAACGCTATACCTCTATCTATATCAGTAATTTTAGCAATTCTAGGGTGGTCTGCCTTACCCGGTTGGCCCTGGGATCGCTTTCGTCAATCTGAGCCGCGATCGCTATAGTGAAATCAGGTCTGCTAATCAACATCATGAAACTTGTTCTGGTCTGGCTGATTCGAGGCTATCGGCTGCTCATTTCACCCCTGTTTCCGCCGGTGTGCCGATTTCAGCCGACCTGCTCGCAGTACGCGGTTGAGGCCGTAGAGCGCTTTGGCCCGGTACGCGGCAGCTGGCTAGCGCTGCGCCGAATTAGCCGCTGCCATCCCTTCCACCCCGGTGGCTACGATCCGGTGCCAGAGGCCGCTGGGCGAAGTTCTGATAGCAAAACCGAGGAGCGACACAACCTCTAGGCGGTAGAGTCTGCCTTCAGCCACAGCGCGTTCAGCGCCTGGGGCCGATAAAATGAGGGCGAGTGAAAGCTCAAGCTTTATCGCAAGGAAATGTCCATGCTAAATCGACGTATTTTTATCGGTGCTTCGCTCACCGCCTGGTTTGGGCTGCTGACAGCCTGCTCCTCTGGCGGTGACCAGCCCCAGCTCACCGTCGGCTCTAAGGAATTCACCGAGCAGTATATTCTCGGCAATATGTACGAAATTGCCTTAGATAATGCCGGTTTCGATGCCGAATATAAGGTGCTCGCCAGTTCCAATGAGAATCATGAGGCCCTGCTGAACGGCGAGATTGACCTGTATCCCGAATATACGGGGACGGCGCTGCTGAGCATTTTCAATCTGGAATTTGACCCCGGTCAGACGGCGGATCAGGTGTATGACACCGTGGAGGAAGCCTATAATGCAGAAGGCCTGGCGATTCTAGAGCCGACTTCTTTTAACAATACCTACGCCCTGATGATGACCCAGGAGCGAGCCGACGAACTGGATGTGAAAACCGTCAGCGACTTATCTACAAAAGCTGGTGAGCTCAAGCTCGGTACCGACCGCGAGTTTCCTACCCGGGCCGATGGTCTAGTCGGTTTACAAGAGGTCTACGGCGGGTTCAACTTTGATGACGTGGTCGTACTCGATGCAGGCTTACTCTATGCTGGCCTGGAAGAAAACGAAATCGATGTGACAACCGGGTACGGTACCGATGGCCAGATCGATGCCTTTGATCTGGTCGTTTTAGAAGACGACAAGGGCTTCTGGCCACCCTACCCGGTCGTCCCGGTCGTGCGGCAGGAGGTGCTAGACGAGCATCCTGAAATTGCTGATGTGCTCAACCCAATTGCGGCTCTGCTCGATAGTGAGACGATGCAGCAGCTGAACTGGGAAGTAGCCGGTAACAGCCGCGAACCCGACGAGGTCGCCCGCGAATTTTTAGAGACGAACGGGCTGCTTTAACCGGAAGTCGTCGCCCGTTTTTAGGTTGGGGGTAGCTTGACTCCTGAACAAATCCCTAACCTATAGGCAGCTCACGCTTCCCTTAGGTAAATTTGCCAGGCTGCCCAAAAAAAAATGATCTGATAGAGTGAAGGCTGGCCGCTTCTCTCTCTAGGCTAGTTAATGAAGAAAACCTTCGTCCTCGATACCAATGTGCTGCTGCACGATCCCAATGCGATGCTGCGGTTTGAGGACAATGAGGTGGTTTTACCCATTACAGTCATCGAAGAGCTGGACCGCTTCAAAAAACGCCCCGAAGAGGTTGGCCGCAATGCCCGGCTGGTCTCCCGTACGCTAGACCAGCTGCGGCTCCAGGGTAGCCTCACCGGCGGCATTCAGCTCGACAGCGGCGGGCTGCTGCATGTGGCCCTGTGCCATCGTGAAACCCTCAGGCAGCTGCCGCCGGAGCTAGAGGGTGACCAGGCTGACAACGCCATCCTAGCGGTGGCGCTGGAGCTGAAGCAGCAGAGCGATCGCCCCGTCGTGCTGGTCAGCAAAGATACCAATTTGCGGATCAAGGCCGACACGCTGGGGCTGCTGGCGGAGGACTATGAGACCGACAAAATCGACGTCTCTGATTTATATACAGGCGTCGATCAGGTTTTAGTCAACGCAGAGACTATCGACAGCCTGTTCAAGCAGGGGGCTGTGACCCTAGAGGGCAAATTCTACCCCAATCAGGCCCTGACGCTGGTCGATGTGACCAATCCCAACCATACGGCGCTAGCCCTAGTCGATTCCCAAAGTGGACCCCAGAGCGGCCTGATTGTGCCGTTGGCCAAGCTACCCCACGCCGGAATCTCGCGGATTCAGGCTCGCAACCGAGAGCAGCAGTTTGCCTTTGCGCTGCTGCTGAATGACGCTATCCCGCTGGTCACTCTAGTGGGCAAAGCGGGAACGGGGAAGACGCTGGTCGCGATTGCGGCTGGCCTCCATAAGGTCGCCGACGAACAGCACTACAGCCGCCTGCTGATCTCCCGCCCGGTCGTGCCGATGGGGCGAGATATCGGCTATTTACCCGGCGACATGAACGAAAAGCTGACCCCCTGGATGCAGCCGCTCTACGACAACTTTGACCTGATTTTCAACACTCAGGAGATGAAGGGCCAGGCCAGCCACTGGCGGCGCGGCCATGAGGAGCTGGCCGACATGGGCCTATTGCAGATCGAGGCGCTCACCTATATCCGCGGTCGCACCATTCCCAAGCAGTTCTTCATCATCGACGAAGCGCAGAACCTTACGCCCCACGAGGTAAAGACCATCCTCACCCGGGCCGGAGAAGGCACCAAAATCGTCCTCACCGGCGACACCGCGCAGATCGACAATCCCTACGTCGATGCCGCCAGCAACGGCCTCACCTACGCCATCGAGCGCTTCCGGCACGAGCCTCTGGCCGGGCATGTGACGCTTTATCAGGGCGAGCGGTCTGACTTAGCGGCCCGAGCTGCAACGCTGCTGTAATCCTTGTTGGATCGATCTGACAGGATCTAAACTGGCAGATTCGCGCGCGGTTCAAAGGCCTCAATCTGCCGCAGCTCCTCGTACAGGGCTTTTTCCTCGTCGCTCAGGACCGTGGGAATGACAATTTCAATCCGCACGATCTGATCGCCCCGCCGGTCTCGGCCCATAGGGTAGCCTTTGCCCTCCAGCCGCAGCCGCTGGCCCGGCTGCACGCCCGGCGGAATCAGCATATTCACCGGCCCGTCCAGCGTTGGCACGCGGATGGTACCGCCCAGGGTCGCCTCGCTGGGGGTGATGGGCACCTGGCAAAACAGGGTGCCGTCCTGGAGCTCGAAATAGGGATGGGGCTCAACCTCGATGCGCAGGTAGAGGCTGCCGCCGCTAATCCCCTGCCCCCGCAGCCGAATCCGCTGGCCCGTCACCATGCCCGGCGGCATGTCTACTTCTAGGGAGCGACCGTCCTCCAGGCGAATCCGCTCCCGACCGCCGGTGTAGGCTTTCTCCAGCGGCAGCACTAGGTCAGCCTCAGCATCGCGGCGGCTGGGCCGGGGCGGCTGGGCTTTGTAGGCGGTTTTACTTTTGCCAGGGCGGTAGGGGTCGGCGGTCGGCGGCTGGGCCGAGGCTTTCGTCCGGTGGCGCTTGAGCAGCTGATCGACGAAATTGTCGAAGTCTTCGAATTCCTTGAACTCAATCTCGTCTAGCGAAACCTGGCCGTTCGCCCGCTGGCTCTGGCTGCGCTGCCCCCAGACGCCCTTGAAGCCCTTCTGCTTCCAGTAGCGACTGAAGCTTTCATACTGCGATCGCTTTTCCCGATCGGACAGCACCTCATAGGCTTCACCCAGCAGCTTGAACTGCTCTTCGGCGGCCTTGTCTCCGGGGTTGAGGTCGGGGTGGTACTGCCGCGCTAGCTGCCGGTAGGCCTGCTTAATTTCGTCGGTGGTCGCGTCTCTCGAAATGCCTAGAATTTCGTAGTAGTTCCGAAAGTTTTGCATGAACGATGGAGCTCAGGTGCGGTTAGGAAATGGCTGAAAAGTCAGCGCCTGGGTATGGGTCAGGGTGAGTCAGGGACTATAGCCGTTCATCCTCATCGCCCCAGTAGTCGTCTTCATAGTCGCCACGACTGCCGTAGGGGCTGCGGTCGTCCCGGGGGACGGGACGCCTCGGCGTCCCGGGGTCGTAGCCGCCCGGCGCATTGCCCGAATAGCTCCCCGAATAGCCCTCTGGTGCATTGCCGGAGTAGCCATTGGGGTTGAGATCGCGCGAGCCACTACGATATTCCGGATAATCACTGGCCCGATAGTCATTGGCCCGATAGTCATTGGCCCGATAGTCATTGGGCCGGTAGTCTTCTGGGTAACCCGGCGAATAGTCGCTGGGCCGATAGTCATCGGGCCGGTAGTCTTCCGGATAGTTGGGCGGATATTCGCTGGCATAGTCGCGGCGTCCGTAGTCATCGCGGTACTGGTTCGCTCGCTCGCCGGGGCGCTCGGGCAGCGGGGGATTATACCGGGAGTCGCCCCTATAGTCATCACGACCATAGTCATCGCGGCCATAGTCATCCTGATAGGGGCGATCGCCGTAGGCGGCGGGTCGATCATTTTCCGGATAGGGCCGATAGGGCGGTTCGCGGCGGGGCGGGGCCGGGCCGCGGTCGATGCGCTCGGGCGGCGGGGTGCTACGGCTGTTGGTCGCCCAGGCATCCTCCTGCTCCCAGGGGTCGAAGCCAGCATCGGGCTGGCGTGACGCCCCACCTAGATCCGCACCGCTGCGGCCATTGCGCGGGGGCGGATAGGTGCCAGGAGCGGTGGGCCGATCCCGATCAGGCCGCCCGCGATCGCGCGGGTTGCCGCTTTCCCAGTCGTCATTCCAGTCATCCCAGCTGCTGCTGCGCTGGCGACGACCGCCCCACTCGGGGTCATCCCACTGGGCCTGCTGCTCCCAGCCACCGGCCCGGCCGCCCGGGTAGCTGCTGCCCGGGTAGCTGCTGCCGGGATAGCCGCTGCTGGGATAGCTGTTGTAGTCGTACTCACGACGGTAGTCTTCATCGTCGCCAGCAAAGGCCCGCCGCAGGGTGCCGCCGATCTGGCCCAGAAAGCCGTCTTCTTCGTCGTCTAGGTCGTAGAGGTAGGCTTCGCGGTTGAGCTCGTAGACTTCATCCTGTAAGTCGGCCTGGGCAATATCGATACCGCGTTCATCGTTCCGGGCCAGGCCATCGCGCAGCGCCTGGATCAGGGCCTCAATGCGGCGACGGCGATCGCGAGAAAACTGCAGACCAAAGTCGAGTGCGACTTCTCGCAGTACTCGCTCGGCCTGGAAGGTCAGCACCTCGGCCCGGTTGCGCTTCTCGATCCGCTCTCGCTGCAGCCGATCGGTCTCGGCAAATTCTTCGGCCTCGCGGATCATCTCCTGAATTTTTTCTTCCGATAGATTAGACGCTTCCTGGACAGTGAT
Source organism: Vasconcelosia minhoensis LEGE 07310 (assembly GCF_015207255.1). GTDB lineage: Bacteria > Cyanobacteriota > Cyanobacteriia > Phormidesmidales > Phormidesmidaceae > Vasconcelosia > Vasconcelosia minhoensis. The sequence continues at coordinate 38,383 of NZ_JADEXG010000040.1, forward strand.
GCTCTGCTGCCGGCCGGTGGTCTTATCCATCGCCGAGACCTGCAAAATGCCATTAGCGTCGATGTCAAAGGCCACCTGCACCTGCGGGATGCCACGCGGGGCCGGGGGAATGCCCATGAGCTTAAAGCGGCCCAAAGATTTATTATCGGCCACCATCTCCCGCTCGCCCTGGAGCACGTGAACTTCGACGACGGTTTGATTATTCTCAGAGGTGGAAAAGACGTCGGAGCGGCGGACGGGAATCGTCGTATTGCGCGGAATAATTTTCTTCATCACGCCGCCAATCGTTTCCAATCCCAAAGACAGCGGCGACACATCCAGCAGCATGATGTCTTTGACTTCGTTGGTCAAAATGCCCGCCTGAATCGCGGCCCCCACCGCCACCACCTCGTCTGGGTTGACGTTCTGGTTGGGGACGCGGCCCATCAGAGACCGCACCAGGTCCTGTACCATCGGCATGCGGCTGGCCCCACCGACCAGGACAACTTCATCTATTTGAGAGGGACTCAGGCCCGCATCGGCCATAGCCTGCTTCAGCGGTGCCTGGAGCTGGCTGACCAGGTCGGCACAGAGCGACTCAAACTGCGATCGCTCCAGCCGGGTCTCGATATGCTTAGGCCCCTCTTCGGTAGCGGTGATAAACGGCAGATTAATCTCGGTTGACGCAACGCCGGAAAGCTCAATTTTGGCTTTCTCAGCGGCTTCGGTCAGGCGCTGTAGGGACTGACCATCGCGCCGCAGGTCGATGCCCTCATTTTCCAAGAAAGCATTGGCCAGCCAGTCGATGATCTTCTGGTCAAAGTTGGTGCCGCCCAGCTGGGTATCGCCGCTGGTAGACCGCACCTGAAAGACGCCGTCGCCTACCTCTAGAATCGACACGTCAAAGGTGCCGCCGCCCAGGTCAAACACCAAAATCGTCTGGTTATATTCCTGCTCCAGGCCGTAGGCCAGGGCAGCGGCAGTCGGCTCATTAATAATCCGCTTCACCTCCAGCCCGGCAATCCGCCCGGCGTCGCGGGTCGCCTGCCGCTGGGCGTCATTGAAGTAGGCGGGCACCGTAATCACCGCGCCCGTGACCGGCTGCCCCAGGTAGCGACTGGCCTCCTCCGCCAGCTTCCGCAGCACCATGGCTGAAATCTCTTCCGGCGCAAAACTTTTGTCCAGGCGCGGGCTGCGGATTTTGACGTTGCCCTCTGAATCTTTACGAACGGTGTAGGGGACCCGCTTGGACTCTGACGTCAGCTCGGCGTATTTGCGCCCGATGAAGCGTTTAACCCCATAGAAGGTATTCTGCGGATTGAGCACGGTCTGGCGGCGAGCCATCTGGCCGATCAGCTTTTCGCCTTCATTGCTAAAGGCCACCACCGAGGGCGTCGTCCGCATACCTTCTGCGTTTGCAATCACGACGGGTCTGCCGCCCTCCATGACGGCAACCACTGAGTTGGTCGTGCCGAGGTCGATGCCGACTACCTTACCCATTCGCTAGGTTTCTCCTGTGTCTCTGACAATGTAGCCCCGATTAGGCCAGTGGCAGCCCCCACAATTAATCACGTTTGATCAGGCTGCTCGGTATTCTAAGCCACCACCGCATCCTAAAACCGGGATGGAATGGCCCCTTTTCCTAATCATAATGTTTCCCCAGGGGAATCCGCTGCTAGAGGTGGACTCGTCGAGGTCGCTTGAGGTGAAAACGCAAGTCAGGTTAAATCCTAAGATTTGGCGAAAACGGCTGCCGACAAGTAGGGATTCTTGCTAGGATACATAGCTGATACGCGGATGTGGCGGAATTGGTAGACGCGCTAGATTTAGGTTCTAGTGCCGCAAGGCGTGAAGGTTCAAGTCCTTTCATCCGCATTTAAGGGTCTTCTCAGCTAGTCCGAGCCTGGCTGGAGTAGGCTAGTTGGGCGACTTGAAACAGGTCGCTGGGTTTCTGTGCCGGTCGATTTCCCGTCGATCGATAGAGTCCTGATCGCTCCCATCTCTTATATATAGTGAGTAGACCACTCACGTTGAGGACAATCCGTGCTGCTCTCCAAAGGCTTTGAAGTCGAAATGTATACCGGTCGGCCCGACGGTCAGATTGTGGGGTTTTCCGATCAGATCGTGGCCAACCTCGACGGATTTGTCCGCGAGCCCGACAGCCGCAATGTGGAATATACGACGCCGCCGCTGCGCCGCTACGAGCAGCTGCTCTGTGCCCTGGTCAAGCCGCGCCTGAACCTGCGCCGGTACCTCAAAACCCTGGGCGACTATACGATTGTGCCGGGGAGCACGCTGTCTTTGGGCGATCGCGATCGCTTTTACCGCTCTGACCCCAAAAATCCCTATCACACCTATATCGAAGAAACCTACGGCACAGACGTGGTCACCGCTAGCATTCACATCAATATTGGCATTGCCGACCCCGAGCAGCTGATCCGGGCCTGCCGCCTGATTCGGGTGGAAGCACCGCTGTTTCTAGCTCTGACCGCCGCTTCCCCATTTTTAGATGGGCAGCCCACCGGGTCTCACTCCACCCGCTGGCAAATGTTTCCCCAAACGCCTGACTATGTACCGCTGTTTGAAAGCCACCTAGACCATATTCGCTGGGTCGAAGCGCAGCTGGCCCAGGGCACCATGCAGAACGTCCGCCATCTGTGGTCATCGGTGCGGCCTAACGGCGATCGCCGCCCCTACAACCTGAATCGGCTGGAATTGCGGATCTGCGACCTGGTAATCGACCCGCTAGCGCTGTTGGCGGTGACGGCCCTGCTCGAAGCCCGGCTGATGCAGCTGCTGGCGGTGCCCCAGCTCGACCCGCTAGAAGCCAGCCAGCTGCCCGTCGCCACCCGCCAGCAGGATTTGCTCGAGCTGACCCGGCAAAATGAACAGGCTGCCACCCGCAGTAGCCTCGATGCTCAGCTCCGCCACTGGCGCAGTGGTGAAACCATCCTGGCTCGCGACTGGGTAGCTCAGCTCTATGCAGAGGTTCAGCCGATTGCCAAGCAAACTGGGATTAGCTGTTTTCTACAGCCGCTAAAGAAAATTTTGCGAGAGGGCAACCAGGCTCAGCAATGGCTGCGGCAGTATCAGCGGGGGGCATCCGTCAGCGAAATTTTGGGTCAGGCAATCCAGACAGCCCAGGTCGAGGAAAGTGCCTTAGCAGAGGAAGTTTGCCAGCCGCTGGCCGTCTAAGCCGAAATGATTAAAAACTCCTATCGGTTAGCGGTTAATTTTTGAGCCAATAATGCCGCGAATTGTCCTTGTAAATCCAGAAATTCCGCCAAATACTGGCAACATTGCGCGAACCTGTGCGGCTACCTGTACTGAGCTTCACCTGGTTGCGCCACTCGGCTTCGAGCTCAGCGATCGCTATCTGAAGCGGGCTGGTTTAGACTATTGGCCCTATGTCGATCTTAAGGTACATGACTCAATCGATGACTTTTGGTACTCTTTCACTCAATCTGCAGGCCGAGCCGTTGGCTTCAGCGCCAAAGCTTCAGATAGCTATATAGATATTGAGTACGCTGAAGACGACTGGCTGCTGTTTGGGTCTGAGACCCGTGGTCTAGCGGCCTCGGTACTCCAGCGCTGCGACCGACGGGTAAAAATCCCGATGGTTCAGCCCCAGGTCCGCAGTCTTAACCTTTCGGTGAGCGTCGCCATCGGGCTGTTTGAAGCGCTGCGGCAGGAGCAGTCGCGATCGCGGCAGTAATCCTCCAGCGCCACTTTTATATCCAGACAATAAAACAGCAGCTAATCTCCCCGCTAAAGCTAGCCGCGAGCTCACCATTGGCAACCCTTTGATAAGAATTTTCTATTGAGCATTGACCGCTGCCAAGGTCAGCGTAAACGTGTCCTGACAGCCTATTTTTAGCTTGGAACTAACGGTCGAAACCCGGCTAGTGAAGCTGGCTGAGAGGGGTTAAAAAACACCGGCTCCGGGCCTCAAAACCAGATAGGGAAGGGATTTCTACGACTTTAATATATTCAAAAAAACGGATGTTGAGACATTTCCTCAGCACCAGCCTAACTGGCGCTAAGGGGAATTCTACGTTCCCTTTTTCCACCAGCTGAGACGATCCCCAATTTTTTTGAGCCGGTGATTGAATTTTTGGTTAAGTCGTGTAAACTTGCCTAAGCCAGGAAAGCAGAGTACTGTGACCTGAGCAAAGCGGTAACTTCTTCTGAAGCTGCCACCTGACTGTTGAGTTACTTAGTGCTATCGCTCGATAGCCGCGATGCTGTTTTGCAAACCGCTCCGTTCTTGAGCGATTTTCAGATAGTTGAACGCTGGTCATTTGGAGGTGATTCCTTGGAACGAGTAATTTCACAGGAGCCCAAGTCTGATTCGGGTCACTCGTGCAATACCACAGCTCACGAGTTTGATAGCTCCAGTCGCTATGGAAGCTGCAGAGTATCCTCTGCAGCCGCGTTGGGCCTAGCCCTATCGGTGGGCGCTTCTGGAGCCCTTTTTGCCTATCATGACGCCGCGATCGCAGCAGACCTTCCCTCTGCTGACAGGGTTCCGGACATGCTCTCTGATTCGTTGCAGGCCGCGTCTACCGATGTAGACTCAACTGCTCCGACTTACCACGTTGTGGAGGATGGCGAAAGCCTCTGGCAAATCGCTCAGCGATACCACACCGATGTTCAATCACTCAAAGCTGCCAACGGCCTTTCTCCTGAGAATGGACTCCGGGTGGGACTCGTTTTGCGAGTGCCGACGGCTGCCGAGCGCTCTGTGGCTCGTGCGGCGGCACCAGCCAACGTCCCAGTCGCGGCGGCAGCTCCCAATAGCAATACGGCTACCGCTGCCTCTTCGGGGAGAACCGAGAAAGATGAAGCTCTGACTCCAGGTGTGACTGGGCGACTTACTCCGCAGCCGCTACCCCAGGCCGCATCCGCTCCAGTGGAGGCAGCGCCTTCCCCGCTCATGATGCCTGTGGCTGAAACCGAACCCACCGATGTGCTGCGTTCGGCTGGCTTGGTCTCCCAGTCTGATGGCCTCAGGCAGGAATTGGAGAGCCTGCACTCAGCCGAGTCAGCGGCTGAGGCCGAGTCTGAAGCAGCCGCATCGATGCCTAGCCCACCTCCGGCTGCACCAGCTGTTGCCCTGTCTTCGACCCCGGTCAACGCTTCAGTCAGCTACCAGGTGCGGTCGGGTGATACGGTCGGCAACATTGCTCGCTCTTTCGGCATTAGCTCGGAGCAGCTGATTCAGGCGAATGCCATCGACAATCCCAATTTAATTATTGCAGGCACTCAGTTGGTGATTCCCCGTACCCAGGCACAACTGGGTATTGGCGGCCCGGCTCCGACTTTAGCTGCCGCAAACAGGGCCGAATCCTCAACAGCCGAGACAGCGCTAAAGCGCGAGGCGGCTGAGCGCAGTGAGCGTCTGGCCCATTTGCAGGAAACTGCCGTACGTCCATTAGAGTCTACGCTGATGGATGCGGCTGGCCGTACTGAAATCGCGATCGCCAGAGCCGAAGCGACCGGGGGCACAGAGCCCGCAGCGATCCAAGCCGATCCCTACGTCGCCAGCTTGCTTCAGGATGTAGAGGCAATTCGACCGGACCAGACGCCTGTCGTCGATGCGGGAACAGAACTAGCTGAGCCTGCTGAGAGCGAGACCGTAGTTAACCCCGAGTTTCGACCAGATTCTCAATCTGGAGCTCAGGGGCAGGTTTCAGAGCCGCCGCAGCTGGCGGCGGCCGACACTTCCGCTAGCGCCGTTGATACATCAGAGCTGCTGGCAGCCGCTCCGCTGAGCCCAGATGCCTATGCGCCCAATCGGAGCCGTCCGGCGGCCGGGCAGACCGTCTCTCCAGAGATGCCGCTCTTACCCGACGCCGGCGAGTACCTGCCAGAAGCGCCGGATTACTTTGACGGTTACATCTGGCCTACCCGGGGCACCGTTACTTCTGGCTATGGCTGGCGCTGGGGCCGAATGCACCGCGGCGTCGATGTTGCGGGTCCAGTCGGGACACCTATCGTCGCCGCTGCGGCTGGCGTAATCGAGCGCTCGGGCTGGAACTCAGGAGGCTATGGCAACCTAGTAGACATTCGTCACTCCGACGGCAGCATGACTCGCTATGCCCACAACAACCGCCTACTGGTGCGGCAGGGACAGTCTGTGCGGCAGGGACAGCAGGTGGCTGAAATGGGCAGCACGGGCTATAGCACCGGGCCTCACCTGCATTTTGAAGTGCATATGCCCAATCAAGGGACGGTCAACCCCGTCGCCTATCTGCCTGGTCGCTAATCGACGGAGGTGAGTTCAGAGTCCGACTGCTGAATCAATAGGCCAGTCTTTGGGGTCATCCCTGCGAAGACTGGCCCTTTTTACGGCCCCTTTCTGACGACGGGCCTGAATTTAAAGAGAAACGCGTTTTATCGGTCTAAGGCCGCTCACCCGTTTTGCATTTCGTGCTACATTTATTAAGCTTTAATTGTGGCCGCTGGGGCTTATCTCTAGGCCGCAAAGGCGTAACTAGGCTCAGTAGCTCAGTGGTTAGAGCAGGGGACTCATAAGCCCAAGGTCGCAGGTTCAAATCCCGCCTGAGCCATCAAAAGCCCCCATGAAAGCTCCAGTCAGCGTCCAAGCAGCGCTGGCAACGGCTTGTGTTTATGCCTTGGAGAATGCGTTTATGACGAGTCAGTTAGAGGGGTGTCTCAGAGTAGGTCAGCCGGCTCCTGACTTTACGGCAACGGCCGTTTTTGACCAAGAATTTAAGACCGTCAAGCTGTCTGACTACCGGGGTAAGTACGTTGTCCTCTTTTTTTATCCGTTGGACTTTACCTTCATCTGTCCAACCGAGGTGACAGCCTTTAGCGATCGCTACAGCGAATTCGAAGCGATTAACACCGAGGTGCTCGGTGTCTCGGTAGATAGCGAATTTTCTCACCTGGCTTGGATTCAAACCGAGCGTAAGCTTGGCGGCGTAGGAGATCTGGCCTATCCGCTGGTGTCGGATATTCGCAAGGAGATCAGCAAAGATTACGGCGTGCTAGAGCCAGAGCTGGGAATTGCGCTGCGGGGCCTGTTTCTGATTGACAAGGAAGGGGATATCCAGCACATGACAGTGAATAATCTTTCCTTTGGCCGCAGCGTTGAGGAAACGCTGCGGCTGCTGCAAGCAATTCAGCATGTGCAGGAAAATCCGGGCGAGGTCTGCCCGGTAGAGTGGCATCCCGGCGATCGAACAATGATCTCCGATCCGGATAAGCTCAAGGATTACTTTACCGCTGTGCAGCCGAGCAATCAGGCTCAAGCCGACTGAGTTTCTGAGATGCCAGCCAATTGCATTCGGTGAGAGCCGGTTTTGAGCAGACGGGCTGCCTCTATTCTGGGTTAGATGTCGGTTTGAACAGCGCTTGACTGTCGAGATCGCCAACATAGCGCCAGTGCCAGGGCTCTATCGGTGTCCCCGTAGCTGATTCAAAAGACGGCTCAAAGCCATAGTCAGCGCCATGCTGCGCTAGCCAACGGAAGGCGCGGGTCTGGGCAAAGCTGGGATGGCGGTCGGTTGTTTTGGCCGCGTCGTAGTCGCCGATTGCGATCGCATATCCGGTCTGATAGTCACTCAGTCTTAGCCGCCGTTTAGCCTCAGTCGTAGGCGGAGTCGGGCTGTCATAAAGCTGCTCTCGCTGCTCGGCCCGCGACTGGTAGCCTGCCAGCGGGTAGAGGTTCACTCCATCGGCCCGGGCGGCCGCGACCATCGCCCAAAATGCCGTTGCCGCAGCGGGCCGGAGCTGAATGCTGCCGTCTTCTAGCAGGCTAGTGAGCTGCCGCGGCGATGTTTCCGGGTAGGGTTGAGGTCGCGATCGCCAGCTCTGCCAGTTTTGCTGCAAACGGCTCACCCGGTATTCGCCCCACTGCCAGGCATGAAAACCTAGCCCTAGAAAAGTCAGGCTGATCAGGATACCCGCAACGGCCTTGAGCCAAAACAGGTCCGGTAGGGAAGCTGCCGGGCTGGCGGACGGCCCGGCTAATAAAGGCTGCGCTTGCCCCGGAGTCACCATCACCGTAGGTAGGCGGCTATCTTCTGCCGTCTGCCGTCGGCTGACAATACCGGTTAGGGCGGCCAGCGCCGCTTCTGCCGAAGGATAGCGCTGCCCCGGAAGGTCGGTGATCAGCTGGTCAATAAAACGAGTCAGGGTCGGGCTAATTTGGGCGTGATCCTCTTGAGGAGAGGCCCCGCCAGCGTACCGTTTCCGCTCCAGCTGCTCTAGATCTCGGCAGTTCATCCCGGCCAGCGCCTCCAGGGCAATTAGCCCCAGCGCATACAAGTCGTCAGACGGCTGCGGTCGGAACTGCTTGGACGCGGCATAGCGGCTGGCTGGCTGGCAGCTCACGATCCGACCGCTAGGCTCGACCTCAAGCGTGCTGAGCATTTTGACCTGGCCAAAACCGATTAGAAAAATCTGGCCATCGCTTCGGCGGCGAATTAGCGACTCGGGCGTGATGTTGCCGTGAGCGACATTTTGGCGATGGACATGGGCCAACACCCCAAGCACCGCTTCAAGCAACCGCGTCACATAGCCTTCACTCAAGCATTTGCCCGGCACCAGCTCATGACTTAGCGCATGGCCTTCGATAAACTCTTCTGCCAAATAAAATCGCTCTTCCTGGCTGAAGTAGGCAAAAAGCTGGGGGATTTGAGGATGTCGGCCTAGCTGTTCTAGCGTCATAGCCTCCCGTCGAAAGCGCTTCAGCAGTTTAGGATGCGTCTGCCTCAACTCTCTAATCACGCATCGAGCTAGGCTAGGCGAGTGGTGATCGATTGCCAGGTAGGTCGCACCCAGGTGGCCCAGCTGTTTAACAATTTCGTAGCGACCCGCGAGCCGTTCACTCATCTTCAGCGCTGTTCGGGGATGGGAATTCATGGGAATATTCAAGTGAAATCAAGAAAATTTCGGACGGCTACCGCTAGGGTGCTAGCTTGCCTCCCAATTTAGGGCTGAATTACCCGACTCTAGCCGAACCTGGCATAAAACAGCTTCACTTTTTGATTTCTTTGCCCATTAGCGCTATGATGTCTGACTGGTTTGTGAACAGCTGGGTTAAAAGTGTTCGGCTAGATGAACAGCCAGACCGTAAATCACTGGTGCCAACAGTAGAGCCGGTAAGAACGACGCTACCCGAACTTGAGCAATCTCAATCAGGTTCAGACCCAGTCCCAGGATCATGATGCCGCCGATGCCGGTCACAAGCGCAATCCGAGGATCCTGAGCCGGGTTGGGGATTGCTGCCGCTAGGCTACCCGCCAGGAGTGAGAGGCCGCCCTGGTAGATCAGAATGGGCAAAATGGCAAAGCCGATACCAACGCCATAGCTGCCCGCTAGCGCGATTGAAACCAGCCCGTCCATTGTGGCTTTAATCACGAGCAGATTGGCATCTCCGCTCAGGCCGTTGCTGAGGCTGCCGAGCAATGTCATTGGCCCTACGCAAAACAGCAGCGTCGCTGCGACAAAGCCCTCAGTGAACCGACCACTACCGCGAAACTGCTTTTTTAGCCGGTCGCCGACAGTGACGAGCCGCTGCTCTAGCTGCCACCACTCCCCGAGCAGTCCACCGAATACTAAGGCGAGTAGTCCTAAAATTACGCCGTCAATTGAGCCAGCCTGGACGGTTAAGAGCTGCTGCCCCATGGCACTTCCAATGAATAAAGTAAATAGGCCGACGGCCTGGGTGATGATGACCTGCATGCGGAGGGGTAAGCGATCGCGCAGCAGGAGGCCGCAGCCGGTGCCAAGCAAAACGGTTGCTATGTTGATCCAGGTGCCGCTGGTTTTGGCCCATAGGCTTAGCATAGAGAGAACCACGGAGGCACAGAGGTGTAAAAGTTTGGGGTCTAGCCGTTGACGAGGCGTTTGATGCCTTGTTTTAGGACGGGGACATTGTAGTTGATGAGCAGGCCGAGCCAGAGGTTTTTCAGCTTGAGGTAGGTTAGCAGCTGAGCCGTATGGATTGGGTGCAGGATTTCGACCGCTTTGAGTTCGACGATGACCAGGTCTTCCACTAACAGGTCCAAACGATAGCCACAGTCCAGTTTAATCCCCTTATAAACCACTGGCTGAGGAACCTGACTGGCAACCCGAACTCCCTTTTGCTTCAGCTCATAGAGCAAACAGGCCTCGTAAGCCGACTCCAGCAGCCCCGGCCCCAGCTCCCGATGCACCTCAATCGCCGCCCCAATAATCACCCCCGACAAAAAATTCGCCCTATCCCGCTTCATCTCCATCCCCTCCATCCCCT
>NZ_JADEXG010000041.1 GCF_015207255.1 Vasconcelosia minhoensis LEGE 07310
CCCCGACTTCCCCCCCGTCTTCTGAATCACGCGGATACCGCCAATCTCTATCGTCTTTTCCAACGCCTTAGCCATGTCGTAGAGCGTCAGTGCGGCCACAGAGACAGCTGTTAGAGCCTCCATCTCAACCCCAGTTTCAGCCGTCGTTTTGACTTTTGCCTGTAGTCGGTAGCCCGGTAAGGCAGGATCGGATTCCAGAAGGACTTCAATTTGCCTGAGCGGCAGGGGATGGCAGAGCGGAATCAGTGAAGCGGTTTGTTTAGCCGCCATAATCCCGGCAATGCGAGCGGTACCCAGTACATCGCCTTTGGGAGCGTTGCCAGTTTCGATCGCCGTGAGGGTAGCCGGTGCCATTTTCACATAGCCAATAGCCACTGCTTGACGGGCAGTCTTGGCTTTAGCCGACACGTCTACCATCTGAGCCTGGCCCTGGGGGTCGAGGTGGGTAAGGCTGGAGGGGATTTCCATAAAGTTTCTACGATGTTTAATGGGTTGTGCTAATATTAGGAGCCGGTGAGGGCCTGTAGCTCAGTGGACTAGAGCACGTGGCTACGGACTACGGTGTCGGGGGTTCGAATCCCTCCAGGCCCGCTTTATGACCATCCCCTAAGGGGCACAAGGGACGACGTTGGACAGACCCAGCGTCGTTTTTGCTACGGTCTGCTTTTAGAATATGGCACTACCGATCTAAAGAAATCGCATAGACGTCCCTGCCGCCGCCCAGGGCAAAGCGAACCGAGTGGGCCAGATCTTTGCTCGAAGCGGTAATGAAAATAATCAATCCCAGCAGGGTCATCAGCCCGGCTAAACCAAAAGCGGTGCGGTAGCTGCTGAGGTCGGCAATCTGTCCAGCCAGCGGCCCGGCCAGCGCGATGCCCACGTCAAAGCCGGTGAGGCACAGGCCAAAGGTCAGCCCGCGCTCATTCGGTCGAGAGCGGTCAGCCATCAGCGCGCCAATAATTGGGATCAGCGTGCCGCCCCCCGCGCCCTGGAGCGCTCCCGCTAGCAGCACCATTGGCACGCTGTCGGCTAGCCACAGGGTGAGCATCGATAGGGAATAAAACAGCAGCCCCAGGCTGATAAACCGGCCTCGACCGTAGCGGTCAGACGCTCGGCCCGCCAGCAGCCGAATCGCGAAACTAGCGATCGCGCTCATCGTATAGACCAGCCCAATATTGACGGCCAGCCCGGCCTCGCGGGCATACAGCGGCACAAACGTGACCAGCGACCCAAAGGCCAGCCCCACCAGCAGCAGAATTAATGCCGGAATCCGGATCGGCGGGGTGAAAATCAGACTCCAAAAGGCTTTTTTAGACTTGTTTGGTAAATTCTGTTCAGTTGCTGGGCTGGGCTCGCGATCGGGTTCACGGGAAAGCAGCACGCAAAGCAGGCCAACGCCGCCAATCGCCGTCATCGACAGAAAGGCCAGAACAAAATTTCCCTGAAAATATCCCCCCAGGGCAGGCCCCAGCGCCATCCCCACCGGATTTGCCAGGCTCATGTAGCCAATCAGCTCACCGCGATGTCCCGGCGGCGCGAGGTCAGCGATCAGAGCGCTGTAGGCCGTGGCAAAAGCAGCGATGCTGAGGCCGTGAAAGGCCCGCACCAGCATCAGCAGCAAAACCGCTGAGTTGACCGGTCCGTTGGGGAGGTCCAGCGTCGTCGTTGGCAGATACTGGACCGCCAGATAGCCAATGGGGGCTAACGCGATCGCGCTAATCCCGATCATCAGCACCGGCTTACGGCCCCGCCGGTCAGTCAGCCGAGCCATCACCGGCCGAAAGGCCAGCAGCCCCACCGCAAAGCAGGCCATCACCAGACCAATCTGCTGCCCGTTCGCGCCAAAAGTCTCAATATAGAGCGGCAGATTGGGCAGCAGCCCCGCCAGCCCCGCCCAAAAGCAGAGACCCGCCACGAATAGAATGGCTAGGTTCCGGCGCAGCCCTGCCTCTAAGCTTAAAAATAGTTTCAAAACCCCGCTCCTGAGTTCCTTGCCTTTCGGTGACTGAGCCGAAGACCGGACACTATCTGTTTATTTAGAAATGTTAACAACTGGCCATGAATTAAGCTCGGGCTCGGCCCAATTCGACGCCACCGGCACCTACCGCTATTCGCTCCATCGCCGCTGGGCCGCAGCCGGGCCAAACGTGGCCTTCATCATGCTCAACCCCAGCCGCGCCGACGCCCAACAGGACGATCCCACCCTGCGAGCCTGCACGCAATTCGCCCAGCGCTGGCAGTACGGTTCCCTCACGGTAGTCAACCTATTCGCCTACCGGACGCCCCATCCGCGCCTGCTCAAGACTGCGGCGGCACCGATTGGCCCAGAAAACGACCGCTATCTCTTGGCCGCAGCGCAAGCAGCCGACCGGATCGTACTGGCCTGGGGCAACGAAGGCGGCTTATGGGAACGCGATCGCGCCGTCCTAAACCTGCTCCTGACCCATCACCAAAAACTCTTCTGCCTCAGCCGCAACCGCACCGGCCACCCCCGCCATCCCCTGTATGTCCGACGGGATACAACCCCAACCCGCTTCACCCCCCAACCCGATCACCCGATCACTCTACCCACCACCCACCACCGTCCCCAAAACCCACTCCCGCAGTAGCCCATTCACCTGCTCCGGCACCTCATCATGGGGACAGTGACCCGCCTTAAGAAAGTGCTCTTCCAGGTTGACGTAGTACTGACGATAGAGCTGACTGCGCTGGCGAGTATCCATCCAGGGATCGCCCTCGCCCCAGAGCAGCAGCAGCGGACAGGTGGTTGTCTCCAGCAGCCGGTCCACCGACTCTCCCCGAGGCGCTTTGAACAGGGCGGCAAAGGCGGCGGCGGCACCAGATTCAGTCGCTGGACGGTAGATATCTTCCACTAGCTGGTCGGTGACCGCGGTCCGGTCGAGGTAGACCTGCTCCAGGGTTTTACGAATCGCCGACCGTCGCCGCACGTATTGAAAAATCACCCAGCTTGGCAGGGGAGAGAGGACAAATCCTTTAATCAGGTCGCCAATGGCTTTTTGGAAGGGATTGGGCGGATTGACGACGGTCGTTTGACTAAAGGTCCCGACGCCGTTAAGCAGACAAACCCCAGCTACGTCCTGGGGATAGGCGGCGGCGACCGAAAGGCAAGTGTAGGCCCCGATGGAGTTGCCTGCCAGCACCGCCGGTCGGCCAATCTGCTTGGTAATCACGTCGTGAACCAGGTCCCGCCAAAGGTCGGCGCTATAGCCCCGGTCGGGCTTGGACGACCGGCCAAAGCCAATCAGGTCGATTGCCCAAACTTCAAAGTCGGCCTCTAGCTCAGCAATATTTTTGCGCCAGTGGTCGGTTGACGCACCAAAGCCGTGGACCAGCAGCAGCGGCGGTCGGTCGGGGGCGCTGCCCGCTCGGACGAGGTAGACCTGGTAGCCCTGCCACTGCCAGTGGCGGCCGGTGGACGATTCAACTGCGACGGTCATGGGGATCAATAATTATTGTTAAAAACATGCTTCCTCAGTTTATCGTGGCTATTTGCAGCAGGCTGTTATCGCGCCGCCTATCCCCGCGCGATCGCTTCCCGGCTAGGCTGGAGAACACCGGCTCCCCTTTTTGACTGTGTGCCCCTTCTGAATCTATGTCTGCTCTGACTCGCCCCGCCTCCAAACGCACTTCTTCCCAACGCTCGTCTCGCCGTCCCCGCAAAGCCTACTGGTTTGAGCGGATCATGGCCGTGATTGCGCTGGTAAACCTGATACTGGTGCTGTTTGACCTCAGCTATATCCGCTTTCGCGACCAGTACCTGCGCTTTTTTCCCGAGCTGACCGTCTGGTATGGCGAGCAGCTGAAGGGAATTGAGCCAGAGCGCGCCACCGTTAGCTATTTGAGAACGGTGGACAGCCTGATTAGCCAGGTTGAAACCAGCGGCCTGGAGGCTAGTGAGAGTCAGGAAATCCTGGCCGACCTGCGGCAGCAGAGCGTCGAGATAATCGACGAAGATCCCTTTGCCTTGGCGAACAAGTCTGGGACGCTGGAGCAGATTAAGAACGAAATACGCGATCGCATCGGCGAGGAGTCGGCCAAGCAGTCGTTTCAGGATTTTTGGCGGGTGGCCTGGCTGCGGCGGCAGGGATTCACCGACGAGATTGGCTTTTTCAACGATGAAATTCGCCCCCTAATGGAGACCAACTACTACCGGGGGATCGATGAAACCGGCGGCCCAATCGATCGGTTCTGGCTGATTGACATCTGGTTTATGGCCCTATTTGCCGGCGAGTTTGTCGCCCGTACCTATTTCCTTAGCCGCCGTCATGACAACGTCACCTGGTTCGACGCCATGCTCTGGCGGCTCTACGACGTACCGCTATTTCTGGGCTTTTGGCGCTGGCTGCGGGTGATTCCGGTCACCGTTCGGCTAAACCAGTCCAATCTGGTAGACATGGATCCGCTGCGCAATCGGCTCAACCGAATTTTTATTAGCCAGTTTGCGGTAGAGCTGACCGAAATTGTCATCCTGCGGGTGATCGACCAGGCCCAAAACCTGGTGCGCAAAGGTGAGATCAGCGAATGGCTGCTCTCTGCCGCCGATCAGCGTCGCTACATCGATCTGAACGGCGTCGATGAGGTGCAAACCATCACCCAGCGAGTCAGCAGCGTCATTCTTTACCAGGTGCTGCCCCAGATTAAGCCCCAGCTTGACGCGCTGCTCCAGCACAGCGTCGCCAGCGCCCTCCACCAGGCCCCCGCCTATCAGGGACTGAAGCTGCTGCCAGGGGTAGCGCCTTTATCTGACCAGATTTCTCACCAGCTGGCGACCGAGCTGTCTAAAAGCCTGTACGAGGGTTTACAGAATGCTTTCTCAGATGAAACCGGTGCGGCTTTGACTGAGGAATTGGTCAGCCAGTTTAGCGCATCGCTGCGGACGGAAATAAGCAAGGACAATACTCTCAGCGAAATTCAGTCCCTCGTCAATGTTCTGCTTGAAGAAATCAAAATTAACTACGTCGAGCGGCTGTCGGCTGAGGACTTTGAGCAGCTGGATGCCTCGCGATATCGGCTGTATGATGCGACACGGCAGGGGGAGAAGGGGTAGTGGGTGGTGGGTAGTGGGTAGTGGGTAGTGGGTAGTGGGTAGTGGGTGAAGAGGGAAAAGGGAAGAGTGATGGGGTGATCGGGTGATCGCGAAGCGTCGCCGTAGGCGTTAGGACTGGATTGAGCGGGATAGAGATTAAGGGGGGCTCTGCAGGACGGGTGGGGGATGCGCTAGACTGGCTTATGCAGTAAACCTCCGTTTGCTGTCCCAATTCGTCGATCTACGAAGGGTGGGAGCTTGCGAGCCCACTTTTTTTATTGGTTTATTGGATTGAATCCTGGCCTACCTGGAACTGTCATGACGCATCCCCTGATTCCCGAAGTTTTAGCCCTGGCGACGCCCATCGCCGATGAGCTGGGCTTAGAAGTGGTGGATACCGTTTTTCAGACGAACCAAAGCCCGCCAGTGCTGCGCATTGACGTGCGCAATCCCCAGGCTGAAGATACGAGCCTGGAGGACTGCGAGCGCATGAGTGTGGCGCTGGAGGACGTGCTAGACGGCTCTGCGATTATTCCCGATGCCTATGTATTAGAGGTGTCGAGCCCGGGGGTGTCTGAGCAGCTGACGAGCGATCGCGACTTCTCTGTCTTCAAGGGGTTCATGGTCGAGGTGCAGCTGGCCGAACCGCACCAGGGCAAGCGCACCTGGGTAGGCCGGCTGGTGCGGCGCGACGACCAAAAGCTGGCGCTGAATCAGAAAGGACGCGCGATCTCGATTCCCCGCGAGCTGGTGCAAACCGTACAGCTCAGCAATCAGGTAGACGAATAGAATTTTTAGGAGGATACGCCTATGTCAATGGTGAGCTTGCCGAGTCTTCAGGACATGATCGACAGCATCAGCCGGGAGCGCAATCTACCCAAGACGGCTGTCCAAGAGGCGCTGCAAGAGGCGCTGCTGAAGGGATATGAGCGCTATCGGCGCACCCAGCAGATGGACAGCAATCAGTTTGATGAAGAATACTTCGACAACTTTTACGTCGAGCTCGATACCGAAGAAGAAGGCTTTCGAGTGCTGGCAAACAAGACGATTGTCGAAGCCGTAGACAACTCAGACCATCAAATCGAGCTAAAGCTGGTACAAGAGGTAGCCCCTGAGGCCCTGATCGGCGATACGGTCGTGCTCGATGTCACCCCCGAGCAGGGCGACTTTGGCCGGATGGCGGCAATTCAGACCAAGCAGGTGCTGGCCCAGAAGCTGCGCGACCAGCAGCGCCGCCTGATTCAGGAAGAGTTTCAAGATCTGGAAGGCGAGATTCTGTCAGCCCGGGTGCTGCGGTTTGAGCGGCAGTCGGTAATTATGGCGGTGAGCAGCGGTTTGGGCCAGCCTGATGTCGAAGCCGAGCTGCTGAAGCGGGACCAGCTGCCCAACGATAACTACCGGGCTAATGCTACTTTTCGAGTGGCCCTCAAGCGGGTATCGGAAGGCTCTCACCGGGGGCCTCAGCTGCTGGTTTCTCGAGCCGATGCGGGTCTGGTGGTCGAGCTGTTTTCCAACGAAGTACCTGAAATTGAAGACGAAGTCGTGCGGATTGTGGCGGTCGCTCGCGAAGCCAATCCCCCGTCTCGGTCGGTCGGTCCCCGGACCAAAATTGCCGTTGACACCCTAGAACGGGACGTCGATCCGGTGGGGGCCTGCATTGGCGCGCGGGGCTCGCGGATTCAGGTCGTGGTGAACGAGCTGCGGGGCGAAAAAATTGACGTCATCCGCTGGTCTCCCGACCCGGCAACCTATATTGCCAATGCGCTCAGCCCCGCCCGTGTGGACGAAGTGCGGCTGATGAACCCAGACGATCGCCAGGCTCACGTGCTGGTACCCGAAGACCAGCTTAGCTTGGCAATCGGGAAAGAAGGCCAGAACGTTCGCCTGGCGGCTCGGCTGACCGGCTGGAAAATCGATATTAAAGATTCCGCTAAGTACGACTATGAAGGTGAAGCCCGCAAGATGGAGGAGCTCGCCGAGGCCAGGCGGCTAGCGGCAGAGGAGCAGGCTGCCCTAGAAGCTGAGGAGATGGCCCTGGCGGAGGAAGCGCTGTCAGAAGTTGAGGATTTTCCGGAGGCCGGGACTTCCGAGGCAGCAGTCGGCAGCGAGGTCGGCTCTGTTGAACAGGCAGCCGAGCGAGCGGCGGTCGAGATGATGGATGACGAGGATGCCGCCGCAACGATTTCGGCCGCAGTCGAAGCTGCGCCCGAAGCGATCGCGGTGGCGGACCCAGCTGCCGCTGCTGATGTGGAGACCGCTGCCCCAGCCGAAACGCTTTCCGCTGAGACTGTGGGGTTTGATCCTGAGGCCGACTCGCTTAGCCCCGATGCCGCAGGAGGTGAAGCCCAATAAAACCCAACTACCGTCGCTGCATGAGCTGTCGTCGGATCGATCATCGACAAAACTTTTGGCGGATTGTTCGAGTACATCCGAGCCGACAGGTACAATTAGATCAGGGCATGGGCCGTTCGGCCTACCTCTGCCCCAGGGCAGATTGTCTCACGGCGGCAAAGCGAAAAAATAGGCTGGCAAGAGTGCTTAAGGCACAGGTGCCTGAAACTCTCTACCAGACGCTAGAACAGCGACTGGAGCAGTCTGAAGAGGCTTCTGCTGGAGCGACTTCGGGGTCCGCTAACGGGGTTTCTGCTGGTGCAGCAGCGCCTCAACCCTGAAAAACGAGTAGCATAGTGTCCTACGCTTAGGCTGAAATGTTGTTGTGATTAGAGCAGCAGGTCTTATGAATATGTAATAATTTTTTCCAGAGGGAGAAGTGGATGAGCAAAGGCAAGGTCAGAATATACGAGCTTTCACGCGAGCTCAAGCTAGATAACAAAGACATTCTGGCGATCTGTGAAGCGCTAGGGGTTGCGGTTAAAAGCCACAGCAGCACCATCAGCGAAGACGATGCGGATCGGATTCGAGCTGAAGCCCGCAAAGCTGGCAGCAGCGCCAAAACCAAAATCAAGAGACCGGTAGACAGGCCAGTGGATAAGGCGGTAGCTCCTAAAAAGGCAAACGAGAAGACAAAAGGGCCCAATCGGCCCGTGCGGAAGCAGCAAATCTTAGAAATTCGCCGCTATGCTAGCCCGGACTCACAGCCAGATGAACCGTCGAGCGAGCCAGAAACCGGTCAGGTAGCGGCTAACGGGTCCGAGTCAGATGAGCTACTGTCGCCACCGAGCCGGCCGTCGCGTCCAACTGCGCCAGCCCCGGTTAGCTCGGCTGCGGCCCCTGCCTCAGCGGCGAAGCCGACCAGCCGCTCTGACTCGGATGACCTAACGGCCGACGATGCTCCCGAAACCCCGTATCTGCGTCCTAAGCTGGTACAGCCGCCGTCACGACCCGCCAAGCCATCCGCTCGGCGAAGCGACGATGACGCTCGGCAGATTCAGCTGCCGGTGAAGCGGCGCGATCGCGAAGAGGCCAGACGCGACAGCGGCCGAGATGCTGGCCGAGACACCAGTGAAGTCGGCGGCGCAGCTAAACCTGGGCTCAGTCCCAAACCGTCAATTGAACTCAAGCGGCCGGTCTCCCGCGATACCATTCGCCCCAGCCGAGAGTCGCCTCGGGATACCGATACGGTTACGGACAATGACGACGGCGGTCTCTCAGACAGCGGTAGCGAAATTGCCGATCTGCGGCGTCCTTCGCCCCGACCACCCAAGCACAAGGCCCGCGAAGAAGAGGACGAAGAGCGGACGGAGTCTCGTCCTAAGTCTAAGACAAGCAAGGCTAGACGTCGCTCCCAGGTGGTCATCGACGAAGAAGAAGACTTTACTGATGACGGCAGCGGCAGCAGCGCTGGAATGCCGCAGGTGAGCCTTTCTCTCGTACGGCCCCCCAAGCCAAAATCTCAGCAAACCCAGGCCAAACCGGCCCCGACCGCTAAGAAAATTAGCCCGCGCGGCAGTCAGACTTCTCGCAGCCAGCGACGCGAGCGGCGGCAGGAGGAGGAGCCAGAACAGCCAGAGATGATCGTGCTGACCGGCAGCATCACCGTCAACGACCTGGCTGACCGGATGGCGACTCCCCAGACTGAGATTATTAAGTCGCTTTTCTTTAAGGGAATTGCCACTAACGTCAACCAGACGCTAGACCTGCCTACTGCCAAGATGGTGGCGGAAGAGTTTGGCATTGAGGTTGAGACAACTGAAGAAGAGTCAGAAGCGCGAAAAGTCACCGAGATGCTGGACGAAGCCGACCTAGAAAATCTTCACCAGCGACCGCCGGTGGTCACCATCATGGGTCATGTTGACCATGGTAAGACCAGCCTGCTGGACTATATCCGTCAGGCCAAGGTGGCCCAGGGCGAAGCGGGCGGCATTACCCAGCATATTGGGGCCTACCACGTTGACCTAGAGCAGGAGTCTGGCAGCCGTCAGATCGTTTTTCTGGACACGCCGGGTCACGAGGCCTTTACCGCCATGCGGGCTCGCGGTGCTCGCGTCACTGATATTGCCATTCTGGTGGTCGCCGCCGATGACGGCGTTCGGCCCCAGACGATCGAGGCGATTAGCCACGCCAAGGCGGCGGGGGTGCCGATTGTCGTCGCGATTAATAAGATCGACAAGGAAACGGCCCAGCCTGACCGGGTAAAGCAGGAGCTGATGGAACACAACCTGGTTCCCGAAGAGTGGGGTGGCGATACCATTATGGTGCCAGTCAGCGCTATCACGGGTGAGAGCGTCGATACGCTGCTGGAGATGCTGCTGCTAGTCTCCGAAGTGGAAGACCTCCATGCCAACCCCGACCGACTGGCCCGTGGGACGGTAATCGAGGCTCATCTGGACAAGGCTCGAGGCCCAGTGGCCACGCTGCTGGTCCAAAATGGAACGCTAAACGTCGGTGACGCCATTGTCGCCGGAGCGGTCTTCGGTAAAGTGCGCGCCATGATCGATGACCGCGGCGATCGCGTTGAGTCTACGCTGCCGTCCTTTGCGGTAGAGGTGCTGGGGCTGAATGATGTGCCGCCAGCTGGCGAAGAGTTCGAAGTCTACGCCGACGAAAAAGAAGCCCGAGCGGCAGCCGATGCGCGCGCCGTCGAACAGCGGCAGTCGCGGCTACAGCAGGCCATGGCATCGCGTCGGGTGACGCTCAACTCGCTTTCGGCTAAGGCCCAGGAGGGCGATCTCAAGGAGCTCAACCTGGTTCTCAAGGGCGATGTGCAGGGCTCGCTGGAGGCCATTCTGGCTTCGCTGCAGCAGCTGCCGCAGGATGAAGTCCAGATCCGGGTGCTGATGGCAGCACCGGGTGAGATTACGGAAACGGATGTGGATTTGGCCGCAGCCAGTAGCGCCGTGATCATTGGCTTCAATACTACGCTGGCACCGGGGGCGCGGCAGTCGGCAGACCGCCTAGGCGTTGACATTCGCGATTACGAGATCATCTACAAGCTCTTGGAAGATATCGAAGGCGCGATGGAAGGTCTGCTCGATCCGGAACAGGTGGAAGAGCCCTTGGGCCAGGTCGAAGTGCGGGCTATCTTCCCGGCGCGGCGGGGCACGGTGGCGGGCTGCTATGTCCTATCAGGCAAAGTCACCCGCAACTGCCGGGTGCGGGTCGAACGCGGCGGCGAGACCCTCTACCAAGGCAACCTGGATTCGCTGAAGCGGATGAAAGACGACGTCAGGGAAGTGAATGCCGGATTTGAATGCGGGATTGCCGTAAACGGCTTCAACGACTGGCAGGAGGGCGACATTATCGACGCCTTCCGGCTGGTGACCAAGCGCCGTACCCTCACGCCTGCCTAGTCCGATGGCAGCTCGACGCGATCCTTACCTCTGGGTTCACCTGGCCGGGCTCGCGGCAGTTCCGCTCTTTTTGGAGCTCTGCTTAGCGGGCCTGGCCACGGGCCGACCGGTTTTACCGGCGCGGGCTGAGCTGGCAGGGGTGGCGATCACGGGCATTGTTCCAGTCGTCTGGATGCAGTGGCGCCGACCGTTCTACATTTTCAGCCTGGTACTGTTGGCGATTCGGCCAGCTGAGCTCAGCCTCGAACGGCGGCAGCTTTTGCCTCTATTTCGCTCGGGGCTGACAAAGCTGTTGACCCTGGGCGGCGCTGTCCTGGCTGGTTTTCTGCTCTGGCAGCTCTATCGGCTAGCCCCGCTGGCAGCGGAATCGACTCCGCTGGCGGGGCAGCCCCATCTGGTCGGACTGCTGGTGGCGGCCCTGAGCTTTCTGGGGTTCAATCTTTTTCTCCAGGTGCCGCTCAGCGTGCTGCGGGTGCTGCTGGCGGATGAAAAGCAGCTGGCCGACGCCACGCCCTACGAGGCCGACGCGATTGCAACCGACTTCTCGATCATCGGGCTGCGGGTGAACTGGATTTTGCCCGAGATTGCAGACCCGGTACCGGCTTCTTCTCCGGTCCCTTCTCAGGTCCCTTCTCAGGCCCCTTCTAAGCCGGAACCAATCCGGCCAGCTCAGGCTATGAGCGCGTCTGAAACATTCGAGCAGGAGGCGTTCGAGCCGGAAGAACCGCCAGCGCCTCCAGCCGATTCAACCGACGAACCAGCGCCAATTTCTGCTACTGATACACCCATAGCGATGGAGTCCGAACCAATCGAACCCACATCGGTCACCGACCCCCCAGTCAACGAATCTCACGAAGTCTGACCCACTCTCTACTCTTTACTCTTTCCCCTCCCCGCTTCTTCCATCCACTCCCAAAACTGTGGCAATTCACACAGCACCCCAAAAATACCTAAGGTATTCTATGGAGAGTGACAGTACAACGCCCCAAGTCAGAGGTTCCTATGGCCCGTCCGTCCTCCACACCCCCTAGCTCCTCGTCAGACAGTGCTGAGCTTTGGCAAAACCTGAAGTCTGCGATCGCAAACAGCTCCGGCTTTCGCAGCTGGCGGTCTGAGCAGCCCGCTGACCTGCTCGAAACCACTCCCCTCGACCCGCTGGTTCGCCTCTATCTGCGGGAAACCCTAGAGACGCTGGCCTACTAGCCCTGCAACATTCCAATCCGTTAGCTCCCCCTCATAGCAGGTGACCCAGTCGCTTGCTATTTTTATTGTTCGGTATCAAATTTCGTAACCCGCTGACGCCGCCGGGGCCGACTGCCATACTGGGAACACCGGACAGCAGAGGAGCAAAGGGCGATGGCAGCTAATGTCCAGGCTCAGCAAGGCGACCTCTTGGAGCTGCAAGACGATCAGGGCCAATCCATCGGCAGTCGGCGCTCGGCTATCGCCTGAGCCGGCGGCAGCCCAACCGCAGCGGACATTAACCAATTGACGGCATAAAAAAGGGACGCTGATGAGCGTCCCATGGGGCTTTATCGTTCAGCCGCTTTACGACTCAGACATTCTCGCTGGGTCTAAGCGAACCATTCCTCCACCGCCTCATCCTTGGTATTGGTATGGCGGGAAGGTGTTTCGCGCTCAAAGTTCATATGGATTGAGCGGGTCTGCTCGCCGTCGGCGGCCACGGCCTCAATCGGATAGTCGATGACGCCGTCCTGGAACGACATCTGGAAGCGGAAGGTGCCATCGGCGTTGAGCTTAATCGGCTTGCCGCCGACGGTCACGGTGGCATCGGGCTCGGTTGCTCCATAGACGATCAGCTCGGCGTCGGCAATCAGCCAGAATTTACGAGGGCGCATCGGCGGTGCCGAGGCCGAGAAGCCTGCCCCCGACATGTTGACTCCAGAGGCGGTCGGTAGCGCCCAGAGACCCGCCCCAGAAGGAAAGACATAGGAACTGACGGCGCTCTCCGGCATCTGCGCCTGCTGCATCGAGCCAAACAGCGAACCAGCAACCCGCATCGCTTCGGCTGAACGGGTCTGGGCAAAGATCTCATCGTAGAGGGGATTGCTGCTGTCGCCTCTGGCAGCGGCGGCAGCGGCAGCGGCAGCGCGATGGCTCGGCGGCACCAGCTGCATGAAGGTTCTCCCTCTCAGCTCTTCATTGAAGTCAATCGTCATGAAGTGGTCTTCCATCCAGTCAGAGGGATAGACCGGCGGTACGCGCACCGGGGCCGAACGGGCCAAAATTAGCCAGCGTCCGTCGTTACAAACGTAGCCAATTTCGACAATGTAGTCGCGATCGCTGACCGGAATCGGCAAGTGCCATTCCCGCGCCATCTCATCGCATTCGTACTGTTGCAGGCTGTGGGGGCTCTGGTAGTTGAGGTCTACATCGGTGACGTCATAGAACCGCAGCGCCAGACGGCTGCCACCTTGATGACGCAGCTGCTCTTTATGCTCGTTGGGAACGTCCCAATAGACGTAGGCCCACTGCGGATCGCGAGGCAGCAGCACGATTCGGCTCTCACCATAGCCGCTCGGCAGCTCGCCCAAGCCATCGTCAACCGTAGCCAGCTCTTCAACCGTAGGCTGCATGGCTTGAGGTTCAGCCGGGGTCGAGAATTTAGACGCTTCGATCTCGGTCTGACCATCGACCGCTGTAATCGTCGAGACCGGAATCGGGGCAGCTCCCGCCGCCGTTTGCTTTTGTTGAATAGCTGCGATCAGTTCAACCTTCCGCATACGGCTGTAGCGGGAGACCTCATAGTCGCTGGCAACCCGACGGAGCTGGCGCAGGGTCATCTCTTCGAGCGGAATGCGGGGTGGGTTAGGCATAGGTGTTCTCCATAAAACGACTGCATAGGCGCTGGGGATCACTATGACAAAGATCCCGTTGGGGATCAAGTCTGTCGAGCGCTATTTATATTGATTTATTGGGCTATTGGGCGTTCCGGGGATCGTAAAGTCATGTTTTCATAACATTATAAGCGGTTTTGGGATCGGACATATTACCGAATTCCATAACATTCTTGGGGAAATCCCGCTTATGACATGATGAAAAAGCGGTTTTAGCCCAGGAGGCCCAATGACCCAATCCAATTCTGAGCAAACCCCCGCAGCGCCCCGGGGTAGCCGTTTCCTGGGCCGCATTCTACCTGTGGCAGTAAGGCTATGGCTGCAATCCCAGGTCGAGCAGATCGAAGGGCTCAGCTTTGAGCTTCAGGGAAGCGATCGCGAAATTCTTTCAGGCTACCTCCCGGCTGTCTCTCTATCGGCTCGCCAGGCGGTATACCGGGGTATTCACGTGCAAGCGGTTGCGATCGCAGCCGACCAGATTCGGATCAATCTGGGTCAGGTGCTGCAAGGCAGGCCGCTGCGGCTGCTGGCGGCCTTTCCGGTGCGGGGCGAAATCCGCCTCAGCCGAGCTAATTTAAACGACTCCTGGCAGTCGCCGCTGTTGCAGGAAGGCCTGCAAGATTTTTGGGCCAGCTTATATGCGAGGCCCGGCTTTCAGGCCGAGCTGGCAGCTCGATATGGCTGGACTGAGCTAGGTCAGCTCCATCATTCCCAGGTCAGCCTGAGACCGGGCCAGCTGATCCTCAGCTTTTATCCCCAAGCTCCCTCAGCAGAACCTTCTATCCCACAGATTGTCATAGCCACCGGGCTCACGGTTCAGTCTGGGCATCTCCTGGTTTTGCAGCAGCCCCAGTGGTTGGCAACGCTCACAGCGCCAGCAGGAGACCCGATCGCCACGCTGGAAAATTTTCAATGGGACCTGGGCTCGCAAGCAAAGTTTGAAGCGTTTGAGCTGCTGGCAGACGCGGTTTACTGCCGGGGGCAGGTGCAGGTAACCCCGTAATTGTAGGTTCTGTGCAGGTGCTAAACCGGCTTTAGCAGCGGCAGCAGCAGGGTAATAAAGTAGTAGACCAGCGGCGCGGTAAAAACATAGCTATCCGTGCGGTCAAGAATACCGCCGTGGCCGGGAATCAGCGTTCCTGAATCCTTCACACCGGCGTCACGCTTCATCAGCGACTCGGTCAGGTCGCCGAGCAGACTAGAAACGCCAATCACCGACCCAAAGGCAATGCCGCTGATCCACCAGAGTGGCCAGCCCAGCGCCCAGCCGCCAGTTGCGCCGACAGCTAGACTTAGCGCCAGGCCAGAAAGCGCCCCCTCGACGGTTTTCTTGGGGCTGATGCTGGAGAGCGGGGTGCGGCCAATGGCCCGGCCAAAAACGTAGGCCCCAATATCCGCTGCCCAGATGCAGGCAAAAGCAATAAAGGTCGTGGCTAGCCCCAGCGGCAGCGCCGAAAACTCCAGACTGTGGGGCCAATAGCCAGACAGGGGCAGATTGGTAGTCCCAGCGGTGTCGATGTCCCGCAGCCGAATCCAGTAGCTGGGCAGATAGCCGCCGTAGAACAGGCCCATAATCGAGGCGGCAACGTCGGCAATCGTGGCAAACTTAGGCTGAAACAGCAGATAAAAGCAGATGCAGGTGCCCGCTAAGGACAGGACGGCATCGGCCAGCGGCGGGGCGATATGGGCCGAAATTAGCAGTACCTGGGTGACAATCAGCGTCGTCTTACCCGCCGGGTTGCCGCCTTTTGCTCTGACCAGTTCAAACACCTCTAGCTGGCCCAGGTAAATGATGATCCCCAATCCGATGGTGAAATACCAACCCCCCAGGACGATCATGCTGCCCGCGATCGCGATCGCGGCGGCTCCACTAATAATACGAGACCAGGGCATAGGCTAAAGCGGCGATAGGAGCTGGAAACCAGTCACTTCATTGGACTTAGTGTAGGGTATCCGTCTCCCAGTTGGCTCCCCTAATTGGGGGATTAGGCGGGTCAGTGCTAGCTTAAAGAAGCTTTTTTGGTTGAGATGTTCGTGGCTCAGTCCCTTCAGCAGAGACAGCATCGCGATCCGCCCAGACTATGGCCTTTACTCGCTGGGCTGTCGATGCTGGTGCATGGGGTGCTGCTAGGCTGGGTGCTGCCTATGATGATGCGGCTGCGGCCCGCTTCAGAATCACAGGCGGGCGGCTTTACCGTACCCATTGAGCTGGTGCCGGGCGACAATCCGGCTGAAGCTCCAGCTGAGACTCTAGCTGAGCCCTTAGCGGGAATAGCGAATTCCCCAGACGGAAGCTTGAAGCCGCAAACAGCGTCTGCGCCCAGCCTGCTTGCCACCCAGCCCAGTGCCGATTTGCTCAAGCCGTCAAAGCAGGCCCCGTCCCTGTTCACCCAACCCGAGCCGCCACCGGTGCAGCCTGAGGATCCTGAAGACGCGAGTCGCTCCCCCGCCCCCAACCCGTTTCGCCCAGCGCCGCCAACTCAACTCCCCGAACCGGATCCACTCGCAACGCCAGCCCCGTCACCCGTCAACCCGCCACCAGACAATCCATCCGCTAATGCGCCAGACGACCCGACAGATAACGGGCCAGACTCAGCCGCGGCGGGAACAGCTGCGCCGACCGACGCTCCGACCGAACTGCCGACGCTGGCCGGGCAACCGATTGAGGAAGCTATCCCGAGCGGCGATCGGTTCGATTCGGCCAGCTCGGTTTTTATGAGTCTGATCGGCCATGGCTACGTGCCGGACCAGTTCGCCACGGATGTTCATCCAGAGCCGCCCCAGCCCAGTGCGGCCAACCCGCCAGGTAGCCCAACTGCGAGCATTATCCTCGACCCGCAGCAGGAAAACTGTGGTGACATCGATGCCAGCCAGCCGGGGACGTTTACTTTTCGAGTCGATATTTCAGCAACGGGGGAGCTGATTGGGGCAGTACCCTGGGATGAAACCGGTGCTGCCCCCAGCCCAACCGAGGATGCGCTGGCCTGCTTGCTACCCACGGCGAATTTGCGCTTTGAGCCAGCCCGGGGAGCCGATGGACAGCCGGTTTATGATGGCAACCTGCTGATCGATGTGCAGGTAACCCCAACTGCGCCGGGCTAGTCAACGCGGTCGAACTCGACCACCGGTTCAGGAGTCATAGCAAATGTGCTAATTTAGTCTAGATATGGATGTGCAATGCATCGTTCAACTGCGGGCGTAGTTTAGTGGTAAAACCTCAGCCTTCCAAGCTGATGATGGGGGTTCGATTCCGCCCGCCCGCTTAGATTTTGTTCAATTTCAAATCAGACTATCCCCAAGGGTAGACCGCAGCTTCGGTCGCTGGGTAGTAACCGGCGCGGCCAGGTGTGACCGCATGGAGCAGGTCGCTATCATAGGGGAAGTTGATATTTCTTAATATGACAGCGTCTGCAACTTCTGAATCCGCTTTTAAGCAGTTCATTGAGAAAAGGGTGCTGCTGGGTCAGCCTCTAACGACTGAGCTAGTCGCCATCCTGCTGGTCTATTTTATCCAAGGCGTTTTGGGCCTGGCGAGGCTAGCGGTCAGCTTTTTTCTTAAAGACGACATCGGCCTGACCCCGGCGGAAGTCTCGGCGCTGATGGGGATTGCTGTTTTGCCCTGGACGGTGAAGCCACTGTTTGGTTTTCTATCAGACGGGTTGCCAATTTTCAAATACCGACGGCGGCCCTACCTAGTGCTGTCGGGGCTGCTGGGCGCGATCGCGTGGCTGGCCCTGGCGACAGTGGTTAATACCGCCTGGGCCGCGATTACGGCGATTGTCCTGACGTCGCTGTCGGTGGCCGTCTCCGATGTGATTGTAGATTCGCTGGTGGTCGAGCGGGCGCGGCAGGAGTCGCAAAGCGACGCCGGCACGCTGCAATCGCTGGCTTGGGGGGCCTCTGCCTTTGGCGGCCTAATTACCGCCTATCTAGGTGGACTGCTGCTGGAGCAGACCAGTACCCAGTTCGTTTTCGCCGTCACCGCCGCCTTTCCGCTGGTGGTTTCCGGCGTCGCCTGGCTGATTGCCGAAGAGCCAATCACTGAGCGACCGAACTTTCAGGCGATCTGGCAGCAGGTACAACAGCTCAAGGCCGCCGTAAGTCAGAAGGCAATCTGGATGCCTGCCCTGTTTCTGTTTCTCTGGCAGGCGACGCCCACAGCGGATTCCGCCTTCTTTTTCTTCACGACGAACGAGCTGGGATTTGAGCCCGAGTTTTTAGGCCGGGTGCGGCTCGTCACGAGCCTGGCGGCGCTGGTAGGGATCTGGATTTTTCAGCGGTTTCTCAAGTCGGTTTCCTTTCGGAAAATTTTTGCCTGGTCTACGGTGCTGTCAGCGCTGCTGGGGATGACGGCGCTGCTGTTGGTGACCCATACCAATCGCCAGCTGGGAATTGACGATCGCTGGTTTAGCCTGGGCGACAGCCTGGTGCTGACGGTGATGGGTCAGATTGCCTTTATGCCGGTTTTGGTGCTTTCAGCCCGGCTCTGCCCGCCGGGGGTCGAAGCCACCCTGTTCGCCTTGCTGATGTCAATTGTCAACTTGGCTGGCCTGCTTTCCCATGAGCTGGGAGCGCTGCTGACCCACTGGCTGAACGTCACCGATACCCAGTTTGACAATCTCTGGCTGCTGGTGGTGATCACCAACCTGACAACGCTGCTGCCGCTGCCGCTGCTGCGCCTGCTGCCCCACTCGACAGCCCAGCAGGAGACCGCTCCATCGCCAAAAGACGAGACTAGCGCTGCTTTGAAGGGCCTTCAGGAAACCACCGTGACCGTCGGCTCCGCCGACCTGAAAGAGCCCGAACTGAATCAGCTTTGACCGCCTAAACTACCCGCTAAAGCCATGCAGACGATCAACAATACCAATCCAGCTGCTACCGCCTACGCCATGGACGACTGGCGCAGCGGCTACCGCTCCCAACCCCAGGAGTTTGCCTACTGGATTGACGAGGTCGAAGGGACGATTCCTCCAGCGCTCAGCGGAACGATTTTTCGTAACGGGCCAGGGCTGCTCGACATCGGCGGCTACCCGGTGCGGCATCCGTTCGATGGGGACGGCCTGATCAGCTCTATTGCCTTTTCTCAGGGGCGGGCCTTCTACCGCAGCCGCTTTGTGCGGACGGCGGGCTACGTGTCTGAGCAGGCCGCCGGTAAGCCGCTCTACCGCGGCGTCTTTGGTACCCAGAAGCCGGGCGGCCCGCTGGCCAATGCCTTCGACCTGCGGCTCAAAAATATTGCCAATACCAACATTATCTACTGGGGGGGCAAGCTGCTGGCCCTGTGGGAGGCGGCTGAGCCCCACCGGCTCGACCCCCATACCCTAGAGACCCTGGGACTGGACTACCTGGACGGCCTGCTGCAAGCGGGCGACCCGTTTGCAGCCCATCCCAAAATTGACCCGAGCTGCGATCGCGCTCAGGGTCAGCCCTGCCTGGTCAACTTCGCTGTTAAGACCGGCCTTTCAAGCAAAATCATATTGTATGAGTTCGACCCGGCGGGTCGCCTGGTGCATCAGTGCAGCCATACGATTCCAGGCTTTGCCTTTATGCACGATTTTGCCATCACCCCCGACTACGCAATTTTCGTCCAGAATCCGGTCAGCTTTAACCCGCTGCCCTTCATTTTGGGTCTAAAAGGGGCTGGGGAATGTATTGGCTTTAACCCCAAACAGCCGACCCAAATCTTTGCCATTCCGAGGGACGGTCAGAGCCCGGTGCGCCGGTTCGAGACCGACGCCAGCTTTGTCTTTCACCATGCCAACGCCTACGAAGCCGATGGTGAGCTGGTGCTCGACTCGATTCGCTATGACCGCTTTCCTAGCCTGGACGACTCGGCTGACTATAGCGAAGTCGATTTTGACCATGTTCCAGCGGGACAGCTCTGGCGATTTAGGGCCAACCTAGACAACAGTCAGGTCTCGACTGAGGTGCTGATTGAGCGCTGCTGTGAGTTTCCCCACATCCATCCGCAGCGGGTGGGCCAGCCCTATCGCTATCTCTACATTGGAGCGGCCCATTCGGCTCAGGGCAATGCGCCGCTCCAGGCCCTGCTAAAGCAAGACCTGCATACGGGTCAGGAGCAGCTGTGGAGCGCGGCTCCCCGGGGATTTTCGGGCGAGCCGCTGTTCGTACCGAGGCCGGGCAGCAGCGCCGAAGACGACGGCTGGGTGCTGCTCATGCTCTACAATGCCGAACGCCGCTGCTCAGACCTGGCGATCTTCGATGCCCGGGACATCACTCCCGGCCCGGTCACCCGGCTGTTGCTGAAGCACCATATTCCTTACGGACTGCACGGCAGCTATACGCCTGATTATTTTGGACCAGCAGCATCCTAGCTTACCAGTGGCTTAGGATGCCGCTTCAGCTGTCGGCGCCAGCTGAGAGATTAGCGGCTCCGACAGCTGCTGATGTTTAGTTGAAAGAATCTGCTCTAGGTAAGCGCGCAGCCGCTTGCGCTGTTCCAGATTAGGAACATAGATCTGACCGTCCTGGCGCTCAAACAGCGGCGCTTCAGCGAAGGCCTGGTAGAGCCCTAGTTCTTGGGACTGTGGGCTAATCAGTACCCGGTCAGCACCAGAGGGAATCAGTCCCGGCGGCAGATGGCCGCCCAGCAGCGCTAAAATATGTAGCTGGCAGACCTGCGTGTTGATACCGCGCTGTTCCAGCAGCTGCATAATCCTGCTGACCGGCTGAGGCTGTTGGGGAAAGCACCGCAGCAGCTCCATGAGCAGGAAATAGTCACTGTACTGCTGGCGGTGAACGTCGAGCACCTGGGGATAGCGAGCCAGGTTGGCCAAGCCGTAGGCAACGCGGCTACAGCTGTTGGGGAAGCTGCCGCTGTAGGTATCTTGAATGATGGTGGCATTGGGAAACTTCTGCCGTAGCCACCGCGCCAGCGCCGCCAGCGAGGCTGAACCACCGGTGCAGATCACCTGCTTAACCGCCTGGGCCGAAAGCCCCTGCTGGCTCAGCAGAATGTTCAAATGCCGCTTAATCCGCTGGATGTAAGGCAGGAAGATTCGGCTTTCCAACTCTCGCCGTTTAACCAGCCAGCGATGATTGCCCAAATCAAGCTGGCATTGGGGCTGATGCTGGAGGACTAGCTTGAGATAGTGGGCTGCTTCCAGTAGGCTCTGGCCGAGGGGAGAGCTTTCCAACCGCTGCTGTAGCCGGTAGCGGTTAGCGATATCTGACTCGCCTGGCTGGGGTAACGTCAGCTGATCCAGCCCCAGACTCTGCCAGTCCTGATCGGCCCAGTCGGGCAGGTCGGCGTGCCAGTGCCAGTCCTGATTAGGGTCAGCTGAGGAAGGCGCTGGCACCAGGGACTGATTCGTTTCCGGCGGATGCAGCAGCTGACAGATAATATCCTGGTCAAGGCTATTACCAGCGTAGGCAAAGCTACGCAGCGTAAAGGCGGAATAGCTCAGGTCGCTCAGCCGCTCGGGCAGATCGACCAGGGCAATCTCACTTAGCACAGCTCCAGCACTGATAATCGCCGTACCGCCTTGCCAGTCGCAGTTATAGAGACTGGGCTGGTGCGATGGGGTACCGGGGTCAGCCGCGCCGGTTTGCGGATCGGGCAGCCCCGACAGAACAGCCGCGATCGCGTCTTCCACAAAGAAAATCTGCTCTGTATGGTCCACCAGCCCAGCCGTCAGCAGCACCTCACGAATATTGAAGCTGTAGGTATCGGGCCAGTTAGTAGGATAGCCAACAATCGCCCCTTGCAGGGCGGCGATCACGGTCTGGAGCTGTTCCGCTTCTAACCCGACTGCTCCGCACTGGGGCTGATCGGACTGTCCCTGGTCTACCAGGCTTGACAGTAGTTTTTCCAGGGCCGACTGCACCGCGACTAAGGGCAGCGATCGCTGCTCCGTCCATTGGATTAAGGGCTCATCAGCGTCTGCCGTCCGATGCGGTACGCCAACTTTGAGCAGCGGCTTCAGCTGTCGCACGGCGTAGCTGCCCTGCGTCGGGTCAGACGACTGGATCTGGCTGGCCTGATTCCAGGCCGCCGCTCCGACCGCTAAAACCTGGTGGTCTGCTGAGAGCCAGGCCACCGTCGGCAGTCGAAAGCGCTTCGTCGCCGGGTCGCCAGACTCATACCAGTAAAGCGGATAGACCTGACCGTCGGTCCGATTCATCAACACCGCCGATAGCCCCGTTGACCCCAGGTCAAGTCCCAGAAACCAGTCCGGTTCAGCACCGGGCGCGGCGGAATCAGGGGGGGAGATCGGCGATCGCTGCTCGGTGACCTCGGCAGCGGGCTCCGGCTGTTCTATCCTGTGCTCTGACTCTATCCTGGGCTCTGTCACGGGCGCAGCGGGGGCAATGGGCGATTCAAAGTCTGCCAGCATCTGGTCGAGGACATTCGACGAAGCCGTTTCTAACTCGGCCGCCCGGGCCGCCTCACGGTTTAGGGCCTCTAGCTGAGCGGCGAGATCCGTCGGCATCTCGCCCGCTAGCTCTGACTGGGTTAAATCATCGGCAGGGACCGGGGGCGGTGCTGACTCAGCCGACTCGCTATCGAATTCTTCGGGTTCAGGCGCATCCGGCACCATGGCCGACTCAGGCAGCTCTGGCGGGAAAGATTCCTCGAAGCCCATCTCAGCAAAGCTAGCCTGACCTTGGGTAACCGGCTCCAGGGCTGAGTCATCTAGCTCCAGACGTTCTGCGTCAGAATCTGAACAGGCTGACCAAGCGGCGTCATCCGCCAGCTCCAGGTCGAGGTCGAAATCATCATCTAGTTCTGTATCCAGATTGGTCGGTTTGGCGCTCAGCTCGGCCGACGCAGCGTCCATTGCAAAGATCTGATCGATGGGCTCATCCTCAAAATCGATATCGTCTTCGCTGACTTCAGAGACCAGATCCTCCAACGTTAGATCTTCCAGCGCTAGCGGTGCCTCATCCTCCAAAACCTCTGCTGAAGTTTGAACGGGCTCCGCTGGAGGCTCGGTAGCGGCCTCATCTTCCAGATCGAGGGCTAACGGGTCAGGTTCATCTATCTGGGTTGGCTCAGCAACCGGCTCAGCGATCGATTCCGGCTCGGGAATCGCGGCGGGGTTCTCATCGTCAGCGCGAAACTGATACCAGTCTGCCAGTGCGGCTGGATCGAGTTCTGGGTCAAGCTCGGGCGGCTGAACCGGGTCGAGGCTGAGTAAATCCTGATCGAGCTGACTGGATAAGTCCTGGCCAAATTCAAAATCGAGGCTATTTTCTTCATCCCCCCCAGCAGCTTCGGAGCCGAGTAGATCTTCACCCGCCGGAGCGGCAATATAGACGTCGTCCAGCGTTGCTTCATCCGCTTCGCTAACCGATTCAAAACTATCATTGACGCTAGAGAATTCTACCGAGGCGGCCTGATTCGGATCGGGTAGCAGCTCAGATAGCGACTCTATTGTTTCAGCCGCCGGTTCTGGTGGCTCTGACGGCATCGTCAAATCGGGTCCAAAAAGGGCTTCCAGCGCATCTTCGTCGGCGTCCTCAGCAACCGGGTCGGGGCTGTCATCAGATTCAGGATTCAGCCAGTCGGGCGTCGGCGAGACTGCCATCGCAGAGTCAGGCTCTAGACCAAACAGCCAGGTTTCGGCTTCAGCCAGATCGGAATCTGCGGTCTCTGGAGCAGTATCAGTAGCGATGTCGGAGGCTTCAGCCCCTCTCTGATTGGCATCATCGCTGCGCTCAACTTTAGGCACGGCCTGCTCAAATTCTACGGCTGCTTCCGGCTCGTCCCGTTTCAGCTGAGGGGCAATCCCTGCAGCAGCGGCCCGATCGTCAGCCAGACTATTCTCGGCCAAATCATCCGCGGCCTCAGCCTCAAACAGGTTTTGGTAGAGCGCATCTAGATCTTCCCCTTCGGCGCCTTCGTCACTGTCCAGCTCACCGGTGATAGACCCCGGCAAATCGCTGCTGCTGGGCAGTTCGCTGTCAGCGTCATCAGCCAGAGAGGCATCGAGCAGCTCGAGTACGTCATCATCGGCATCCGCTGCCGGTGCTGTCGTCACCGGCGGTTCAGCGGGAGCTGCTGCCCCTGGAGCAGCGGCGGCTGGCTCAGACTGAGCCGCTGTCTCTTGATCAAATTCGAGAAAATCCAGATCGTCGTCGAGCGGATCGGGTGGGTCGAATCTCTCGTCAAAGCCGGCGTTGAGGTCCAGGTCAAGGATCTCAGCGTCGAGGTTATCAGACTCCGCCGCGGTTAGATTAAGGCCGGCATCCGGATCATCGTTCTCTAGCTGGACTGGCTCATCCAGAGATTCATCAAAGTCGTCGTCAAGGTCAAAATCGAAGGTCTCCATTTCGATATCGTCATCGGCCAGATCAAGATCGGGGCCAATATCGAGGTCGGCGGCTAGGCTAGCCTCAGCAGCGCTGAGCGTATTGTCCGGATCAGGCGGCTCAGGCGCAGACGAGGTTTCATCTGGGATGTTGCCTGAGGCGGCGGGCGGCTGGAGCGGCCGGGAGCTGACGGTGACCGCATTAGCCGCTTCAGCGGTTTCAGCAGCCAGGTAAATTGAAGCTTCTTGACCCAGCTGCTGAGCCAGATAGCTGACCAGGGCGCGCACCACGCCTTCACCCTGACGACCCAGGCCGTGCATACTCTCCAACCCCTCAGCCAGAGACTCCTGATAGCTGCTAACGCTCTTTTGCAGCGCTTCAAACACGACTTGCAGGGTCGAATCTAGCTTGAGTAGGAGCTGGTCTGACTGAGCCTGGAGCAGCCGCAGCTGTTCTAAGCGCTGGGCCGGATGCAGCCTTAGTTCAGCGGCGGTAAGCTCGGCTGCAGTCGCGTTGGGGGCCAGCAGTAAATCATCGGCTCGACCTGCCTCTAGCTTGGCCAAGGTCCCTGCGACTTGGGCCGACAGGTTTGCCTGCAGGCGGGCCATCAGAGATTCTAAGAAGCGGTTGAGCTGCTGCTGATTGACGCTTTCGCCCATGCCTGCCGTAGCACTGGGCTGGGTGCGCTGGTCAGCAAGCTGCCTGAGTTCGGCCTGAAGCGCATCTCGCTGCTGACTCAGAGACTCAATCTCCGATCGCAGCGGCTGTAGCGTATGCGTTTTCAGATGCTGCATCTCAACTAGCAGCGCTTGCAGCACATGCTCAGCCGTATCGCCGGGCGTCACCGCATTGGCACCTGCCGTCGAGGATGGAGAAGCGATTTGACCAGTCGTGGGATTGATCGGCCCCCAGCCCCCCGGCGTCTCGAGGACCTGCTGAAGCGACTGTAGGTACTCTTTTGTATGGGCTAAAACCTCCTGCTGCTGCGTGGTCTCGCTGGACATTACCCACGGTAAGCGAGGATTGGCCTGGCTGCTTAAGGCCGCGTTGATTTCGGCAATCAGCGTCTGAATTTGATCCTTCTGAGAAGTCACAATAAATGCCCTTGATGCTAGCGATGGGAGTAAGCGGTCTTTTGTACTCTGGTTTGTACGCTGGGATTAATCTGGGGATTGTGCCTAAGATTGTCAATTTTCGATAGCCCGATAAGGATAGCTCAGATAACATGTTTGAAGAAAAAAGGCAATCTCCAGGTCGAATGCTCAAAGTTTAGGATAGGCAGGCCAAAAAGTCATAGTCTCGCGACAAGATTCCCGTTCTTTTCTGAATTTGACCGAATCTTAGACGAAATCACTCAGATGTAGGCAATTTTCCGAAAGTTCCCGACCTGGTGCGCTAGCGGTTATCTTGAGTGAGCAACCCAATGCGGCCCGATACAGCCTAGTATTGCTTATGGACGTCCGTTACAGCTCTGGCGATCGCGCCGCCGAAAGCGACCTGATTCGCTCAGCTCCTTTCTTTGCTGAGCTGACGGATGAGGTAATCGATCGGGCCGTGGCTCAGGTCGTGACTCTCCGCCATCCAGCCGATCAGGTGATTTTGCGCGAAAATGATTGGGGCAGCTCAGTTTATTTTATCCTGGACGGCTGGGTCAAAATTTGCACCTACAACCTGGACGGCAAAGAAGTTACGCTCAACATTCTGGGTAAGGGCGAGCTGTTTGGTGAAATGGCCCCGCTCGACGAGGTGCCCCGCTCAACCGACGTGATTACGCTGTCATCGACTGTAATCGGCAGCATGCCAGCCCGGAGCTTTGTGCAGCTGATGCAATCAGAGCCCCTAGCGGGCATTCGGTTGGCCAAGCTGATGGCTCGACGCCTGCGGCAGGTGAACCGGCGGCTGCGGCTGCGCGAATCAGACAGTCAGGCCCGGGTGGTCGATATTTTACTTTTTCTGGCCGAGGGTCAGGGGCGAGCAGCGCAGCGCGGAACTGAGATTCCTAACCTGCCCCATCGGGAACTGAGCAGCCTCAGCGGCCTAGCTCGCGAGACGGTCACCCGGGTGCTCAGCAAGCTCGAAAAAAAGGGCCTGATTGAGCGCGATCGCGCCGTCCTAAGAATTTTTGACCTCACCGCTTTAGAACGTTTTTTGATTTAGCGCTCCAGTTAGCCCCGCATGACTATTCCACCCGACAATCTGCCTGCCTCGGCCTCTGGTTCAGAAGTCGGTGACAGTGCGCCTTGGATTGAGGACGACCCGCCAGTCCCGGTCGCCAAAGTCGGTTCGCCTCGCCGCCCGGTGCGGACACATAAGGGACCGCTAGCGATGGTCGAAACGGCGTTTCTGGCCAGTGCGGCTAGCCTAATGTGGCTGGTCAACTTTTACTTTCCCCCCGGTCCGCTACTGCGTATCCTTTTCCCCCTTCCTATTGCGCTCGTCTATCTGCGCTGGAACCAGCGGGCGGCCTGGATGTCGGCGCTGACCGCGGGACTGCTGCTGGCGATTTTGATGGGGCCGCCCCGCAGCCTTTTATTTGTCATGCCCTACGGGCTGCTAGGGGTGCAGCTGGGCTTTCTCTGGCGCCGTCGGGCGAGCTGGGCAATCTCGATTGGGCTAGGCGCACTGGTGGTTTCGCTAGGCGTCTTCTTTCGCATTTGGCTACTTTCGTTGATGGCCGGAGAAGACCTCTGGGGCTATCTGACGGCACAGATTACGCAATTTCTAGCTTGGGGCACGAACCGGCTGGTGGATTGGGGGCTGGTGGGCCTAGGGGCGATCGGGCAGCCCAGCCTGACGGTGATTCAGGCACTGGCTGTGGTGTCGGTATTGCTGAGCAGCATCGTCTATCTATTTACGGTGCATCTGGCGGCCTGGCTGGTGCTGTCTCGCCTGGGTGAATCGATGCCTGGGCCGCCCCACTGGGTGCAGGCGATTCTCGATGAATGAGCCCGTGAGGCTAGCCCCACCGCTAGCGGCTGCGGTTAAGGTCTATACGGCTACCGTGACAGGTCAAACCTGGCTTCAGCACTATTGCGGCCTGCGACCGCTGTTTGCCTGCATTTTAGGATTTACCGAGACCGGGCTGCTGCCCCAGATTTCCGCCGCCGGGGCGACGCCTGACCAGCGGCGCTATACCGCGATCGCGGATGCAGAGTTTCTCTACGACGGTGCCTATCCCGCTCCCCACCATGCCCTGCCGCCGCTGACGGCGGGCGCATCACCAGCGATGATCTCGCGGGCGGTGCTGACGGGTCAGGAAATTCCACTCTATCTGTTTAATGCGGGTTTGCCGCAGCCGCCGGTCGTGCCCCACATCGACCTGGCCGGTCTGCCCGCCCGGTCGCTCCAAACCGGTCAGGCGCTGCCGCGCGATCGCGTTGAAGCGCTTTTTACCCAGGGCCTGCAATGGGGCGCGCTGCTCGCCCAGAAGAATCCCCACAGCTATCTGATCTTGGGCGAATGTGTAGTAGGTGGAACGACAACGGCTCAGGCCGTACTGACCGCGCTGGGCTATGCCGTCAGCGGCCGTATGGGCAGCAGTCATGCGGTATGCAATCACGCTCAGAAAGCAGCTCTGGTCACGGCGGGGCTGCGCCATTGGCCCGGCTATCGCCCGAATGTTCCCGCCGGGCAAGCGGCCCTAGCCGCGATCGCGGCAGTTGGCGACCCCATGCAGGCAGTGGCGGCAGGGATGGCGATCGCGGCCAGTCGCTACGGCGGGGTGATGCTAGCGGGCGGCAGTCAGATGCTGGCCGTATTCGCGATCGCCCGGGCGATTGCCCAGGAACAGGCGCTGACCTGGCAGCCAGCGCAAATTGTGGTCGGCACCACCCGCTGGGTAGCGGAAGACCCCAGCAGTCAGGCAGTGGGGCTAGCTGAGACGATCGGTGACGTTCCTCTAATCGCCAGCCAGCTTAGCTTTGGCCCGTCTCGCTATCCGCAGCTGCGAGCCTATGAGCAGGGATTTGTAAAAGAAGGCGTTGGGGCAGGGGGCTGCGCGATCTCGGCCCAGCTCTATCGCGGCTGGACGCTGATGCAGCTATTAGCCGCCGTCGAAGCCGTGTTGGCCAGCTGTCGATGAAGCTACTCGATGCTTTGGCCCGATGCTTTAGCCTAATAGCTGCGGTGGGTCAACAGCTGTTCTTCCAGGGTTGCAATCCGGTTATAGGCAGCGGTCAGCTGTGCCGTCAGGCGCTGAATCTGAATTTCGGGCGACAGAGTGGGATAGGGGCTGGTCTTATCTTCGGTTGGAGCATCGTCGAGCAGCACATCCTTGTGTTCTAGGACCCGGTCTAGGCCCCGGCGAACGGCTAGGCCCTGGACACCGGCGTCAGCCGGGATGGGCTGAGCGACACTCGGGGGCAATCCCTCCAGGCCCGAAACCTTGTCATTCAGCTGCTGCATGAGGCTGTAAAGCGAATCGACCTTATCCGTCAGGTCGCGGACCTGGGCTTGCAAAATATCCATAGGAATTCACTTAGATTGATGATTGACAGCTTCAATCCTAGAAACTTTCATCGGGTTCTGCGGCGTTATTCCTGAATCATTTAAGCTTTATTACGTTTATCTGTAGAAAGGTAACGGGGATCGGATGGGGATCGGGTCAGCCGGGTTTAGGAATGGACTCAAATGCTGACGGTATCGGTATGGAAAAGTACGGAAAACCTACCCTAGTAGGGACGTGAAACGCCCTCAAATCGAGATATAGTACTACTGACGTAAGCCTATTACATCTATTAATCGAGGTCACTCTATGAACTTTATTTCTCAAGTATGCCGTCGCCTAGGGGCCGTTTTCCTAACGACTGCTCTGGTCATCGGCAGCTGCATCCTAATGGCTTCTCCTGCGGCAGCGGCTGATTATGAAGTCAAAATGGGCTCGGATGCCGGACTGCTCGTCTATGTACCCGCTACGCTAACGGTTCAGCAGGGCGATACGGTCACCTGGGTCAACAACAAGATGGCCCCCCATAACGTCATCTTCGACCCCAACAATATTCCCGCCGATAAGGCGACGGCCGATGAGCTATCCCACGACAAACTGACCTTCTCGCCGGGTGAGTCTTACTCCTCCACGTTCGACGTTCCCGCCGGTGAATACACCTACTACTGTGCGCCTCACCGCGGTGCCGGCATGGTCGGCAAGATCATCGTCGAATAGGCCCATGCTCAAGCGCTAGCTCGACATGAGGCGGTGGTTCTCTCAGGAACCGCCGCCTTTTTGCTGTCAAAGCCGCAAAAAGCGCGACCTGATCGATCGGCTTACCGACCAGATGGCTCGGTCCCAGCCCAATGCCGCCCCCTACCGCTACGCCAGCCTATCGCTCCTACCAGGCGCCCGCTTTTTTACCGCCGCCGCTGTCGTCGCCCCAGCCCTACAGCCCGTCTTACGACTGCGATCGCTAAACCGGCTATATCCCTAAAGGCGGCACCCAGATTCGAACTGGGGATAAAGGATTTGCAATCCTCTGCCTTACCACTTGGCCATGCCGCCATCCGAAGACCTAATATACCAAATTTCATCTGCCTTCAGCCCGCGCTCGCTTATCTAGTCAGCCTGAAATGGGGGCATCGGCTACTAGGTGAGGCTGCGATCGCGCTGCGATCCCCCTCAGGCCATCGCATAGGATTAAAAAAACGATGCCTATCGCCAATCTCAGGAGGTCTCAATGACGCTGACTGTAAAAGATTTAGAGCGGTTGCAGGCCAAGCTGGACGGCAGCTATCGGGTAGTTTTCTAGCTAGGTCAGCAGGCGTTCAATCATGCCATTGGCCTGGGATTGGTAGCTGCCGCCGAACTGGTTGAAGTGGTTGAGGATGTGATAGAGGTTGTACAGCGTTTTGCGCCGAGCATAGCCGGGGTCAAGCGGATAGGCGGCTTCGTAGGCTTGATAGAAGGCATTGGAAAAGCGGCCAAACAGCTCCGTCATGGCTAGATCGACCTCGCGATCGCCATAGTAGGTCGCCGGGTCTACAATTACGGGCTCACCGTTCTCCGCCACGGCCGCATTGCCCGACCACAGATCCCCATGGACTAGGGCTGGGGCTGGGTCGTGACCCGCTAGCAGATTCGGCAAATGCGCCAGCAGCTGCTTTGCTTGGGGAAACCGCCCGCCGCGCCGGCGGGCTAGCTCAAACTGGTATTCCAGCCGCTGCTGGCGATAAAACTGTAGCCAGCTTTCAGACCAGGTATTCTGCTGCGGGGTTTCGCCAATCGTATTGGCCCGATGCCAGCCGAAGCCCTGCGGGTGAGTCACCCGATGCATCGCTGCTAGCCGCTCGCCCATCTGTGCCCAGGCGCTGTCGTTACCCCGGCCCAGCGGCAGCCATTCCATCACAATGTAAGCGGTATCACCAGCGGTGCCGCAGCAGAGCGGCTGGGGTACGCGGATCGTCTGGCTGGCGTAAATTTCCTGTAGGCCCGCCTGCTCGGCCTCGAACATGTCTAGCCGGGTGGCCTGGTTGAGCTTGACGAAAAAGGTGCGATCGCGATCCCCAACGGCATAGGCCTGGTTGATGCTGCCACCGCCAATAGTGCGGCGATCCCTCATCTCAAACGGCTGACCGGTGGTTTGGCTGATTTGCTCAGCGATTCGCTCCCAGATCATGCCGCCTCTGGCCGCAGCGTCACGACGCCGTAAGCTGCCGTCGGCAAATACTGTTGGACTGCCGCCTGAATGTCCTCTGCCGTGACTGACTGAATCTTCGCAGGATAGCTGAGGGCGTCGTCTAGACTGCCCGTCACGGATTGGAAATAGCCGTAGAGACCAGCGCGATCGCTAGGCGTTTCACTGCCAAAGACAAAACGATTCGCCACCTGGGTTTGTACCCGCCGCAGCTCCGCCGCCGTCACTGGCTGATCGTGCAGCCGCTGAAGATGGGCGACAATTTCGGCTTCCACCTGCTCCAGATTTTCAACGGAGAGCTGAGCGGCGATATAGAACACGCCCTGCTGGGCCAGGGTCATATTGCTAGCCGAGATACTGTTGACCAGACCGCGCTCCTCGCGCAGGTCGCGAATCAGTCGAGCCGTCCGCCCCTGGCCCAAAATCGACGCCAGTACGTCGAGCCCGTGGGTGTCGGCTAGCGCAGTCATGCCGGGAACGCGCCAGCAGAGGATCAGGCGAGCCTGCTGGAGGGCGCTGTCGGTATAGTCCACCCGGCAGATCTGGTCGAAGGGAAGTTCTGAGGGCAGCAGCGGGGAAAACGCGATCGCGGGCGGTATCGGCTGGCGCTGCATCGCCTGGTCAAAGCTATCCTCAACCCCTTGCAGCAGCTCCTCCACCGGCAGATTACCCACCGCTACCGCCGTCATCCGCTGGGGCTGATACCAGGTTTGG
Source organism: Vasconcelosia minhoensis LEGE 07310 (assembly GCF_015207255.1). Lineage (GTDB taxonomy): Bacteria > Cyanobacteriota > Cyanobacteriia > Phormidesmidales > Phormidesmidaceae > Vasconcelosia > Vasconcelosia minhoensis. Next base: position 31,271 of record NZ_JADEXG010000041.1, read on the forward strand.
TGAAACGTCCGCATCTGCTCAGCCGTCAGCTGCCCAACCACCTGAGCTGAGCCCAGCACCGGCCGACGGTAGGGTAGCTGGCTAAAGGACAGCTGCATCGAATGCCGAAAGGTTCGTCGCTGGGGACTGTCTTCAGCCCGGCGAATCTCTTCCAAAATGACCGGACGCTCGCGCTCAAAGTGCTCAGCTTGCAGACTGGGGTTCAGCACCAGCTCGACCTGGAGCGGTGCCAGGCGAGCAAAATCCTGGGGTGCCGTAGTGATGTAAAAATGGGTGTAGTCTTGGCTGGTGGCAGCGTTGGTCACTGCGCCCCGCTCCTCGATCAGGCGCTCAAACTCGCCGCAGCCGATCAGCGGCGTCCCCTTAAAAATCATATGCTCTAGAAAATGGGCCATACCGTTGATCTCGTCCGGCTCGACCCTTGACCCAATATTCAACCAAATATCTAAATTCACCGCCTCAACCGGCATTTGCTCAGCTACGATAGACAGCCCATTAGGCAGGTGGCGAACAGTCGGAGCAGACAGGGCGAGCTGAGGTAACGTCAGGGTAGACGGCATAGGTTCAAACAATGTTAAGTTTGCTCCATTGTAAAGGGCGACACCCCCCAGCCGCAGGGGCAAATTACCTGAATTTGCTAGAGTTTGATGCAAAATACCTGAATTTGTCAGCGTTGGATCAGGCTGACTGCTTTACACTGCTGTTTGACAGAATCACCCAGGTTACAGTCCGTAAAAAGAGCCGTTAGCAGAGTGGGAAGGTATGGCCACGTGGATTAAGGAAACAGATGAAGCGATTTACCTAATGGAAGGGGCGTACTACATTTCAAAAATCTCAAAATATCCTTCTCAGCGCAATCCGACCGAAAAGGTCTTGAATATCGTCGGGATGAAAGCCTGGTTTGCCCGGGAGGATGCGCCCCGGGGGATGACCGTCTCACCTGGGGGGTTCGAGCCCCAGCCGATGCCCAGCTTCGATCCCCCGCCTATCGTCTCCAAACCCAGACAGGCCAACGCCAGCGGGCTCCAGCTGGTCAAGTCGTTCGAGGGCCTGCGCCTGAATGCCTACCGTGACCCGGTCGGAATCTGGACGATTGGCTACGGCACGACTCGCGGTGTGAAGCCGGGCATGGTAGTGACCCCAGAGCAGGCAGAGTCGCTGCTGCAAGGTGATTTAACTCGGTTTGAGCAGGCCATCAGTGAAGCGGTAGAAGTACCGCTCACCGAGAATCAGTTTTCGGCCCTCGTCTCCTTTACCTACAATGTGGGCGCCAGCGCCCTTCGCAGCTCAACCCTGCTGAAACGACTCAACCAAGGTAACTATGCTGCCGCGGCCGATCAGTTTCCCCGCTGGAATCGGGCCGGCGGGCGGGTGCTAGCCGGGCTGACCCGGCGGCGTAACGCAGAGCGGGCGCTATTTCTCAGCTAGAGGCAGGAGCACGGACGATGAAGGCTAACTTACGCTGGCTGACGCCCTACTTATTTCTGGCCCCGGCTTTGCTGGTGCTGGGGATCACGGTGTTCTGGCCAGCGGCGCAGGCATTTTACCTAAGCTTTACCCGCTATGGCTACGACATCACCCAGCCGCCAGACTGGGTTGGGCTCGAAAATTTTCAGCTGCTGCTGAAGGACAGAATCTTTTGGAAGACGCTGAAAAATACGCTGATCTATCTGGTGGGGGTGGTGCCTATTTTAGCGATCGCGCCCCTCGTCTTAGCTATTTTAGTAAACCAAAAGCTGCGAGGCGTCCGCTGGTTTCGGGTGGCCTACTATACGCCCGTGGTAATTTCCATGGTGGTCGCGGGGATTGCTTGGCGCTGGCTCTATGCCGAGAACGGTCTGCTCAATCAGCTGCTGCAATGGGTCACCCGTAGCAACCTCAGCCTACCCTGGCTGACCAGCCCCAACTTTGCCCTCTACAGCGTCATGGCAGTGACCGTCTGGAAGGGGCTGGGCTACTACATGGTGATTTACCTAGCCGGGCTGCAGGGCATTCCCAACGACCTGTACGAAGCGGCGGCGATCGATGGCTCAGACGGCTGGCGGCGCCATTGGGACATTACCCTGCCGCTGATGCGGCCCTATATTTTTCTGGTGGCTGTGATTTCTGCGATCGCGGCGACCAAAGTGTTTGAAGAAGTTTTCATCATGACCCGCGGCGAGCCCCGCAGCAGCTCTAAGACCGTGGTCTACTACGTTTACGAGCAGGCCTTTCAAGACCTGGATATGAGCTATGCCTGCACCATCGGCCTAGTGCTATTCCTCGTGATCCTGGCGCTCTCTCTAATTCGGTTGAAATGTGCCCCAGCGTCACCCGAAACGCTGCTGTAATGAGCCTGGGATCGCGCTGCTCCTGGGTATCTGCTGACTCATCCGCTTAATCGGCAAAGGTCACCCCGTGCAGCTCTACCCAGTCCAGCCCTTCCAGCTGCATGGCTTGATTAATCAGCCGGTCGAGCAGCTCAGGCGAAAAGACATAGCCGCTGAGAATGATAACGCGCCCGCGCTGGCGCACCTTTAGCGACTGCTGCGAATCGTCGGCCATTGACTGGAAGGCGTGGCGCACCCGATTCGCTAAGCCGTAGTAGTCGTACTCCCCAGACAAACCAATCCGCTCAGGCGGGCTGGATCTAAAGCCCAGGGTCTGAAAGCAGAGGTCGGATGACCCTAGAGAAAACTGGGGCTTGACTGGGACGGCTCCCATGGCAGCTTGACCTAACACACCCATAGCAATTACCTCACAACGTAGTTCTGAACTGATCGCCGCCTGGGGTTCTCAAAAATACAAAATCCGCCGCTGACCCCAGCCCAAGACGCTTGACTGACCTAAAAATTCGGCTGTCTCAAAACAAGTGGCGCTCAAAAGTAACCTTCAAACAAGTCCCTCTTGCAAGCTCCTCTTGCAATAATGGTCAGCATTGATTGTCTTAAAAGATTCCCATTAAAGCGCTGCGGCCCTCACGAGAGCTTCATTAAAACTTCGGTGGTTTTGGGGTTTCTTCCGCAGCAATTGACAAATCTTATAAAAATTACCCGCAAAATTACGTATCCCTTGCGACCTTTTGCCCACTTTTCTTTGCAAAATGTTTATCTTTCTACGCCAAGCTTTGAATGTTCTTTACACGCTTCCCCGCTGGAGAAGAACAACCGCATGGGTGGCAATTCCCTCTTCTCGACCCACGGGTCCTAGCTTTTCATTCGTTGTCGCCTTGATCCCGACCTGGTCAGGCTGCAGCTGCAGGACCTGGGCAAGCCGCTGCTGCATGGCCTCGATATGGGGTTTGAGCTTGGGTCGCTCGGCGACGATCACGCTGTCGATGTTGCCGATCTGCCAGCCCCGCTGCCGCACTAGCTGATGCACCTGCGCTAACAGCACCAGACTGTCGGCATTGCGCCATTGGGGATCGCTAGGCGGAAAGTAAAGGCCAATATCGCCTAGGCTCAGCGCCCCCAGCATCGCATCCATGATCGCGTGGGTCAGCGCATCGGCATCGCTATGGCCCAGCAGGCCCAGCTGATGGGGGATATGAATACCACCCAGAATGAGTTTGCGATCGCGAGTCAGACGATGAATGTCGTAGCCGTTCCCAATCCGAAATTCCATAGATAAATTCCATAGATAAATTTATCTGCCGGGCTAAATCAAGCACTGATGATTTCAGCATAGTCCCTGCCCATGATTAAATACTCCATCACCCCATCACCCCCACCCCAAACAGCGACAGCCCCACTGGTGGCGGCATCCTCTCCTCCAAAGCTTGCAGCACCGGAACGCAGCGGTCAAACCAGGAAACCTGCGATTGGGGAGGCGTTTGCCGTCCTAACAAGCTGCCATTCAGCCACCAGCCCGGAATCCCGGCGGCGTTGAAGTACCAGACCTGAGAACGCGACAGATCGGCCTGCTGTATGACTGACTTGAGTCGCTGCGGCGTATACCTGCGGTGGTGTCCAATTGCTTTGTCCATCGGGCTATAGAGCCACTCCAGGGCAGGCACTTTCAGAATCAGCCGTCCGCCGGGTCTTAGGGCCAGTCGCAGCTGCTGAAGCAGGTCGCAGTCATCAGCAATGTGCTCCAGTACGTCCAGCAAGACGACGCTGTCGAAGGCTCCGTGCCACTGCGACTGGGCCGCCAGCTGAGTCGCATCGAGCTGGTAGATTTTAACGTCGTTGCCCTGTAGCCTTTCCCGAGCCGCTTCAACGTAGGCCGCATCGAGATCAATTGCCACAACCTGACGGCCCTGTCGCAGCAGCTCGGTAAAGTTGCCGTTGCCGCAGCCGACCTCTAGGACATGCTGGCCCAGATGTGGCGAAATTTGCGAGAAAATCCACCGGTTATAGTTGCTCGCCTGCTGGAGCTGATTTAGCCAAAAGGTCTGGGCTCGATTATCCACGGGGTTCCCTGCTTTCTTGATCTGCTGAACGAATCGTCCGGTTCAATCTCTAGCCCATCAGCCGAAACCAGATAATATAACCCAGCGCTCTGAAGCCGTCTTTCCAGCTGATTTTCTTGCCCTCATCGTAGGTTCGCCCGTAGTAGGAAACGCCGCTTTCGTAGAGCCGCCAGCGGTGGGCAGAGCGGCTTACTTTAACCGTAAATTCCACCTCGAAGCCAAACCCATCGCAGCGCAGCGCTAGGCCGTTTAGCACTTCAGCCCGAAACATTTTGTAGCACACCTCAATGTCGGTAAACATGGTGTTGCACAGCAGGTTGACCAGCAGCGTGATCAGCTTGTTGCCCAAAAAATGATGAAAGTACAGCACCCGATGGGGGTTGCCATAGAACCGTGAACCATAGACGACATCGGCCCGGCCTTCGGCCATCAGCCGCCACATTGGCTCCCAGTCCTGGGGCGTATATTCCAGGTCGGCGTCCTGAATTACAATCACCTCGCCCGTAGCGGCGGCAAACCCGGTCCGCAGCGCTGCCCCTTTGCCCTGGTTGCGGGGATGAAAGAGAGCTCTAATGATAACTGGGGCAGGCAGGCGATCGCGCTGCTCCGTGACGGTTGAGCTGCCAGCGGATAGCGGCATCGTCGGTACCACCGGTCTAAACTCTGCTGGTGGAGGGGACGGCAGCGCCATCGATGGCAGCTCGGCTTCAGCAGTCGCGGGTTGGATCGTGTGGGCCAGCCACTCTCGTGTACCATCAGTGGAGCCGTCATCCACAACGATAATCTCTTTGGCCACCTGGGGAAGAGATCGCGCCACCTCGGCTAGGACGCTATCCAGGGTATGAAGCTCGTTGTAGACCGGCACAATCACGGACAGTTTCAACCTTTGACTCTCCCCAGACCCACAGCAGTCAATTGCGGATGAATTTAACATATCCAAAGGGCTTTTCCCATTGGGGTTGGCTGGCCCTCAGCCTGCTGGTGCCGCTGCATTACGGCTTCTGGTCATGGCGCTACGCCCACAGCGCGGCCTATATCGTGCAGGACGATGCCCGGCTGCATTTGATCTGGATGCAGCGGTGGGTTGACCCGCAGCTGTTTGCCAACGACGAGATCGCGGACTACTTCAGCACCATTCAGCTCCCCGGCTTCCAGGCCCTCTACGGCGGCTTGGCCCAGCTAGGCATCGGGCCGATGATGACTGCGAGCGTTTTACCGACGGTTTTAAGCCTGATTGCGACGGTCTATCTGTTTCGGCTAGCGCAGCTGCTGCTGCCGCTGGCCGCCGCTGGCTTTTGGGTGACGCTGATCTTCAATCAAAATATTTGGATTAAAGACGACCTGATCTCGGCTACGCCCCGGGCCTTTGTCTACCCGCTGTTTACCGCCTTTCTCTACTATCTGGCCCGGCGGGCCTACCTGGGCTGCGGCGTGACCCTAGTGCTCCAGGGGCTGGTGTATCCCCAGCTGCTGCTAGTTAGCGTCGGTACGCTTACCCTGCGGCTATGGCGCGGCGGACCGCGGCTCTCTCGCCGCTGGCAGGACTACGCCCTCTGGTTAACCGGCCTGGCTATGGCCGGGATAGTAGCGGTGGTCTTTTCTAGCGCTGTCTCGGCTCAGTATGGCTCCATCGCTACGGCGGCACAGATACGAGCCCTGCCCGAGTTTCAGCTGGGGGGACGGTCGGAGTATTTTGGCATTCCGGCCATCTACTTTTGGTTTAGAGGGGCGAGTGGCATGCGGATACCGCTATTTCCGCCGATTATTTTGACTGGCCTGGCGCTGCCGGTGCTCTTCTATTGCTGGCGACCAACCAAGCAAATCACGTCTCAGATTGCCCTACTGCGCGATGTATCGCTGGCTTCGATAGGACTTTTCGGCCTAGCCCATTTGACCTTCTCCCGGCTCTACCTGCCCAGCCGCTACAGCTACTACAGCGCCAGAGTGGTGATGGCGATCGCGACCGGCCTTTTGATAACGCTATTCTTCCAGCAGTTCTGGCGCTGGTGGCGGCGTTCTCGCGGCGTTCCGTGGATCAAAGGAGTAACTGCTGGGTTAGTGGGGTTGGCTTTGGTAATGGTAGTGACGGTGCCGCTGATTCCTTCGCTGTTCCTCACTGGCCATAACTGGGTGGCGGGCCAGTACCCTGGCCTGTATGAGTTTTTGGCGCGGCAGCCCAAGAGCAGCCTGGTGGCTTCCCTTAGCCGCGAGGCCGACAATCTGCCCGCCTTTGCCCAGCGGTCGGTACTATTTAGCCGCGAACTGGCGCTGCCCTACCATCCCAGCTTTTACGCCCCAATGCTGGCGCGCTTGCGAGATATTGTTGAGGCTCAATACAGTCCCCAGCTGTCGCAGGTCAGCGAGGTGATTAAAACTTACGGCGTCGATTTCTGGCTGCTCGGCCGTCAGTTTGACCAGGCAGGGTATCTGCGCGATCGCGACTGGCTGATGCATACCAGCGTTCGGGCTGAGGTCGCTGAGCAAATTAACCAGCTTCAGGCCGGCCAGACGCCAGCGCTAGCTGGAATAATCGATGACTGCACCGTTTTTGAGGAGAAAGATCTGATCCTGCTGGATGCGACCTGCATTACTCGGGCGGCGCAGGCCGAAGGCGGATCTGTAATCCCTGCGCCAGACAACAGTTGATGAAGGCCCGACCTCCAGTCCAGTCTGCTTCATCTCGCTGGCCGCTAGCCCGCTGGCTAATCGTCAGCTTGATGCTCGTCGGCGTTTTTTTTCGAATTGCGACGCTGGACCAGCGGGTCTACTGGGTAGATGAAGTTGCGACCTCCGTGCGGGCCTCGGGCTATCCGCTGGCGACCGTGGTGGAGCAGGTGACGACAGGGGCTGAGCTCAGCCGGGACGACCTGCTGCAATATCAGCGGCTAAGTCCCGAGCGCACCTGGTCCGACACGCTATCTGCCCTAAGCCAAAATCCCGAACATGCGCCGCTGTATTTTTTGATCGTTCGGGGCTGGGCGGAGTGGTTTGGCAGCTCGGTGGTTGCCATTCGCAGTCTGTCGGTGGGCTTTGGTCTACTGGTGCTGCCTGCCCTCTATGGCCTGTGCCAGCGGCTGTTTTCAGCCCCGGTAGGCGGCATGGCAGTCGCTTTGTTCTCGGTCTCGCCCTTCTTTGTTGCTTACGCCCAGGAGGCCCGTCCCTATAGCCTGTGGACATTGCTGCTGGTGCTGTCCTGCGGTTCATTACTGAGCGCGTTGGAGCGCGATCGCGCCCTGGACTGGCTAGCCTATGCGCTGGCGGCAACGCTGGGCCTATATACGTCGATTCTTACTACCCCAGTGCTGCTAGCCCAAGGACTCTATGTCGGGTTGCTGAGGTGGCCTCGGAGTAAGGGTCAAAGTTTAGTCTTGGGCGATCGCGTTTCTCACTATTTACTGGTGGTTGGCAGCGCGATCGCGCTTTTCTCTCCCTGGCTCTGGGTGATTTACCAGCAGCGATCGCTGCTTCAGGCCAACGTGGTCTGGATGCAGCAGCCCCTGTCTCCGGCGCTGATTGTCGGCACCTGGCTCTACAGTCTGGTTATCCTATTTTTTGATTGTCCCGTCGTGCCCGAGCCGTCGGTAGCGCTGGCGGTGGAAGCCGCGATCGCGCTGGCAGTTTTGGGGCTACTTGGGGCAGCCTTTTTTCACCTGTGTAGAACCGCTCCCCGCCGGGTTTGGCTGCTGCTGATTGCCTTTTCGCTCTCAACGCTGGTGCCTTTAGCGCTAATCGATTTAATCACCGGCGGCCAGGCTTCAGCCACGCCCCGCTACCTGATTCCGGCCCAGCTCGGCGGGCTGATTGCGGTTGCCCACTGGCTGACGACAAGCCCCTGGCGACGGCGGCTGGCGGCGGGGCTGATTGGCCTCAGCCTGGTTTCCTGCTGGGTTGGCCTTGCTCACACGCCGGACTACCTGAAAACGCGCAGCCGCTCCAACGGTGCGATCGCGGCCCGGCTCGGCCAAGCCTCCAATCCGCTGCTCATTGCCGAATCTGCCCAAACCTTTGACCTGCTGTCCCTCAGCCACAGCCTCCGGGACCCAATCGGCATCCGAATTCTGCCAATGCCCCAGCTCCCTACCGACCTGGATCTTTGCCGACCGACCTTTCTACTCAGCCCTTCCGCTGCCTTACAGACGAACCTGCCGACTAATGCCCGCCTGGAACCGGCCTATCAGCCCAGGCTGCTCACTGCTGAGGATCGCCACCTAGCACTCTGGCAGCTGATCTCTGGCGATCCTCTCCCTGACGAGCCTCAGTATCGCGGTCGTCGTGACTGCGCTGAACCTCAGCGCTAAACTAGAGTCAAACTCGCCTTTAGCCTGTCCAGCGCTATGGTCACTTCTCCTCCGCCGCAAATTCTGACAGACACCTGGGTTAGCACCTCCTGGGATGAGTTCTTAGCCATTACAGATGCGCCTGTTTACAAAGATGGCAGAGCTTACTTTGATGCTGGCAACATGAGGATTGAAATGGCTGCATTGGGAGCGGGTCACGGGCGGCAAAATTCGGTTGTGCTCAAGGTCGTTGATCTCTATGCAGCGCTGCACCAGCTGAGGATAGTTGGGTTTATTAACTGTAGTTTTCGCAAAGCCGGAGAGCAAGAATGCCAGCCAGACGCTGCCTATTACGTGGGAGAAAACTTTCAGCTCCCCCCTCAGAACAATCAGCCGATTAATATTGAGCTTTTTGGCCCGCCGACTCTGGTGATTGAGATTGGAGCTAGCTCGCTCAGCGACGATTTAGGTCCCAAACGCCTGCTTTACGAACGGTTGGGGATAGCAGAATATTGGGTCATCGACGTCAAAGCGCGGCGGGCGATCGCGTTCTCCGTCGCAGCCGGGCGCAGTGGACAAATCCAAATCTCTGAAGCATTGCCAGGTCTGGAGCTGAGCCGAGTCGAAACGGCCCTGAGGCGTTCTGTCACCGAAGATGATGGCGCGATTACCCGCTGGCTCATGCAGACTTTGGGATAAGCCTATGATTGCCAAAAGCCATGCCTACTTTACGCCTGAAGACTATTTAGAAATTGAGCGCATTAGCCCGATCAAGCACGAATATCTCCAGGGACAGATGGTCGCCATGGCGGGCGCAACCAAAACGCATGTAATCATCACTGGCAATCTGTCGGCGCTACTGGTCAATCATCTCCGGGGTAAGGCTTGCATCGCCTATGCCATGGCTATGAAAGTGCGACTGCCGGAGCTAGGGATTTCAGACGCGCTAGGGCTTCAGAGCAGAGTTTACAAAATATTCGCTACAGGCTTCTTCAAATTCTCAAGAAAGAGGTTGACCGTCGTCTGGCTACTTCTCTGCATGAGTTAGTCAAACTAGATCTATATATGGAAGACCAGGGGTTGATTTTCGGGATAAGGAGTGAACAGATTCAACCTGCAGAAAAGCTGGGATGGTCATTTAATCGTGGGATGTGCAGTGGGTTGCTTAGCTGACTGATGACTGGGCTGTTTTTCGGACTGATTGGTGGGCTAATTGGCGGGTTGGATACTGAGCAGATCAAATTTAAAGAAATTGCTAATCAAGGAGTTTGGAAGTCGCTACACAATGGGTTAAAGTGTGGGCTGATTGGCGGGCTGATTGGCGGGCTGCTAGCCGGTCTGAGTAATGAACCGTTTTTTAATCTGAGTTTCGTGCTGAATTACGGTCTGTTTTTTGGGATAATGGGGGGCTGATTGGTGGGCTAACGGAAGTTATTAAACACCTCATTCTACGCATCTTTTTGACTAAGAATGGCTACGCACCTTGGAATTATGCACTTTTTCTTGAACACGCTGCAAAGCACCGCTTTATTCAAAAAACAGGTGGCCGCTATCGTTCCATCCATGATTTGCTGCGAAAGCACTTTGCAGCAATGCCACTTGAGTAGCTATAGTTTCAGTAGGCAGCCAGGCGAAATCTCTTTCTTCCTATTTCTTGCTAAAAAGTTAGCTTTCCTGAGCCAGCTGTAAGATCTGGCGGTAGACTGCTCGTCTCATCCAAAAACCTGCCTGGCCAACTAGCCGATCCATTACTGGTTGAACTGCTGGGATAATACCCTGGGCTTTAGCTGCTAATAAAATTCCTAAAATGCCAATGACTTTAAGCCCTAAGCCAGAAGCTATTTGATAGCCTTTGCGTTCGTCTATCACCAATAACTGCGCCTTCAGCTCAAGTGCGAGCACAATAGCTTCTGCCTCGCCAATATCCAGGTCAAACAAAAGGCTTTCTAACGGCTCAGTATTCAAAACTGGCTGAGTTTTGATCCAATCATGAGACTGAACTTCAGCGGCACCCGGCACCTGCTCTGGTATATCTACCAATTCTTTGAAAACGGCTTCAGGAATAACGATCTCCCCGTACAGCGCCTGCAAAAGGTTCAAGTATTCAATCGCCGCTAGGTTTGTGATTGCCGAAGTGTCGCAAACAACAATCACAGAGTTCCTAGTTCCTTGAGAGTTTGAATATCTGACTCTAGCTCGGCTATGCCATAGTGAACCGGGATCTGTCTGCTAGCTAACAGATGCTGAAACTGAATACGAGGGAGCTGAGCCAGTCGGCTGGCCTGGGCCAGAGTTAGTTTTTCTCGCTGAAAGAGTAATACGGCCACTTCTTGAAGCAGCTCAGACTCTGTCATCCGAGCATTTTTGAGGACGTCGTCTGAGATCACAACTGCCATGCCGCTCCTGATAAAATCAAGCTGATGCTGACAATGCTAATATTTAGAGTAAAATTCTGCCACAGAATTACGTTAGATGAAGCATCTTCTCGGCATTTATGGTTACGCTTCAGATTAGGCAGATCAAAGTGCCACCCGGTCAGCGCGTTGATTTAGAAAACGTTGGCTGGCAGGAGCTTGAGGAAATTTTGGCAGAGCTGGGCAATAGCCGCAGCACTCGGATTGCCTACAGTGACGAAACCTTAACTATTGCGACACCGCTATTCAGTCATGAAAAGTCCAAAATAGTCTTGGGCGACCTGGTCAAGGTTTTGCTGGAGGAGCTGGGTATTGACTATGACGCCTCTGGCTCAACCATGCTGAAGCGCCAGGATTTGGGTAAAGGGGTCGAGCCGGATGACTCCTTTTACATGATGACTTCGCTGCGAGCCGGAGTGAGGACGCGATCGCAGCCCCCTTTTGCCTTGTCCGCAGCCTAGACCGAACCGGCGTGCAGAGAATCACTCAAAGCAGACGCTTGGCGCAGTCTGCCAGCTTTTCAGCCGTCAGGCCGTTGAGCGTAAACAGCTGGCCAGGGCTAGCTGCGGTTTCTCCCCGTTTCCAGGCGGCAACATCCCTGGGTAAAGAACTGCGCAGCATAATTGGCTCTAGGATGGCGCTGGCCCCGCCGGTGACGCCCACCAGCGCATCGCCGTCAAACAGTGTTTGGAACTCAGCCTCGTCCAGGAATTTGCCATCGGCTTCAGCGCAGGTCTCCCAGGCCACGTCTGAGGCGCGGTAGAGCCGTCTGGGATTGACGACCGAGGTCACTTTGGAACCAATGCCCTGTTCAGCCAGCAGCCGCACTGCATCCAGCACCGGAATCAGCATCATGTCGCCAACCACTGCGAATACGACGGTTTTATCTCCGGGCGTTTCCTGAAGCTCAATCGCGCCTCGCTCCAGCGCCTCACGGTTTTGGGCAAAGGTCGTCCGGATCGGCAGCGGTGACTTACTGGCGGTGATGGTGATGCCCTTGTTCTTCTGCGTCACCGCCCAGTCGTAGCAGACCTGAATGCTATTGGCGTCAATTGGGAACAGCGGAAAGATATTGCCATTGCGCATCATCGCGGCAAAGTAGTTCTCGATTTCCGGACGCTGGTGGGTCCAGCCGTTGCGGCCCTGTTCCAGGGCACCGGCGGTAAACAGGGTGACGGTGGCTGGAGTCGGACGCCGCAGCTCGGCCATTGCCTGGGTTACCGTCTGCCAAATTGGCAGGCCGTTGACCGCAAAAGATTCGTAGGAGCACCAGAGCGATCGCGCCCCAAACAGGGCCTGCCCTGCCGCCAGCCCGGCGCAGGCATCTTCGCTCAGCGGCTCATACACCTGTCCGCCGGGGCCTTGGAAGTAGGTTTCGTCTACCGTAGGATGCAGAATCTTCAGCGCCTGGTTGATGTTATTAATCCCCGAAGCCGCATTGCCGTCGGCATTGGTGACGATAAAGTTCGGATCCTGCTGCCCCACATGGGCCACCAGCAGCCCCATAGCGGTGGTCGCCACCTGCTTGTCGCCCTCCACCGAAAACTCGTTCAGCGGCAGCTGACCCAGGTCCGCCAGCGGTAGCTCAGACTCGGTCACAGCGGTTTTCGCCGCCGGTCCACCGTTGGAGCGGACGTAGTTGGTGCGCACCAGCTCCCAGGCTTCAGGGGGGAGCGATCGCGCCTCCAGCGCCGACTTAATATAGTCCTTCTCCACCGTGTCACCGGCATAGAGGTTATGGGCCTGAGCGCCGCGCTTGTGAACGCCCGCCCCCTTCAGCTGCTTGATAATCAGCACGGTGAAGGTGCCGCTCAGGGCCTGCCTGGCGGCCCGGTCGGTGGCTTCTAGCACGGCCTGGGTAAAGGCCAGCCGCTGCGGCATCGAAAAGGCGGTGCTATCGACATAGGGCCCCGGCTGGTCGGCATCGTCATAGTCTTTAGCGTCTACTAAGATCACATCTTCTAAGCCGTTGCCCCGCCAGTAGGCGATCATCGCCTCGTTCGACTGGGTGGAGACCATGCTGTGGTGCTCCTGGGAAAAGCCGTTCCAAACCAGGATGGGCAGGAAGTTAGTAATCTCTGGGTAGGCCGTATGGAAGTGGGCCAGGCTGCTGGCGATGTAGGGTTCGCCCAGGCCGCCGTCGCCAATCGTGACGGGAAAGAGCTGGTCGCGGTGTAGCTTGGCTCCGGCCATGGCAAAATGCTGCCCCTGCCCCAGCGGCCCAGCCGGGCTCAGCAGGCCAGGAATCTGACCGGAAAGGTGGCCCAGCAGCCCGTGGGTTTCCCGGAAGCGATCGCCCAGCTGCTCCACCGTTTCAATCCCCATGGCTTCTAGGGAACGGTCGAGAAAGACGTTGCTGTAAAAGCCGGGGGCGTGGTGGCCGACTTCAGTAACGATGTTTTTGTAGCCCAGCATCACGAGGGACGCGATCGCCTCGGTGACGCTAGCAAAGCCGCCCGGGTGGCCGGAGGATTTACTGGCGGTAACCTGCAAGGTCAGGTAGCGCAGCGCGTCAGCAGCCAGTAGGGTCTGGTAGACAGCGGCGGGGTCGGTCGGGGACGCGATCGCCCGCTGACCTTCACCAATGGCAGGGGTCTGACCGTATTTTTCAAACTCGGCTGGGGGTTCGCCAAAGTAGCGAATTCCTGCGCAGAATTTGGGAGCTGTAGAAGCCTGGGTTGCCGCCGTCATGCTGAGATACCTTTAGAATCGCTTTTCCCATACTATAGGCACCCAGGGAGGCGGGATCGGTAAAAGCGGAACTGATTGATGAGAAATTATTGGGGCCGGTATTGAATTTTCTAAACCAGCGGGCGCTGCGGCGACAGGTTGGCCAACAGCGGCCAGTCAGTCCCCTCTGTCCACCGGGCAAACTGTTCGGCAATCGGCGGCAGCATTGCAAAGGGACTGGTAAAGCCGGTAAATACGTGCAGTCCGTCTACGTCGGCGACTGGCCCCACCAGGGGTAGGCTATCGCTTGTAAAGCTGACCAGGCAATGACGCCAGGTACCAGGCACGTCTTTGATTGTGGGCATCTGGGCAGAGATTGCCTCGCGCAGCAGGGCTTCGCTGGTGGCGGCATCGGCAATCGGCTCTAAGGACGTGTGGAGGCGGCTGATCTGGCCGATGCGAATACTGCGGTCTAAAAACTGGATGACGCCGGTATCTAGAATTGGCGGCGCGATCGCGCGTCCCGGTTCTGACCAGAGATCGGCCTGCTGGGGCTGCCTGGCTTTTTCCTCTAGCTCAGCCCGGGCCGAGTAGGCTGGCATGATCAGCGTCCTCAGCGACAGCTCCAGCGGCGGCGTTTCGATGATTTCAGCATGGGTAAAGCAGAGCGGCAGCGGCAGCTTGACGGCCTGTAGCAATTTGCGGGTGTAGGCTCCCGCCGCTAGTACGACATTGCCTGCCGGATAAGCCTGAGATGATGTCGTCACCCCGGTCACCTTTGCGCCCAGCCGCACCAGCCCGGTCACCGGGATGATGAAATGCTGTCCGCCCAGCCGCCGAAACGCCTGATTGTAGGCCGCGACCGTCGCAGTGGGGTGGACATGGCCTTGCCTGACGGTCAGGGCAGCCGCGATCGCGCCCGGGTCAAGCTGCGGCTCTAGCGCCTGGGCCTCCTGCGGTGAGATCAGCTGCGGCGGTCGGTCACAATGCGCATACTGGGCAGCCAATGCTTGGGGATCCTGATCGGGCAAAATCGTCAGCAGCAGATCGAGTTCGCGAAACTGGGTCTCTGCCCCCAGCTCTGAAGAGAGGTTACGCTGCCGTTCCATGCCGGCTCGGTAGAGCGATCGCGTCAGCGCATCGGTGCCTGCCCAGTCGGGAATCCCGCCATAGCTGTAGCGGGTACCGCTGTCAGGGTTGGCATCGTCGAGCAGCAGCACCCGCTGTCCCACCTTGGCCAGCTCATAGCTCAGGGCGGCTCCCGCCAGCCCGTTCCCTACCACAATCCAGTCGTAGGTTTGCATCGGCTAAGGGTGGATCTGACTCAGGATCATCCGCAGCCGGTCGTAGTCATCCTTCAGCAAAACGCTGACCGTGCGCCCGGCCCGGATCAGCCAGTCGCGGTCCAGATGCCGCTGCTGGTAGACCGTGCGGATTGCCGCCGCCGCCAGGCTTTCCGTCGGGACACCGCTGACCTGCAAGAGCGTCCGCAGAAAGTCGAGCTCCTCGGTAAACTCGATAACCTCGTCGGCTTCGCAGCGATACACAGCCTGATGCACCTGCGGCGGGCGGGGCGGCAGATGCTGAAAAATGCGATCGCCCAGCTCCAGCCCCTGATATCCCTCTTGCATAGGCCGAAACCCGACAATTGCCACCCGAAATTCCGTCTTCAGCATGGCAAAAATCTGCGGCTGCTGCTGCCGCAGCTCTGCCAGCGACAGGCCCAAGGCCCGGGCTCGGTGCACCGAGTCGAGCGGGCTGGTCGTCGCGTGGTAGACGATACCGTAAATCTGGTTGCGGGCTTCTTCGTCATAGGACTTGACCCAGCTGCCAAAGGGCGGCATCACCGGGAAGCTCAGATCCTCGGGCTCCAGGCACTGGGCCAAAAATTCAGTCGTCGCAGTCTCAATCACCTCGGCAATGTGAGCCGGATGGCGAGCCGCCGCCGCAAACTGAGGTAAGGGCAGGCGCATGGACTTACTTACCCTTGCCGCGCTTGGGCTTCACCACTTCCAGGTCGGACAGCTTAAAGGTGACGAGCTTATCCCAGTTGCCGCCTTCAAACATGACGGCCACTTTGCCATCGGCCACCCGCTGGACCTGGCCTTCAAACCCATAGTAGGTATCGTCAACGTTGGTAATGCGAACAGGGGCGCCGGGAAGAACTAGCATGGGTGATCGGGGTGCAAAACGTCTTTTACATAGCTTAATCGCGAATCGCCATCCCAGCCTCGTTTTCTGCGGGATTTGACCTAAATTCCAGCAGAAGAGATAAAGCTAGGCCAGGTAGTAGGCGCGGGTGCCGCGAGCATCGAGGGCCTCGCCCAGCCGTTCCAGGGCGTGGATATAGGCCGCAGTTCGAGGAGAAACGGCCTGCCGCTGGGCAATCTGCCAGATCGCTTCAGCTTCGGTGACGATTTGTTTTTTCAACCGCTGGTTAACTTCTTTTTCACTCCAGTAGAGGCCGCTGCGGTTTTGCACCCATTCAAAGTAGCTCACCGTCACGCCGCCGGCGTTGACCAGGATATCTGGGAAGAGGTAAATGCCTTTCGCTTCTAAAATCGGGTCGGCATCGGCGGTAACGGGGCCATTGGCGACTTCAAAGATATATCGCGCCTGAATCTGGTCGGCATTGGCTGCGGTAATCTGATTTTCTAGCGCCGCCGGAATCAGAATATCGACGTCCAGGCTCAGCAGCTCTGCATTGGTGATGGTGTCGTGCTCAACAATGCTGCAAACGCTGTCTTTGCAGTAGACCGCTTTGACGTTGTGATTAACGGCTTTGAACTGCTGAATACTGGGAATATCCAGCCCCTGAGGCGCGTAGATTCCCCCCTGCGAGTCGCTGACGGCGACCACTTTATAGCCGGCCTGAAATAGATGCAGCGCGATCGCGCTACCCGCATTGCCAAATCCTTGAATGGCCACGGTCGTCTGCTCGGGCGATCGCGAAAATTTTCGCATCATCGCCTGAAGCACGTAAAAAGCCCCTGTCCCGGTCGCCTGATTCCGACCTAAACTGCCGCCCAGGCTCACCGGCTTGCCGGTGATCACCGCCGGACAGCGCTGCCGGCGGATGATGCTGTACTGGTCCATCATCCAACCCATGATCATGGCGTTGGTGTAGACGTCGGGGGCGGGGATGTCAACGTCGGGGCCAATGAAATTTGCGATCGCGTCTATGTAGCCCCGGCTCAGCCGTTCCAGCTCAAACTTAGAGAGCGTTTTGGGGTCGAGGGTAATGCCGCCTTTGGCCCCGCCAAAGGGCAAATTCACCGCCGCACATTTGAAGGTCATCCAAAAGGCCAGCGACTGCACTTCGTCCATCGAAACGCCGGGATGGAAGCGGATGCCGCCTTTGGTCGGACCGCGGGTATCGTCGTAGCGCACCCGATAGCCTTCAAATACGCGCAGCTTGCCATCGTCCATCCGGACGGGGATGGAGACCTTGAGGCTGGCTTTGGGCGATCGCAGTCGCTCGCTGGCATCGTCAGAGATGTTGACATACTTGAGGGCACGTTCGAGACGGCGGCTGGCGTCGGTGAAGAGGGGGGTGGCTGTCTCT
>NZ_JADEXG010000042.1 GCF_015207255.1 Vasconcelosia minhoensis LEGE 07310
GGGGGTGATCGAGTGGGGGAGCGGGCTAGCGGTTGCTTGGGGACTGCTGCTGCTGGAGGTTGAGCATGTGGTAGAACAGCTGCCAATAGTAGGGTTCGGGTAGGCCGCAGGTTTGGGCACCGCGCAGTACCACCTGAGAATAACCATCGCTGGGAGGAAGTTCGGTGCTTAGCTTGTCGGCAACGACGTAGGTGCGGGTCTTTTCGTAGACGCGATCGCCACATTCAACCGTGACGATTTCTCGCAGATAACCTTCTTCTCGCTGGTCGAGCTGCGGGCTGAGCCGGTTGGGCAGCCGGTAGAGGACCCCCTGCACTGACGCGGTCGGATCGCGCACGAGATCCAGCGCGCCGCATTCCCGCCGCCGCGACTGGCGGTAGAACCCCAACCGATAGCCTTCCAGGGTGGCCGGTCCAACGACGTAGTCATGGGTACTCTCGCCCAGGGAGCGCTTCAGATCCACCGGGCACATGCAGGAACCGTAGGCAAAGTAGTAAAAATGGTCGGGCTCAGGTGAGGGTGTCCGCGGTGCTGACATGGGTCAGAATAAAAAAATCTGCTAAACAGGTGCCCTATTCTACCCGTTATCGAAGTTAGCACCCGTATGCTGTGTAACCGACTTTCAGCGGAGTTTTGACCGATGAGCTATCTTATCTTAGTCGCTGTTCTCTTCCTAGGGCTGGGGCTTTCCAACTTTTTTGACGCGCTGCCCGACCTCATTTTAGGCTGGCTCCAGCCGCCGCGATGGGTTTGGTGGGGGATGCTAGCCGCGATATTGGCCTGGCTTACCGGTGATGGGTAACGCTAAAATAGCTGCCAGCTGACATCAACGGGGTAAGGCTGACTCAGCATGTCGTTTGGGTTAAGTATAGGCTTCCAAAAAGGCAAAATGCTATTCTATCGGTACCGTTAGCCGGGCTGTATTGACGAAAATTCTATGCTGAATGCGACGAAGGCGATTCAACCTGACTTTGACTGGGAACGGCTGCATCAGCTTGCCGATGGCGATACGGCTTTTGAGGTAGAGCTGCTCCAGATTTTTTTAGACGATATGGACCAGGGTCTAGCGCAGCTAGTAAACGCGATCGCGCACCAGGAGACTCACACCGTTGAGCAGGTCGCCCATTCAATTCGAGGCGCAGCGGCTAACCTTGGCGCGGTTTCCTTAGCTCAGACGGCGGCTCAGCTCGAACAGCTCGGCCAGCCAAATCAGCTCGCCTTAGCCGAGGGCCTGTTAGGCCAGCTCCGAAGCCAGGGGCAGGTCGCGAGGCATCATCTTGAGCGGATGAAGGAGATGTCTGCTGACTGAGGAGGGGATGTGTCTACCTAAACCGCTAGATCATGAAAACGGTAAACAGTGATACGGTTTTGTGATACATCTGGAGCTGCTGCTGGACAAAAAAGGAGTACAGGTTTGAAAAGGATAGAGGCAATCATCCGCCCCGAAAAGCTCCAGGAGGTAAAAACAGCCCTGGTCAATATCGGCGTCACTGGAATCACGCTAGAAGACGTTCGTGGGTTTGGTCGGCAAAAGGGACAGACCGGAACCTACCGCGGCATTTCCTACACGGTCGAATTCTTATCTAAGAGCCGAATGGTGTTAGTCGTCTCGGATGAGCGGGTAGAGCCGATCCTAGCGGCGATTACCCAGACGGCAGCAACAGGTACTATCGGCGATGGCAAAATCTTTATCACCCCGGTCGAGCAGGCGATTCGGATTCGGACGGGGGAGACGGGCGATGTGGCCCTATAGTCGGGTCGCGCAGCTCCCCTACAGCAGCTGATTCAGCCAGAAGGCCAGGGCGGCGGTGCCGAGCGGCACGGTGAGGTTATCGATGCCGAGTTTAGAAATCGCTTCTAGCAGGGTGGCCGCGATCGCAACTGCCACCGCCACGCCCCAGGTCTGCCAGCTTGCGCCTTGGGTATTGAACAACACCGCAGCGCCGACGGCAAAGCTGACCGCAGCCATCGTCAGGCTGCCTTCCCAGCTCTTTTTTTCGCCCCAGATTTGATAGAGATGCTGACCGTAGCGCTGCCCGACTAAGGCGGCCAGGCCGTCACCCCAGGTCATAATCAAAATGCCCAGCGCTGCATACTGCGGCTGCCCCAGCGGCCAGAACCAGGCCATCAGCAGGCCCATACTGGCCGCGTAGAAAAACGTTCCCAGGCTCTTACGGCCGACGCTATTGACGCCGGGAAGGATTGGCAGCCGGTAGGACAGCAGCGCTATCCCACTGAATAGCACCGAAGCCACAATCCCAATCGCCGCCGGGATCGCTAGCCACCAGGCGATTAAAATCACGTGACCCGCGCCGATATGGACAATTTTGCGGGTCAGTTCCGTATCGGTACCGAGCCGCCGGGCCACCTCTGAAGCGATCCCCACTAGCCCTAGCCAAGCTAAGACCGCTGCACAGCTGAGGAATAGCAACGATGGGGTCATAGGAGCGCTACTTTCAGATTGCTAATGCAGACCGGGCCGACCTCTGCCATAATGCTGCTGGACATTTCTCTATTATGACTGGGTGGGAAACCCAG
Organism: Vasconcelosia minhoensis LEGE 07310; assembly: GCF_015207255.1. Classification (GTDB taxonomy): domain Bacteria; phylum Cyanobacteriota; class Cyanobacteriia; order Phormidesmidales; family Phormidesmidaceae; genus Vasconcelosia; species Vasconcelosia minhoensis. The sequence continues at coordinate 2,539 of NZ_JADEXG010000042.1, forward strand.
ATACACTGATACTTAAATTACTCAATATGGATATTGCATGGGTAACACCTATAAGCGGGTACTGTTAAAGCTGAGTGGGGAAGCGCTCATGGGCGACCTGGCCTACGGTATTGATCCGGCTATGGTAGACGGCATTGCCCAGGAAATATCAGACGTGATGCAGCAGGGCATTGAGATGGCGATTGTTGTCGGTGGGGGCAACTTGTTTCGCGGCATCCGTGGCGCAGCGGCAGGCATGGATCGGGCGACTGCCGACTATATTGGCATGCTGGCTACAATTATGAACGCGATGACGCTTCAGGAAGCGCTGGAGCGGATTGGGGTACCGACCCGGATGCAGACCGCCATTTCAATGCAGGAAATTGCCGAGCCCTACATTCGCCGCCGGGCGATTCGCCATTTGGAAAAAAACCGGGTGGTCATTTTCGGTGGCGGTTCGGGCAATCCCTTTTTTACCACCGACACGACCGCTGCCCTCAGAGCCGCTGAAATCAATGCTGAGGTCTTGTTTAAGGCAACTAAGGTAGACGGCGTCTACGACAGCGACCCGGTCACGAATCCCAATGCAAAGCTCTATCGCAGCCTCACCTATAGTCATGTTCTAGCGGAAGACCTTAAAGTGATGGATGGAACCGCGATCGCGCTGTGCAAAGATAATAATATTCCGATTATGGTCTTTAATCTATCCGTCAGCGGAAACATTCGCCGCGCCGTGATGGGAGAATCGATAGGTACGATTGTGGGAGAATCCTGTGAAATTAGATGATATCAGCGAAGTCGAAGCGGCGATGCAGAAGGCCGTTGAGGCCACTGTTCGCTCTTTCAACACCATCCGCACGGGTCGCGCCAGCGCATCGCTGCTCGATCGGATTACGGTGGAATATTACGGCACCCCCACGCCGCTCAAGTCGCTCGCCAACGTCAGCACGCCCGACGCCAGCACCCTGATGATTCAGCCCTACGACCCCAGCAGCCTGGCCAACATTGAAAAGGCCATTTCCCTCTCCGATGTGGGTCTCACCCCAAATAACGACGGCTCTGTTATCCGGCTAAACATTCCGCCGCTGACCAACGAGCGCCGCCAGGAGTTTGTCAAGCTTGCGGCCAAGTACGCCGAAGAAGGTCGCGTCTCGGTGCGCAACGTGCGCCGTGACGGCATTGACTTTGTCCGTAAGCAGGAAAAGGACGGCGATATTTCCGAAGACGAATCTCGGGATCTGCAAGACCAGATTCAAAAGCTGACCGATAAGTACACCGACAAAGTGGACAAGGCGCTGGCCGAGAAAGAGAAGGATATTACGACTGTCTAACGTTTATAAAGCGGGTACGATTGTTAGCTCTTACGCCTCTGCTCTGGCGTTTCTGCTGTACCTACGCCATCGGCTGCCGTCTCAGCAGTCTCTAAAATCTGAAGAATATCCCCTTTTAGGCAATAGAAAGGAAATGCACTAAGCCGTTGCTTGAGTAGGTGGGCGTGCCTTTCGCGCCTCTCGAGATACTTTTGCCGATGGCCAACGCTTTCCGATTGCGCTACTGCGTCTTCAAAGACCTGCTGAATCTCTGCAAAATCTTCGGGCTCTATTCGAAACAGGCACCAAACGGCTTCTACACTCATATCTTCTTCTATGTACATACTGCCCCTACCCGCTCCAACTCGGGGCTACAGACTCTAGTCGCGCAGTTTGCCTCAGTCTCAGGAAAGCGCCCCGAAACGCTGAGCCTACAGGATGTTGGGACCAAAGTTTAGCCCCGAGTTTGGGGTAGACCCCAACGCCAGCTATGACTCCTACCGGCCACCGCAGCCCGAGGTGGTGGAGGCGATGCTGGGCGCCTGGGAGGACGTGGTCAAGAAACCTTCCCTGGTGGTGATCGTGGTGGATTCTTCGGGATCGATGGAGGGCAACAAGCTGCCTGCGGTGCAGAGCACGCTGCAAAACTACATCAGCACGCTGGGGCCAAAGGATCAGATCGCGCTAATCGATTTTGACGAGCAGATTCGCCCCCCGGTACAGGTAGACGGGACACCAGCGGGCCAGGAGCGGGGAATTCAGTTTATCAATTCGCTCCGGGCCGAAGGCGGCACCCGGCTCTATGACTCGGCCCTCTATGCCCGTGACTGGCTGCGGCAGAATCGGCGGCCAGACACCATCAATGCGGTGCTGGTATTGACGGATGGGGACGATTCGGGCTCGCAAATCAGCCTTGACCGGCTCGGGCAAGAGCTTCAGCAGAGCGGTTTTTCTACCGATGAGCGGATTGCCTTTTTCACGGTGGGCTACGGTCGAGAAGGAGAATTTAACCCATCGGTACTGGAACAGATCGCCCAGCTTAACGGCGGCTACTATGCCAAGGGTGACCCGGCGACGATCGCGCGGCTGATGGCAGATTTGCAGTTAGAGTTCTAGGTGGGCAATGCCCGCATTCTTCCTGAGCTTATGAAGATAGCGAATCCCCTTCAGTATCCCCTGGCCGTACTCGCAGGCGGCATTGTCCTATTTGCGGGCGTGCGGCTGGTACGGCTGCCCAGCCTGGTGATGGTGCCCGCAGCGGCTGTCGTTACGGTAGGAGTCGCCAGCGTGCTCAAAACCCGCCAGCCGGGAAAATTTGAGCTGGACAATCCCCAGCTGGAGCGCGAGCTGCGGCGCACTCAGCAGCAGGCTGAAGGTCTTTCCCAGCAGGCGGCAGCGCTTCAAAGCGAGGCCCAGAAGCTGCTCACCGAGGTACATGAGCTAGAGCTGTTGGGCGTGGTGCAGTATGCCTGCGATCGCAGCCGCCAGCTGCCCGCCAAAATTGACCAGCTGGCCCGTCGCCTCTCGGGTCGAGATTCGCTGCTGTCGGTGGAAGACCTGCAAAAGCAGCTGATCGAAGCCCAGCAAAAGCAGCGCCATAGCACCGGCGTCGCCCAGGAGCAGTGGGGTAAGCTCGTCGCCAGCCTGCAGCGCAACATCCAGCTCGCCAAGCAGGGAGAAGACGCCCGCGCCGCCCAAGTGATCAGCCTGTCCACGCTGATTTTGGATGCGGCGGGAGTGCTCCAGCAGCTACAAAACCGGCTGCGCACCGCCGACCTCACCACGACGACTGCGGCCGAAGAGGTGCGCAGCCTCAGCGATGAATTCAATAATATGCAGGAAAACATGGATGTCCTAATTGCCGAGAGCTAGCCATGAGCCCTTCAGAATCGCGCTTTCACCTGCCCATTATCGCCATTGCCTGCGTCGCCCTGTTCCTGGGCTACGTGCTGTTTACCACTGGTTACAAATCTCTGACCTGCGAGCGGCTCATCCCCGGCAGCGTCCAGTGCGAATCGACCGATAGCTACCTGTTTGGTCTGGTTACCCGGGGGCGCCAATCCTTTGACCTTAAAGATGTGCAGGTGGAGTCGGAACTGCGCGATCGCACCCCCCGGGGCGGCGTTCGCTTCAGCCACACGATTACCCTCTGGGGTGAAGGCCGCAGCTTTTCCAGCGACCCCTTCCGCAGCCCCCTGTCCCGCGCCGCCATCCGCGAACAGCTCCAATCCTTCATCGAAGGGAAGGGACCGCTCATCCTAAATTTTCAGCACTCTCCCCAGGTCTTCGCCCTGATCCGCAGCGGCCTGCTCGCCATCCTCCTCGGCATCGTCGCCTGGAGCTTCTGGGACATCCGCTGGCCACCTAACCCACCTCCGGTTTCTAAACTGCCGGACGATGATGGATTGATCTAAATTGACCGTCTGCGTGGGTAGGGGCAGGTTTCAAACCTGCCCCTACCCATCACCCATCACCCTATCTACCCCCATGTCCCTCCCCAAAACCGCCACCTCCCTCGCCATCATCACCGCCGCCCTCGGTCTCACCTACGCTCCGCTGCCCGGCAGCCAGCAGAGCATCACCGTCGTCAGCGGCTCAGAACTCCAGGAGCCCCTAGCCCTGCTAGAAGAGCGCTTTGAGCAGGCCTATCCCGACATTGCCTTACAGATTGAAATTCAGGGCTCCCAGGACATTGTTAACAACTTTATTGACGGGCGAAATGACTTTCAGCCGACGGTGCTGATCCCGGCCAACGGCCAGCTTTTAGATGAGCTCCAGAACCGCTGGGATACCCAGCACAGCGATGCGCCCTTTTACGCTGACCCGCAGCCGATTGCCAGGACGATGCTGGTTGCGATCGCGTGGCCAGAGCGGGGGCAAGCCCTGTTTCCCAACGGCCAGTTTGAATGGAGCCGTCTGGAGGAAGCCGTGACCAAAGGCAGCTGGGCCGACTTGGGCGGCAAAGCCGAATGGGGCAGCTTTGATTTTGTCACCACCGACCCGACCCGGTCGAACAGCGGTCAGCTGGCGCTGGGGCTCTGGGCACAGTCGGAGCTGGCTGGACAGCCGCTGAGTCCGTCAGCGCTTAACAGTCCCGCTGTTGAATCTCTGTTCAGCACCGTCAAAAAATCGGTCTATCAGCCGCCCCGCTCCACTGACATTTTGCTACAGGAATTTATCACTCGCGGCCCGAACGATGCTGACATTGCCATCGTCTACGAAAGCATCGCTCTGCACCGCTGGGAGCAGGCAACGACCACCCAGGGCACACCCTACCGGATCTATTACCTCGATCCCACCGTTGAGACCGTCTCTACCGCTGCGGTCGTCCAGCACAATATCTCAAAGGCCGAAGCCCGAGCCGGACAAGCCTTCGTCGATTTTCTAATTGAACCCGAGCAACAGGCCGTGTTTGTCCAATTTGGCTTCCGTCCGACTGGTCCCGATACTGACCTCGCCGCTGTTACCGACAGCCCTTGGAACCAAGATATTCCTGGCGCTGAAGCAAGTCCGTCCGGCCAGGTCGCCGAACCGCCCAATCGTCAGTTACTCACCGAGGTGATCCGACTCTGGCAGCGAGCCAATTAAGCCGGGGCAGGATATAAAGCCAAGAGCGGCAGACAACGTGAAGGTTTGATGAAAGCTTTAGGACAGGCTTTCCCTTATCCGGTGCGGAGTTTTAGATGATTAATTGCTAAAGTGTTCATGACTTAGCGATTCGCTCTGAACTGCTTAAGGTGATTTAGAATCAATCCTCAAATTAATTGTTTATGTTCGACTGTATTATTGTGGGCGCTGGCCCGGCCGGCAGTAGTGCTGCCTATCATCTGGCCAAGGCAGGGCGCTCGGTACTGCTGCTAGAAAAGGCCGATCTGCCGCGCTACAAGCCCTGCAGCGGAGCAGTTTCACCCAGCATTGCCGACTGGTTTGACTTTGATTTTACGCCCGCCATCGATCGCAAAATGCGCCGCATCCGCTACACCTGGAAGCTGGGTGACCCGGTCGAGGCCAAACTCAAGACGGCTGAGCCGATCTGGATGGTGCAGCGCGACGTGTTTGACCAGTTTCTAGTCGAGCAGGCTCAGCAGCAGGGGGCTACGCTCAAAGCCGGGACACCTGTGAACAGTATTGGTTTCCAAGGGGATGCTTGGCAGGTCAATACTGCCACGGATAGCTACCAGGCCCGCTACCTGATTGCTGCCGATGGGGCAACCGGACCGATGTCGGAATGGCTCGGATTTAAGCCCGGCAAGCTGCGGACAGCCAGCCTGCTAGAAGCGAAGACGGAGCAGCCGCTCAGCGAAGCAGACTGCGCCATCAATTTTGAGTTTGGGCTGGTTAAAAATGGCTGTCTATGGAACTTTCCCAAGCAGCAGGGCTACTCCATTGGCGTATGCAGCTTTCTTGGCGGCGACCTAAAGTCCAAAGACGTTCAGTCGCATTTGGATAAATATGCCGCCGACTTCAACGTCAGCCTGTCCCAAGGTACCGTTTATAACGCCGCGCTAAAGCTCTGGGACGGCAATCGCCCGCTCCATACCCAGCAGGCTGTGGTCGCGGGTGAAGCAGCAGCCGTAGTTGACCCGCTCACCGCCGAGGGGATTCGACCGTCGATGTTCAGCGGCATGAAAGCGGCCCAGGCGGTAGATCAGGCCCTGGCAGGCGACGCCGAAGCGCTGGCGGGCTACACCCAAATCATGCAGGAGAGCTGGGGGGCGGATATGCAGTGGGCTCAGCGAATAGCGGGCGTGTTCTACCGAGTACCCAAAATGGGCTATCGGGTGGGGATCAAGAAACCTACGGCGACCGAGCGGCTAGGGCAGCTTTTGGCCGGTGAGATTCACTATGCCGACATCGCAAACAAAGTGATTAAACGGCTCAGCAGCAGCCTGATCCCAGGCATGGGCGGCTAGGGTTCTAGTGATAAATCACCGGTTCTAAACAACCCGGGCTTAAACTGCCTGATAGGTAAAGCTGAGCGTGGCCCAGGTGCGGACGTCCAGAGCGTACGCATCGGTTACCGACGCAGCATCCCCAGCAGCCTGGTGAATATCGGCCAGGATCGCCTGCACCACGTCTAGGGGATTGCTGAGCGGGCTGATCCGCTGGCTGCTGCTGCTAGCGGCTGTCTTTAACAGCGCCTTGAGACTCTGCTGCAGTGGTACCGTACTGCAAATAACATAGGTTTCCACCGGCCCCCGGGGAGCCTCTACGCCCCAGTCAATATTGAGCTGGGGGACCAGCATGGATTCACCAGGCGGGATGCCAGCATCGCTCAGGGCATCTGGCAGGCCCGTGTCAGGGTTCTCAATCGGGCGACTGCTGGGGGGCGGACAGAAGGCCGAGAGTCTTTCCTGGGGATCGAGCGTGATTAACGCATAGTAAAGCGGCACCTCTCCAAAGTTGAACAGCCGATAGCGAACCCGGCTGCCAACGGGGATATCAACGGTCGTTTCATCGCCCTTCATCAGGCTAGCCAACCGGCTCTTGGGCAGCGGCTGGGGCGATCTCGTGGTTTCGCGCCGCAGCAGCAGCTTCTCTTGGGGCGAAATCATTTCCAGATTGACTCGCACGGCCAGCCGCGAGGAAGACTGATTCTGGGTGAGGCGCAGCATTTTGATCGCCAGCAGCGCTTGCAGCTTAGGCGTCAGCCGGTTGACGGCGGACTTGATCGCCTCATCCTGCGAGGCAAGCGTGCCCGGGATCAGCGATCGCGTCGGTGAAAATAGCCCATAGCCCTGCTTGCCTTCCGCAGCCGGGGGTGAGGACTGCTGAGCTGTGCGGGTACTCTTTCGAGAGCTGGCGGAGGATTGAGCAGAGGGTTTGGCCGGGGTGAGGCTAGCGGTCAGCGTCGATTCAGCCGGAGGAGCTAGCTTACCTAGTAGGCAGTCGGCAGGCAGCTCCGTCGCTGAGGTAGAGCTGACAAACGAAAGTGCAGCTAAGGCGCTGGTAGCATCGACGCGCTCAATCCGCTCGAGCTGGTTGTCTAGAGCCACAACCAAGTCAATATCTCGCGGCAGGACTCGGACCGCTTCATAGACCCGCTGACCAGGCGAGGGGGTGACTGAGGCCCCTTCGAGCAGCTGTGCCCGGCCAACCAAGCCACTGCGCGATCGCAGCTTCAGCCGCACCTCGACAGACGGTTCCCCCTCCGTCGCTGCGGTCACCAGCGACATGACCGACTGGGGGCCATAGTATTTCAGGACAGGCGCAGGCAGACCGCCCAGCCACAGCTTGACCTCGCGACCGTCACCGTTGACCTGGGTGACAACGCCATCGGCTTGGGAGGCCGGGACAAACTCGGCCTGATAAATCGGCAGGTCAGGGCCGCGATCGCGGCTACCGCTAATGTCGGGCACCTGATCGCCGCCGCCCCAACGATTGAGGGTTTCGCTTGCCCGCTCTACGGTCCAGCGCACCGTTACCGGCGGTACGGCCGACCAGAGATACTGGCTGAGCACATAGGTAAAAGCACCGGCGTCGAAACCATCCCACTGCCGCTCAATCACCGTCGCCTGAGGGACGGCTGCCCGTAGTAGAATGCCTGGGAAACGAGATGGTACATCCGGGACAGCGACGCCTGGGGGGAGCGATAGCGCTGGCGCTGGCTCCCCCGTAGGCATAGTTGGCCGCGCCCGCACTCGCAGACTCCCGACTAAAGAAACCTCAGCATCGACGAAGCCAGCATCGAGTACAGTGGTCACCTGCTGGGTGTTGAGCAGCTTTAACAGCTGCTTCAGCGTTGCTTCAGAAATATCGTTTAGATGAGGCTGAGCTTCAGTCGGTAGGCGGCCATCGACCGGCACCAGGCTGCGGCTAAGCTTTTGCTGATTGGCCAGTCGCACCTGGCTGCCGTAGCCGCTGAAGTGGAATATGACGACATCTCCAGGCTGCGCCTGCTGGCACAGATGTTCGACAAAAGCTTCACAGATCGCCTGCCGCGTTGCTTGAGCATCGGTGAGGGTAACGATATCGGCTGGCTGAAAGCCAAACCGATGGATCAGCAGCTCTTGCTGTAGCCTAACGTCGGTGACGCAGCCTCTGAGCGGGGCGGCCCGGCCCATATCAATGACCGTGTCGGGATACTGATTGATGCCCACCAGCAGCGCTAGCTTACGCCGCGTCGGCTGAGCCAGCGCCTGCTGGTATCGGTCGGGCCAGCCGCCCCACTGACTCAGACCGAGGGCGGCAAGCACGGTACTGGACTTTAAAAAATCTCGTCGGGTTAAGGCCACTGGATCTCGGGTTGCTGTCGGTTGGATGCTATTGAGCCGCCTGCATGGCCCGGGCTAGCTCAGCCGCCACCTCAGGGCGGGAAAATTCCGGTGGCGGCAGCTCACCCCGCCGCAGCATAGCTCGGACCTTAGTGCCAGAAAGATGCAGCCGCTCTTCAGGGCTGCTGGGGCTGGTTTTGGTCGTCGCCATCGTACCGGTGCGCGTGCAGTAAAAGGCATGCTCAAACTTCATCGGCGCGATCCCTAGCTCGCCCGGCTCAAACTCGTCAAAGATGTGCTGGGCGTCGTAGGTACCGTAGTAGTCCCCTACTCCAGCGTGGTCACGGCCGACAATGAAATGGGTGCAGCCGTAGTTCTTGCGGATCAGGGCGTGGAAGATAGCCTCGCGGGGACCCGCGTAGCGCATAGCCGAAGGATTGATCGCCAGGATCACGCGATCGCGCGGAAAGTAATGTTCCATCATGATCTCATAGCAGCGCATCCGGACGTCGGCGGGAATGTCATCACTTTTAGTCGCGCCCACGAGCGGATGCAGAAATAGACCATCGACGGTTTCTAGCGCACATTTCTGGATATATTCGTGAGCCCGGTGGATCGGATTGCGGGTTTGGAATCCCACAACTGTCTTCCACCCGCGCTCGCGAAACATCGCCCGCGAATCCTTCGGATCGACCTGATAGCTGGGAAACAGCGGATGGGGGTCGCGCTCTAGCAGCCATATCGGTCCCGCCAGATTAATCTCACCTTGCTCATAGACCACCCTGACGCCGGGGTGCTTGTCTTCGCTAGTGCGATAGACGTTAACGGCCTCTTTGACCTTGTCATAGGTATATTTCTCAGTTAGCTCTAGCACCCCGATGAAGCGACCGGAATCGTCGTCTAGCCGCACCAGCGAACCCAGCTCTAGCGGCTCGGCGATCGCGGCCGTCACCGACAGCGTCACCGGCACGGCCCAGGGCAGACCGCTCGCCAGGCGCATATCAGTCACTACCGGCTCGTAGTCGGCCTGCGACATAAAGCCTGAAATTGGGCTGAAGCCGCCGATGGCAATCATCACCAGGTCTGAAGCCGCGCGCGCGTCAAGGCTGACCCGGGGTAGGTGGTCGGCCTTATCGAGAAAATCCTGCTTCTGTTCAGGACTGGCAATGCGATTGATTAACGTCCCGCCGTGGGCCTGAATACTATCCTGAGCTGCGTTCAAAATACCGTCCTCACTGATGTCTAACACTGCATCCTATCGGCAAAAGCCTAGATGACGTCGTCTAATTTAAGGTTCTGGGGCTTTAGGATTCTGGGGCACCGTTTGGGGCGCTGGGACCAAACTCGCCTCAGCTAGCCCAGCCGCTGCCGTCTGAAAAGGCTCAATCAGTCCGCCCCCTAGCAGCCGATCGGTCTCGTCGTACCAAACCGCAGCCTGTCCGGGCGTCAACCCAAACTGGGGCTCGTCGAAGATCAGCCTAGCGCTAGGCGCTAGCGCATCGGCGACAGACAGGGGAATGACGGTAGCCGCGATCGCGGCAGAGCGATAGCGAATCTGTACCTGCACTCGAACTGGGCTTTGAGGCGGCGCGATGGATACCCAATTCACCCGCTGGACTCCGCATTCCGACTGCTGCCCGCTGGTCCGCTCGCCAACCACGACCCGATTTCGAGCCGCGTCTAGGGCTACTACATAGAGCGGCTGCGGGGCGGCGATTCCCAACCCTTTGCGCTGCCCGATAGTGTAGTGGTGAATCCCCCTATGCTGTCCCAAAACGACCCCAGACGTATCTACAATATCACCCGGCTTAGGCGCGAGATAGCGGTCTAAAAATTTCTGCATTGAACCGTGCTGCTCTACCAGGCAAAGATCCTGACTCTCAGGTTTCTCAGCCGTATGCAGCCCGAGCTCAGCCGCCACCCGGCGGGTTTCGGCTTTGGTTTGCTCCCCCAGCGGAAAGCGGCTGGCGGCTAGCTGCTCCTGCGTCAGGTCGTAGAGAAAATAGGACTGATCTTTCTGCCGGTCTACGGCGCGCCGTAGCTCGTAGCGACCCGTATCAGCGCGGGTGATGCGAGCATAGTGACCAGTGGCAATCTGATCGGTGTCGAGGTGAGTCCGGGCATAGTCGAGCATCGGACCGAACTTAACCGTCCGATTACACTGGGAGCAGGGCAGCGGCGTCACCCCCTGGCTATAGCCAGCGACTAGATAGTCCACGATGTTTTGCTCAAACAGCTCGCGGCTATCGACAACTTCGTAGCGCAGCCCCAGATCGGCGCAGAGCTGGGCCGCATCAACCATCCCTTCAGAGCAGCACTGTCCCTTGCCCTTCATCAGCCAGAGCGTCAGGCCAATCACGTCATGGCCCTGGTTGTGCAGCACCGCTGCTGCGACAGAACTGTCTACGCCGCCTGACAGGCCGACGACTATCTTACTCATGAGTCTCAATAGGTTCGCTGCATCGCACCGCAGTGCATTCACTCTAGGCTAGCACCCGCGACCGATTCTTTAGGTCGGTTAGGCACTGTTTTAAGACGTTACTGCCTAATCTTTGCAGCAAAATCTCTGGTTTTGCGCTAAGAAAGGATTAAACCGCAGGGCTTCAGGGCTAAATGTAGGCAACAGTGACCCCAGATCCGCCGTCGCTGGCCGCCGCGGCCTCGAACCGCTGCACCAGGGGATGGCGTTCCAGAAAATCCTGCACGCCGCGCCGTAGCTTACCGGTGCCGTGGCCGTGGATAATCCAGATCGGGCCGCTGGCCCGGCCGATAAAATCTTCCAGCGCACCTTCGGCTTCGACCACCCGCTGACCGCGCAGGTCCAAGGTATTTTGAGCGGTGCGGATAGCTGGAGCAGCTGGGACGGAGACGGGCGGTGGGGCAGGCTCAGGTTTGGGTGGCGGCTCAGCCTTTTGACCGCTGAGCGATTCGACATCGGCCAAGTCTACGGTCATTTTCATCAGGCCAAAGCGTACGCTCAGCCGACCATCCTCGTCAGGCGGGCTCAGGACTTCTGCAATCTGGCTGCCCAAGCTCAGCAATCGTACCCGTTCACCGGGTTCAGGTCGGTAGCTGCGGCGACCGGTTTTAGCTGGATGGGTGCCGGTGGGTAGGTGTTTCTGGGCCAGCTGATTGACTGATTCAGTGGCATTCTGGGCGGCCTGGGCCGTAGTCTTGCCCTGTTGAAGCTGGCGGATCACCTGGGCAATTTCAGCCTTGGCTTCGGCGATCGCGGCCTGCACCGTCTGCTGCTGCTGTTGCTTCAGGCTCTGCTCGCGATCTCGCAGCAGCTGAGCCCGCTGCTCCACTTCGGTATAGAATTCTTCGGCCTGGGCCACCAGCTGCTCCGCTTCTTCAGCCCGGGCTTCCTGCCGCCGCCGCTGGGCTTCTAACCCGGCAATCACCTGATTGACGTCTTCGGTCCTACCAGCCCCCAGCTGCGCTTTGGCCTGGTCCAGGATCTGTGGATTTAGCCCCAGCCGCCGGGCAATCGCCAGCGCGTTAGAGCGACCCGGAATGCCCCAGAGCAGGCGATAGGTGGGCGATAGGCTGACATCATCAAATTCTACCGACGCATTCTCGAATCGATCATCCTGGTATTTGAGCGCCTTCAGCTCGCCAAAGTGGGTAGTCGCAACGGTGAGGCGGCTGTGGTCGGCTAGGTGCTGAAGCAGCGCGATCGCCAGCGCACTGCCCTCGGAGGGATCGGTCCCCGCGCCGACTTCATCTAGCAGCACCAGGGTATTGGCCGGCCCCTTTGTTGGCTCTATGGCCAGGCCTTCAAGCTGCTCAATTGCGTCCAGGATGCGCTCAATCCGCCGGATATGGCCCGAGAAGGTAGACAGGCTTTGCTCAATCGACTGCTCATCCCCAATGTCGGCCAGCACCTGCGCGAACCAGGGTAGCTCCACCGGCTCGCGAGCTGGAATGAATAGGCCGACCTTGGCCATCAGTACGGCCAGCCCCAGGGTCTTTAGGGTGACGGTTTTACCGCCGGTGTTGGGACCTGTAATTGCGACTACGCGCAGGTCGGGGCGAATCTTCAGGTCGATCGGCACAACGGCCTCGCCCTGCTCGTGGCGCTGCTGCCAAACTAGCAGCGGGTGGCGCAGCTGGCGCAGGGTAGTAGACTCATCGGTGTGAATAAATCGCGGCGGGTTGGCCTCTAGCCAGGCTGAGTAGCGTGCCCGGGCGGTAGCCAGGTCCAGGGTGGTCACAATCACCAGCAGCTGCTCTAGGTCAGGCTGCACCTCGGCCACCTGGGCGCTGAGCTGACGACGGATGGCCTCGGCTTCGACCTCTTCCTGCCGCTGCTGCTGGCGCAGCTGATTGCCCAGATCAACAACGCTGCGCGGTTCCACGTAGAGGGTAGCGCCACTGGTCGAGGTATCGTGAACGATGCCGGGAATCGCATCTTTCTGCGGTGCTTTCACTGGGATCACGAAACGATCCCCCCGCTGAGTAATCAGCGATTCCTGCACCGCATTGGCCTGGCGCTGGAGAATCCGCTGGAGCCGTTCCTGAATCCGCTGGCGCAGGGTTCTCGTTTGCTGACGAATGCTGGCGAGCTGAGGGCTGGCCCGGTCGGCGACCTGGCCGCGTTCGTCAATGCAGCGGTTGATTTCCTGCTCTAGCTCGGGATAGGTCCTCAGGTTGGCAACCAGGGCTTGGAGGACAGGCAGATCTTCTTGTTCGTCGATGGACCGACGGAGCTGACGGGCCCCCGCTAGGGTGGTCGCGATCGCGGCTAACTCTGCACCCGGCAGCACGCCGTAATGCCCGGCCTGCTCCAGGGCAGCGCCAATATCGCGGACGCCGCCAAACTTCAGCCCACCTGACTGCTCCAGCCGATAGGTCTCTTGGGTTTGAGCCAACAGCGCCTCGCTCTCCGCTTGGGTTTCCGGCAGTCGGATCTGCCGGGCGGCTGCCATCCCCAACTTAGTTGCCGCAAAGCTAGCCAGGTGCTGACACAGACGGGGCCATTCTAAAAGCTCAAGGGTTTCGGATTGAATCAAAGTCGCGATCGCGGGGCTGTATCTCTTAATTATATTATTCTGCCAGTAGGGACGTGACCATCCCGCTGCTCCTTACGGTTAACCCCCTACGCTCCCCTCCGACCTACTGATCCAACGCTACAGCGGCGACTCGCTGATCCCTAAACGGCTGGTACTGAATGAGGCCAATCGGGCGATCGCGGCAGCGCTGATTTCCCTATTCCAAACTTCGGTTGGGGACACCCAGGGCAGTCTCGATCGGCAGCTTCAGGCGCTGGAGGGAGAAGGGACCGACTACCGGCTGAAACGAGGTCTGGCCCACCTGCTGCGGAACAGCTTTAGCACGTTTGAGGTAGTCAGCCCCCTAGAACCCCAGGCGCTGCGATCGCGCCTGTTTGACCTGGCCGCCCTAAGGGCTCCCAGCCCCAAAGCCGCAGCGGTTCACGTGACCCAGATAGCAGCCCAGCTCAGCCAGGAGCTGGAAACCGTCGTAGAGCCCAGCCATATTCGTCAAGGTCTCTATGCCGATCTAAAAGAAAACCGCCTGCTAACGGCGTTTGAGGCCCCAGAGCCCGACGCCCTGCTGCATCGCTATAACCTTTCCCAGGTGCAGGGGCTGTTTTACAAAGCCAGCCATGTCGTGCTGAACGTTCATCGCAACGACCCGGGCGAATACAAGCTGATGTTTCGCTACCTCAAGCTATTTCGCCTGATGACCTACATCGAAGGTGAGGCCGACCAGGGATTTACCGTGACGATCGACGGCCCAGCTAGCCTGTTTAAGCCCAGCACTCGGTATGGCATTGACATTGCCAAGCTGATCCCAGCAATTCTGCACGTCACCCGCTGGAATTTGACCGCCACCCTCCAATGGCGCGACAGCTATACCCAGCAGACCCGGCCCAAGACCTTTACCCTCACTGATTGCTGCGGTTTGGTCAGCCACTATCCGCCTGGCAAACCCTACGACAGCATGATCGAAGCGGCCTTTGTGGAACGCTGGAGTAAGCTCAAGACCGACTGGCGGCTAGAGCGAGAAGTCGATCTAATTCCAATTCCGGGCAGTGTCATGATTCCCGACTTTCGCCTGGTGCATCCAGACGGGCGCACCTACCTGCTGGAGATTGTCGGCTATTGGCGGCCCGAATACCTGCGCAAGAAGTTTTCCCAGGTACGCCAGTCTAACTGCGACAACCTAATCCTGGCGATTTCAGAACGACTCAATCTAGAAAAAGCTGGGGTAAAGCTGGCCAACACACCGGCTCGGATCGTCTGGTTTAAGCATCAGCTCCAGCCCAAAGCCATCCTGAACCAGCTCGAAGCCACTGACTGAAGCCGCTGACTGAGGCCGCTGTCTAAGAAAACCTATTTCGAGCCATGAGCGCTAACCAATATTACTTATAATAGCTATGTCGATTTTTCCTGCCGTTTAGGCACAATATAAAAAGAGTCTTTTACGAACCCGGAGCGATCCTGACGCAGCGGCTTCTGGATCCTACTGCGAGTGCGATCAAATCCCTTATGAGCACAGTCTTAGTTGTCGATGACAGCTCAACCTTTCGCGAAATGATCTCAGACTTGCTGAGTCAGGTTGGCATCGCTGTCCTAATTGCCAAAGATGGCGCTGAAGCCAAGGACAAAATTTCGGCCAGTCCGCCGGACCTGGTCGTGGTGGATATTGTCATGCCCAACATGAACGGCTATGAGCTCTGCCGCTGGGTCAAAGGCAACGCCCCCACCAAAGACGTGCCAGTGGTCATTTGCTCGTCTAAAAATGAGGAATTCGACCTCTATTGGGCGATGAAGCAGGGGGCCGATGCCTATGTGCCCAAGCCTTTCCAGCCGGAAGACATGATTCAGGCCGTGCAGAAGCTGCTGGCTGGCGGCTAGATTGAGCGGCTAAACCAGTTTTGAAAACTGCTCGGCCAGCTGCTGGGCAATTCGCTGGCTACCCCCAGCAGTCCCCATCCGCTGCCTTCCGCTTTCATCCGCCAGCCGCAGCCGGTCGGGGTCATCTAAGAGCGCTCTAAGCTCGGCTCCAACTTTGCTGGGATGCTCCACCAGGGTGACAGCTGGCCCCAGCATCCGGGCCTGAACTTGGGCAAATCGGTGGGTAAACTGCGGACCGAGACCGGGCAGCGTCAGCGCCGGCTTGCCTAACCCTACAAATTGCTCCGTCGCCGTACCGGCCATCGCGATCGCGGCTACCGCCTGCTCGAGACAGGTCGCGTAGGCATCGGGAATCAGCGCCAGGGTGACGTTGCGATCGCGAAATATCGCATAGGGCTCCGTCGCCAGCGGCTGCCAGCCCGATAGCGGGTTTTGAAATTTCGTTAAGGCTAGACTTGGCGCGATCGCGGCCAGCAGCGTCAGCGGTCGCCGATGGAATGCCTGCACCAGCCCCGGCACCGTCGCCAAAATTTGTTCCCAGTTTTGATAGGCTTCCGGCGCGCGGGAACCGGGCAGTAGCAGCAAGGTCAGCGGTTCAGTGCCGATTGGCCGATCAGCAAAGGGATTGTCCCACTCGGGTATCAGCGGTTCAGCAGCGGTCGGGCCTAGCCCGTCCATCATCGGATTGCCCACATAGATAGCTGGAATCGACCGCTGCTGTAGCCAATCCGCCGTCAGCGCATCGCGGACAAAAACGGCCTGGCAAAGGGGACGGCGCATCAGCCAGCGCTCCCAAGGCAGATAGACCGACCCCGACCAGCCCGAAAATCGTGACCAGACACCTTCTGCAGGTAGCTTACCGGCCCCATCGCGCAGCCAGTATTCCGACTTGGCCGTCCCTACAAAGGCGTAGGGCAGACCGCTCAGCCAGGCCAGCAGCAGCGGCACTACGTCACCGACGGCAATCACCGCACCGCCAGTCTTGGCCCAGTTGCGCAGCGCAACAAACTGCTGCCACGCCAGGACGATCAGTCCACCGCGCAGGTCGCGCAGCAGCTGTCGGCCGTCCTGATAGAGGAAGCCACCGGAGGGCAGGGCCTGGGCCGGGCCGATGAGTTCAATCTCGGCTTGCTGATAGGCCGTCCCTTCACCGGATAGCGGTAGAGCGGAAATCGACAGCGGCTCGTTTTGCTTAGCCCAGGGCAGCTGTTTTAGAATGCGCACCGCGATCGCGTCTTCACCATGGCCGTTGCTGAGAAAGAGCAAATTCATCTAAGTTAAGGCTACTCTCTCCGACAGTTTACCTATGGTACGGCAGCGTTCTGACACCTGTGCGCCTGGCCCGTCAATTGCAGCCCAGTTTCCAGCTTTAGCGAATTACCTGGAGTACCAGGTCGGCCCTCAGGCAAACGCCCTGGATGCCGATACCCATCTGCTAGCTGAAGCCTTTCATGGTCTGGGTCAGCTGGGACTGCTGGCGGTAAAAGCCCCCTTGGACTTGGGCGGTTTTGACTGTGACAGCCTGGACTATAGCCGCTTTCAAGCCCTGATTGGCCGCTACTCTGGAGCGCTGGCATTCCTGCAAACTCAGCATCAGAGCGCTGCGGGTTTCTTACGGTCGGGAACGAACGCAGCGCTGCCATGGAGTCAACTATCAATCCAAGCATCGCTTCAACCCAAGCATCAATAAATAAGAAAGGCAATAAGATACGTAAATCTCGTCCTCCTGTAGCAAACACCTGCGCTAAGTTGAATCTAAAGAAAATCTAAAGCAATTCTGAAGGAAATCTGAGGTTGTCCTATGAATGCAAGTCTGATGCGCAAGCTCTGGTCAGTGATTGAAGCTTCTCAGAACCAGATCATACTCGGGTTAGACGATAGCCGCCTGTGTCAGTGGCTGCTCGATCAGCTAGCTGGAGACCCGCTATTTGACCGGAATCAATCCGCCGCCGTCAGCCGCTACATTCACGCTAAGCTGCCGCTGATTCGCGATTTTGCTCAATTTTCATAGCTGTTCTTAGCAAAGCTACAGGGACATTTTTCAGCGCCTACGCCTGCTGCGACCGTCGCAAAACCGAAATATTATTCTAATCTGGTCTAAGAAAGACCTCAAAATGTTACGGTTGAACGAAATTAAACCTCAGTGCATCAGAAAGTGAAAACTCCTAGCGGTTTGAGCAAGCTCAGGCTGATTTTAGGAGACGTTGAGCTGAATAGTTTTACGAGAAAGCGCGTAAGGTGTGATATGAAAAGATGGAGTTTTTTGGCCCTGGCGGCTGCGATCGCAGCCCTCCCTTTGGCCAGCTGCGGTGCCCCCGGCAGTGGTGACACAGCCGAAGGCGGCGGTGAAGAAGTAGCCGGCGGTGCTGGCCGCTTGCAGACGGTGCTCGACCGGGGTGAGCTGGTCTGCGGCGTAGACGGCGGCATTCCAGGCTTTAGCTTTGTAGACGACAGCGGGGCATACTCCGGGCTCGACGTCGATACCTGTAGAGCTGTGGCTGCCGCTTTGTTTGACGACCCAGATGCATTAGAGTTCCGCCGCTTAGACTCGACCGAACGCTTTGAAGCCCTCAAGGGGGGCGAGGTCGATATGCTAGCCCGCAACACCACCTGGACCATTAGCCGCGATACGTCAGTCGGGATGGAATTTGCGCCGACGACCTTTTACGACGGTCAGGGGATGATGGTGAAAGAGGGCAGCGGCATTACTTCTCTGGAAGACTTTGAAGGAAAGTCGGCCTGCGTCGAGACCGGCACCACCACCGAGCTCAACCTGACCGATCAGATGCGGCAGCGGGGAGTCAACTTTGAGCCTGTGGTATTCCAGGATGCGGACGCGGCCTATGCCGCCTATGACGAAGGCCGCTGCGACGGGATGACCTCTGATAAATCGCAGCTGATTGCTCGCCGCACCACGCTGACCAACCCAGACGAGAATGTTCTGCTGGATGTCACCATGTCCAAAGAACCGCTAGGCCCGGTCACCACCAACAACGACTCTGCCTGGTTTGACACCGTTAAATGGGTTACCTTCGCGCTCTTTCAAGCCGAAGAACTTGGTCTCACCTCTGAAAATATCGAGCAAGAAGCAGAATCGACCGAAGACCCGAATATTCTCCGGTTTGTCGGCGCTGAGGGAACGCTGGGTTCTGACATGGGGTTACCCAATGACTTTGCGGAGCGGGCGATCAGGCATGTCGGCAACTACGGCGAAATCTACGAGCGCAACCTCGGCCCAGAAACCGAGTTCGACCTGCCCAGAGGTCAAAACACGCTTTGGACTGAGGGCGGCTTACAGTATTCCCCGCCGTTCCGTTAGTCAGGGGTCAGGCTGACTGATCCAGGTTCTGAATAAGGGGGGTTGGGATAGCCCGATCTCCCTTTTGGCACTGCCCGATTTGTTGAGTCATGGTGAAATAGTGAGCCTGGTAGGGCTCCGACTGGCTGAGGCTGTAGCCAATCGCACGATATTATCCAATCCTTTCGATTAAAGTAAGCCTCAATCTTTTTACGGAGACTTCATGACCCGTACGTCCAGTAAACGCATCACCGGCTGGCGGGCGCTGCTGCGGGATGCCCGTTTTTGGCAAATCGCCTTTCAGGTCATTGTCGTGATTGGGGTGGTGATCGCCTTTAGCTATTTGGCGAGCAACCTCCAGCGCAACATGGCCCGCAGCGGCATTGACTTTGGCTTTAGCTTTCTGCAAAACCCCGCCGGCTTTGCGATTGGCGAAACCATGCTCAGCTATCGGGCTCAAGATGCCTATAGCAAAGCGATTCAGGCGGGCATCGTGAACTCGCTACGAGTCATGATTGTCGGCATTGTATTGGCAACCGTCGTGGGCGTCACCGCCGGGGTCGCTAGCTTTTCCGATAACTGGCTGCTCTACAAAATCAGCCGAATCTATGTCGGGTTGGTGCGCAATATTCCCCTGCTGCTTCAGCTTTTATTTTGGTATCTGGCGGTTTTCTTTGGCCTGCCGCAGCCGGCCAATCAGATTGTGCTGCCGACGCAGGGCCTGAGCTGGGTGACGTTGAGCAATCGCGGCGTCTATCTGCCGAGTCCTGCCTTTACTGCTGAGACCTGGACCGGCGCCATTTTACTGATCCTGGCCCTGTTAGTGGGGGGGCTGATGCTCCGCTCATTCAACGCGCTGCGCAGCGGCAGCCTGCCGCCGGACCTGGGCGGCTGGGCAGCCAGGATTGGCCATGTGGCAGTCATTCTACTGATCTTGGTAATTGAGTATTTTCTCTTATTTAGCAACTCAGCCGAGGATCAGCTTTTTTTTAAAGGGGCGGTGCTGGCGCTGTTCTCCAGCGCCCGGGGTATCTGGATTGTCGTTCTGATGCTGTCTGCTATCCCGATTGCGCTGCTGTTCAAATGGCGAAATTACGCTTTGGTGGAACAGGGCGAGACGGGGCGAAAGCAAACCATCGGGCTGGTTATCTTGGCCGTAGTCGATCTGGCCATATTACTCTTTGCGCTGGGCTGGAAGACGCCCGAGGTATTGGAGAGCGGCGGCGTGACCGGCGGGCTGCGGCTGACGCTGGAGTATTCGGCGCTGGTTACAGGGCTGGTGTTTTATACCGGTGCCTTTATTGCTGAGATTGTCCGAGCTGGGATCCAGTCGGTTTCAAAGGGTCAATGGGAGGCCGCTCGGGCGCTGGGATTAAACTCTGGCAAAGCGATGCGGCTAGTCGTCTTTCCGCAGGCGCTACGGGTGATTATCCCGCCGTTGAATAGCGAATTTATGAACCTGGCTAAGAACTCTAGCCTGGCTCTGGCGGTGGGCTACCCCGACCTGTACTCCGTCGCTACGACCACCTTCAACCAAACCGGACGACCGATTGAGGTGTTTGTAGTAATGATGGGTACCTTCCTAGTCATCAACCTGCTGATTTCGCTGAATATGAACCAGCTTAATAACTTAGTCCAGTTCAAGGAGCGCTAGACCGCCATGACGACGATTAGCTCTCGCCCAGCTGACACTAAACCCCCACAAAATCAGACCAGCCCGCTCACCTGGGTGCGAAAAAATCTGTTCAACAACATTTTTAACAGCATCCTCACGATTGTGCTGGTAATTATCATTGGGCTAGCGCTGCGGGGTTTGGTGCTGTGGATTTTTCAGGGGGCAGAATGGGCCGTCGTGACCAATAACGTCAGCCTGTTTATGACCGGGCTTTACCCTAGAGATCTATACTGGCGAGCCTGGCTGATGCTGGGTATCGTCGTGGCCCTGGCCGGGTTTACCTGGGGCGTCGTGGGTCGGAATCTGGGCTCTCTGTTTAGCCGCAATGTCCTGATGGGGCTGGCTCTGGCGGCGCTGCTAATTATGCTACTGCCGATTACTCGCCCCAATGCGCCCCGGCTGATTGCCTACGAAGCCCTGACGGTGGCCATGGCCTGGCTGGGACAGCAGGCCGGTCGCAAGTTTTCAGGCTTGGGGATGAAGCTTTCGATCGGCTGGTTTGCCTCTTACTTTGTGCTGCTGTATCTGCTAGCGGGCGGCGATGTGCGGGCCAGCGTGCTCTATTTTGTGGGGATGATCGCGGTGAGCGCGATCGCGGGCTGGCAGCTGGCTGCACGGGTTAGCCTGCTGCCAAAGCTGGGCCTGTTCGAAAAAATTCTGCTGTTCTTAGTTGGGTTTATCGCCACCTACCTGGTGCTCTGGTACGGTTCCTGGCTGCTTGGGGTAGAAGTCGGCTTAGACAGGGCTTCAACCAGTAAATGGGGCGGCTTAATGCTAACGCTGCTGCTAGCCATTACGGGCATTGCCCTGTGCTTTCCAGTAGGATTGCTGATGGCGCTGGGGCGACGCAGCCAGCTGCCCATTGTCAGAGGCCTATCGATTGCCTACATCGAGCTGATTCGCGGCGTGCCGCTCATTTCGATTTTGTTTATGGGCCAGGTGATGATTCCGCTGTTTTTGCCTGAAGGGACCCGACCCGACCGGATTGTCCGGGCGATCGTCGGCCTGACGATTTTTAGCTCTGCCTATCTGGCTGAAAACGTGCGGGCGGGCCTCCAGTCCATTCCTCGCGGACAGACCGAGGCGGCCCAGTCGCTGGGGCTAAATACGCCGCTGACCATGAGCCTAATCGTCCTGCCGCAGGCGCTAAAGGTAGCCATCCCAGCCATCGTCGGGCAGTTTATCAGCCTGTTTCAGGACACGACGCTGCTGGGAATTGTTGGGCTGGTGGAGCTTTTGGGTATTACTCAGTCAATTCTGGCAAACCCCTCTTACTTAGGCGACTATGCCGAAGGATACGCCTTTATTGCGGCGATTTACTGGGTCTTTTGCTATGCCATGACCTACGGCAGTCGTCGCCTCGAAACCAGCCTCAACAATGAGCTGCGCTAGCGGCGGCATTAAGGACTGTGTAAAGGGTCACAGTCCCTGACGATTTCAATGTCAGAATAAAGGGAAACCTTTGGTTAGCACAGGAGATGCGTTTTCACCCGTGGAGAATCCGATGACACAGTCTGAAACCGAAGCTCAAGAGACGCTGACCAACGCCCAAGGCGTCGAGGCCGTGATTGTCTCGCAGGATGTCGAAAAGTGGTACGACAATGGCTTTCACGTTTTGAAGGGCGTTTCCCTCAATATCTATAAAGGAGAAGTGGTCGTCATTATGGGACCGTCGGGTTCGGGTAAGTCAACCTTCATCCGCACCTTCAACGCCCTGGAGCCCTACCAAAAGGGCAAAATTGAGATTGACGGCATCGAGATTGCCCACGACCTAAAAAATATTGAAGCCATCCGCCGCGAGGTGGGAATGGTATTCCAGCAGTTCAACCTGTTTCCGCATCTGACGGTATTGCAAAACGTCACCCTAGCCCCGATTTGGGTACGCCGCTGGAAAAAGTCTAAGGCCGAAGAAATTGCCATGCGGCTGCTGGATCGGGTCGGCATTCGGGAACAGGCCTACAAGTATCCGGGGCAGCTCTCGGGGGGGCAACAGCAGCGGGTCGCGATCGCGCGTTCCCTGGCCATGCAGCCCAAGGTGATGCTATTTGACGAACCGACCTCTGCCCTCGACCCGGAAATGGTGCGCGAGGTGCTAGACGTGATGCGCAACCTGGCCAAAGACGGCATGACCATGGTCTGCGTCACCCACGAAGTCGGCTTCGCCCGCGAGGTCGCCGACCGGGTGGTACTGATGGATGAGGGCATGCTGGTGGAAGAAAACACCCCCGAAGCCTTCTTCAATAATCCGAAGGAAGAGCGCAGCCAAAAGTTCCTATCGCAGATTCTCTAGTCCTGCCTGCAGGGTCAGCAACATTAGCGAAATCTTCCAGCCATACTGAGCATGTCTCCCATATCCACGTCGCCATCGTTGTCGGCGTCGAGGAAGGTGCTGAGAATATTATTGCTATTGCCAGCCGTCACACCGGTGCGGTTAGAGCCTGAGCTGAGCAACTTCATCACCAGCGGCACCAGTACCGGCAGCATCGACTGCACCTGGCTCATACTCAGTCCGGTGCGCTGGGAAACGGCTTCGGTCATCTGCTGCTGCCGACCGGCGCTAAACAGCTGCTGAATCGCGGCGGTCCCATTGTCCGAGCTGCGGTTGACGATCGCCTGCGCCGCGGCGTCGCCCTCGGCCTGGCGCTTTTCCCGCAGGGATGAGCGAACAAAGCTGCCTACCACAGACATGGCCTGTTGCATCGTTGAGGGATCAGCGTTATTTTGCTGGCCAATCTGCTGCGCCGCAGACATAATCTGGCTAATCTGGCCGTTGCTGGCCTGACGGTTAGGATCTTGAATCGCGCTGGCAACCTGGTCGAAAAGTCCCATCGGTTTGTTGGTTCTCCCGTTAACGTTTGTCCCTGTCAGCATACGCCCCTCGGTTGGATTGCTCACCTATCTTTCGTTGGATTAATTAGAATCGGCTAAGCTGCAAGGGATTGGATCGAGCAGTCCCCGATGCGATGGCCCTATGCGATGGTTACGTGTTCTCTCTTTAGCGGTTGGCGCCCTGCTGTTAGTCGGGCTGCTGCTGTGGCTGGTCGATTCCCTATCCCGGCTCTATGCCGGTGTCGCGGCGGTGTCGCCGCTGCTGGCCCAGATGCTGGTGCTGCTAGTCGGCCTGATTGTGCTGGCGGCGCTGGGCGTGATTGCCTACTATGCCTGGCTGTTTCTGCGTCCCCGCCGCCGTTCGCAGCCCCAGCCCCCCGCCACGCGGGTAGAAGCAGCCGAGGCCAATCTCCAGGCGGTGCGCCAGCAGGTTGCCCAGATTCAGGATACGGTTGCCCAGCAGGCGCTTCAGCAGCAGTCGCAGGGGCTGGCCGACCGGTTTATCCGTCAGTCCTTTCACCTCGTTGTCTTTGGTACAGGCTCGGCAGGCAAAACGTCGCTGGTAAATGCGCTGATGGGCGAAATTGCTGGGCCGGTCGCGCCTACATTAGGAACCACGACGGTGGGGCAGACCTACCGGCTGGCGGTGCCTGGGCTGAGTCAGGAAGTTTGGCTAACCGATACGCCAGGACTGCTGGAAGCAGGCGTTGCGGGGACTGAGCGATCGCGCCAGGCCAAACAGCTGGCCACCAGCGCCGACCTGCTGCTGTTTGTGATTGACGATGACATTCACCGGGCCGAGTATGAGCCGCTCCAGGCACTGGCTCAGATTGGCAAACGCGCCATTCTAGTTCTGAATAAAATTGATCGCTATCCCGACGCTGACCGGCAGATATTGCTCCAGCGGCTGCGCGATCGCGCTTCTGGACTGTTGGCACCAGAGGATGTGGTTGCGATCGCGGCCCAGCCTCAAGCCGTTCCCCTGTCAGAGGGCGGCTGGTTTCAGCCCGAGCCCGACATCGCCCGCCTAATCGACCGGATTATTGCGATTTTGCGCAGTGAAGGCGCTGATCTGATGGCTGACAGCCTGCTGCTTCAGTCGCAGCAGCTCAGCGAAAATGCCCGCACTCTGCTCACCGCCCAGCGCCAGCAGCAGGCCGATGCCATTGTCGATCGCTATCAGTGGATCGGCGCGGGCGTCCTGGCGGCGACGCCGCTGCCGGTGGTAGATATGCTGGCCACGGCGGCGGTGAATACGCAAATGGTGGTCGAGCTAGGCAAAGTCTACGGCGTAGAAGTCAGCATCGAAGATGCAAAAACCCTGGCCCTGTCGCTGGCCAAGACGCTGACCGGCCTGGGCATCGTCAAGGGTGCCATGCAGCTACTCGCCGTCGGCCTCCAGACCAATCTCGCCACCGCCGTCGCCGGCAAGCTGGTGCAGGGCGTCAGCGCCGCCTACCTGACTCGGATTGCCGGCAAAAGCTTTATCGAGTATTTTCAGCAGCATCAGGACTGGGGCGACGGCGGCATGCAGGCCGTAATCGAGCGGCAGTATCAGCTCAACCGCCGCGACGACTTCCTCCGCCAGTTTTTACAAACCGCGATCGAGCGAGTCATTCAGCCCCCGCTAGCTCAGTAGGGATTCGCCAAGATTAAGACAAAAAATATGATTTGCACAGCTCTACACGAGTAAGACTGTTTACATCGAGACCAGTATTAACTGAAACGAAGCAACAAATTTTCATTCGCTGACCCAACGACTTGTTAGCTGGTGTTAACCACCCCGCAATAATCGGTCATACTTTGCATGGGTTCCAATCCAAAACCAGGCAATATCATCATTTTCTTCTACCGCTAAGGCACGATAGCGAATTCCAATCCGTACTGACCAAAATGAACCAACCTTTTTCAAGTGTAGCGATGGATACCGAGAATCTTGCTTAAGTAATTCATAGCACCGATTGGCTAGCTCTTGAATCTCGCTTGGTAACTGCCGATAGTAATACCAAAAATCAGGGGTTGCACGATGCCTCACAAATCGGTACAGCGCCCTTCACGCAAATGTTGAAATGCTCGTTTAGCCAAATCATCAAGCCGACCTGCTGCGACATCTTCCTCAAACTGTCGATCCCATGTTTCTGCATCGAATTCTGCAAACCAGGATCGAAAATCGGCAAGCTCTTCTGCTGATAGTTGACTGACAGCACGTTCAATTTCTTGCAAATTACTCATAAGCTTAAAGGAAGTTTACAGTTGGCTTACTCTATCTCATGATAATACTCAAGAGGTAAATCCACTATAACCACTCGGTAGCATTTGACCGACCTCATGTTTATGAAATTGGCTATATTGCAGTAGCTACTGTTTACGGTTTGGACTACCTGCTCACGTAGAACTGTAGACATATTGCTAATGCGATTGGATTGCCTCCACTGCTCTTACAGTTTCTGAATATCTGACCTGGAAATCAGGGTTGACATTTCCTGATGCGCGGCGAGATCTATCCGCTCCTGACGGCTTACTGATGCTCCAGATTATCCGTCGCCGTGCGACATCCGAGCAAATGCAGCAGATGCTGGAAGCCCTAGGGATTTATATTAAACTGGCGGTAGATATCGAACGTGAAATTCCAGCTGGCGGGGGCGAGCTTCATGCCGATTATGAACAGATGGTCATGAACTGGGAGCTTCTAAAAACTCGCTATCAACAGGCTAGCCGGGCAGCTCAAATAGAGGGTCAGTCGCTATGTCTTACGCAGGAGCCCATGTCAAACAGCAAAATTGCTCTTGTTGAAAGCCTGAAGCAGCTTCGGATTGTCGGTGCTTTAGGGAAAGGCGGGAATCGCGATTAGAGTAATCCTGACAGCCTCAGGATTCCCATGATTTTTCCTATCTATTTCTCTTACAGTTTCTAGCTATGCCGCTTCCTAACTTTTTAATTATTGGCGTCCAAAAGGCCGGGTCTACCTCGGTTTATGAGTACCTGAAGCAGCACCCACAGGTCTACGTCAGTCCTCGTAAGGAGACGGAGTTTTTTAGCCGCGACCTGTCTCAAATTCCTGAAAAGAAGACGACTCCCGGCGGGCGGCGGCGGATTCTGACCCTGGAAGACTATCAGAGCCTGTTTGCCAACGTCACCGACGAGCTGGCGATTGGGGAAGCTTCGCCCAACTACATGATGGCCTATCGCAAGGCAATCCCGAATATTCAAAAATACGTCCCCGACGCCAGGCTAATTGCGATTTTGCGCAATCCGGTTGAGCGGGCCTACTCTGACTATCTGATGCATGTCCGCGATGCCATCGGCTCGCCGAAGTCCCTAGGGGAGCAGGTGAAAACCAAAGCAGAGAGTTCTCATATGCTGCTGAAGGGCCGCTATTACGAGCAGCTCAGCCACTACGTCGATGCCTTTGGCTGGCCGCAGATCAAGGTCTTTCTCTACGACGACCTGCGCCGCGACAGCACCCAGATGATGCGCGAAATCTATCAGTTCATCGGCGTCGAGCGCGACTTCACCGCCGACACCCAAAAGCGATTTCAGACAGCAGAAGTTCCCAAAAATCAGGCGGTCAACCGGCTATTGAGGACTAAAAATCCGATTCGCTCTGCCGTCGCCGGGGCGCTGCGCCAGGTACTGCCCGAGTCGGTCCGCCAGCAGCTGCGATTGCGCCTAATCGCCGCCAATTCCCAAGACAAATCCAGCCAATCCCTGCCCGAAGAAGACCGCCAGCTGCTCTTCGACTACTACCGCGAAGACATGCTCAAGCTGCAAGACCTGATTGGCCGAGACCTGTCGAACTGGCTGTCAGACCCGGCAAAGCGCTAATCGGGGCGGGTTGCATTTCACCGCGAAAGTCCAATACCTGCACCAGCACCAGATAGGCCACCGCGATCAGAATGGAGATCACGCCGGTGACGATGGCCACAATTTTTGAGCGATCCACTGTTAGTTTTAACTCCCGGTTGGTGAAATATATGAAATAACTGATTTAGACTGTGACGTAAACACGGACAGATCATGACTGCGACCCCGCTTGAGCAAGATTCTACCGCGATCATCTATCGGCCAGCCATCATCACCACCCGCGACCTGCGCAAGGTCTACCGCACGGGCTTCTGGATGAATAAACATATCGCTTCGCTAAAGGGCTGCACCCTCTCGATTCAAAAGGGCGAAACCTTTGGCCTACTGGGTCCCAACGGGGCCGGTAAAACCACACTGCTGAAGCTGCTGCTGGGCATCATTCGGCCCAGCCAGGGCGAGGCCAAGCTGATGGGTAAACCGGCGGGCGATCGCGCCGTCAAAGCCAAAATCGGCTATCTGCCGGAAAATCCCTACTTCTATGACTACCTGACCGGCTGGGAATTTCTCAGCTACACGGCCGGGCTATTTGGCCTATCCCGCTCGGTGCAGCGACAGCGGTTGCCGGAACTGCTTGACCTGGTGGGGCTGGCCCGCAGCGTGGCGATCAAAAAGCAGCTGCGCCAGTACTCGAAGGGAATGCTCCAGCGGATTGGCATGGCCCAGGCGCTGATCAACGACCCCGAGATTGTCTTTTTGGATGAGCCGATGTCCGGCCTGGACCCCACCGGTCGCTACCAGGTGCGAGAAATAATCATGTCCCTGAAGCAGCAGGGTAAAACGATCTTTTTTAACAGCCATGTGCTGTCGGATGTGGAGCTGATCTGCGATCGCATTGCCATCCTCGACCAGGGCGAACTGGTCTGCGTCGGCACCCTGGATGAGCTAATTAATGTCCCCCAGCAGTATTTTGTCAAAGGCCGACTGGGCAGCCTCGACGTGCTGCAAAAGTGGATCGCCGACCTCTCATTCCAGGACGGCTACTGGCAGGGCCATCTCAAGGGCGACCTGTTCGACTTCACCGCCAGCGTCCGCCTGATGAACGCCCAAATCGTCAGCTTCCATCTCGCCCGCCCCACGCTGGAAGAGTTCTTCATGCAGCAAATCCGCCAGCGGCGAGAGATTAGTCCGAAGTAATCAGATTTTCGGCTGAGTAACTACCCGTACGCCCTCATCCTAAATCCTTCTCTCCTGGGGAGAAGGACTTTGAGTTTGGCAGCTGTTCTTGACCAAATGGACTCCGTAATGTTTTCAGGGTGTACTACTTTGGTCATTCAGGCTCCAGTCGTAGGGCAAGTATTCTACAGCGGCGGTGTCTAATTTAGGAATGGACCGATAGCGCTGAATATAGGCTGGGATCGACGGAGCAGCCTGGAGGAAGTCTGAGCGATACCATTTGAAGATTTTGCTGCAATAGAGCTGGTGCTGCGCTGGCCGGTAGTCCACCTTGGCAGGATTGCCGATAAATCGCTGGGCGTCTTCCGCTAGCTGAGCCTGCACCTGTTCTGGACAGTAAGCCTGATTGCGTAACAGCGGGCAGCCGACCGCTGCGCAGACTAAGGCAAAATGAATTCGGGGTTCCCCTAGCTTGCGCAGAATGCTGTGTTCGATATGGTTGAGGCTGACGCGCTTGCTTTCTAGCCGATGCACGGGCTTAGTAAAAAACCACAAAAATGCTATCCAATTCGGAATTCCTAACCAGCTAGGTCGAATTGAGTCAATCGGATATTTTTGCATGACCTGCTCAATCACCCGGGCGTTGTAGAGATTGATTAGCAGTGCTAGCTTGTGATTAGCTTCCAGGGAGGCCAGATTGATTTGCTCCAGTGTGCTCAGCCAGTGGCTCAGTTCCCCGGCTAACTGCTGCCAGCGGCGGTAGTCTACTCGCCCAGCTGAGTCTACATGCTGCCGTAGCATCTGATCCCAGGGGGCAAAGTCAATCATCGTCAGCGCTTGGGCTCCGTCCTAAAATATGCTCTCTTTAGACAGTTTACAAACCCTGCCGCGAGAGCTCGCTTGGAAAGAGATCAACGGGCTCATTCGGCTGCGGTTCCCCGCGATCGCGCATCTCACCACCCAGGCCCTAGCCCAGCGACTATGCCAGCCCAACCCGCCCATTCTACTCGACGCCCGTACAGCGGAAGAATTTGCGGTTAGCCATATTCCCCAGGCCAGGCATATTCCCGACCTACCAACCGTGCAGGCAGAACTCTCCCGCCAGGATGATCTAGTGGTCTATTGCTCCGTCGGCTACCGTTCGGCCCGGCTGGCGAATGAGCTTCAGCAGGCTGGGTTCGAGTCGGTTGCCAATCTGGAAGGCTCGATTTTTCAATGGTTCAATGAAGGCAGGTTACTGGTGCGAGCCGGGCAGCCGACCCGAGATGTTCACCCCTACAATGCGCTGTGGGGAAAGCTGCTGAAATCGCCTTGATGCCGACCCCTACCAGGTCAATTTACGTCGGGCCGCCCGCGGTTAAAGTCCCTCTCCTCCGCGCTAGGTGAGCCATGTTAAGCGCGATTACGTTTATTTGCGGACCATTAATTAAAACTTTCTTTCTAAACACTAAATATATGATTTAGATCGTATAGACAAATGTTTATGGGACGATAAGTCTCTACCTTTAAAAATGAAAATTTCTTCTGGATCTGAACTTGGACTGTCGGTTGGTTTTGGGCTACTGCTTGTGCTGGGCTGCACGGGCATAGTCATGCTGATGTTTCTAGTTTCCTAGATTTTTCCTAGATTTTCCTAGATGCCTGTCAAAAAGCTGCTGCTAAAAAGATAGCGGCTTTAGATACGCCGGGTTAGCACCATGCCATGGGTGTCAGTCCCACAGCTGCTTAACAGCTGCCGCTGGCTAGCTAGGGCCATTACCCGCTGGGTTTTGCCGGGGCTAGGCCGCCACACAGGGGGGTTGTCGTAGGCATAGTAGGTCTCTACGCCATCGATGTTGAGGTCGGCGGCAGCGTGAATCAAAATATCTTCGGCGGTGCGGTAGCGGACGGGATGGGCCAGTACGGCTAGGCCGCCTGCGGCTTGAATGGCAGCAATCACGCGAGCCGCCTGCTTTTCTTCTCCTCGGGGAGCCGTGTGCTGAAGGTAGGGCAGGATGATGGGATGTTTTGAGTCGAAGGCATACCCAAGAATATGGACTTCCGTCCCTGCGAGCAGAGAGGTGATTTCTACGCCTGTCCAAAGGCGAGGCAGCACCTTCTTCGCCTTCCGACCCCAGTGAGACGGGTTGCGCCACTGCCAGTCTTCCATCCATTGCCGGGCGCGATCGTACGCCTTGAGGGTGTGATGGTCGGTAATGGCTAGACCCTTGAGACCAATCTCAAGCGCCTGAGTCATTAGCTCCTCAGGGCTAAGACGCCCGTCAGAGCAGTGGGTATGCATGTGGAAGTTGTAGGTTTTGGGGCAGCTTTGCGCGTCAATAGACTGAAAAATATCTTTGAGTAACAAAGAATCCTGCGTTGCTGTCCGAGGAGGAGCAGACCTGGGTGCAGGATTGGCAGACATGGCTAAGGTGTGCTAACGACTTTGTATCCTATCTACTATACCCATTTCTTCGATAGATCAGGTGCTTGAGCGAACCAAATTTGAAAAATTTGAGTGCTTATTTCGCTATTAAGTCCTTTTTGTGCTAAGTCGCGTAGTTAAATAGGGTGTCCAGATAGATTCTTGAGGTGCGGCGATCGCTATCGCCGTTTTGCAGTAGAAAAAGCGACAGCGCGGCCGAAAACGCCCGGTCCTGATCCCAGGCGGGATGGCTTTCCAAAAAGCTTTTGAGTGACTCGTGAAGGTCTTCGGGAATCTCGGCCAGGATGCTGATATTGACTTGCATGGGAATCCTCAATCGTTGATCTCAAGGCGATCCGGCTTCAGCCCGCAGGTCCAAAACCGGACAGGCAAAACTAGCGCTGTCTCGCTGTGGGGCTTGCCGCCTGCGGCTATAGCAAGTTGCAGATTCCCTGAGCGGAGCGCTTTTTGACTATCGGTCGCATCATTGTGCGCTATGGGGGGGACTGTTTGTCAATGTGGCAATTCCTTGGAATCCGACAGCCCAAAAAAGGGGTTTTGACGAAGGAATAGGGGTTTCAATCCATTTTTATTTACATAAATTGACATGAACCCGTGGTTTTCTCATAAATCAGGCGATCGCTGAGCCTATTCCCAAGAAACCGGTGAGAGTCCCTTGCTAGCGTATGAACCTGTGGAAAACTCGGCATAACCTGTGGAAAACCTTTGAGGATACTGTGGAAATGCTGTGGATAGTTTGAAAAAAATGCCGCTGGAAAATAAAAAATAATTTTCCCAAAATGAGCCAATTTGAAGGGATGAAACTCCCCATAGCTCGTCGGCATCGCTAGCAGAGGACTGTCCTCAGGTCATTGACCTGAGGGGTTTTTACTCAGAGGCTGAGTCGATGATCAAATTGGCTTGTCCTAGATAGCGAATTTCAGTCGGGGTGATTTCGAACCGACAAGGGAGCACTTTTACGCCCTGGGCGATCGCCTGACGCAGCAAAAAACCGTAGCGCGGGTCGGCGGTGTCGCCTGGGGAAAACCTTGTGCAGTCAGAACGGTTGATGAAGTACAGCATGACTGCGCTGGCGGTCGGCAATAGTGCCGTCAGCTCGCTGAGATGCTTTTGGCCGCGGGTAGTGACCGTATCGGGGAAAAGGGCACAGGTGCCCTGCGCCCAGGTCGTATTTTTGACCTCGATATAAACCGGCGGGTCGTCAGCCGCGCCGGTAAGCAGAAAGTCAATCCGGCTTTTGCGATCGCTTCCGTAGGGCACTTCCGGACGAATCTCCTGATACGGCCCCAGTTCTGGAAAGAGCCGAGCCGCCAGAGCCGAGCGAATTACCCGGTTGGGTAGCGCCGTGTTCACACCGGCCCAGGTGGGGACCGTGTCGGTCACTTCAGCCAGCTCCCAGGTATAGGCCAGCTTGCGTTTGGGATTGTCGCTGCGGGAGACCATCACCCGCCCGCCAATATGGCAGACGCCGGTCATCGGGCCAGTATTCGGACAGTGGGCGGTGATCGTCTCGCCTGAGTCCAGCGCGATGTCGGCAAAAAAACGCTTATAGCGCTTGAGCAGTCTGCCGGGGAGCAGGGGCGGGTAAGGGTAGGACCAGGTTGCAGCGGGGCTGGGCATAAATGTTCTCCAAATCGTTTTTGAATGGCCGTTGGGTGCTAGCTGAATTATCTGGCCGAATGGCCTATTGCCCTCAGCTGAAAATCTTGATAGCCTCAGATTTCGTCTCAACATTTACAAGCAGGATGATTTGTCGGCATGGTCAAGGTTCATCATTCGCTGCTAGCAGGACTTTGTGAGCTGGCGCTGCTGCTCGGGGCCTGTTCACCAGAGCCAGCGGCGGATTTAGCCCCATCGGCTGATGGAGCTGCGGCCTCGGGCGATGAGGTGGAGCCGCTCTCGGTCGGCGCGATTCCCGACCAGGATCCGGAAGAACTCCAGCGGCTCTATGGCAAGTTATCCGACTATCTCAGCCAGCAGCTCGGGGTGCCAGTGGCGTATCAGCCGGTAACGGACTACGCCGCAGCAGTGACGGCGTTTAAGGTGGGCGACCTAGACCTGGTTTGGTTTGGCGGCCTGACTGGGGTTCAGGCCCGGCTTCAAGTGGAGGGGGCAACCGCGATCGCGCAGCGCGACATCGACGAGCAGTTCCATAGCGTTTTTATCGCCAACACCGCTAGCGGCATTGATGAAATCAACGACATCAGCGGCCTAACGGCGCTGAAGGGCCATACCTTCACTTTCGGCAGCGAATCCTCGACCTCCGGCAGACTGATGCCGCAGTACTTTCTCCAGCAGGCGGGCCTGGCCCTGTCGGACTTCAAGGGCGAGCCCGGCTTCTCCGGCTCCCATGATGCCACCTTGAAGCTAGTCGAGGCGGGCACCTACGATGCTGGGGCGCTAAACGAGCAGGTTTGGCTCAGCCGCTTAGAAGCGGGCGAAGTCGATCAGAGCCGAGTCAAGGAAATCTGGCGGACGCCTGCCTACTACGACTATCACTGGGTCGTGAATCCGGCGGTCGAAGCTGAGTACGGCGAGGGCTTTACCGAAAAGATTCAGGCGGCGCTGCTCCAGCTCGACCCCAGCGATCCTGAACAGGCAGAGATTTTATCCCTATTCGGGGCAGAAAAATTCATCGAGACTGAAAACCAAAACTACGAGCAGATAGAGGCAATCGGTCGAGAGATTGGCAAAATTAAGTGATGGAGCAATGGGATTGGGCAGTGTTTTTTTGGAAGCTGCGATCGCGATCTCTGCCGACTAAAGCCCTGAACAAGGCACTGCGACCTCAGCCCTGTAAACTCATTCGATCTCAGCTCCACCCATTTCGGCTGGATGGCGCTTGCCGTGAAACAGGATGTAACGACGAATCCAGTAGAAGTAGGTTTGCTCAGTACGGTAGGAGTAGTGCTTAATCCGAGTTTAGTTTGGTCACGAACTTGTTTAAGAAGCTTTCTAGGCCGAGTTTCCATACGCTAGGCCAACAGAACGTATGTATTAATCTGCCACAGAGTCTATGAACTGACTGCTTGCAACTGGAAGATATCCTGAAACTATCCATATATCCACCTAATATGAGCGTACTGTATGGATAGCTCGCAGTCTATCTAGCTGATTGGGATAGATAGGCTGCAAGAGTAGGTCTAATAACCTAGTTATGCCGCTGAGTTATCTGTGAGACTGTCACCTAAACAGTATCTTGGGAGGCGTCTTAGATGAAGTAAGTAGATTATCCTAATCATTTGTAGGACTATGTCATGCTGAGCATTGCGCTAGCGCAGCCATGCCCCTTGGGCTATAGCATCTCACGGGAGCCTTTACATATCAAGAGATTCCTCGGCTTCGTTGCTCCTCTGGAGCCGCTTCGCGAACGGAATGACATCCTTGGGCTTAATTGTGCCGACCTACTTAGGCAATGGGTGGAGCAAGTGATACAATTAGAGGCACAGTCAAGAGATCTGACCTTTTCGGATCGTGGAAGCATGGTCTTCCCTTGACTGATTTTGCCTTTAAAGGGATATGAAGCAGCATGTATCTACTGTACGTAGATGAGTCTGGTACAACCCACGACCCAAATCAACAGTATTTCGTGCTAGCTGGGTTTTGTGTGTTTGAGCGACAAGGATATTGGATTGCTAACCAGCTTGACCAAATTGCAGCTAGGTTTGATCCTGCTGATCCAGCAGTAGTTGAGTGACATGGCAGCCCCATGTTCGGAGGAAGAGGGCAATGGAGGAGTCATCCTAAAGAAAATCGGCATCAAGCGATTGAAGATGCCCTAAAATTTTTTCTGCAATCTCATCCTAGCAATCGATTATTTGCAAGCGTGATCAAAAAATCTGCGGTATCTCCAAAAGACCCTGTTGAGGCTGCATTTGAGCAATTAGCCAGTAGATTTGATAAGTACTTGATGAGATTGCATAGGAACGGCGACACGCACAGAGGAATCATCATCTTTGATAAATCTACTTATGAGACAACAATTCAATCTCTGGCAACTGACTTTAGGGCGATTGGATACACCTGGGGTGTGATAAGGAACTTTTCGGAAGTACCTCTCTTTTTAGATTCAAAAGCATCAAGACTGATTCAACTTGCTGACTTGATTGCTTACGCTGTTTTTAGGCATTTTGAAAAGGGGGATAATAGATTTTTATCTATCATTGAACCTAGATTTGATTCAGAAAGTGGTGTAGTT
This sequence comes from Vasconcelosia minhoensis LEGE 07310, assembly GCF_015207255.1. Taxonomy (GTDB): domain Bacteria; phylum Cyanobacteriota; class Cyanobacteriia; order Phormidesmidales; family Phormidesmidaceae; genus Vasconcelosia; species Vasconcelosia minhoensis. Next base: position 37,328 of record NZ_JADEXG010000042.1, read on the forward strand.
CACGGGCTACACATCTTGCAATGAGTCGCGGTATAACAACCCGGTTGGAGCGGACTGCCGAGAGGTCTTGGTGTTGTTGCAAAGTTTCCTAACAGCCGCTTAACCTGAACGTTAGCCCGCCTCTATGTATGAACTGCAAGTCGAAACCCTGATGCTCGCGCCGGTAGCGCGGTGCTTCGATCTATTGATTTATTAGATTGCCCAGAGATTACGCCAGAAATGTTTGCTAAGGCGGTAGTGCGGCGGGGTTTACCTGCTACAAAAACTAAGGCTCAAGTTACACTCCGCATTGATAGCGATGTATTGGAGCGGTTTAAGTCTCAAGGTCGGGGCTATCAAACACAGATTAATCAATTGCTACGAGCGTATATGGAGGCACATCAATAAGAGACAGCTTGGGATTGCACATGAGAACCAGGATTGGGTAGTGCTCCACAGATAATGATTTCGAATACTCAAATGCTTGCATTCAGGGGGGCAGCCTAGCATCATTACTGAAATGGGGTACTATCAAAACTTTTATCCTGAAGAAAGCTTGCCAGCAGATTGGAGTGCCCTATGAGTGACGAGACCCATCCGCTGCCGAGAAAGACGGAATGGGTTCAGCATATCCCCGTCACCTGGATTGAACCTACGTCGGACAAGTCTCGGAATAAGCTGGTAATTTTGCTGCCTCCCTTCAGCGGCTCCAAGGAGCAAGTACTCGAATTTCTCAACGACGTCGCTGGGTTGGGATTTATGGCGCTCAGTTTTGACCCCTGGCAGCATGGCGATCGCAAACAGATACTGCCGGCAACAGCGAATGAGAAACGTCGGTTCGGTTTCTGGTGGCGAGATCGCGCCGAGTCCCGTGAGCAGATTAGGACAAGGGTATTTGGCCAATTTCGCCAGCATATGTGGCCGATTCTAGGTCAGACGACGCTGGATACGCTGCGGGTAATCGACTGGGCTATGGCCACCCTGGGAGTTGGGCCGGACGTGCGGATGGGCGGCCTCTCCATGGGCGGCGATATCGCCGTTGCCGCTGCTGGAATTGATTCCCGCATTCAGCGAGTGGCCGCCGTGATCGCAACGCCGGACTGGTGCCGCCCGGGAATGCATCAGATCGGCAATCCCGAACAGCTTTTAGAGCAGGGCAAGGCTGATGCCTACGGCCAGTATTTCTATGACGAGCTGAATCCGCTCACCCACCCCGAGCGATATGCCCGGGGGGCAAAGCTCTATTTTCTCTGCGGTGGGGCTGATAACCACGTGCCTGCCGACGGCGCGCTGAGGTTCAAAGCCGCTATCGAGCAGGCGTTTCCGACTGCGAGAGATATTAAGGTTGAGCAGATGCCGGGGCGCAACCATATGGACTTTGTCAACGACTCAAGCCGGTGGTGGCCCCAGTGCTGCCGTTGGCTTACAGCTTAAAGGGGCGACAATCCAACGCATAGCGCCGCTGAGCTCGCTGCACGAGCCGCACCGCCTCAGCGTGGCACCTGGATCGTCGGCTCGCCCGCAGCGACTGTCAGGGCTGACTGAAACCAGGTTGTCGGGAATGGCTGCTTAACCAATGGCTGCTTAACCATAGGAGCACCTGCCAATGCAACTCCCCTATACTACACTTGTAATATTAGAAAGTCCATCTTTTTTCGAAAAATACCCATGCCTTACAAGTCCCAAACCGCGACGACCGAAATGCAGGTGACGAGTATCCGCTTTGAGCGATCGCTGATCGACAAGCTCAAGGCGATCGCGGGGCGGCAGGGCTATCAGGCGCTCATCCGCGAGGTGCTGTGGGACTATGTCGAGCGGCAGACCGAGTCCCAGCTGCTGCAGATTCGCGCCACGCTGCCCTCAACGGCCCAGCAGCAGGAGCGCTGCGCCCTGACCGATCGGATTATTCAACCCCAGGAGGAAATGCTGCTGGGGCTGACGACGGACGATCGGCTGGTGCCGCTGAGCCTCAGTACGGGTGAATTTGTCGCTCCGGTCGGATAGCAGGCGGGGAGATGACTGAGCCTGGGGCAATTCCAAACCAACTACCGTTTTTAGCAGCGGTCTGCTGGCAGGTCAGCGACGTGCATCAGCTGACGCCCCGGCAGATGCTCCAGCGCTACGAGCGGGGCTGGCACTATCGGGGCGTGCTGGCCGACCTGGAGCCGCCAGAAGCGGCCTTTGTCGATCGGCTGGTGGCGGCCTACGGTTCCTGGCTGGGAGACATGTTCACTTTAGATCAGCATCAGAAAATTTTAACTATCCTCAGCCAGCTCAAGGCTGACCTGCTGGCCGACTGCCAGGCTTACTTCGGCGGCGGCACCTGGCTAGCGCTGAAATACGGCGAGTATCGCCTGAGTCGGGACATTGACCTGCTCTGTTCGGACCAGGCGGGCTATTTGCGGCTGCGACGGGCCGTGTTTGACCAGCGCCATCGGGCTTTATTTGAGCGCACGGACGGCCTGGATTTTCCCCGCGAGGTGCAGGCCAATCATTATGGCATTCGATTTCCAGTGGTCGTAGACGGCCTGTCGATTCGGTTGGAGATCGTTTCTGAAGGACGGATTGCCCTAGATTTACCCGAAAAACCTAACTGGTGTCCAATTGCTGGGCTCTGTGAGGTCGATGCGGCAGCGGAGAAACTGCTAGCCAACAGCGATCGCTGGCTCGACGCGGGCGTCCTGTCACGGGACCTGATCGACCTGGCTATTTTGCGGCGGCAGGATGCCCTGCCAGCAGCGGCATTCACTAAGGCAGAAGCGGCCTACCCGGTGGTAGAACCCCTGCGGCGCGCGATCGCGGCCTTTCAGCAAGACCCAGAGCATCGCCGCCGCTGCTATCAGGGGTTACAGGTGAAAGCACCGGGCCAGGTGGCAGAGGGGCTAGACCAGCTGGCGGCAGACTTTGACCTGGGGCAGACCGAGCGAATCCGGCTTGAGCGAGCCTGAGGCTTCGGCTCAGCGAGATTCCAGCTCAGCGACCTTGCTTTCTAAGGCTCTAACCTGGTCCCTCATCTCGATTACCAATATCGCCAGATTGTCGAACTGTTCGTCCAGCGAGGGCCCATTCAGAGTCGGGGCGGGTGCCGAGTCCGTAGGCGGCGCGGGGCGACCGGGAGGGCCGCGCCGGCTGAGCTGGGACTGGAGCTGGCTGACCTGGGATTGCACCGACCGCAGGTCGAACTCTAGGCGGACGACCCGAGACTGTAGATTTGACGAGGCGCTGGCCGGGCGCAGCAGCAGTCCGACCAGGAGCAGCGATAGCGCTACTAGAGCAGTGCGTTTGAATCGGATAGTCATCGGGTTGGACTGTTCTATCAGGTGGGGGCGGCTGGCTCCATTCTATGTCAGGCCGCCAGAGAGCCGAACTAGGCCGCATAGCCAAATAAGTTATCCAGGTAAATGCGGCTGACCTGACGCTGATTGACGCCGTTTTGCATTAGGAAAAGCGACAGCGCTACGCAAAACATGCGGTCCTGGTTCCACTCGGTATGGGTATCGAGATAGCTCTGAAGCGACAGGTGGAGGTCTTCGGGAATTTCGACCGATAGGCTGACCTTGGGGGGGGTGATCATAGTAGATTCCTTAATGCTGAGCACGGCAAATTGACGCGGCCTGAGCTGGCGATGACAAAGCGCGATCGCAGCGCCTCTCCTGAGAGAATCGCAGTCAGCCAGGGCGGTTTCGGTTAGTAGGGGATATTGTGGGCCAAGCCCATGCAAAATGCAATATTGCAAAACGTTACAGAAACCTTTGCAGAAATTTTACGGTTACGAAAGAATCAGGCTTTCGCCCTATTTTTTGTTACATAACTTTGTAATCATTCGGCAAAAATGAGTCACTTACGAACATTCTGCATAATCCACAGAAGTCCCTGGGATCACCTGCCTGCGTCTGAGGCTGTGGAAAGACGCCGTCTGCCTGTGGAAAAGCTGTGGAAAGGCTGTGGAAAGGTGACTTGCTTTGATAAGAAATGTAAGGGAAGTTATTTTAGTCCCTCAAGATTGGGTAGGATACTCGCTTGAATTCCTTTGCTGTCCTCACTTACAGCTCTTTCAGCCAGCCCTAACCTAAGCTGTCCCCAACCCTATCCGCTTCAGCCAAGTAAGCCAGCAGCCGATCGATCACCTGCTGAATTTCAGCAGGTAGCCGTCGGACGATTTTGCCGCTTTGCCGGTCGATTACCACCAGCGTGACCTGCCCGGTCAAGCAGGTCTGCGGCCTAGGACCGACCGTCTCAATTTCGTAGAGCCACTGAATGCGGACTTTCTGCTGGGGGGCAAGGCGAGCTTTGACGACCGCTGCCATTCCCAGCCGCAGGGGCTGGTGGTAGCGCAGGCTGAGGTCGATCACGGGCAGGTCAAAGCCAGCGGCAAAGATTTGGTCGAAGGGCATCTCCATCTGGCTCAGGCAGTCTACCCGAGCTGCTTCTAGCCAGGTGATGTAGGTGCCGTGCCAGACCACACCGGAATAGTCCGTATGGTGGGGCTGCACGCGAAAGGGATATTCAAACCAGCGGGGGGGCATCTGTGTCTCCTATGTCGGAATGTAACTCGCTATATTGCTCAATGTTTCTCTATTTGAAGAACCCCGAAGCGGGCTCATAGCTTAGCCGTAGAATAGGGCTCAGAGAGGTCTGCCGTCACGGTGAATGGCCGCAGAAACTGCTGCAAAAACTAAGGAGTGCCCATGATTGAGAAAATTCTCCTGGCTGACTCGGGGATGGGGAATACCGAGAAAATGCTCAAGGTGCTGATGGAAATTCCCCTGATTCAGCGGGCTCAGGTGACGGTACTGCACGTAGTGCCGCCCCAGATCGGGGCCGAGGCGATGACGAAAAAGTGGGAGGAGGGCGGCAAAACCCTAGCGAGCGCTATCCACACGCTCAACCTGGACGCCGCTAAGGTGACGGCGATGCTGCGGGAGGGTGACCCCAAAGACGTGGTCTGCAAGGTCGCCGATGAAATCGACAGCGACCTGATTATTATGGGCTCGCGGGGGCTGAAGGGGCTGAAGGCAATTTTAGATAATAGCGTCAGCCAATATGTCTTTCAGCTGGCGTCTCAGCCCATGCTGCTGGTGAAGGATGACCTCTACAGCATTCGCTCGATTCGGCGGGTGCTGGTGGCGATGGACCCGTCGGATTCGGCCCAGGCTGGGTTAAAGTACGCGATCGCGCTGCTGCGCGACGTCAAAGACAGCGAAATCATTCTGGTTCACACCATCTCCAACCTTAAAAATAAGGTCGATGACGCGATTACGGCCAACCCCGCCAGCGACCCGGTGCTCGCCCCCGCCGTCGCCGAGGTGAAAAAGTACGGCATCAAATATCGCTGTTTGGCCCCCGAAGGCAAACCCGGCGCGCGGATCTGCGATCTGGCCGACGACCTGAACGTGAATCTGCTGGTCCTGGGCTCTCCCGACCGCCGCCCTTCGATTGCCAAGGGCATGCCCGACCTGGACCGGCTGCTGGGCGAATCGCTGTCGGACTATGTGCGGGTCTATGCCAACTGCCCGGTGCTGCTGACGCGGTTGGCTGGGTAGAAGCGGGCATCAAACCGGCGGCATTTCCTCCAGGATCCGAAACCGGACGTGGTTTAGGGCCAGGTTGCCAATTTTGATCTCCTTCTCCACGTCGGCCGGGGCAAAGTGAACCCGCTCAAAGGGCACTTCTTTGGCCATTTCCATGTGGTACCAGGGCAGGCCCATAAAAAAGCGAGTGGGGTAAGGGCCGCCGTCCTGAATGTCGTCCACGTTCGACTCCATTGGCAGCCAGCCCACATCGGGCACGTAAAACTCGATCCAGACATGGTTGAACTCGGGTACCAGCGGCTGGTTAATTTGCTCGGCGTGGGGCGGGCATTTGTAGCGACCCACGGTGCGGCAGGCAATCCCATTCAGCCGACAGAGGGCCAGCAGCAGTCCTACATATTCACCGCAGGAGCCAATGCCGCGCTCGATCACGATATCGGGCGTGTCGATTGCCGGGCGAATGCCGTAGGATAGCCGGTCGTAGACGTAGTTGCGAATGCTGAGCACCTTACGCAGCAGGTTGGTTTCCCGGCCCACGGCGGTTTCGGCGGCGGCCAGGATCAGGGGGTTGTCCATGGCCAGCTCATCATCATCTACCAGGTAGCGGGTCTGGAGGTCGTCCGGCAGGGCTGGGCCGCCTTCGACCAGGCGCGGCGTCACCTGGTACTTAATTCCCTGCACTTCCAGGACAGCCCGCCAGCCAAACAGGTGGCGGTCATGCCCCGAGAGGCTATCAAACTTGAATACGGCCACCCGCTGACCGTTGACCTCGACTTCCGTAAAGGGATGGCCGATCGGCTCGACCGATTTCACCCGCTGCCGTAGCGTGTCTGCTGGGAAGGCAATCCGCCATTCAAACGGGCCGAGCTGCACCTCGTCTAGTGGCTCAATTTCTTCGGCATAGATCATCTCGACCCGGAAGCGGTTGGAGACCGCATAGCGCTCGTCCGGGCGGTAGTGATAGTGGAGTGGATGGATGAAGGTGCGATCGCGAAAGGTCAGCTGGTAGGGAAAGTCTGGATTATTTGGATCGTCGCGGACGTAGGCTTCGTCGTCGGCATAGGTGACCCACACCGTGCCGCGATCGGGCGTCGTCTCGGGCAGCACGGCAACGCCCGTCGGCCCGGCAAAGGGCGTCAACACGCTAAAAATCTGCTCTCCAGTCGCCCGGTCCAGGCAAAATAGGGTCTGCTCTGTCTGGTCCACTGCCCAGAGGTAGTCGCCCCACACCGCAATGCTCGCCACCCCAATCCCCGGCAGCGGCAGCTTGGTAATTAGGTCGTGGCTATCGCGATCGTAGATAAAAATGTAGCCCGCTTTCTGGCTGGAGATATAGAGGGTCTGCTGCCATACGGCAATACTGTCAATTAGGTAGGGCAGCGACAGCAGCGGAGTCGGGGTCAGGTCCTCTAGGGTCGCCGTTAGTACCTGATGGTGCCGCGCGATGTAGAGCTTGCCTTCCCAGAGCGCTAGCCCAGTCGCCTCTTCAAACGCGGCGGCCTGCTGGGTATTCAAGAGGGTCGTGCCGTCTGTCTTCGGATTGACCTGGAGCAGGTATCCCCGTGTCCGATCCAGGGTCAGCAGCAGCTCTTGATGAATGGCCAGTCCCGAAAGGGTATAGGCCCCGATCGGCCGAATCAGCCGGTGCGGTAGTTTGGCAGTTTGGGTTTGGGCAGAATCTGGATTGGGCATGGGGCAAATGGCGAATGGTAAATAAAGGGAAAGGAAGGGCGCGTCGAGGCAGTCGGGCGGTAGAACGACTTTCCTTCAGCAAAGGAATTTGCTAAAACAAGAACAGACCCGACTGCTATAGTCCACAGCCTCGCCTATGCTGCCTTCCATTCCAATCGACAAAGTCCTGATTGCCGGCATCGCGCTGTGGTCTCTGGCTCTATACATGGGCTTTTCGCCCCTCAGCGACTGGGTTACCGAACAGTTTAATCGATGGTTTAACTTCGCAGAACGCTCACTGTATACCTCTCAGTCAGAATTTGAGCGAACCCGCCAGGGCAGGGAGGCGCAAAATGCGTTTTGGGCCTCTATTTTTAGCATTATTCCATTTCTAATCGCCGGTACGCTGCTCAACTACGGCGTCGAGCTGGGCCTGGGGAAAAGCTGGACGATTAGCATGGGCATTATTGCCTGTATTGGCTGTGGCGTATATGACCTGGGTCGGCGTGACGGCCAGCGACCCCGGTAACCGTCAGGCCCCAAATTTCAGTCCGTCACCGGATGCTGCCCATAAAAGGGTAAAACCGCTGACCAGGCTGGCCGCTGACCCTGCTGCCACTGGCTGTAAGCCTGGTCTAAAAGCGCCATAGCGGTATCTCCCAAGCCCTCACCGGTGACGGTTTCGATCGTTTGCAGCGGTCTATCCCAGGCAGCCAGCTTGGCCAGCCAATCGGCGGCGGGGTATATCGTATCGGCTATCACGGTTTCCAGGTCACCCAGGGCCGTCCGTCGATAGATCGCACCGAACAGGTCGCCGCGCCGAGCGGGCATCTGCACCGCAATGTCGCCCGGGCCAGCAGCTGAACGTGCCAGCGCCACCGCTGCCAGCGTCGATATGCCATACAGGGGAATCTGGAGCTGCTGCGCCAGGGTACGCGCCGTGACCACCCCCAGGCGGGTGCCGGTGAATCCGCCCGGTCCTTGGGCCACGGCTAAGAAGGCCAGATCGGTCCAGCGATAGGGCTGGATAAATTCCATCAGCTTCAGCTGCATCTGGGTGGAGAGGTCTCGCCCTAAGCCCCAAACCTGCTCGCGGCTGACGGCGCTGGTCTGATCTTCAAAGGATTTGAGCGCCAGCCCCAGGTCGGGACTGGCCGTATGCAGGGCAAGGCCAAGCATGGCTGAGCGTTTTAATTAAGGGCCTTTCAATCGGAGAATGATTATAGCGGTCGCCGGGCCTGAATGAATATTACCGTCCGCGTCCAGGGTACGGTCTGCTGGCGCAGCTGGCAGCTAAACCACTGGCGCACCGTGGCAACTTCTGCCGGGCTAAGCTGCTGGCCAATGCGGCTAGCATAGCCTCGGCCCGGCTGGCTGGGCTCAAACCAGTCAGCCAGCCGCTGCTCGGTTACGGTCATCGAGCTGGTATAGGTTTGGAGGGCAGTTTCTAGCTGGAAGCCCGCCGCTAAGAACAGCTGCCGCAGGTCGTCTGCGTCCCAGTTGACTCTGGCGTCTTTGGGGTCGGCATAGATGGCAGCTTCGGCAGCAGCCAGGCGAGCGTAGAGGTCCGGGTCAAGCTCCTCTGGGTTGAGGTACTGATAGAGCCGGGGGGCACGGCGGGGGATCGTTTCCGCGATCGCGATTTCACCCCCCATCGCTAAAACCTCACCCATGACCTGAATAATCGCCGCCTTATCCGGCTGTGTCATCAGCCCATTCCGGCCTACAATCCGCTCAAATTTCACCCCCGGAGCCTGGCGATCGAGGGCCGCCTTCAGGTCTGTCAGCGGCGTTTGGAGCAACACGGGCCGGGCCACCTCCGGCAGCCGGGCCGCCTGCTCTGCTAAGGCCGCATAGTCCTGGGCTCGCTCTACGCAGGCATAGACGCCGCCCTCGGGCACCTGCCGCAGACCCTCCCAGGTGAGCAGGCCGCTGCGGGCGCTAAGGTCGAGCAGGCGGTGATGGCGCTGAGGCGGCGGGGTAAAAACGCGATCGCGGATTTCCCCCAGCTGCTCGCCGACTTCACCCTGGGCGCGCAGCAGCCAGCGATCCTGGGCCGAGTCGGTCGGGCCGTAGGTGAGCCCGGCGGGGTCGGGAGCGGTTTCTACTAGAGCAGCCAGCTGGGCCTCCCGCCGCCGCGCCACCTGCTGACGAATGCTCTCTTCGTAGCCCTGGTCTGACGGCTGGTAGAAGACCTGACCCTGGAGGCTGCTGGGCAGGTACTGCTGCGCCACCCAGTGGTCGCGGTAGGCGTGGGGATACAGATAGCCCGCCCCGTGGCCAAAGCCTTTTTTATCGCGGTTGGCGTCCTTGATCGGGTTGGGCACGTCGGTTTGCTGGGCCTGCTCGACCGCGGCCAGGGCGTCAAAAAAGCCCATAACGCTGTTCGACTTGGGCGCAGTGGCCAGATACAGCGCCGCCTGGGCCAGCGGATAGCGGCCTTCGGGCATCCCCACCCGGTCAAAGGCGGCAGCGCAGCCGCTGACGACGACAGTAGCCTGGGGGTCGGCCAGCCCCACGTCTTCCCCGGCCAGGATCACCATTCGCCGAAAAATGTAGCGCGGGTCTTCGCCCGCATAGACCATGCGAGCCAGCCAGTACAGCGTGGCGTCGGGGTCGGAGCCGCGGACGCTTTTAATAAAGGCGCTGATTGTGTCGAAATGGGCGTCGCCTTCTTTGTCGTAGAGGACGGCCCGCTGCTGGATTGAGTCTTCGGCAACGGCCAGGGTAATATGAATGACCTCAGCCCCATCGGTGGGAGTGGTCTCGACGGCCAGCTCCAGCGCATTCAGCAGGGCGCGGGCATCGCCGTTGGCAACATTGACTAGATGATCCAGCGCTTCTGAGTCAAGCTTGACCGTCCGCTGGCCGTAGCCCCGCTGGGGGTCGGCCAGGGCCTGCTGGGCCACCCGCCGCAGATCGTCGGCGGTCAGCGGCTGGAGCTGAAAGATGCGCGACCGGCTGACCAAGGCTTTGTTGACTTCAAAGTAGGGATTCTCGGTGGTCGCCCCAATCAGAATCACCGTGCCGTTTTCCACCCAGGGCAGCAGCGCATCCTGCTGGGCCTTATTGAACCGATGCACCTCGTCAATAAACAAAAGGGTGCGACGACCAAACTGGCCGCGATCGCGCTGGGCCGCCGCGATCGCGGCTCGAATATCCTTCACCCCCGACAGCACCGCGTTGAGTGAAATGAAGTTGGCCTGGGTGGTGTTGGCAATCACCCGGGCCAGCGTCGTTTTCCCGGTCCCCGGCGGCCCGTGAAAGATCAGCGAAGCTAGCTGGTCGGCCTGAATCGCCCGGCGCAGCAGCCGACCCGGCCCGATAATGGCGTCCTGGCCGATGAATTCAGTTAGCGATCGCGGTCGCATCCGCGCCGCCAGCGGCGCTTCCGCCTGAATCTGCTGCTCACCGTGGTGCTCAAAGAGGTCTGTCATAATCCCTCATCAGGCCGACCAAATGGAAATAACTTCAATCCTCAGGCAGAAGATATTAGTCCAGAAGCAGACTTTCTAGATTTTATCTGTTACGTCAGCGTACGGATCTAGATCGAGTGCGGATGGCAGCGCCTTTAATTTTGAGAATCGTTTAACAGCATCAGTCGTTCTGGCCTCATCACCACCGACCAGGGCAGCGGCAGCGACTTAAGAACGGCCCATTTGTCTTTGAAGACTTCTGCCTGGAGGTGATAGTCCCGGGAATGGGCCGGGGGCTGATTGAGTTTGAGATAGAGGGTCATACGGTGGGGCGTTTCGCTAGTTGAGGTGAGCCAGCAGGGGAATGTGTTGGGGGGGAGAGGGTGAAGAGGGAAGAGGGAAGAGGGGAGCGGGGAGC
>NZ_JADEXG010000043.1 GCF_015207255.1 Vasconcelosia minhoensis LEGE 07310
AGGGTGGTGATAGCGCTCGTATTCAAGTGCGCTAATGTCGGCTTCGCTGAACTCTAGTTGAATCATGACCGCGGTGTCTTTTGGGTGGGCTAACTCAATTTCACCATGACTATAGAATTAGTTCAAGCCCGAACCGGCTAGAGTATAAGCAAACTTGATAGCGCGTTTGACCTCAGCAAACGTCTTGAGCTTGATTTTCGAAGCAAATATCCTTTCAAACCTTGGATTTGGCCAGAGATGCCAGAACTTTCCACTTCTCATGTGGAAGAAGGGTTTAGAAATGTCAGGATTGTGGGTAGGAGAGCCAAAGTAGACCCAGTACTTCAGGAAGGTCTGAATCAGCGCGGGTGTTAGAAAAATTCGGTTTTCGCTGATAATCCCTTTCTGAATATGCTCAATGACCGATAGCAGCAGAATTGGCTTATGCGGAGCTACGCCATGCGCTCGGTCAACTCTGATCTTTTGAAACTTCTGGCCGTAATAGCATAGAAGCTCAGCCTTTGCTAGTTCCATTGACTGCCGCGCCTTAACCTGAATCTTTCATCAGCCAGAATGCTAGCATCGGAAATCCACCTATAATCCTCAATCTTACTGAGCCAACCAGCCGCATTCGGCCCCCCTAGCGAATAAACGCCGTCAGCCCCCTGGCCACCGCCGCCATGGACGTGCTGGAGAAAAAGCCGACAGCTCGGTCATACCGGATGGCTCGCTCCAGGCAGGGGAGGTAGAAATCCTGGATGAGGTGAGCGCGATCGCTCCGATATTCCGCCCGCAGCGGCAGCTCTGCTAAACCCAACGCCCTGACCCCCAGCTAGCTGTCTTGACTGATCCAATTGACTACCGTTATCCCATCAATGAAGTTGAAGTGCCTATCGAAAGTAGCCAGAGTCCAATGATTTTCGATGGTTTGTGCCCCAATCCACAAATCATTCTCGGGGATTGGCTTCCCCTTGCGCTTCAAACTCAGCCGCATCTGCGAATAGTGCCGGGCCGTCTCTAGCCCCATCGGCACAACCTTACAGGTATCGATAAACTTCAGGTACTGAGACAGATTATGCAGGGTTCGACCTGAGTTCTCAGCCCCAAAGAGCAATTCCCCCACTACTGGCAGGGGTAAAATCACCATCGATAGCGCTTTCACCCGTTCTGCAATCGCTTCATTGCCATTTAGAAACTGAATCGCGACTGAAGTGTCTAGCGCTACTTCACCAGGCATTCAGGTCAACCTGCTCAAACTCTTCAGCGACCATGGCCTGAATGTCTTCAGCCTCCTCGTCGCTCAAAATTCCTGAAAACTGAGCAAAGGGACTTTCCGCTCTAGATTCAGTGCGTCCTTGCTTTAGAGAGCGCAGAAAATCGAGCACCGTCCTCAAAGTTGCTTCCGGCACCTGCTCCAGCTCCTGCAAAATCAGCTCTTTTGTCGTCATCGTTTAGTCCTCCCAGCTCTGCTTATACCCTTACGATAGCGCCTAACCCCCTTTACTTCATATTGAAGAGCCTGCTTTGGGCAGGGAATGTATAAGTCCTGAATTTAGAGGGTCGCGATCGCGCCGATATTCCGCCCGCAGCGGCAGCTCCGCTAAACCCAACGCTCTGACCCCTAGCTCGCTTGGTCTTCAAATTGGTGCAGAGTGCTCAGAACCGCTGGCAGCGGATTCGAGGCTTCAAACATCTCGGCAATGTGATGGAAGGCGTTCAGTTCAAAAATCATGTCGGCTTGCTAAGGATTGAACTATTTTCGGGTTGGCTGTCAATTACTGATTTCACAGTATTTTCAAGCAGCTCAATGCGCTTAAGTAAGTCGTCACGATTCACCTTTAGGTCATCCGTTTCAATCAGGTCATAACGCATTTGTACAGCAAATGGATTAAGCTCCAGTAATTCCCAAAATTCAGTCACCTCACACTCATAGTTTTCCAACCTTTGCAATAAGACACCCAAATCATGGGTCTGAGGATACACATCTCCTAATGTCGCAAGCCATGCTTTCAGCGCTTTTTCTGCAGACTGCTGGGCATGAAATCCAAAAACCTCATCTGCAAAAACGCTAGCATCTATCATTCCTCTGAGCGCTCTCAGGTCGCGCTGAGCAACCAATAGTAGCATTCTAGCCTGCTTTAGGTCGCTCATATAGCAACTGCCCTTCCTTTAACGCCTTTGAAATCACATGATTCGGGCTTTTACTCCATTCTCTTACTTCCTCAGTGCTATATACCAGCACATCAGTAGGCACACCAAATTTTGCCAAAGTCCGCCAAACCCTTATAGCTTCTTGGCGTCGGCTGTGCTGAGGGCCAAACCCCTCAGCTTTTATCACTAAAAAATCAACATCTGAATCTGAGCGAGCGCTACCTTTTGCCCGTGAACCAAACAAAATGATCTGTGTGGGATCTACAGCCTTTACCACGGACTGAACCATCTCATTCAGCAGCTCACTATCTACTATTGGAATCTCAAACCTTGAAGAACTCATGTCAGTATTCTAATTCGAACTCAGCGAACTGCAACTACTTCAGTCCACTCAAACTCATCTACACTGTGCCCCACCAGCGCATAGACCTCACCGCTCAGCCGAATATTGTCCTGCTCGCAATCTCATCTCCACGCTGCCCGTCTGATTCTGCTAGAGCCTTTCAAAATGCGCCGCCTTCTGCGCTCAGCGCCAAAGCCAGACTCCGGCTCAGCGCTTCGCCGACGATCGCGTCTCGCCTGCTCAGGCCCTGCTCAATCGTGGTTACGTCCTCTGCTGACAGGCAGGGCGAGGCCACCAGCCGCATTCGACCGCCTGAGCGAATAAAGACTTCCAGCCCCCGGACCACGGCGGCCATCGAAGTGCTAGCGAAAAAGCCCACGGCTCGGTCATACCGGGTGGCCCGATCCAGGCAGGGAAGGTAGAAATCCTGGATTGAGTGAGCGCGATCTCGCCGATATTTCGCCCGCAGCGGCAGCTCCGCTAAACCCAACGCTCTGACCTCACAGCTCGCTCTTTTCTTTCAGTTAGACGGGTTCTATCAATCCTGTCTGTGATGACATTGGCCTACTCGACACTGATTTACTCATTCTAAAAAGACTGACCGCAGGTCTCGGTATCCACTAAGAACGCGAAGAATCGTAATAGCTTCATCTGTAACCTGGTAAAAAATAATATAGCCTTGTAACGGCATCCCTCTAAGCTCTGGCATAATCTCCGTATAGCTACGGCCTGTATGCGGAAACTGTGCTAATTGTTGGCACTTTCGATTGAAGCTCTGGATAAATCGATCGCCAGCATCAACGTTACGACTTAGAAAATAGTCGATGATATCATCTAGATCTTGGCTTGCTGCACGAGCGATCGTGCAGCGTCTCATCCTTCCGTATCCTGTGCTTTTATCACTCTTGCCCGCAGGCGTTCCGTCACGGCTTCTAGATCAAGCACCTCCCCCGCTTGCGCTTGTGCTGCGCCGACCTCGACCTTTTGACGAGTTTCTGCTAGCCATTGCTCATATTCCTGTTCCCATTCTTGCAGCAGCTTCAGAGCACGACTAACGACCTCATTAGGGTTAGCATAGCGACCGCGAGTAACCTGCGTCTGAATAAACTTAGCTTGCTCAGGTTTTAGCGTGATTTCCATAATTCTGGACGGTAATGGTCTGATTCTATTTTAGATAGAATAGCAGTGGTTGAGAAGAAGCCTACGGCCCGGTCGTATTGGGTAGCCTGCTCCAGACAGGGGAGGTAGAAATCCTGGAGCAGGTGAGCGCGATCGCGCCGATGTTCCGCCCACAGCGGCAGCTCTGCTAAACTTATAGCTTACCCGATAGCTGCTGCTTGCTTTGCAACGCTCTCTAAGCATAGGAACTTGCCATAATAGAAATGAGTCTAGCTGCGGAGCAGTACTAACAATGGAAAATCTTCAGCAAGCGACTATTGATACTGTCAAGAAGCTTACTCCTGAGCAAATGCAGGCGCTATTACTCTTGATAGAGTCGTGGCAAAATCATAGAGCGCAGGCGGCGATAGGGTCATCTGAGGCAGAAGCTATCGTCAACGGGTGGCTGCTTGATAACTTGCCCGATCGCTTCACAGCAGGTACGGCTCAACCGATTACGTCGCGTCACATTTGGTACGTGCCTATTGAGCTTACGTATCCCACTACAGGCAGCATAGGAAAAGTTGGCGAAGCGCTAGTCAGCGCATTCTCCGGCGTTCTGCTATCAGTATCACAGGTCGAAGATTTGCAACGGACTGCTGCTGAGCTGTATAACACCCGGCCGAATGAGCTCCAAGCCCCAGTTTTATAAGCAGGCCACGTCCTATTCCTGTGTGCCCGCCTGCTTGCGAATGGTGTTGGCTGGTTTGGGTCTCAGCTTAAGCGAGGCAGAGCTTAGAGACCGTTGCGACTGTACGGTTTTTGGTACAGAAGCCCTGAAGGCTGTCGATGCAGTGCGGCAGCTTGGCTTTGAACGCTCTCAGAAAGTCAATTTATCGTTGAGCGAGCTGACGACTTTGGTCAGATCTGATGTCTACCCTATCGTCTACGTGAACTTAAAACCGATTGACAACATTCAATGTAGCCATGCGGTTGTGGTCGTCAGCATAGCGGATGAGAGCTGTGGCGTATATGATCCAATGCAAGGAGAAAGATGTTTGCCTCTAGCCCTATTTGAAGCAAGCTGGCGGTTAATGAATGGCTTGGCCATCGTAGTGCATTAGCGTTTCATGCTTCCATTGCCTGAATGCCCTCGGCCTCCTCGTCACTCAAAATTCCTGCAAACTGAGCAAAGGGACTTTCCGCGCTAGACTCCTTGTGTCCTCGCTTAAGCGATCGCAAAAAATCAAGCACCGCCTTTAAAGTAGCTTCGGGCATCTGCTCCAGCTCTTGCAAAATCAGCTCTTTTGTCGTCATCGCTCAGACCTTCCCAACTCAGCTTATACCCTTTTATACCCTTACAATAGCGCCCAAACTCCCTTTACGTCATATTGAAGAGCCTGTTCCAGGCAGGGAAGGTAGAAATCCTGGATGAGGTGAGCGCGATCGCGCCGATATTCCGCCCGCAGCGGCAGCTCCGCAAGAGCAAGCTCTACAGTCCCCTAATTCTGGGGGCAGCCGGACTCAAAGCCCCCAAAAACGCTGGGTCTTTCTTTCCTCAGTCCAAAACGTTAGCTTAAAAAATTGTCGGGAAGGGGGTTCTTTCCGGAATGTAGCTAAAGCTACGGTAATCCTCATTTTGAATGTATACATTATTCATGAAAGCCAATATTCCGTAGAGTCATACCTATGGTTAAACGCACGCTCTTGGGGATGCTTACCCCCTCATCAAACACGGTTCTAGAGCCGGTCACGAGCGCCATGGTTGCCGGGCTGCCCGATGTCTCAGCCCACTTTGGACGCTTTCGGGTGACTGAAATTTCGCTGCGGCAGCAGGCGCTGGAGCAGTTTGACCTGTCTCCGCTGCTCCAAGCAGCAGAGCTGCTAGCCGACGCCCAGGT
The DNA here is from genome assembly GCF_015207255.1 of Vasconcelosia minhoensis LEGE 07310. GTDB lineage: Bacteria > Cyanobacteriota > Cyanobacteriia > Phormidesmidales > Phormidesmidaceae > Vasconcelosia > Vasconcelosia minhoensis. The sequence continues at coordinate 5,473 of NZ_JADEXG010000043.1, forward strand.
GGATGTGATTGCCTGGAACGGCACCTCCTCTGGATGGTTGGGATTTGAGGCCGATATTCAGCTTTGTGAGGCAATTACTCAGGCGACGGGAATTCCGGCAACGACTTCAGTGCTGGCCCTGCTGGAGATTTTTCGCGATCGCAATCTCTCCCAAATAGGTCTAGTGACTCCTTATCTCACTGCTGTTCAAGAACGGATTATCAATAATTTTGCCAACGCGGGTATCCGCTGCATTGCGGAGCAGCATCTCGGCCTATCGGTCAACTTTGACTTTTCTGAAGTGGGACCTGACCAGCTGGCTGAGATGGTTCATACGGTGGCAGCTAGCGAACCTGAAGCGATCATGACCTTCTGCACCAACTTACGCACGGCGCCGCTGGTCAATCAGCTGGAGCAGCAGACCCAAATACCGATTTTTGACACGATATCGGTGGTCGTCTGGAAATCGCTCATGCTAGCCGGGGCCGATCCCTCTCGCGTTCAAGGCTGGGGCAGGCTGTTCTCGGAACCCCAGATGGCCGTTCAGCTAAGCGGGTGAAATGGGCTGAATGGGGATATCTCCCCGCTGCATCCGCTGCTGCCAGTGCCGGGCAATCTGATCGCGCCGAGCCACCCAAACCGGGTCATGCTGCTGAACGTGGTCAAGAAAATCTCTGAGCGCCGGTATTCGCCCCGGTCGGCCAATGATGCGGGGATGCAGACCTACCGTCATCATCCGAGGACAAGCCGCGCCCTCTTCCCAAAGCCAGTCGAAGCTGTTGATCAAGTAAGTCGAAAAGTCTGAGGCTAGGCGAAAGGTCTCCGCGCCTGTAAACCGCATATCGTTGGTGTCAAAGCTATAGGGTAAAACAATGTGAGACTGACCTAGAACTTCCACGGTGTAAGGCAATTCGTCGTTATAGGCATCGGAATCGTAAAGAAAATTTTGCGCTACTAAGATACTGCGGGTTCTGGGACTGCTCGGTGCGCGAGTATGCCAGCCCACTGGCCTCACCCCAGTCGTTTTTTCAATAATCTCTACCGTTCGTGTAATCGTTTGTCTTTCTTCCGCTTCTGTCATATTTGCCAGATGCTCCCACCGATAGCCATGACAGCCTACCTCATGCCCGCGCTGAATAATTTCAGTTCCAATCCAAGGAGACAGCTCAAGCACCCTGGCGCAAATGCTGACGGTGATTTTGAGGTTATACCACTCAAACAGGTCCAAGATGCGCCATAGTCCCACCCGGCTTTCGTACTCAAAATGAGACTCCATCGACAGGTCGGGAACGCCCTTAATCTCTTGAACAATCTCATAGACGCTCTCATTTCGCTCATCCGCCATGGAAACTGACAGCTCGGCCCCAGCCTCAATATTCAGCACAAAGGAGACGGCTAGCCGCGCCTGGTCTGGCCAGTCTGGATCGGGGGGAGTCGAACCATAGCCATAGAAGTCCCGATGATATTGCAACGCCATAAATTCTCCAAGAATATGGACCGCGACCATCTTACCGTTTTGGCCTAGCCCTGATCGCAATGCTTTCTAGCCCAGCGCTTACCGCCACCCAGGCCCTCCATAAAATAGACCAGGGATTTGCTATTCAGTCCCTGCTGCAAGACTGTTTGGCCCAAATTTCCGCCCGTGAACCGGTGGTTAAAGCCTGGCAATGTTTGAATTCAGCGGCGGCTCAGCAGAAAGCAGAGCGTTTAGACTGTCAGGAAAATTACCGGGGTGTGCTGGGCGGAATTCCGGTGAGCGTGAAGGATATTATTGCCACCGCAGACCTGCCAACCGAGTGGGGTACGCCGATCTATCGCGATCGCAATCTGGGCTACGATGCCGCAGTCGTCGAGCGGCTGCGGCAGGCGGGCGCAATCATTTTGGGTAAGACAACGACAACCGAATATGCGTCTGGGCAACCGACGCAGACGACCAATCCCCATAATCCCAACCATACCCCTGGCGCTAGCTCAAGCGGCTCCGCTGCGGCAGTGGCGGCAGGGATGGTGCCGCTCGCTATCGGTACGCAGTCCGTCGGGTCAGTGCTGCGCCCGGCAGCCTACTGCGGCGTTTTGGGCTTTAAGCCGAGCTTTGGCACCATTTCCCGGTTTGGCGTTATGCCGGTCAGTCGCGAGATCGATCAGGTGGGCTGCTTTGCTCGCAGCGTTGACGATCTAGCCCTGCTTTGCTCGGTGCTCATGGGTTCCGACCGGCGCGACCCGGACTGTTGGACACAGCCGTTTTCCTTTGAGGTACAGCGGCTGATACAACCGCCGACCATTGGGCTGCTGCGGGGGCCGTTTTGGGCACAGGTTGAGAATGAGGGTCAGGCGGCTCTGATGGGTCAGGCAGAGAGCCTTGCCGCCGCTGGCGCAGAGCTGACTGAGGTAGCGCTATCGGCTGACTTTACAGCCTATTTTTCCCATATTGAAACCCTGATGATGAGCGGGCTGGCTGTTAACCATGGGAAAGATTTGGCCCAGCATCCTGACCAGGTTTCGCCTAAGCTGCGGGGGCTGATTGAGCAGGCGCGATCTCTGCCCCCGCTTGCCTATGGCCGGGCTCGCCAGGCCGTCGTTCACTATCACCGCTATCTGAACTCGCTATTCGGTCGAGTAGACGCCATCCTCACGCCGGTGACAACAGGTCCCGCTCCTATAGGGCTAGAAAATACCGGTTCTCCCCTATTCTGTGCGCTATGGACACTGTGCGGTCTACCGGCAATCAGTATCCCCGCCGGGACTGCTGCAAATGGATTGCCTTTAGCGGTTCAATTAGTCGCGCCACCCAGAGCGGATGCCCGGCTCCTAGGCATTGCCGACTGGCTCATCCAGTCTTCTAAGTTTGCTATGAACTGATTTTTATCACTGTTTCATCTAATTTCTAATCAACTGAGATGCCACTATGGGCGAGCCTACAGTTTTTCACATGTCATGCTGGGCTTTCGCTGTTCAACTTTTATTAACGCAAACAATGGCTGCAATTTCTACAGGACTGATTGTGCTGACTGGCGCCGTCTCGATTTTAGGTGATCGGCTAGTAGGACTTCGACGGTTAGCCTCGATGTAAAAAGGCAGGAAACCAAAAAGCTAACAGAGTAAGCATTATGCAAAATCATTCCCGACGGCTTTTTATCGCTCAAATGGCCACGCTAAGTCTGGGTAGCGCTGCTCTTTCCGTACTGGGAGGGCAAAAGGCGGGTTCGGCAAAGTCCTTAAAGGTCGGGATGCTGATTCCCGGCCAGATTGACGACGGCGGCTTTATGGAGGCGGGCTATCAGGGCTTGCTCAAGATTGAGCAGGAGCTAGACGCAGAGACGCTCTACATCGACCAGATTGCGCCTGAAATGGACCCGCTTACCAACGCCTTAAGAGAGCTTTCAGCAGCCGAGCCGGACCTGATTTTTGCCCATGGGGGACAGAACGCCCAGGCAGTAGAGCAGGTTGCGCCCGAATATCCCGACCAGACCTTTGTGATTGTTCAAGGCAACATCACTGGCCCCAATTTCACCAGCTATGAGGTGCTTCAGGAACAGTCCGCCTGGCTAGCTGGGGCGGCAGCGGGTCTGCTGACTCAAACACAGACTGTCGGCCATATTTCCGGTATCCGCGTGCGACCGGGGCTGAAGGGACGAGCAGCCTTTGCCGACGGTCTCCGCCACACCAATCCTGAGGCTGAATTTCTGACGATCTTCTGTGGCGATCAGGACGATGCTGAACTGGCTAAGGCCGTTGCTCTAGCTGAAATTGAAGCCGGAGCCGATATTATCTTTACCATGCTGAACGCGGGTCGCGTCGGCGCCATCGAAGCCTGCCAAGAAACGGGAACCTACCAGATCGGCAATGTGCGAGACTGGTACCCGGTGGCGCCAGAAGTGTTTATTGCCTCCGCGATCGCGGATGTCAGCCTGGCCAGCTTCCTAGCCACGCAGGACTATCTCAGCGGCTCCTTTGATCTGTCTACTCAGCATAAGATTGGGCTAGAAGTGCCGGAGGCCGTGCGCCTGGCCATGGCCCCGACGGTGCCGCTCTTCGTCCAGGCGGCGGTTAGGGGGCTATCGGCTAAGATTGTCTCTGGCGAGATCGAGGTCGCAGACGAATATGACGGTGAAGAGTTTGAACTGGAAGGGCTGGTGTGATTCACCAACTTTCCGCGGTTGAGCTGGTAGCAGCGATTCGAACCGGGCAGGTCAAGGCCGTCGATGCGGTGGCGGCCTGTTTTGAGCAGATTGAGCGGCATAATCAGAAGCTCAAGGCTTTGATTACGGTCTGTCGCGATCGCGCCGTCGCTGAAGCCCAGCAGGCGGATATCGCGATCGCGGAAAATTCGCCCGTCGGTCCCCTCCACGGCGTTCCCTTTACGGCCAAGGATTTAACGGCGACAGCGGGGGTTCGCACTACTTATGGTTCTCTGATTTACCAAGATCATGTCCCTACTCAGGATGAGCTATGCTTGGCTCGCCTGCACGCTGCGGGCGGCATCCTGATTGGCAAGAGCAATACGCCCGAGTTTGGCCTGGGCGCACACTGTAACAACGCGCTCTATGGGCCTACTGCCAATCCGTATGACCCGCTCAAAACCTCGGGCGGATCTAGCGGTGGGGCCGCCGCTGCCGTTGCTACTGGGATGTGCTTTCTAGCCCAGGGCACCGATATGGGCGGCTCAGTCCGCACGCCCGCTAGCTTTTGCGGCGTGGTTGGCCTACGTCCCTCGGCGGGCCGGATTCCGCGCCGACGCAAGCCGCTGCTGCGAGACTGGCTAGATACTGATGGCGCGATCGCGCGTACGGTCGAAGATGCCGCCCTGATGCTCTCGGTGATGGCAGGCGAAGACTGGCGCGACCCGCTCTCGGTTGGGCGAAGCTGGGAGCTGCCAGAATTTTCTGAGGCGCAGCGGCTGCGAGGCCAGGTTCGGGTCGGCTTCAGCCCGGACCTGGGGATTGCCACGGTCGCGGCGGAAACGGTTCAGGCCTTTGAGCAGGCCATTGAGCGAATAGCGCCCCTCTGTCAAACGATGACAGCCGACCATCCAGACTGCTCCCTGGCCCAGTCTGCCTTTGAAACCCTGCGCGCGGCTACCCTACGGCATAAGCAGGCCGGGCATTTGAAGAAATATCCTGAGCTGCTGTCGGAGAGCGTTCGCTGGAATATTCAGCGAGGTGAGGGGATTTCAGCAGCGGAGTTATTGCAGGCCGAGGCAGATTGCGATCGCGTTTACCTCAATTTCCTAACGTTCTTCGAGCGCTACGACATTTTGATCACGCCAAGCGCTAGCCTGCCTTCATTTCCCCATACCCAGTCCGAGGTTCTAACAATAGACGGTGTTAAGTTGCGGAATATCATCGATTACCTCACTATCACCTACACGATTTCTCTAACTGGGCTGCCCGCAATCTCCCTTCCCTATGGTTTATCGTCTTCAAAACTACCGATGGGGATACAGCTAGTTGGAAAGCCGGGCGGTGAAAAAGCACTGCTACTATTTGCCTATCTGCTGCAAGAGAACTTGGAAAAATGATCAAATGTTGGAAGGAAATGCCGTGACCTGGCGAGTTTGGTCACCGGCTCCATGAGGAAGGCAGCATGGTTGGCAGTCGCGCGATCGCGGGCAGCGTTGGCCCCGAGCTGGCAGACTATCGCACCGCCATCGACCTTCCTCTGTCCGCAGCTCTAGCGCGGACAGGCGGAGACTGGTCGGCTCATTACCCAAGTCTGTGACGACCTCGCCCTGAGCCATCACAGTATGCCGAGCCGGGCCATCCACGATGCCCAAGAAATTGGCCGAATCACCGACATGGGCATGATTTTTGTCCCCAGTCGGGGCGGTGTCAGTCATGCAGAGATTGAATACACCAGCCCTGAGCAATGCGCCCAGGGGGCAGCAGTCCTATTGCAGACGCTGATATGTTTAGATGAGCAATTATAGCTGAACCATTTGGCTTAATCGGATGCGCTGGGCTTCGACCCATCTTTAACTGGCAGCGGGCTGATGAACTTCTTTGACAAACTGAGCAAAGCAATCTCCCAAAATCAGAGTCTGCTCTATGTCGGGCTGGATCCGAGTCCCGAAGTTTGGCCAGAGTGCTATGCCGCGCTAGCCAAACCTCAGGCGGAGTATTCTCTGGAAAGGGCACTGCATGACCACCCGCAGCTAGGCAAACTCAGGGCCTGGCTCCAGAGCTTAATTGCTGACACAGCGGATTCGGTCTGCGCGTTCAAACTCAACCCGGAATTTTACCGGCTCCTGGGGGTGGCAGGGATAGAGCTGATGCATGAGACGCTCAGCTGCATCCCTGACGCTATCCCGATTATCCTGGATGCGAATCACAGCGACCTCAATAGCAATACGATTTTTGCCCAAACTATTTTTCGAGCCTGGCAGGTCGATGCGGTTACGCTCAATGCCTATTCAGGGCAGGACCTGGCCGCTCCATTTCTGCTTTACCCTGACCTGGGAATCTTTGTGCTTTGCACCACGAGCAATCCGACCGCTCAAACCCTACAAGCCTATCCCTCCGCAGATACCCCGTTCTATCTCCATTTGGGCAACGAAGCTAGAACCTGGGGGCTGCCCAAACAGGTTGGGCTGGAAGTCGGTGCGCCTAGCCCTGATGTCCTGGCCCGCATCCGCGCCACTGCGCCAGAACGTTGCATTCTGGCTCGGAGCGTTTGGACGGAGGGCAGCGATCTGCAAAAGCTCTTAGAAGCGGGGCTCAATGCTGACGGAGACGGGCTGTTGATTCCTGTTCCGACGGAGGTCTTGATACCTGCCGCTGGCGAGAAGACTTATCTTGAAACTGTGAAAGCCTTGAAAGCTCAGGTCAATCAGGTCCGAGAAGCCGTCGCCCAGCAGCATCCTTCCTGCTCAGTTTGGGTTTCCGATATCTGTCTATTAAAGCCGCTACCCCATGAAGATCTAATCTTGCAGCTGTACGACATTGGCTGCCTTCAGTTTGGTAACTTTGTTCAGGCTTCAGGTGAGACATTCTCCTACTATGTTGACCTGCGAACGATTATTTCCAATCCGCAGGTGTTCGACAAGGTGATTGGGGCCTATGCCACCATCCTCAAAACGCTGAGGTTTGAGCGGATTGCGGGCATTCCCTACGGTGCCCTACCCACCGCGACTGGTTTAGCCCTGCGCCTCGATCGCCCTATGATTTTTCCGCGTAAAGAAGTTAAAGCCCACGGTGCCCGGCGACTGGTTGAAGGCCAATATCACGAGGGAGAAACGGCTGTGGTGGTCGATGACATTCTGATTTCAGGACGGAGCGCCATGGCGGGGGCTGCTAAACTCCAGTCGGTTGGCTTGAATGTGAAAGACATCGTGGTGTTTATTGACCACGAAAAAGGGGTGATGGATCGGCTGAAACAGAACGGCTATCAGGGCCATGCTGTGATGACGATTTCTGAAATTGCTGAAACTTTACTGGAAGCCGGTCGCCTCACTGAGACCCAATTTCAAACCCTGACCGAGTAAGCGCAGTCCTAGTGCGGCGGGAGCCCTCGCAGCGAAGAACACCTTTCCCATGGGTCCCTCGCTGCCAATTTCGGCCTGCTGTCGCCTAGAGCGCTCTAGCTTATGGGGCGGACAGTCGCTCAGGTCGGGGCGATGACCTTCGCGGGTATGGATAATGGTCACGGGTGTTCGACGCAGCCCGGCCAGCAGGGTTTGCAATGGCCCGATCGGCTGCTGGGTGTAGCGAACGCCTAAGCCCATGCGATCGGCCCAGCCGCCCTCGGTACAAAAGTCATTTTGCATATCGATCACCAGCAGCGCCGTGCGCTCCAGGGTCAGCGTCAGCAGGTATGGCTGAGCCGGAACAGAGATTTGGGGAGTCATGGGTTCTATCCTTATTCAATGCGGGTAAAGCGCTCAATCGGCAGCGGCTGGGCCATTGCCTTTTGGTAGGTGGCCTCGATGGCGGGCATCAGCCGTTCGGCATGATGATACATTTCTGCTCGCTCTGTCTCATACTCGCCGTAGGTCGCCCACGGGCAATGGTGCAGGGGTTTATTGACGGAGTCAGCCACAGCTTCAATTCGAGCGGCGACCTCCATAATTCGATCATCCTCGACTAAGACGTCCGCTTTCTGAACAGTCAGATCTAACTCCCCGCTGGGCTGATGGGTGAAGGGCAGAACTGTCGCATTTCGAATGAGCTGTCGAGGCATATACGTTTAGCTAGCAGCATTGACTGAATGACGCTCCTTGACGCCGATTTGTAGGAGGTTAGCAGTCAATCGACTGACAGCGCTGAATCTCAGGTTTGAGACGCTACCGGTTAGCAGACATCCTGTATTCTCCAGTCTTCATCATATCTCCATTTTGTTTTGTTCTAATGGCTTTGTCCATTTAGACAACTACATCTTGTAAATTCATGACTACCGTTCTCCAACGTCCAGATTTATCCCCGTGGGATAGATTCTGTAATTGGGTCACAAGTACTGAAAATCGGCTCTATGTGGGCTGGTTTGGCGTCTTGATGATTCCCCTGCTCGGCGTCTCCATAACCGTTTTTGTCACTGCCTTTATCGGAGCGCCGCCCGTCGATATTGACGGCATTCGCGAACCGCTTTCGGGTTCGTTGCTCTACGGCAATAACATTATCACGGCGGCTGTCGTTCCCACATCCAACGCCGTTGGCCTCCATTTTTATCCAATTTGGGAGGCTGCTACCCTAGATGAATGGCTTTACAACGGCGGTCCCTACCAGATGATCGCTTTCCACTATATTCCCGCTTTGCTCTGCTATATGGGGCGAGAGTGGGAGCTGAGCTATCGTTTGGGCATGCGTCCCTGGATTTGTGTGGCCTACTCTGCCCCTGTCGCAGCGACGACTTCCGTATTTCTGATTTATCCCATCGGTCAGGGCAGCTTTTCTGATGGCTTGCCCATGGGGATTAGCGGCACCTTCAACTTTATGTTCGTCTTCCAGGCAGAGCATAATATTTTGATGCATCCGTTTCACATGTTAGGGGTTGCAGGGGTGCTAGGTGGCTCGCTGTTCTCGGCGATGCACGGATCTTTGGTGACCTCCAGCCTGGTGCGTGAAACTACCGATGCCGAATCTCAAAACTATGGTTACAAGTTCGGTCAGGAAGCAGAAACCTACAACATCCTCGCTGCCCACGGTTATTTTGGCCGCCTGATCTTTCAATATGCCAGCTTCAATAACTCGCGCTGGCTGCACTTTTTCCTAGCGGCCTGGCCGGTGGTGTGCATCTGGCTAGTTGCCTTGGGCATCAGCACGATGGCGTTTAACCTCAACGGCTTTAACTTCAATCACTCCGTTCTAGATTCGCAAGGTCGGGTGTTGCCAAGCTGGGCTGACGTCCTCAACCGAGCTAGCCTAGGTTTTGAAGTGCTGCATGAGCGCAATGCCCACAATTTTCCCCTGGATTTAGCCAGCGGTGAGCCAACGCCAGTGGCGCTACGGGCTCCTGAAATCCAGGCTTAATGCTTAGCTGAAGCATCTAAGGCTAAGAGCGCCTTCCAAAGAAGGCGCTTTTCTGATCAGCTGATTAAGCTAGCCAAGTCCCCGCTCACAGAATAAGTACCTGAGCATTGAAATTTACATAGGATCGAGAATTAAATAACTTGACCATTTGTGCATGTCTCGCGGCCCTCACCCCGGCCCTCTCCCCGGGGGAGAGGGAGCTAGATCCGGCCCCCTTCTCCCCCGGGAGAAGGGTTGGGGATGAGGGCTCGGGAGTTGTGCATCTTATTAAATCCTTGATCCATAAAAGGATTTGTCATTCCGAGCAAGCGAGGAATCTCTCGAATGCTGATGCTTCAGGGTGAGATGCCTCGACCAGCTCGGCATGACATCAGACTTCGCTCTGCAAAAAGCATGTAATTAATTTTGGCTGACTACTTAGGCTGCCGCATATACACAGCTTCTGAAAGGTTAGCCGTGCGTAGCCCTCATCCTAAATCCTTCTCCCAAATCTGGGAGAAGGGGCTGGGGGATGTAGAGCTTGCTCTTCCCGAAGGGTGGGCCATCTGCAATACTCTGCCATGCTCCGATTTGTGTATACACAGTAGCCCAGAACGGGAGAAGGATTAAGGCTTGTACAGCCTCAATTCTTCTTGCAGTAGAGCCAAAATATCGGGATGTCAGAAAAAAAGGCCCTCTCTCAAAGAGGGCCTGACTGTCACAGCATGACAACTTCATGACAACGTTATGAGCTCCAGCGCTGCACCACGACCCGGATGGAGCCGTCCTTTTGCTGCTGCTGCGCCGTGACTTCAAAGCCCTGCCGAGCCGTCTCATTGACGATTTTCTGATAGGCATAGCGCTGGACGACCTGACTCAAGAATCCCTCTACCGATAGGGGCTGTTTCCAGAACTGGAGGTCGGCCACCAGGGCATATTCTTCACCGTTCCAAGCAAAGCCGATATCGTGGCCGTTGGGCTGCTCAATCACGACATTGGCGGTGCAGGTTTGGCCCTGATAGCCCTTGACCTGTCTAGGACCGGGTTTCCATTCAATCTCCAGGTCGGTGAGAGCCGCCTGAAGTTCTTCTAAATCGCGAATGCGAGTTTTGATATAGCTAAAATGTGACATGGCGGTACAGCTCTTCTAGTGGGATTGACTGCGATGTGGGATCGGAGGCATTATTCCTGATCGGCGGGGTAAGCCTTGTAAGAAAGCAGGACAAAGGCGACGCAGCCAATCACTAATCCCGCTATTCCCAAAAAAACTCCGCTGGCGGTAGCGCCAAACTGGCCTTCGCCGTAGGCTAAATAAAACAGGTAGGGCATGGTTCAACTTCCTCGCATGGTGATCTTAAAGGATAAAAGAGAGCGGCGAGAGCCAGCAGTCTAGCCGATGTCGGGAGGGTCAAAAAGAGGTAAAAACCGGATTTTCTCGATTTACATTGACGCCTTCTAGCATGATCGAGCCGTTGTAGATCTGCAAGATGATCAGCATAAAGATCAGCAGCAAAACCAGCAGCACAGCCATGATTGGGGTGGTGCCCCAGCCCGGCGAAACGCGACCGGCTTCCGAATTTAGCTTTCTCAGCGCGTACTGAATCGGCGCTTTATTTTTTGAGACATATTTTTGCTGCATGGGTGACCTTTTGTTTGGTAGAGGACAAGAACTGAAAAACATTCATGTAGAGATACTCGGTTGTGTACCTCTACATGAATGCAGCGATCGTTAAGAGGTAGATCAGTCTATGAAATGGTCGTCGTTTGCCGGGTGGTGGGGTCGCCTACTTTTTGGAAATAGCCCCACTCTACCTGTTCGATATTCAGCGCCGGATCGACCCCCGAGAAGACATCTTGGAAGAGGGCCCGCAGACCGTGCCAGATATGGCCAAAGAACCAGACCAGGGCAAAGCAGGCGTGGAAGAAAGCAAAGAAGCCGCGATTGCTGGTTCTAAAGGCCCCGTCGGAGTCGTAGACCGTACGGTCAAACTCAAAGGGCTGGCCCAGCTGGGCTTTGCGGGCATACTTTTTCACCTCCTGAGGGTCAGTGAAGGTCTGGCCGTCGAGGGCGCCGCCGTAGAAGCTGACGCTCAGGCCCGTCTGCTCGAAGCTATATTGTGAATCGGCCTGGCGGAAGGGGATATCTGCCCGAACAATGCCCTGCCGGTCGGTCAGCACAACGGGAAAGTTTTCAAAGAAGTTGGGCATGCGGCGGACGGTCAGCTCTCGATCGGCTTGGTCTTTGAAGACGGGGTGACCGAGCCAGCCGGTCGGCAGGCCGTCGCCGTCTACCATCCGACCGACGCGGAAGAGGCCGCCCTTGGCGGGACTGTTGCCGACATAGTCGTAGAAGGCCAGCTTAGCGGGAATCGCCGACCAGGCTTCGGATGGGCTCTTGCCCTGCTCCAGTCCATTCTGAACCCGGCGGCTGATCTCTTTTTGAAAATAGGCCTGGTCCCACTGGTAGCGGGTCGGCCCCCAGAGCTCAATCGGGTTGGTTGCCGTACCGTACCACATGGTACCGGAGGCAATGAAACCAGCCGCGAAGAAGACGGCTAGGCTGCTGGCGAGGGCACCCTCAATGTTGCCCATCCTCAGCGCCTGGTAGAGGTACTGGGGAGGCCGCACAAAGATATGGAACAGTCCCCCAATGATCACCACGATGCCCAGGGCAATGTGATGGGCGACGACCCCGCCAGGATTCTGCGGGTCAAAGCCAGCGGCTCCCCATTCGGGAGCGACGCCCTGGATGTGGCCGGTCAGTCCATAGGGGTCGGAAACCCACATCCCTGGCCCGAAGACGCCGGTGAGGTGGAAGGCCCCAAAGCCAAAACACAGCAGCCCCGCCAAGAGTAAATGAATGCCAAAGACCTTGGGCAGGTCGATTACCGGCTCGTCGGTTTTGGGATCGAAGAAGGTGGCAACATCCCAGTAAACCCAGTGCCAGCAGGCGGCAAGGAATTCTAGACCGGAGAAGACGATGTGCGCGATCGCAACCGCTTCAAAAGTCCAAAGCCCCGGGTCGGCAAAGGTTTCTCCGGTGACGCTCCAGCCCTGCCAGGAGTTGGTTACCCCCAGGCGAGACACGAACGGCATTAAAAAGCAGCCCTGCCGCCACATCGGATTCAAGACCGGGTCGCTGGGGTCATAGCGGGATAGCTCAAACAGCAGCATTGAACCGGCAAATCCAGCGCAGAGCGCATTGTGCATTAAATGCACCGCAATCAGTCGTCCCGGATCGTTTAAGACAGAGGTGTGAACGCGATACCAAGGCAGTCCCATTGAGTTCTTCTCCTGGTTTTTGTCGTTGTTTTGATGAGCCTTGCTCGGCGGCGGATCAGTCCGACCGCAGGCTGGGATCGATTGGCGGCATTGAGAGCACGGGCTCATTTTCGCGGTCAATGCCGGTCTCAAAGCCAGCGGCGGTCGCCCTAGCCCGCCCGGCGTGCCAGAGGTGGCCCACCAGGAAAAAGAAGGCAAAAATGAAGTGAGCCGAGGCCAGCCAGGTGCGGGGCGAGACAAAGTTAAAGGCGTTGGTCTCTGTCGCTAACCCGGCGACGGAGTTGAGCGACCCCAGCGGCGCGTGGGTCATATATTCCGCTGCGCGCCGAATCTGCCAGGGCTGAATGTCTTTCTGAAGCTTCTCCAGGTCTAGGCCGTTGGTGCTGCGCAGGGGCTCAATCCAGGGCGCTCGGGCATCCCAAAAGCGCATGGTCTCGCCGCCAAAGATGATTTCTCCGGTGGGCGAACGCTGTAGGTACTTACCCAGACCGGTGGGTCCCTGAGCCGCCGCGACATCGGCCCCCAGGTTTTGGTCGCGGGCTAGAAATACCAGCGACTGGGCCTGAGACGCCTCTGGCACGGTGGGACCATAGAAGACGCTGGGGTAGACCGTATTGTTGAACCAGATAAAGGCGGTGGCGATGAACGCCTGCCCGGCTACATTGCCCAAGCTTTGGGACAGGTAGGTTTCGCCCGTCCAGGGAAAGAGGTTGTAGGTCCAGCGCAGAGGCGGTACCAAAATATGCCAGATGCCCCCGAGAATCAGAATTGAGCCAATCCAGATATGGCCGCCGATCACGTCTTCCAGATTGTTAACGCCGACAATCCAGCCGCTGCCACCAAAGGGGCTGCGGAACAGATAGCCAAAGATGATGCGCGGGTCGAGGGTGGGATTCGTAATCAGCCGGACGTCGCCGCCGCCGGGTGCCCAGGGGTCGTATAGGCCGCCCCAGAACATCGCCTTGGCGGCGAACAGCAGGGCAAATACTCCCAGAATCAGGATATGAAACCCGAGAATCTGCGCCACCTTGGCCTTATCGGTCCAGTCAAACTGGAAAAACCCAGAGAGTTTCTCCGGTCCTTGGATGGCATGGTACATGCCGCCCACGCCGAGAAAGGCCGAGCCGATCAGGTGAGCCACGCCGATGGCGAAAAAGGGAAAGATGTTGGCAATTTCGCCGCCGTGGCCCACGCCGATGCCGAGGCTGGCGATGTGGGGCATAAGAATGCATCCCTGCTCATACATCGGCTGGGACAGATTGTAGTGGGAGACTTCAAAGAGCAGCATACCGCCTGCCCAGAGCGCAATCAGCCCGGCGTGGGCCACGTGAGCCCCTAAAAATCGGCCAGACAGCTCGGTGGTTATGAAGCGGGCATTGCCCGCCCACCAGGCGAAGCCACTGGAGGTTTCATCATAGCCCGCGCGGGCCGGGGCGATCAGCGACCCCGCCTCAGTGGGCAGGGTAATGGCCGCATCTGGAATGGTTTCGATGGGTGTTTCCACAGGGGAACCCTCCTTAAAAATGGATTATCTTGTTGTTAAAACTGTCGGGTCTCTGAGGCCCAGCCTATTCGGAAAAACCGCGCGGCAGTACTTCTTCGGGAAAGACAAACTGCTTTGCAGGCTGATCCATCTCCGCCATCCAGGCTCGGACGCCTTCATTCAGCAAGATATTCTTGGTATAAAACGTCTCGAACTCGGGGTCTTCCGCCGCTCGGATTTCCTGGCTGACAAAGTCGTAGGCCCGCAGGTTAAAGGCCAGACCAATCATGCCAATAGCGCTCATCCATAGGCCCACAACCGGCACAAACAGCATGAAGAAATGCAGCCAGCGCTTGTTGGAAAAGGCAATCCCAAAAATCTGAGACCAGAAGCGATTGGCCGTCACCATCGAATAGGTTTCTTCGGCCTGGGTGGTGGCAAAGCCCTTGAAGGTGTTCTTCCCTTCGGTGTCTCTAAACAGCGTATTTTGCACCGTCGCCCCGTGAATCGCACAGAGCAGGGCCGCCCCCAGCACTCCCGTCACGCCCATCATGTGAAAGGGATTCAAGGTGTAGTTATGAAATCCCTGGAAAAATAGCAGGAACCGGAAAATTGCAGCGACCCCAAACCCCGGCCCAAAGAACCAGCTCGACTGGCCCAGCGGATAGATTAGAAACGTCGCGACAAAGACCGCAATCGGGGCCGAAAACGCGATCGCGTTATAGGGCCGAATCCCCACCAGCCGGGCAATCTCAATCTGCCGCAGCATGAAGCCCATCAGCGCCAGTACGCCGTGCAGCGCCGTAAAGGTCCACAGGCCGCCGATCTGGCACCAGCGAACAAAGTCCCAGTTGGCCTCTGGCCCCCACAGCAGCAGCAGCGAATGCCCCATGCTCTCTGCCGGGGTGGATACGGCCACGGTGAGAAAGTTGCAGCCTTCTAAATAAGAGCTCACCAGCCCGTGGGTATACCAGGAGGTGACAAAGGTGGTACCGGTAAACCAGGCCCCAATCGCCAGGTAGGAACAGGGGAACAGCAGCAGCCCCGACCAGCCGATAAACACAAAGCGATCGCGCTTCAGCCAGTCGTCCAATATCCCTGCCCAGCTTTTAGCGGGCCTGAGCGCGCCCATTGAAATTGTCATAGCTCTGTCCTTTTGTTCAATACATCCAATTCAAAGTGTTTCCTGAAGCGGCTTAAACGGGCTCACTTTCGCCAGGGCCGTCGTTCATGTAATAGGGTGGTCCCGGCAGGGCCAGCTCTTGAATAATTTCGTCAAAGTAGGGAATAATCGCCGCCGCTTCGGCCTCATCGAGCAGCGCGATCGCTTCGGCCTTGAGGCAGCGCAGGTACTGCAAAATGTTGGCGAGGGGAATGCCGATATTGGTGTATAGCTCCTTCATCCCCACCAGGCCGATCTCGCGCAGTGGCCGATCGTCTCCGGCCAGCAGGCAGTAGCTAATCAGGCGAATATACCAGCCCATATCTCGCTTTGCTGCCCCAGTTTTACGGCGGTCGCCGCTGTTGCTGGGAGTTTTGGGGCAGACCTGCCAAAACTTTTGAGTGCCGCGATCGACGATGGCTTGAGCCTTTTCTTCTAACGTTCTAGCCAAGCGAATCCGCTCTTCCCCCGTTTTGCAGAAGCTGCGAATCGTCCGCAGCTCCCCCGGCGTCGGATAGCGCAGCTCTTCGTCGGCGTTGAGAATGACCTGTTTAACGATACTCATGGCTTTCAACTTTGGGATAGATTTGCACGCCCCCGAACCAGCCGATATGGATGCGATAGCTAAAGGGATGGGTCAAACGATGGACCAGACGGTAGCGGGGCCTTTGGGCCAAGAGAGCATCTAAGTCCGGCGGCACCCAGCAGTCTTGCTTTCTAGAGCATTCATCGGGGGAATTCGGTTGATTTTGAATCATTTTGAACTTTTAATCGGGTGACAGGAGTATGGGGTTGAGTTAGTCCTCATTGGTTTCAGGCGGCGCGATGGCGGGCGGCGCGGCGACGGCAACAGATTTATCGGCGTCCTGTGAAACCTCGGGTAGGTTCTCAGCTAGAAGCCGATTGGACGGTTGTTCTCCATCTGGTGCTGTAGAAGCGGCTGCGGGCTGCTCGTCAGCTTTAGCGGGCTGCTCGTTGTCGTCAGGCTGAGCGGGCGGGGCCATCGTCGCCGTCACCGAGCCAGCGCCATCGGCCCGGTGGCCCATCATCACCCGCCCTGCCGTAGGCGGATTGACCCGGGGTTTGGACCAGGCAACCGGCCCCTGGGGCGATCGCATGGCCAGCCCGCGCGGCGTCACATAGCGCTCGTAGGGCACCGTATCTTCGCCAAAGACCTCGGCGTATTCGGCGCTATCTACGATGGCATCGATCAGCGCATAGAAGCCCTGACGACCGCAGATGTCGTAGTACCGATTCAGCTCTCGCCGTCCGTAGGTGGGGCGTCCCAACAGCCGCCGATGGATGTATTCGACTGCCTTGGTCACGTAGAGCTGCTCCCAGTAGAGGCGACGAAATGCTGCCGACTGAGCCAGCTGGCGCACAAACTCCCGCAGGGTGATCAGTCCCCCTTTGAGCTGGGACTCGGCAATGGAATGACGCTGGCTCTCGAAGACCTCACGCCCAAACACCTGCCGGTAGGTAGCTAAAATCACTTCTTCAGGAGAATGGCGGGCGCTGTTGAAGCTGACCGGGGCAGAGTCGTCTTTCCGGCGGTAGACGGGTTCCAGGCTGTGGCCGTTGTTCAGGGAAGGGGGCGACAGCGACCAGACCTGTTCGGCTGAGCCGGGAACTCGTCCCAGGTCGGTGTGGCCGTGGGTGCCGTTGCCAGCGTCATGGGAACGGCCTTTGCGATCGCCACTGCTGATTAAAATTCGGCGGCTGTCTTCGCTGAAGTGAGCAGGCTGGGCCTTGGGATCTCGGTTTTCTTGAGGGAAGATAGCGCCAAACTGGATCTCCAGCGGGTCATTGCCCTGGCCATAGGGGTGCTGATTGGGCAGCGGCTGTTGATATCCGGCGAAAGTCGTGACAAACTGGGGCACCTTGCGCATCGGCGCGCTGTATTTGAATAGATCTAGCTGCGGTCCCCAGTTGCGGCATTCTTGCGCCTCCATCCCCAGGCCCCGGAGGTAGGGAACGGTCTCTTCGCCAAAGTAGTCGGCATATTCCTGAGAGTCGATGAAGGCATCTACCAGGGCCGGGAAGCCCCGTTCAGAGATCACGTCGAAGTAGGTTTGAAATTCCTCCAGGCAGCTCAGTCCCCGTCCCAGGAAGTGGCGACAGCCCAGCTCAATGCTGCGGCTAATCGTAAAGGGCTCGTAGTAGAGCTGCCGGTAGAGCCGCGACTTTCCCAGCTGGCGAATGAACTCTTTCATCGACCCCTGTCCGCTTTTGACCTGCGAGGCCAGCTCTGTGACCGCCGCTCCGTAGGGATGGGTAATATCGCGCTCAAAGACCTGCCGATAGGCAGCCCGCACCGCCTCGTTTTTTTCAATATCGGGCAGGTCTGGCTTCATCACCCAGCGCGGCCTGGGGCTGTCACTGTCGCCATAGCTCTGGGGCAGCTCCAGCCCCTGGTGATGTTTTGAAACCCCGGCCCGCAGCCGATGGGCGGGCTTTTCCACCCAGTAGTCGGTAATCAGCACGTCGAAATATCGCCGCACCAGGGCCGCTGCGGTTTCAGAGGGAAAATAGGTTAGGGCCTTCCACTGCATTTCGCGCAGAGCGACGACGGTGGCGAGGGTGACGTCTTCGGGAATGACGCCCCGCAGCCCGCGGGTGTTGACGCTGATGATGCTGGTGTCCCCAGCGACGATCGCGTAGGTGACATAGCGCAAAAACCAGCTCAGGTCGCGCATGGAGCGCTTCATCCGGACGTTGCCGTAGCGGGAGATATCGATGGTGCGAAAGCTGCTGGGAACATTGGGTTTGCCCCCGGCGAGCAGTCCCTTAAACCATTCCACGATACCGTTGACAGAATCGATCTGGTAGCCGCCCTGATAGCCGCTGGAACTCTGCCGTTTAGCTCTGGCAGCGGCAGAGAGATAGTCTTCCCCCACGTAGTAGCCCGAACCCGGCATCCCTAGCGGCTCTTCGGGCCGCTCTAGATAGGCCATGGCGTTGCCGCCAACAAAGATCCGATTGGCCCCGGCGGCCACGATCTTTTCAGCCTGCTGAGTCAGAACCTGGGCGATCTCCAGCCGCCTCAGCCCGGTGCTAAAGAAGGCCGAAAGCTGCCGGGTCTCACTGTGGTTCAGATAGCGATCGCGCTGGCAGGCCTCAACAATCACAGCCGTGGGCACGGTGTGATAGGGCTGCGGATGGACGGCTGGGCTGCCTCCGTTGATCCGATCGGTCATGGCGTTTCTAAAGCTCCAAATCTAAAAATTTCACTAGGTCTTGCCTAGGGCTTGCCTGGGGCTGTGCTAGGGCACCAGCCCCTGAATCAGGTAGTCAAAATAGGGACCCACCTCAGCTGCGTCCTCCAGGGTCAGCATGTCCAGGGTGACCTCCTTGAGACAGCGCATACATTCCGCGACGTTGCGGAGGGGAATTTCTAAAGAGAGATACATCGCTTTGCCCCCCCTAACGCCGCTGGCCTCAATCGGGTCGATATCGCCTACCACCACGGCATAGGTAATCAGGCGCATAAACCAGGCCTGGTCGCGCAGGCAGGACGCCTGGAACCGCTCGCTGCCGCTGTTGCTAGGGGTAATCGCGCAGCGTTGCCAAAACCGCTGGCTGCCTTTTTCAACAATCGCCTGCACGTTGTTCGTCAAAATGGAGGCAATCCGCAAACGCTGCTGCCCGTCGTGGAAGAAATGGTCAATGGTTTCCAATTCTCCGCGACTGAGATAGCGCGCCTCTCGATCGGCATTGGCAATCGCCTGAGTAATAATGCTCATGATCATGGTTCCTAAAATGAGGTGGGGGAATGGGGCGCGATCGCTAGCTCAGGCCCGAACAAATGTGATCAAAGAAGGTGCCGATCTCTCGGCCCGCCTCTGCTCCCACCATCTCGGTGGTCACTTCTTTCATCGCCTGTACCGCCCGCACCGTCGCACCTACCGGCACGCCCAGGGAGTTATAGGTCTCCTTCAGACCGTTGAGCACGCGTTCGTCTAAAATGGACGGATCGCCCGCTAGCATGGCGTAGGTGCCATAGCGGAGGAAATAGTCCATATCGCGGACGCAGGCGGCATAGCGGCGGCAGGTATACATGTTGCCGCCGGGGGCGGTGATGTCGGTGTAGAGCAGCGCTTTGGCCACTGTTTTGGTCACAATCATTGAGGCATTGGCGCTGATGGTCATGGCCGCCCGCGCCCGCAGGTCGCCGCTGCGAAAATAGGATTGCAGATTCTCTAGGGAAGCATCGTCTAAATACTTACCCTGTACGTCAGAGGAATTGATCAGGGTGGTGATAGCGTCTTGCATGGTTGTCTCCTTTTAGATTAATTTCCGCCTACAGCAGCGAATGGATGATCAAATCAAAGTACGGTGCAACTTCCTGCGCATCTTCTTCACTCAGGACGGCCAGGGCTTCTTCCTTCAAACAGCGCATACATTCGGCAATATTCCGAATTGGAATTTCTAAATTGTTGTACATCTCCTTAATGCCGACCGTACCAATCTCTTCCAGGGGGCGCTCACTCCCGGCCAGAATAGAATAGGCGATCAGGCGCACATACCAGCCCTGATCGCGCTGACAGGAGGCCGTCTTGCGATCGTTGCCGCTGTTACTCGGCGTGTTAGGGCAGCGCTCCCAAAATTTTTGACTACCATTTTGAACAATACGCTGTTCGTTTTCGGCCAGCGCTTTGGCAATCCGAATTCGCTGTTCTCCGGTTTTGACAAAATCTTGAAAAATTCGAAGTTCTTTTGGCGCGGGATAGCGGGCCTCGCTATCGGCGTCAAGAATTAGCTCTGTGACCAGACTCATTGAGATTTCTCCCTTATGAACGACGCGATTGATGAACTCGGGCTTGATAGCTTCTGTAAGTTTCAGAGCCAAGATCTCTAGAAAGGTTTAAATCCAAAGGGTTATCTCAGCTCAGGCTTGAAAGTAGAATAGGCAACAAAAATGGAGAACCTATGAAAACCTGAAAACGGCTTAACTAAAGTTAACAGTCGGAAAACAACAGACCAGTTCTTCATCAGTTCTTCAGCTTTTTCTGATTCAATTAATATCGCCAGTTGGCATCTATCTTTAGAGGCTATTTTACCCAGCTTGAAACAGCCCAACGGCCCGAGCAACGTGACAGCTGCCGAACCCACAAATTTGGATGGAAAGATGAAATATCGCAGTTTAATGACATTTTTTTTAGTCTTATGTTTAGGCATCCTTACCGCCTGCAGCAGCAGTCCAAAGCTGGAAGGCTCGCTGAGCTATGACGATATTAAAGGAAGCGGGCTGGCGAACAGCTGCCCCCAGCTCCCAGAAACCAGCATGGACTCGATCAATATCGGGGCCGATCGGTCCTATCAGCTCAAAGCGCTGTGCCTACAGCCCCAGACATTTGCGGTCAGGCGATCGGCCCTGATGAAGCGGCAGGAGAGTAAATTTGTCCCGAGCAAGCTGCTCACCCGGGAAAGCTCTACCCTCGATCAGATCAGCGGTTCGCTTAAAATTGGCCCCGACGGAAATTTGACCTTCGTCGAGCAGGGTGGATTTGACTTCCAGCCGATCACGGTGCAGCTTCCCGACGGCGAGCGGGTACCGCTGCTGTTTACGGTCAAGGGTCTGGTGGCGAAAAACCAGGACGCAGCGGCCAGCCTCTCCCCCTCGACTCGCCTGGTGGGAACCTTTGAAGTGCCGCCCTACCGCACCTCTAGCTTCATTGATCCGAAAGGTCGGGGGCTGACGATGGGCTACGACTCAGCCGTGGGGCTGCCCGTTCAGGCAGACCGGGAAGACTTTTCTCGCCAGAACAACAAGGCTTTTGACATTGGTCAGGGCCACATCTCGCTACAGGTCAACCGGGTCAACCGCGCTACTGGTGAGATTGCCGGCTGGTTTGAGAGCGAACAGCCTTCTGATTCCGACTTCGGGTCTAAAGAACCGATGGCCGTCGAAATTCGCGGCCAGTTCTACGGGCGGATTGAGTCAGAAATTGCCTAGTGCGATCGCGGTTACGCCATCGGCTCAATCCTAAAATGACGCTAACTTGAGAGCACCCATCGCTATGAAACCAGAACAGCTAACGTTGGAACAAGAGCTAGAGCTGCAAATCATCAGAACGCAGGCCCGAGGACTCTCGCTCGATCAGGCCCAGGACTACATCATTGCGGTTACCCGGCAGATCATGGTCAAAGAGAATCTACTTAGACACCTGCTCAAGTAGAGCCGCCGCCTCAATTTAGGTCAATAAAACGTCCTCCCATGCTGAGTCCCCAAGGTTTTAACCCTGGGGACTTTTCTTGTGAGCGTTTACAGGTTGGCCTCTATCTGTTCGGTTTGCCGCCGCTCCACTGGTCACCGACAATTTTGGGCTGAACCAGGATGTAACCCGCGATCGCGGTTAAATCGTCCTCGGTTAAATCCCGCATCTTCGGAAAGTATTCCGCCCGCGCAGTAGACGGATGCAGCTCGGCAAGCGATTGCAGCCCATCGTAGGTGGTAGGATGCTCCAGATAATCGACGATGCTTTCGACGCTGACGCGCGGCGGGGTAGCTAAGGCCAGCGTACGAGGTCCCAGATCGATGTCAGGATTAGTTTTGGTGCCTCCATCCACGTGGCACTGGGCGCAGCTGCTGTTGAACTGGCGCTGTCCCTTCGCCAGCTGTTCTGTACTCAGGGTAATTTGCTCGCCGGTATCGTTCAGTGGAACGGTCAGCGTCGCCGGGTCAATTTCGACCGCCATGGCCGGGGTTATCCAAGCAGCGGCCGAAATTAGCATCGCCATAATAGAGCAGGATAAATATCTGATCAAAGTCTTTTTGAAACAGAGCGTCATCTTGATTAATCTCCGAAAAACTGTTGGTTTAATGACTTGAAAATGTCACACCTTCCCATCTGTAAATAAACAATATAGCAATTCTTGAGCTGACAGATAACAGATTACATTTAGTTAGGTTTGGGGGATAGTTTAGGCCGTGTTTGTATCTTTTGTTTAAGGGCTGTGCCGTCTTCATCAGTTCTCCATTTTTCTTTCCTAACGTTGCCCTAATAACCGAGATAGGTCGTTTCTGAAAGCGCCCCTTGCCTCTCCTGTCAGCCAGCCTGGCGCTGACGGATAGGATTCCAGCCGCTGCATCGCTTGGCTGTAACGGAGCAGGGGGCTGCTAGTTTTAGAAAAACCGCTGATGTTTCCTTGGGGTCATAAGGATTCTGTGTATGCGCTAGCCCGCTTCTGGCCTAGCGAACAGTTTCCTATTGCCGCAAGCTATTCAGTCATACAGGAGCTTAAGATGACACAGTTTAGGTTTGGTAGAGCGCTCGACTTCGATCGTTCTGACCAGCTAAAAACGCCCGATATTCAAAGACATAGCGGCGTCACAATTTCCCTGCCGGCGCTGTGGGAGCGCTTTTGTCGATGGGTCACCAGCACTGAAAACCGCATCTACGTCGGCTGGTTTGGGGTGATTATGTTCCCGACCCTATCTACCGCTGCTGTCGTGTTTGTGCTGGCCTTTATTGCGGCTCCGGCCGTCAATATGGATGGCACTGGCAACATGATTTCCGGTTCCTTGCTCGACGGCAACAACCTGATTACAGCTGCTGTTGTACCTTCTTCGGCGGCGCTAGGGCTACACTTTTATCCCATCTGGGAAGCCGCTTCAATGCAGGAGTGGCTCGTCAACGGCGGCCCCTACCAGCTGATTGTGCTACATTTTCTGATTGGCATCATCGCCTATCAGGACCGGGAATGGGAGCTGAGCTATCGCCTGGGGATGCGGCCCTGGATTTCGCTCACCTTTACGGCTCCTGTGGCCGCGGCGGTTTCGGTGCTGTTGATCTATCCGATAGGCCAGGGCAGCTTTGCCTCGGGGATGCCCCTGGGGATCTCGGGCACCTTCACCTTTATGATGCAGTTTCAGGCCGATCACAACATTCTCGCCAATCCGCTCCACCAGGTCGGCGTAATCGGCGTTTTGGGCGGCTCTCTGCTCTGCGCCGCCCACGGCTCACTGGTGACGTCAGCGGTGTTTCGTCAGCCCCAGCAGTCTGATCATCCAAAGCGGTTTCAGTCAGACCGGGGTGAAAAGGTCTACAGCTTTGACCACATCCAGAACTACCAGCAGAAACTGCTCTGGCCGGGAGCAACCTTTAGATCCTCGCGATCTCTGCACTTTTTCCTGGCAGCCTTTCCCGTCGCGGGCATCTGGTCGGCGGCGCTCGGGGTCGATATGACCGCCTTTGGATTTGACCAGTTTTCTCTCAATCGAACGGTGGGCGGCTCTATTCAGAAAACGGTCGTGCCGACCTGGGTGGATGTGGTGAATCGAGCTAATCATGGCCTGCAGTCGGTCGAAGAATCGGATGAGGCGATGTTTCCCGTCTTTTTAGGAGACGCCGGCTTTGACAGCGAACGGCGTATCTCCTGGAACGCGATCGCGCAGCGCAATCCTCCCTAGGGCCGCGATCGCGCCGTTTAACACGAGGCTCTTTAACCACCTAGTTTTCTCAGCAAGTTCAGCAAAAAAAGGAGAGTTTAATGACAACCAGTCCTCCAGAACAGAGGCAACGGGTTAGAGTTACTGTCGATAATGATCCCGTACCCACCTCTTTTGAGAAATGGTCTAAACCAGGCCATTTCGACCGTGCCCTGGCGCGGGGACCCAAGACCACCACTTGGATTTGGAACCTGCACGCCGATGCCCATGATTTTGATTCTCACACCAGTGACTTAGAAGAGACGTCTCGAAAAATCTTTTCGGCCCACTTCGGCCATCTGGCCGTTGTGTTCATCTGGCTGAGCGGTATGTATTTTCACGGCGCTCGCTTTTCTAACTTTTCCGCCTGGATGGCCGATCCCATTAATCTGAAGCCCAGCGCTCAGGTGGTCTGGCCGATCTTTGGCCAGGAAATTCTCAATGCCGATGTCGGCGGCGGCTTCCATGGCATTCAGATTACCTCAGGGCTGTTTCAAATGTGGCGGGGCGAGGGCTTCACCAACGAATTTCAGCTCTACTGCACGGCTATCGGCGCTTTGGTGATGGCCGCGGTGATGCTGTTTGCGGGCTGGTTTCACTACCACGTGCGAGCGCCCAAGCTAGAGTGGTTCCGCAATTGGGAATCGATGATGAATCACCACCTGGCGGGACTGCTCGGCCTGGGCAGTTTGGGCTGGGCTGGGCACCTGATTCACGTCGCGCTGCCCACCAATAAGCTGCTGGATGCCGGGGTGCCGCCGGGAGAGATTCCGCTGCCCCATGAGTTCATTCTCAATCCGCAGCTGATGACCGACCTGTATCCCGGCTTTGCCCAGGGGTTGAGGCCCTTTTTCACCCTGGACTGGGCAGCCTATGCCGACTTTCTCACCTTTAAAGGCGGCCTCAATCCGGTTACCGGCAGCCTGTGGATGACGGACATTGCCCACCACCATGTCGCGATCGCCGTTCTCTTTATCATTGCCGGTCATTTCTACCGCACCAACTGGGGCATTGGTCATAGCTTTAGGGAGCTGCTAGATGACGCCAGAACGCCCAAAATGCTGCCGATTTTTAACTTTATTGGGCCAGTCGGTCACCGGGGCCTCGACAAAATTTTTGAGACCTCTTGGCATGCCAATCTTTCCATTCACCTGGTCCAGTTCGGCACGGCTAGCCTGCTGGTGGCCCACCACATGTACGCAATGCCGCCCTATCCCTACCTGGCCACCGACTATGCTACGGTGACCTCGCTGTTTACCCACCATGTGTGGATTGCCGGATTCTGTATCGTGGGCGGAGCGGCCCATGCGGCCATTTTTATGGTGCGAGACTACAATCCGGCTGACCATGTCAACAACATTCTTGACCGGGTGATTCGCCATCGGGATGCGATCGTGTCTCACTTAGCCTGGGTCTGTCAGTTCTTAGGCTTCCACAGCTTTGCGATGTACTGTCACAACGACACGATGCGCGCTTTTGGTCGGCCTCAGGATATGTTCTCCGATACGGGGATTCAGCTCCAGCCGATTTTCGCCCAGTGGATTCAGCAGATTCATACGATGGCGGTGGGCAACTCTGCCCTGCAGGCAGCTGAGCCCTTAGGCAACGTGTTTGGCGGCCTCCGCAATATCGACGTCGCTGGAATCGGCACCACGGTACCCGGGATCGGGCAACCGGTGAGCTACGCCTTTGGCGGCGGAGTCGTCGCCGTGGGCGGCAAGATTGCGATGATGCCGATTCCGCTGGGCACAGCCGATTTCCTGATTCACCATATCCATGCGTTCACGATTCACGTGACGGTGCTGGTGCTGCTCAAAGGGGTGCTGTTTGCCCGCAGCTCTCGGCTGATTCCCGACAAGGGCGAACTGGGCTTCCGCTTCCCCTGCGACGGGCCGGGCCGAGGCGGCACCTGCCAGGTTTCAGCTTGGGACCACGTGTTTCTGGGCCTGTTCTGGATGTACAACTGCCTGTCCATGGTGATTTTCCACTTCTTCTGGAAAATGCAGTCGGACGTCTGGGGTACGGTCAACGCCGATGGCAGTATCCTGCATATCACTGGCGGCAACTTCGCCCAGTCGTCGATTACCAACAATGGCTGGCTGCGAGACTTCCTCTGGGCGCAGGCTTCCCAGGTGATTAGCTCCTACGGTTCAGCCCTCTCAGCCTACGGTCTGATGTTCCTGGCTGGGCACTTTGTCTTTGGCTTCAGCCTGATGTTCCTGTTTAGCGGTCGCGGCTACTGGCAGGAGCTGATCGAGTCGATTGTCTGGGCCCATAACAAGCTGAGGATTACGACGGCGATTCAGCCCCGGGCCTTGAGCATTGTTCAGGGCCGGGCGGTGGGGGTTGCCCACTACCTGCTAGGCGGTATTGTCACGACCTGGGCCTTTTTCCTGGCCCGCATGGTCGCACTTGGATGATCAACAGTCACAAATTCATCATTGCATACGTAACTTAGAACCATGGCGACAAAATTTCCCAAATTTAGTCAGGACTTACAGCAAGATCCGACCACCCGTCGAATCTTCTATTCGATCGCCACGGCCCATGATTTTGAAAGCCACGATGGGATGACCGAGGAGAATCTCTATCAGAAGATCTTCGCCTCCCATTTTGGTCACATTGCCATTATCTTTCTCTGGATTTCTGGCATTTTGTTTCATGTGGCCTGGCAAGGCAATTTCGAACTCTGGATTAAAGACCCGCTGACCGTATCGCCGATCGCCCACGCGATCTGGGATGCTCAGCTGGGGCCACCCGCGATCGAAGCCTTTACCCGGGCCGGGGCCGGTAATCCGGTAGACCTCTGCTACTCCGGCGTCTACCACTGGTGGTACACGATCGGCATGCGCACCAATAACGACCTGTTTGTCGGGTCTTTGTTCCTGCTGCTGCTGGCGGCGGTGATGCTCTACGCCGGCTGGCTGCACTTGCAGCCCCGCTACCGCCCCGGGCTAGCCTGGTTTAAGAATGCGGAATCTCGGCTGAACCACCATCTAGCCGGTTTGTTTGGAGTCAGCGCCCTGGCCTGGACCGGACACCTGGTGCATGTGGCGGTTCCCGAATCTCGGGGCCAGCATGTCGGCTGGGATAACTTTCTGGCCGTGCCGCCCCACCCCCAGGGCCTGGGACCGTTCTTCAGCGGCAACTGGGGAGCCTATGCCCAGAATCCCGATACGGCGGAGCATATCTTCAATACCTCGCAGGGGGCCGGTACCGCCATTCTCACCTTTTTAGGCGGCTTCCATCCCCAGACCGAGTCGCTATGGCTGACCGATATGGCCCATCACCACCTGGCGATCGCGGTTATCTTCATCATCGCCGGGCACATGTACCGTACCAACTTCGGCATCGGCCATGACATCAAAAACATGACCGAGTCCCTCCAGGGGCCGGGGTTGGATGGCTTCTTCATCGCCCCCCGCACCGGGCGCGGTCACCAGGGCATCTACGATACCTACAACAACTCGCTGCACTTTCAGCTGGGCTGGCACCTGGCCTGCCTGGGGGTAATTACCTCGCTGGTGGCGCAGCACATGTATTCAATGCCGCCCTATGCCTTCATCGCCCGCGACTACACCACCATGTCCGCCCTCTACACCCATCACCAGTACATCGCTGGGTTCATTATGCTGGGGGCGTTTGCCCACGGGGCCATCTTCCTGGTGCGGGACTATGACCCGGTAGCCAACGAAAACAACGTGCTGGCCCGGGTGCTCGACCATAAGGAAGCGATCATCTCTCACCTGAGCTGGGTATCACTGTTCCTGGGCTTCCACACCCTGGGGCTCTATGTTCACAACGACTGCGAGATGGCCCTGGGCAGCCCGGATAAGCAAATCCTGGCGGAACCAGTGTTTGCCCAGTGGATTCAGGCGGTTCATGGCAAGGTGCTCTATGGCGTCAACGCGCTGCTGTCGAACCCGGACAGCGTAGCGACGACCGCCTGGCCGAATCATGCCAATGTCTGGCTGCCCAACTGGCTAGAGGCGATTAATAGCGGCACCAACTCGCTGTTTCTGACGATTGGGCCGGGAGACTTCCTGGTGCATCACGCGATCGCGCTGGGGCTCCACGTCACCACCCTGATCCTGGTCAAAGGGGCCCTGGATGCTCGCGGCTCCAAGCTAATGCCGGATAAAAAAGACTTCGGCTACAGCTTCCCCTGCGACGGCCCTGGCCGTGGCGGCACCTGCGACATTTCCGCCTGGGATTCCTTCTACCTGGCCACCTTCTGGATGCTCAATACCCTGGGCTGGGTGACCTTCTACTGGCACTGGAAGCACCTGGCGATCTGGAGCGGCAACGTGGCCCAGTTCAACGAAAGCTCCACCTACCTGATGGGCTGGTTCCGCGACTACCTGTGGCTCAATTCAGCCCAGCTGATCAACGGCTACAATCCGGCAGGCACGAATAATCTAGCCGTCTGGGCCTGGATGTTCCTGTTCGGCCACCTGGCCTGGGCCGTGAGCTTTATGTTCCTGATTACCTGGCGGGGCTACTGGCAGGAGCTGATTGAGACGCTGCTGTGGGCGCACGAAAATACGCCCCTGTCCTTTGGCTATCCCAAAGACAAGCCCGTGGCCCTGTCGATCGTGCAGGCCCGGCTGGTCGGGCTCACCCATTTCACCGTCGGCTACATCGCCACCTACGGCGCTTTCCTGATCGCGTCAACCGCCAGCCGATTTCCGTGATTCAACCTTGGCCAGGGTGAGCGATCGCACGCTGGCCCCAAGTCTGGGCTCTCCTTAACCCAGATCGGTCCTGGTCGCAAGGTTCAGCGGCCAGGACTTTTTTCCCACCCCCTCAAATTCAACTGCAAGAGGCAATACTATGACGCCTACTCAATCCCCCGCTTGGGCCGATGCCTATGGCAAAGACGATCCCATCCAGCCTTATAAGGGCAATCCCCAGCTGGGCAATCTAGCGACTCCGCTGAATAGCTCGAACTGGGTAAAGGTCTACATCAACAATCTGCCCGCCTACCGACCCGGACTCTCGCCTTTTCTACGAGGTTTGGAAATTGGCATGGCCCACGGCTACTTTCTAGTCGGTCCAGAAATTGTCGTGGGTCCCCTACGAGAAACCGCTCACGGAGCCAACCTCAGTGGGTTAATCACCGCCATTTTTATCACCGTATCCGCCTGTCTGGGAATTTCCATCTTTGCCCTGTCTACCTTTCAGGGCAACCCCAAAGGAGCCTATAACTCTCACTCCCAAGACCGCCTGCGCCCCTTACGCAAAAAAGAAGACTGGTTCCAACTCTGTGGCGGCATTTTGCTAGGGTCCATGGGCGGGGCCATTTTTGCCTATGTCCTGTTAGAAAACTTTGACGAACTCGATGCCATGCTTCGGGGTGCCGTCAACGTTAGTCAAATGGTCCTATCAGGTGGTGTTGGCTAGCTATTCAGCTCAAACCCGTCCCGCAAACGCATTTCTAAAGGAGAACCCCCATGGCCGATATGACTCAGCTGACCGGTGACTACGCCGCCGCCTGGCTACCCTGGATTATGATTCCGATGATTTTCTACATTCTGCCGTTTCCCGTTTTTGCGATTGTCTTTCTCTGGATCGAACGAGAAGGCCGTGACGAAGGAGAAATGGGGGCCGATCGCACCGGCCAGGCAGCGGGAATGCTGACTCAAACCCAGGCTGACCCGATGGGAGCTGACCCGATGGGAGGCACCTCTACCTCGTAGATTGCCTTTCAATCGGCTTGACTCATCAGACCTCAACATTTCCAGGTCGTTCACAAGAAACCTACTTTAGTTTGCTAGGAGACATCTCGATGAGAAAACTTTTTGCCATTTTGCTGATGGGGCTGCTCTGGTTTACCCTTGCGCCTGCCGATGCGGCTGCAGCTGGCGCACCAGATACTCATCTGGTGCCCTGTCAGGCGTCGGAGGCTTTTCAGGAGCGGATGCAGAACGCCCCCGAGAGCTACTATTTTGATCAGCCCTATCAGGCCTATGAATCCAATCTGCTCTGTGGTGCCGATGGGCTGCCCCACCTACAGCTGCGGTTCGACCGAGCGATTGACGTGGTCATTCCCTTCGCCATTTTCTTTTACTTCGCGGGGTTTGTCGGCTGGTCGGGTCGAGCCTATCTGATCGGCAGCAAGCGAGCGTCTAAACCCGAAGAAACGGAAATCTTTATCGATCTGCCGCTGGCGATTCGCGCCTTTAGTCAGGGACTGTTATGGCCTCTACTGGCGATCAAAGAACTGACTGCCGGCGAGCTAACCGTTCAAAAAAACGAACTTTCGGTATCGCCTCGATAGTCAATAGCGTCATCAAAACCAGATTTAGGAGAATTTCATGCAGTACCTGATGAAGTATCTGACCAGCGCCCCGATTATGGCCACGTTAGCCCTGGTGATTCTATCGATAGTGATGATAGAATTGAACCATGTATTCCCCGGCCTACAGTACGGCACCTATTTCCACCGGGCACTTTAGCCTTGTTGAATAGAAAGCTGTTGGCAATCACTTGTCTTTTCAATAGAAGAAATATGGAGAGAAGTAGGGTTTCGATCTCTCCGTATTTCTTTTTGCAGTGAATTGACCGCTCCCAAAGGATTAGCGCAATGCCAGCGCTAATTAATATCCTAATGCCAGCAATAGCGGCCGTCTCAGAGGGCCTATGCCTGAATAAGGGATAAGCTTTAACTTTCATAAATTTCGATGAGATATAAACCGTTTTGATTAAGATTATTTATATTATTCATAAATCAGAAATTGTTTTTCCATCATCTGATGGGAATAGTTTCTCAGAATGGTCGGCTTTGATAACGTTCTTTTTGCGTGAGCGAATAGACGTTTCACTTTGCTCAAGCGAACAGCTTTCTTCGCTCAAGCGAACGACGTTTCACTAGGCAGGCAATAAACCATGAAGATTCTACTCATTGAGGATGATGAATCCGTTGCCAAAGTGCTTGAGAAAGGGCTGGCTGACGAATACTATGCCGTAGATGTTGCCCATGATGGACAGACTGGCTGGCAGTTGGTCAGTGCCTTTGACTATGACATGGTGATATTAGACGTGATGCTGCCTCAGCTGAGCGGGCTAGATCTGTGTCGGCGGCTGCGGGAACAGTCCTACAGTATGCCGGTGCTGCTGGTGACGGCGCTGGACTCCAGCCATAAGAAAATTGCGGGACTGAACGCCGGGGCTGACGACTACATCACCAAGCCCTTTGAGCTCGAAGAACTGCTGACCCGGGTGCGGGTGCTGATGCGGCGGGTGCAAACGCCCGTTTCTTCAGCCCTTGAGCTAGGCGAGCTGTGTTTAGACCTGAGCAGCCGGGAGGTCACCTACGGGGGCACCTATCTGAATCTGACCCCCAAGGAATACGGCATGCTGGAGCTGTTTTTAAGAAATCCGTCTCAGGTGTTTAGCCGCAGCGCCATTTTAGATAAGCTATGGAGCTTTAGTGAGGCCCCCGGCGAAGATACCGTTACTTCTCATATAAAAGGGCTCCGCCGCAAGCTCTCAGCCGCTGGCGCGCCAGCGGATTTAGTCAAAACGGTCTATGGGGTGGGCTACCGAATCAAGTCGGAGCCCCCTGTGATGCATACTCAAACCCATGCTCGCCGCGATCGCGATCCTTCCCCAGCCCTCGCATCCATAGCAAATCCTCGCTCCACCGAACTGAGGGAGCAGCAGACCCATGCTGCCCTCCAGACCCTTTGGCAGTCGGTCAAGTTCCAGCACTTCGATCGGCTGGAGCTGCTGAAGCAGGCGGTGCGTGACCTGCAAGCCCAGCAGCTCTCTGACCAGACCCGGCAATCTGCCTATCGAGCCGCCCATAGTCTGACTGGGGCGCTCGGCATATTTGGCCTGGCGTCAGGTTCCAAGCTGGCCCATCAAATTGAGCAAATTCTGCGGGGGAATGCGCCCCTTACCGCCGATCGGGAACGGCTGATAGACCTAGTTGAAGCGTTAGACCAGGTGCTGAATCAGGCGCTCCATCAGCTAGAGCCGCCGCCGCTGCAGCTGGCGGATCTGCCCCTGCTGGTGTTCGTTGACGATCGCTCAGCACTGCCGACCGAGATGGTTGGCGTTCTCAAAGCGGCCGGCCTGACCGTCAAGGTCTCACCCCATGCAGCGGCCCTCCGAGACCTGATGACCGCCTTAGCCCAGCTGCCCGATGCCAAGATTCCGACCTCGTTTGCGGTCAATGGGGATCTGCCCGATGTGGTATTGGTGGATTTTTCTCTAGAAGCGAGCGATCCGAGCGATCTGGCTGAACTGTCCGTGCTGATCGATCAGGTGCCGTCTCTGATGGTGCTGGTCTGTAGCGCCGATGGCAGCCTAGCCGCTCGGGTGAAAGCGGCTCATCTCGGGCAGCATCCCTTTTTTCATAACCTCAGTGCAAAGCAGGTATTCAAAACCATACAGCTGCTGCGATCGCGCTTTCAGCAAATCCCTCACAAGGTGCTGGTCGTCGATGATGATCCGGAGGTTTTAGCCGCCCTGCGGACCCTGCTGGAGCCTCGGGGCTTTCAAATTGTGACCCTGAATCAGCCCCTTGATTTCTGGCAAACTCTCAAGGATTCTGCGCCAGACCTGCTGCTGCTCGATATCACCATGCCCAAGTTTAGCGGCATTGAGCTGTGTCAGGCGGTGCGTCAGGCCCCGGTTTGGAGCCACCTGCCGATTGTTTTCTTGACTGCCCATGCCGATACTCAGGTGCAGCAGGCCGCCTATAGAGCGGGCGCTAACGACCTGGTGGAAAAATCTCTATCCAGCTCGGAGCTGCTCGCCCGCCTGTTCGATCAGCTCCGGCGAACCCAGCTGCGGCGGGCAATGGACGCCATTGCTGAGGGCTGTCCTCAAGTCGAGGCGGGGGGGTGATGATCGGCTAACTGGCAGCTTCCGTCCTATCTTTTAGCGAACCGCCCCGCCCAAACCCTACTGAGGTCGCGCCTTCTCCTATGACTCAGCTCTCCCATCGACCGATTAAACACCTAGAAGAACTGCTGCATCGGATGACTGACCGCATCCGTCAGTCGCTGGAGCTGCCTGAGATTCTGGATGCTACCGTGGATGAAATGCGCCGGTTTTTGGGCACCGACCGGGTTAAGGTCTATCGCTTTCACGAAGATAACAGCGGCGAAGTCGTCGCCGAGGCCGTTCAGCATCAGCGGCTGCCCTCGCTGCTGGGACATCGATTTCCCGCTGAAGATATTCCAGAACATGCCCGCGAGATGTTCTTAACGGCTCGCCAGCGCACGATTGTCAACGTCGCTAAGGGGAAAATCGGCATCAGCCCGTTCTGTCGTACGGCCCTGTCCTCCCCACCCAGCGATCTCTGGTTTCGGCCGATTGATGCCTGCCACGTCGAATATCTGACCGCGATGGGTGTGCAGTCATCCCTGGTCGTCCCGATTTTGCATCGCCATCAGCTTTGGGGTCTGCTGGTCGCCCACCACAGTACGCCTCGCCAGTTTGGCCCAAAAGAGCTGAAAATCGTACAGCAGATTGCCGACCAGGTGACCGTCGCAATCTCCCATGCCAGCCTGCTACATCTCACCCGCTTACGCGGGCAGCATGAAGCGATTACCAATCAGGTCGTCTCGCTGCTCCATTCCAGTACACCAGATCCGCTCCAGAAAGCCCTAGACAAAACCGTCTCGGCGCTGCAATGCGTCGGCGGTAGGCTCTATCTGTCAGCCGAAAGTTCGAAACCTGCGCAGCTGGTGACCAGCGGCATCCAGCCCGAACTCTCCAGGACGGGGGGCCAACCGGCTCGTCGCCGGTCTGCAACCGCCGTATTGGAACAGCTGCCTGACTGGCAAAGCTGGCTCGAAGCCGAAGCGCCTAACCAGTGGATGACTCAGCTTTGGGCGATTGCCGACGTCAGTCAGATTGAAATGTCCTGGTCCATTGCGTCTGCCCTGATAGAACAAGAGATTCGCGGTCTGCTAGTCGTCAGACTCATCCATCGCAATCGCTTTTTAGGATATCTCAGCCTGTTTCGTCAGTCCATCGATATTGAGACGGTTTGGGCGGGTCGGCTGGATGCCGCCGACCCTCGCCAAAACCGGCCCCGCCGGTCGTTTGAAACCTGGCGAGAGCTCAAGCGGAGTCAGCCCCAGCCCTGGACGGCCCGGGAAATTGGGCTAATGCAGGATTTGGCCGACCGATATGCTTCGGTAATTTACCAAACCCAGCTTTTGCAAACCGTGCAGGCTCTCAACGCCGATTTGGAAAAGCGCGTTATCGAGCGCACGGCGGAACTCCAGCAGCTTAATCAGAGCCTGATTCAGGAGAATATAGAGCGGGAACGCGCGTTAAAGGAACTCCAGCAGGCCCGAGATTCTCTCAAGCGCCTCAGCCATCAAAACGAGCTGATTCTCAGCTCTGCTGGAGAAGGCATCTGCGGCATTGACCCTGAGGGCAACACCGTCTTTGTCAATCCGGCGGCGGCCAGAATGCTAGGGTACGACAAGAAAGACCTGATTAACCAGTTTATGCACGACTGGCTCCAGCACACCAAGCCCGGCGGCGAGCGCTATGACTGGCCGCATAGCCCCATCTTTAAAACGCTGAAATATAGCCAGACTCATCATGTCACAGGCGATCTGTTTACGCGGCAAGACGGCCAGAGTTTCCCGACAGAATATGTCAGCACCCCCATCCATGAAAGCGGCAAAATTGTCGGAGCAGTTGTTATCTTCAAAGACATTACCGAACGGCAGCTGATTGAGCGGATGCGAGATGAATTTATCGCCGTTGTCAGCCATGAGCTGAGAACCCCGCTCACGTCCATTCGAGCGGCCCTGGGGTTGCTGGCTCAGGAAAAGATTGACCTTCAGCCTGAAAAACGCCAGCGCATGGTCGAAATTGCCTTCTCCAACACCAATCGGCTGGTGCGATTGGTCAACGACATTTTGGATGTTGAACGGATTAAGCTGGGTAAAGTGACGCTGGACAAGAAACCGTGCAATCTGGCCAACATTATGGCTCAAGCTGCGGATGAGATGCGGGCGATGGCCGATAACCACGGCATACAGCTTTTGGTTGACCCGCTTACGACGCAGATATGGGCAGATCCCGATCGGATTATTCAGACGCTGACCAACTTGCTCAGTAACGCGATTAAGTTTTCACCCAACGGCTCAACGGTAGAGATGCGAGCCCAGCAGGTTGATTCCAAGAGCGTATCGAGAGTGGCTCAGGGTCTGAATGTGACTGGTACGGACGCGCTTCAGGCCGGCATTGACGCTTCAGGGTCGGTCATCCTGCTCCAGGTAACCGATCGGGGGCAGGGCATTCCTGAGAATAAGCTAGAAACGGTTTTTGCTCGGTTTGAACAGCTCGATGCCTCAGATAACGGCCACAAAGGAGGTACCGGCCTGGGGCTGGCTATCTGTCGTAGTATTGCGCAAGAACATGACGGCGAGATCTGGGCTCAGAGCCAGGTGGGTTGCGGCAGCACGTTTTTTCTGACGCTGCCGGAATATGCCGAAGCTGGTCCAGAAGACGGTTCTTAATAATGCAAATTCTGTTAGGAAAGCAGCGATGTCTACTAAGCGTATTTTAATCATTGATGATGAGGACGACATTCGAGAAGCGACTCAGCTTTGTCTAGAGATCACCGGCCAGTGGGATGTTTTGAAGGCTAGCAACGGTAAAGAAGGAATCGCGATCGCGGATTCACAACAGCCCGATGTCATCCTGCTAGACATGATGCTGCCTGAGATGGACGGGCTGACCATTTTGCAAAAGCTGCGAGAAAATGCAAAAACCCAGCAGATTCCAATTATCATCCTAACGGCAAAGGCGCAGTCCCACGAAAAGCAATACTTTGACCAGCTAAAAGTGGCCTCGGTCATCACCAAACCCTACGATCCGCTAACCATATCAGACCAGATCTTTTTAGCGATCGCTTAGTCCGATTCAAACAGCGCAAACTCATCTGTAGCGTTTTTACAGCTTAAGCTTTTCCAATTGGCCGGACAAAGCTAGCCGCACAAGCAGCCTGTGCGTTATGATATTTAGCCTGGCGTTTAAGAAGGCCGCCGAGGATATGCAAGGTAGCTTATCGCTTTTCCCTGAAGAATATAGGGTCACTGAGCAGGACGGACGGAAGTATACGCGGTACTGTTTGCTCAGCGCTGGAATATTGGTCGGGGTATATGGGCTCGCAATCCTACCTATCCTCCCGCTAGCCGCATTGCCTATCGCTGTGCTATTGCTGCTGCCCCGCTGGATGATTAACTTCCACGAGCTGCTCCATATCTATGATCAGCAGCAGATCAATCCTGTGATCCGACTGATGGGGGTAAGTCCGCTACCGCTATCGGTCATTTCCCTGAGCTATAGCCAGGTTCGGACATTGCATTTTGCCCATCATGCAGCGCCCGCAACCGATGCCGACCCGGATGCCTATCATATTCGAGGCAGCTGGCCACAGTCGATTTTTAACGCCTTTGTATCCCCCGAGCAAAGTGCTATCCGCTGGATCGCTAAGCATGGACTAACGCTGCAGCTCAGCTTAGACCTGGCAACCAAACTGATTATCCTGGGCGGCTTGACCTGGGTAGGAGGACGCGCTTTTCTGTGGCTGTGGCTGTCTCTGCGACTGGTCTATGGGCTGGGTGATATCGCCTTCTTTCGCATGATCCATCATCGAGAGGGCGAATATGGCACCTTTGCGCTGCCTTTACCCAGCTGGCTGCTCGCCTCAGGTGAGCTAATCTTTGGTCAGACGGTCATTCAGGCCACCATCCACCATGATATTCATCACCAGAATCCTCGAATTGCTGCCCGCGCTCTGGCGGCAGCCCGAGACGATGCAATTGCCGCTGGAACAGCATAATGCAATGCGAAAGCGATCGCTGAAAAGCCCCGACTAAAAGCCGGGGCTTTCCCATAAACAGCATTCAGTGGGCCAACAAGCTGACCTCCATCAGCCTGCTGGCATCCAGCTCGAGAACGCTACTTCGGATTGCGCTGGTTTCGGTTGTATATGTTGAGCTCCGTCAATGAGAC
This sequence comes from Vasconcelosia minhoensis LEGE 07310, assembly GCF_015207255.1. Lineage (GTDB taxonomy): Bacteria > Cyanobacteriota > Cyanobacteriia > Phormidesmidales > Phormidesmidaceae > Vasconcelosia > Vasconcelosia minhoensis. The sequence continues at coordinate 42,249 of NZ_JADEXG010000043.1, forward strand.
ATCCCCATCGCCGTTCAGGTCGGCAGCTAAGTCGTTCAGGTGGGTTTGACCGGCATAGGCAACCGATGAAATTGTCAAGCTAGAGAGCAGAACAGTCAAACCAGTTAATAAAAAGCGTTTCATAATAGGCCTCCTTAAAAGCGAGATTGCTTAACTCATTTCCTACAGTTCCATCGTCAGCTGCAAGGCTGAGAGGTGGGTTAATGTATTCTGTGATACATTTTAATTTTGACTTAGAAACCTATGAGAAATCGGGTAGCGTTCTAGAGGCAATGATGGGGTCGTTTGCCTCACAACAGGGTTTTGCGATTGTGTAGTGTTAAGTACAGTAATCCTACGGATTCTACAGATATTATTGATTCGTCTTCAGAAACCAAGTACCAATTAGGCTATTTGTTACTCAATCGCCGGGCCTGTTCCCGGCTTTATCCGGTGAAGCGATTGAGCATGATAAAGCGCCAGCCTGCAATGCTGGCGCTCGGTGCGTTAGGAATGCGATTTGTGAAACGCTGTTGTTGAGTCCTGCTTGGCTGAGGAGACAATTACGCCTTTAGCCCATAGCCGTTCTGGTTCATCTTTATTCTGGGGGTATCCGAGTTCATGATGAGTTTTGCCAAACGAGCCGCGATCGCGATCGCAACGCCGGTTGCCGTCTATGCCACTATCCCTAACGCTGCTAGGGCAGCCGTATTTCGGCTTCAGGAAGCGACGGTGTCAGACATCAACAAAGCCTTCGATGCTGGAGCCCTATCATCGGAATCGCTAATTCAGCTGTATCTGAACCGGATTGAGACCTATGACGACGAACTGAACTCGATTATTAGGGTCAATCCAAACGCGCTTGAAACTGCCCGGGCGCTGGACCTAGAGCGCCAGATTAAAGGCCCCAGGAGCCCGCTGCATGGGATTCCTGTCATTCTCAAGGATAACTATGACACGTTTGACTTGCCGACGACGGCAGGGTCGGTTGTGCTCAAAGGGTCGATTCCGCCCGATGATGCTTTTACCGTCAAGCAGTTTCGCGACGCGGGGGCGATCATTTTAGCGAAGGCAAATATGAGCGAGTTTGCCTCTGGGGTTCCCGGGGGCTCGCTACAGGGGCTGACCCGCAACCCCTATGAGCTAGACCGCAGCCCGTCTGGCTCTAGCGGTGGTACGGGCGCGTCGATTGCCGCTAATTTCGGCGTGATTGGGACAGGGAGCGATACCGGCGGCTCGATTCGCGGTCCCGCTGCCGCCAACGGCCTAGTCGGCGTTAAGCCAACCCTGGGACTCACTAGCCGGGATGGCATTATTCCCCTCGCCCTCTCCTTTGACGTTGGTGGGCCGCTCGCCCGTACGGTGGAAGACGCCGCGATCGCGCTGGGTACCATGGCTGGGATCGACCCCAGCGATCCGGCAACTCTAGACAGCGCCAGTAAAACCTTCGACGATTACACCCCGTTTTTAGACAAGGATGCGCTCAACGGGGCTCGGATTGGCGTTGCGCGGGACTTTTTTGGTCGCAATCCCGAAGTAGACCAGATTATTACAGACGCGATCGCAACGTTGGAACAGTCGGGTGCAGAAATCGTAGACGCCCTGTTCTTCCCAGAGGAAGTGATTGAAGATAAAGGCACTATCTATACGCGCATCCGCTGGCCTGAATTTAAAGCGCAGATTCCTGACTATCTGGCCACGATTGGCGACGAATATCCTAAGACACTGGCTGAAATCATTGAGGTGGCGGAGCAGGATGACTTTTTTGAGACCTATTCGACCCGTCTAGATCTGTTCAGGGTAGAACAGGATAGCGTACCGCTCACCGATCCAGATTATATCGATGCGCTCACCAATGGCCGTGCCCTGGTCCGCAATTCTGCGCTCAATCTGCTGGAGCGTAACAATCTCGATGCGCTGATCTATCCCACGTCGGGCTGTCCAGCTAGCCCACTCCCGGGTTTAGAAGATCCCACCTATATCTGTGAGCCTGGCCCATCGCCGACTAATATTGCCAACATTTCTGGATTTCCGGATGTTCAGGTGCCCGCTGGATTTACGTCAGATGAACTGCCCGTCTCGCTTTCTTTCTTCGGAAAAGCCTATAGCGAACCAACCTTACTGGGGCTGGCCTATGCCTTTGAGCAGGCAACTCAGGTTCGAATGCCGCCCTTACTCTTCCCAGCACTAGCAGGTGAGGTCATTGAGTACGAGCCAGTCCCCGAACCGGGAGCGGCAGCCGCTCTGATCGGATTGGGTACTGTGCTGGTTGGTTTCAAGTTCACTAAGCGTCGGCAATGGCTCAATAGAAGAAGCGGGTAGGGCCGAGTAAATCAGCTTGGCTCAGCTTTTGGAGGCAGTTGTTTCAGATTGGAATGTGGCTCCGTTGCTAAGAATTGTTCAAAAGCTGATGCATCTCTTGAACAAAGCCTGCTGCATCTTGGAGCAGCTGTTCGACTTGCTCAGGCTCGAAAGTAAATAAAACTAGATAGTCTGCTGTTTGGCGACTTTCAAAGGCACGATCAAACACCTTGCCCCATATGGAGGCTAAATGTCCTGGTTTGACCAGCTCCCGGTGAACTGCGCCTCTCAACCCAGAATGTTTGGCAACTGTTTTCCTCGTTGAAGCATGACTGCGCTAGCTGCATAGAAGCAAGCATAATAGGCACGATTGACGGCAAAGTCTAACCGGTCTGCCTGAAGTTCTGACCGAGCCGAATCTAACGCCTGAGATGCTTTCTGCAGCAGATAGTCGATGATGGCTTCAGATTGGGAATCTTTCCTCATTAAGCCGCTACACCATGTCTGTCAATCTCATCGTGTATGGGAAGCAGACTGTAGGGGCCAGTCATCCATTCGGTACGAGTCACAATCAGGGTGCTGATGACGACATCGTAGACTAGCTCTTGGTCAAAAAGCGTATCAGTAATCGTATTGCGCTCTTGCCAAGTCAGCGGTCGCCGAGTAAGCACGAGTAGGTCTATGTCGGACTCTTCGGTATCTTGCCCAGAGACTTTGGAACCGTAGAGAATGACCTGCTCTACTGGGAACTGATTGAGTAGTAAATCAACGGCTGCCTCAATGGCAAGCCGGTCATTCTCCTTTAACGGTAAATCAGCAATGATTTGCATAATGTAGGGAGATACTGGTTTACGCCTAGTTCCGATCATAGCGGAATTTGCAATACGCTTGAGGTCTAAGTTAGCAATATATCTACAGGTGAGCCTGAAAAAACGAGATCAGCTCTTGCCAGGCGTCTTTGGCGGCTGCCGGATGGTAGGATGAACGCTCGTGGCAGAAGAATCCGTGATCGGCCTCTGGGTAGACCTTCAGCCGATATTCTTTGCCCAGTTCATCAAACCTAGCGTCGATTTGCCGAACGCGATCGCGCGAAATAAACGGGTCGGCTCCGCCAAAGAAGAGATAAACGGGCACCGTAATCTCTTTCACAGCCTCAATCCACTCATCCAACACCATTCCATAGAAGGGGGCCGCAGCGGCAATGCGATCTGAGAATCGGCAAGCCGTCAAAAAGGTCAGCCCGCCGCCCAGGCAAAATCCTGTGACCCCAATTCGCTCAGGGTCTACGTCTGCACTCGATGCGAGGTAAGCCAGTGCGGCCTCAAGGTCTGCTTCAACAGGCTGACCAAAATCCAGCCGCCACATCATCGCCGTCGCTGGCTCAACCTCGTCATAGCCAAAGGTATTGGGCGGTCGCTCTCGGTAGTACAGGTTTGGAGACAGCACCGTATATCCTTCATTGGCAATGCGGACAGTGACTTCGCGGATATGGGAGGTCAGGCCAAAGGCTTCCATCAGCAACAAGATGGCAGGCTGGCGGCCAGTTTTAGCTGGTTTGCACAGAAAGGCAGGCATCTGACCGTCAGGCGTGGCAATCATCACTTCAGCAGTTTCAATCTGCATGACTTTCTCCTAGAGAATCTGCTGACAGCTTAGAAACTGGGCGGTTTGGTCTCTAGAAGAAAATTGCGGCCTTTTAGAACATTCCTGCGCTCAGCCCTGATGGAATTGGGCAGGCGTCATCCCCACGATGCGTTTGAAGCAGCGAGTTAGATGGCTCTGGTCACAAAAGCCAACCCTAAGCGCAATTTCAGCCAGGCTCTGGTCGCTATGACGCAGCAGATACTGGGCCTGCTCGACCCGACGCTGCAAAATGTATTGGTGGGGCGTAGTTCCTACGCTGCGCTTAAACAGGCGGACAAAGTGGTAGGGGCTGATTTGCGCGATCGCGGCCAGCTTATTCAGCTTCAGGTCTTGAGCCAGGTGAGCGCTGATGTAGTCTTTAACCTGGGCCAGCTTCGCGTCAGACAGGCCGCCACCATAGCTGAATAGCCTGGGCTGGGTGGCACAATAGTGCCGCAGCAGGTGAATGACCAAGGCGGTCTTGAGGCTGTCCACCATCAGCGGACTCCCGAGACCAGGGGCCTCTACCTCTGCGCTCAGGGCGGAGAAGATGTTGCAAATCAGCGGATCGCGGTCAGTCATGAACCGAGGGATCAGCTCAATCTGGTCGGGGTTGACCCAGTCTTGACCCATCTGCTCAAGTAGCTGGGGCTCAATGGCTAGTACCATAAACCCAGCCGCACTATCCCAGCTACAGCGATGGGTAATCCCGGCTGGAATCATCGCAATCGCTTCGGCCTGGCGCTGTTCTAGGCATCGTTTGCCGTCCAGCCACCGGTCGCCGGCAGCGCAGCGGCCCGATGCGTCAGGGAGCCCTAGCGCGATCGCGTGCAGGGTATGCCGATGCTCAGCCGTCGCAAATTTGGGCTGCTGATAAAGCTCTAAATGCAGGTCGTCCCAGCCTGAGCTGGAGAAAACAGCAGGGTTCGGCAGCAGCTGCTGGGTCGCATTGGCCTGGCGGTGATCGAGGACCTGAATGTGCGGTTTCGCGTTCTCCATAGGCTTATTTTACAAAGTAGCTCAGTCAAAGCGGCTCAGGAACCCGGCGGCTCAGCTACAGGATAGCTCAAAGCGGTCTGTGCTGAGTTTCCTCACCGGGGGTGATGAACAACATCGAGCAAGGTGCATGTACTTTGGCGGTGTGCCATGCCCCGCGCGGCACGAGCACATATGACCCGGTCGTACGCAGCGGTACAACCTGCTCCGCTCCATCCTGCTCCAGAATCAAATCGGCCTGACCTGAGAGCAGGCATACCAGCTCTTCTCCGGCGGGGTGCATTTCCCAACAGTCCCAGTCTTGGTCAAAGCTAAAGTGTGAAACGAGCCGTTTACCCCTGAAGTTGCCGAATTTGGATGCGAGATCTTCGAAAACGCGATCGCTCACCGCAATGGGGATGGCCGGGAGTGCGTCATCATTTAGCGAGAGAAAAACCACTATAGAGGAGTAGGACGCAGAGAATAGATGCCATGACCCCCGAGCAAAACCAGCAGCTGCAAGCTCATGTCAGCGAAATTGCCAAGCTCCTG
>NZ_JADEXG010000126.1 GCF_015207255.1 Vasconcelosia minhoensis LEGE 07310
GTCAAATACATGGGCACCAAGCGTTTCGGCCTTGATGGCGGCGAAAGCGTGGTTCCGGCGATGGAACAGATCATCAAGCGCGGCGGCGCCCTGGGGGTCAAGGACATCGTCATCGGGATGCCGCATCGCGGCCGGCTGAGCGTTCTGGCCAACGTGATGGCAAAGCCCTACCGCGCCATCTTCAACGAATTCCAGGGCGGCAGTTTCAAGCCCGAGGACGTCGATGGGTCCGGCGACGTGAAATACCACCTCGGCGCGTCGTCCGACCGCGATTTCGACGGCAACATCGTCCACCTGTCGCTAACCGCCAATCCCAGCCACCTAGAGGCGGTGAACCCCGTCGTTCTGGGCAAGGCCCGCGCCAAGCAGGACCAGATGAACGATGCGGAACGGATATCCTGCCTGCCGATCCTGCTGCATGGCGACGCGGCCTTTGCGGGCCAGGGCGTGGTCGCGGAATGTTTCGGCCTGTCGGGCCTGCGCGGCCACCGCACCGGCGGCACGATCCATATCGTCGTGAACAACCAGATCGGGTTCACCACCGCGCCGCATTTCAGCCGGTCCAGCCCCTATCCGACCGACATCGCCCTGATGGTCGAGGCGCCGATCTTCCACGTCAACGGCGACGACCCAGAGGCTGTCGTTCACGCCGCCCGCGTCGCGACCGAGTTCCGGCAGAAGTTCCACAAGGACGTCGTGATCGACGTCTTCTGCTACCGCCGCTTCGGTCACAACGAGGGCGACGAGCCGATGTTCACCAACCCGTTGATGTACAAGGAGATCAAGCAGCACAAGACCACGCTGTCGCTCTACACCGAACGGCTGGTCAAGGACGGGCTGATCCCCGAAGGCGAGATCGAGGACATGAAGGCCGCCTTCCAGGCCCATCTGAACGAGGAATTCGAGGCCGGCAAGGATTACCGCCCGAACAAGGCCGATTGGCTGGATGGCCGCTGGTCCCATCTCGACCGCGAGGGAGAGGACTACCAGCGCGGCCGGACGGCGATTCCGAAGATGACAATCCTAACCGCTCCTCCGAACCGGGGCCAGATGTCCCTTTCTAAAGGCCCTTTCTATGGGATAATCGCCGCTGTAAGCGATAGGCTTTGAGCTAAGATAGGAGACTACGAAAGCGTTCTAGCCAGGCTTATCAGAGGTTCTATAGACGGTTTCGAAGGCAGGTTTAGAGACATTTGCAGAGGCAGCTATGAGTAGGGGTACGTTGTTCGATAAGGTTTGGGATTTGCATACGGTCGGTCGGCTGCCGTCTGGGCAAACGCAGCTCTTCATCGGGCTCCACCTGATCCATGAGGTAACCAGCCCCCAAGCCTTTGCCATGCTGAAAGAGCGTGGGCTCAAGGTGATGTTCCCCGAGCGCACGGTGGCCACCGTTGACCATATCGTCCCGACCGAGGACCAGTCCCGTCCCTTTGCCGACCCCTTAGCCGAGCAGATGATGGCAGCCCTGGAGGAAAACACCCAGGCCCATCAGATTCGTTTTTACAACGTAGGCTCAGGCAGCCAGGGCATCGTCCATGTGATTGCCCCTGAGCAGGGTCTGACCCAGCCGGGGATGACAATTGCCTGCGGCGACAGCCATACTTCGACTCATGGGGCCTTTGGCGCGATCGCGTTTGGCATTGGCACTAGCCAGGTGCGCGACGTGCTGGCGTCTCAAACCCTGGCTCTGGGCAAGCTCAAGGTGCGCCGCATTGAGGTCAACGGCGAACTGCCGCCCGGCGTCTATGCCAAAGACATCATTCTGCATATCATTCGTCAGCTTGGCGTCAAGGGCGGCGTCGGCTATGCCTACGAATTCGCTGGCAGCACTATCGAAGGTCTGTCGATGGAGGGCCGCATGACCCTCTGCAATATGTCGATTGAAGGCGGAGCGCGCTGCGGCTATGTCAACCCCGACCAGACCACCTACGACTATTTGCAGGGCCGCTGCTTTGCGCCTAAAGCGAACTGGCCCAAGGGAAATTGGACAGAGGCCGTGAGCTGGTGGGAGAGCCTGCGCAGCGATGCCGACGCTGAGTATGACGATATTGTGAAACTGGATGCGGGCGCGATCGCGCCCACCGTTACCTGGGGCATCACGCCCGGCCAGGGAATCGGCGTTGACGAATCCATCCCTACCCTCGACGCGATTGCACCGGAGGAACGTCCCCTAGCTGAGCAAGCCTATCAGTATATGGATCTGGCTCCGGGTCAGCCGATTCAGGGAACTAAAGTAGACGTTTGCTTTATCGGTAGCTGCACCAATGGCCGCATCAGCGACCTGCGGGAGGCCGCCCAGCTGGCCCAGGGGCGACGGGTGGCAGCGGGCGTGAAGGCGTTTGTGGTTCCCGGTTCAGAGCAGGTCAAGCAGCAGGCCGAAGCCGAAGGCCTAGATCAGATCTTTATCGCCGCTGGGTTTGAATGGCGGCAGCCGGGCTGCTCGATGTGTCTGGCGATGAACCCCGATAGGCTAGAAGGCCGCCAGATCAGCGCTTCCTCTTCTAATCGCAACTTTAAGGGCCGTCAGGGCTCTGCCTCGGGTCGCACCCTGCTGATGAGCCCCGCCATGGTGGCTTCAGCCGCAGTCACCGGTCAGGTCACCGATGTGCGAGAGCTGATGCCATAGTATTAGGTTGGTGGCGTATAAAGTACGAGTTTGGGTATTTCTTGAAAATCCTTGATGTTGTGAGTAACCAGTGGTAAGTCATAACGTAGAGCCGTTGGTGCTATCCAAGCATCTTGAGAAGAAATCGGTCGCCCTATCTTGTGGAGCTTGGCGCGGACTTGTGCCCACTCTCGACAAAGCTGTTGATCAACCGGAATAATCATGAAGTTGGACAAGTACTGATCGAATTGTTCGAGCTGATACTGACCCCATTCACGCAGAATTGACCATTGAAACAGTTCGGCAACGCTCATGAATGAGAGTGCTAGTTCTTTTCCGCTTAAAAATGGCAGATAAGGGTCAGCATAGCTGTTCCCCTTAAAGATGAAAGAAGCAATGTCAGTATCAATAAGGACAAGGCTCACGAGATTTCCGCTAAGCTAATTCTTTTCGCTGCTGCCGAAGGAAAGTAAGAAAATCTTCGATAGCGTCTTCTTCAGGCCAAAATTCAGCGGCTAAATCTTTGACGTTGGAAACAGCCTTAGGCGTTTGGTCGCCAGATAGCTGTTTTAGCTTGATGCCTTGCCAAAACTGAGTACTGAGGGTTGTAAGATCAGCCTGAGTATCCGAGCTTAAATCATCCTGGCTAAGGATGCAGAGCAACTGCTGACGCTCTGTCGGTGAAAGAGGTTGGATAGCCGCGATCGCGGCTTCGAGGTTTGGGGTCATAGCTCATGCCAGCTCATTTTATCCTCCTATGCTATCCAAATTTTTATGCCTGAACTAACCATCGCTGCTGCTGCTTGCCAAACATCAGCGTATACAGCGGACATCGCAGCAATGCGTCCTTAACCGCAACTAGCTCCGCCGTGATCGCGGAGCTAGTGACAACCGCATAAACTGGCGTTACGGCAGTTAAAGTAAGGGTGAGTTCATCGTCATTGCAATATCCGCCAAGCCGCGATCGCAGGTCTCAAGACAATTTGAAGGCGCGATCGCGCTTTTATTCAGCTGCAACAAGACATTAGAGCTGGAACGGCGACGTTGGAGCCGCTACTCAGTTCTAAATGTAAACCCCTCAAGGCAAATTTTATGATTGCTCAAAATCCCAACTCCAGGCTGATTAAGACGATACTTCTGCTTGCCAGCACGCTGACGGTGATGTCGGGCGCTACGATTTCGCCTTCTTTGCCCGCGATGCAGGCGCATTTCTCAGAGGTAGCCAATTCCGACTTTTGGGTGCGGCTGGTGCTGACGGTGCCTGCCCTGTTCATCGTGATCGGTTCGCCACTGGCGGGGCAAATCGTCGATAAAGTTGGCCGTAAGCCGCTGCTGCTGGGCTCCGCCATCCTGTACGGCTTTGCGGGTAGCTCGGGTTTTGTGCTGAACTCGGTCTTTACGATTCTCGCCGGGCGGGCGTTTTTAGGATTAGCGGTTGCTGGGGTGATGGTCAGCGCCACGACGCTGATTGCGGACTACTACCAAGGCGACGCCCGTGCCAACTTCATGGGCTTGCAGGCGGCCTTCATGGGCTTTGGCGGCGTTTTATTTCTATCGGTGGGCGGGTTTATTGCCGACCTGAGCTGGCGGTATCCCTTCCTGATTTACCTATTTTCCTGGCTGCTGATACCAGGTATCCTGCTGGCAATCTATGAGCCATCGCGCCCCAAAGCCGATACCGATAGGGATACAGCCGCACCGGTATCACAGTTTCCCGTCAGGCTGCTGGTGCTGATATACACTTCTGTAATGCTACAGCAGATGGCTTTGTTGCATGAATTGAGAAAGGGACAGGGGTTTCCCATCTCGGTCGTTTTCTAGGCTGCAACGCGGTAGCAATCAGGCATTCCGAGCTGCGTCATCCGGTTGAGCGCCTTACATTCAATCATCAACTCGGTGGTTTGAGCTGCTATCTTTCTGGCACACACCTCACCTGTGAAAACGGTTTTGAGTCGGTACATCCCCGTCTCGCTGAGCGAACGGCGGTGATAGTTGACTTCTTCTTTCCAAGCTGAGCGATCCACTTTGCGGATGCGTCTGAGGTTCTCATCGCGCGGATGAGCCGGGCCTTTGCGGTTGCCGTGGAACCAGATCTTGGCATCCTTGCGCGGCGGTATCGCCGCCGTCGCCTCGCGCTCGTCAATCGC
>NZ_JADEXG010000127.1 GCF_015207255.1 Vasconcelosia minhoensis LEGE 07310
TCTGACGCTGATGCCACCCAGTACTTGTATTCGATGAGTCTCACGATGAGTCTTTGTAGTCTCTACCAAATGTCACTCATCACGACAACTGACTGTCACGTCACCGCTACGGCCTTGACATTTAACATTCTATTAATTAATATTGCAACTGTGTTAGAGTGACGAAAAAATCTGCCGAAAAAATTTTCCTAGTGGAGCTTTTAAGCGTATTTATCCTCGCTCAATTTCGCTCTAGACCGCTCTCCACAGTACTTTAATGGATAGAGCCATGAACTACTTGAAGTTGAAGATACCAACGACTCGAGTTTGTCTTTCCATCGCGTGCGCGGTCGCCATAGGGATTCCTTCAGCCGCACATGCGCAGCGGGTGGTTTCCCTTTCGGCGGATGGCACGATGCGGATACTCGATGAGCCGGATTGTCGAGGCGCAGAATGCCAATGGCTCGATATCGATCGGAATATCCGCAGCATCAGTGTGGCCGCGAGCGCGACGCAAATCTTTCAGCTGCATACCACAGGCGCAATCTGGCGGTGGGAGGGCCGTCCCTGTTTTGACGGAGCATGCCCGCATTGGCAGCAGATCGACAACAACCGGCAGGCGGTAGCGATTGCCGCGAACTATGACGAGTTGTTCCAGCTTCATCGTAATGGATCAATCTGGCGCTGGGCTGGAGGAGACTGTGATAGCTCCGGTTGTCCGTCGTGGGTACGAATCGACAATAATCCGCGATCGCGCGCTATCGTTGCTGCTGGAGACCAACTCTTCCAGTTACATGACAACGGTGCTATCTGGCGCTGGAAAGGCGGCGATTGTTCGGGTGAGCGTTGCTCCAGCTGGGAACAGCTTGACAACAACCCCCTGGCCCGCGAAATTACTTTTTCAGCGCGCGGCAACCTTTTCCAGCGGCACGTGAACGGTGCTATCTGGCGATGGGAAGGTCAGCCCTGCACCCCTTCAGGCTGTCCGTCCTGGACACGCATCGACAATAATCAGGCGACCGTCGATATTCTTGCTGCTCCGGGAAATCTCTTTCAGCGTCACGGCACTGGCGCGATATGGCAATGGGAAGGACGGTCATGCGAAGGAGAGTCCTGTCCTCATTGGACTAGAATCGGCAGTATTGCCAGCCTACAGAACATTGTGGCAGGAGCACAGCCCTATCCCGATGAGTTCACTGGTCGCGGCGGCGGCCCGGCACCTGTTTATGCAGTCCACGCAACGGGCCAGGTTTCTAAATGGCCAGGCGAGCCATGCGAGGGCGACTGTCCTGCCTGGATTGATATGGGTCAGGCATTCACGCGCTATCAGCCAACCCGCGGCGGCCTTTTCGTGTTTGATGGTACACCTCCCGACCAAAATAACAACATCGTGGTGATTCCGGCGCAGCCTGGAGATGCAGATGGCGACGGTTTGCCCGATGAATGGGAACGCGATCGCGCAGACTGGGGGCTCAGTCCTAACCGTGCGGATATGATCGTCGTGCCCGTGCTCCGACCAGAAGTCGCAGAAAATTCAGCGCTGATGAGTACGCTACAAAATAATCTGGCACAGGCCAAGAACTTCTATGGCAATCTGCCCATCCGGACGGAACGCGGCGCGCAAGGCATTCATATTGTCTTGCGGCAGGGCAATAGGCTAGGCAACCGTTTCCGCGAATCCGCTGATCCCTTTATCGATTATGGCGCCGTTCGCACCGCGGGAATGCCGAGCGAGCTGATTGGTTATGCGCATGGACTTCTAATCGGTACCGGCACCAGTGGAGGAGGGCAGACTAGCGGCCCCGACTGGGCAGGGGTGTCGAACAATTATTTCACGATCATCCATGAATTGGGTCACCAGCTGGGATTGGAGCACACGCCGGGTGGGGCGACAGGTCAGAGTCCGCTCTACACGAGTCTGATGAACTACGACTATGCCTTCAGCTTCGGTGGCGAGCGAGACGCCGTTCACTTCAGCTTAGGTAAGTTTGCCGATCTACGCATCAATGAGCGCGACCTCGATGAGAATCTGCCCTTCCCGGAAAGCGATCTGCGGTTTCTTGAATCCAACCCCTATAATTTCGATGTCGAGGCAAGGGGGCCTGCAAGCGCTACGGTCGATTGGAACCGCAACGGTATCCACGGTGAACGCGGTGTGCGTGCCGATGTGAATGACGGTTATGCCATGGGCGTTGGCCAATTTAATCAGGTTGGGGAAGCCACCGGAGACGTGTCAATGGCAGCTTTGGGGAACATCTTGGTCGCTTTCCGCACCGTCGTCCCCGGCGTCGACCGCACTGAATATACGGGTTCTGGCGCGACGCCGGATGAACCAGGGCTGCTTTACTACACGTCACTTCGCGGCCGCGAAGTGATGAATAGGGACCTGATCACGCCCACCAGGGTCGTGCTCGGTGCACCAAGCGCTACCGAGATCGGCGGGCGCATTCTCGTTGCCTTCCCCTCTGCGTTTAACACGATACAGCTCGGTACCTATACGGTCGATGTCGACGGTACTCTGCAGGGCGTTTTACAGCCTTATGCGGTGGGCGGTCGCCGCGAGGTGACCCTTGCACCGATTGGTACCCCCAACCGCGCGGAAATGGTGCTTTGGGACCCAGCCACCAAGCAAGTCGAGACGCGCTCGGTCACCCTTGGCGCCTCGGTCGGTATCGGCGACGCGCAACTCGTTCGGCGTTCCGATGGAACTCCTTTCCTCTCGGAGGTCCCCCCAGCTGCTGTTTACAACAGCAAGACTGGCAAGCTGGTGCTGCTGACCGCACATGATACGTCGCGGACTCAGAATCGACTGAAGTTCTGGTTCCTTGATGCAAGCTCGGCTGGCTATCGTGCGGCTTCTGGTCGTTGGCTTAGCGACGACAGGGCAGCGAGCGCTGACCGACCGGCCTTGGCTTTCGACGATGGCGCCCATGCCGGTGAGGAGGGAATGTATTTAGCCTATTTTCGAACTATCGCAGATGCTAGCCGCGATGACCGGCACCAAATCCATGTTGTCCGCGCGTCGCCGCCGGCAACGGTCGGCAGTGAAACGGATGCTGCATTTTCGAACCGCTACCGCATGTTCATCAATGAGTGGGTGGCCTCGCGCAATCCACCCGCGGTGACGCCTTATCAGGACGATTTCGCCATTGTCTGGCGTACGCCGGAAGTCTCTAACGACGTAGCTGCCCGGAATGTCGCTGAGGTCAATCTCTTCGCCAGCGGTGCCATGGCTGATGTGCCTGCGGACTATAATGATATTAGCCACATCGCAACGCGTGGCCTACAGCGGATTGTCGACCTGCGACCCTAGTTCTCAAGTACTGGTTGATCTAGCAAGGGGATTGGGAACGTCCTGTGCTTGCCCCTGATGGCAGCTTCGCTTCAATTGGGTCAAGGAGAGCCAGGAATCCTAGCGGTACCGTAGCTGAAGAATTTTTGCTGCCCCTAAACGCGATCGCCCAGTGCTAGCTATATGTCAAAAGTAGCCGTGACGGGAGCATGGTCAGAGCCCGGCTCTTCTCGTCGCTCATTTGGATTTCCGCTAATCGAAGGCAATCCTCCTAGAAGGTCTACATGAGAGTCTACTGCTGGGACCTGGCGGGGCTGACCCGACAATAGCTCCTCACTAGCCAAAATGTGATCAATCAGTTCTCCATTGCCTTTGTAAATCCGGCTGAATCTCCGCTCCTCGGGAATCAGTGGTGCGAGGTTGAATAGCCGGGCTTTGTTCCCTTTATCCGGTGCATTGAAGCCTCTAGTGCCGATCTCGCTGCCGGGAGGTCCCTGAAGGATCTGGGTGGTCGCAGCATCGGTTACATCGTTGAGGTCGCCTAGTAATATCAGTGCGGCTTCGGGCTGGCGGTTGAGCAAATCATTGGCCCAAATCCTTAGAGCTACCGCTTCTGCCGTTCGCTGTAGCAGAGCAGTGCCTGCGACTCGGGCACGTTCGTTTTCATTCCTGGGTGAAAAGCGAGCCCTTCCAGAAGGGTTGGGAAAGGTCAGGAGCTTCGACTTTAAATGAGCGGTGATCAGGTAAATGGGAATGTCTGACTGGGACTGTACCTGTATTCGCAGGGCACCTCGGTTGAGGCGGGTAGACTGGTAAAAATCGCCTTTGGAGTCGAGCCTCGGGACTGTCGGAAGGCCAGCCTCAGGGAACTGAACTAATTCATCGCTTGCGGCGATTTCCAATTTGGAAAGAAAGCCAACCCGGATACCGCGTCGGTCTGGATTGGTAGACAGCCGCTGATGGGGATACTGATCCTGGAGCGCAGCCACTAAATCTTCGAAGGGTTCTGGTCCACCGACTTCTTGAACCGCTAATACGTCTGGGTCTAGATCTCTAATGACTTGAGCAAGGCTGTCTAATCTTTCTTCGTATTTGGCTGGGTCATCGGGTCCAGCTTCTGCTGTCGGTCGAAAAAGATTGGGTATCAACTTAAAGCGGGACAAAAAGCGCTTGGCAAGGATGTATCAATAAGCACAACAAACAAAAAGCTCTGCGGCAGAGCCCAGAGCCATGTATCGTCACCCTAACAAGTTCAAAACATGGGTACGATGACACTCAGTAAAAGAGCACGCAGCCAAAAAGTCGCCGATTGCATCAAAGAGAACATACAGCAGACGCTTAGCAGGATCGCCTATCAAATGTCAATTAACTTGTCCGGTCAGCGTCAATTAACTTGTCCGGTCTTATCAGTCTGCTTTTGAGAACGCTGTTTAGCCCTGTGCTGCCGAAAACTGTCTGCCTGGATTTCGATGATGACCG
>NZ_JADEXG010000128.1 GCF_015207255.1 Vasconcelosia minhoensis LEGE 07310
GCGCTATACCTACCTGGCGGGGCCGACTACAGGTGAAGCGCCGCTGCTGCTGCTGCATGGATTTGGCTCTAGCCTAGAGCAGTGGCGGGAGAATCTGGTGGTATTGGCGCAGCAGCGGCCGGTGTATGCGCTGGATTTGGTCGGCTTTGGCGGTTCTGAGAAAGTGGCCGGGCGGCTGGGGGTGGACCTGTGGGTAGAGCAGGTGGCGGCGTTCTGGCGGGGATTTCTGGGCCAGCCGATGATTTTGCTGGGCCATTCGCTAGGGGCACTGGTGGCGCTGGCGACGGCGGCGACCCAGCCGGAAATGGTGGAGCGGCTGGTCATGCTGACGCTGCCAGCGGCGCGGCAGGAGCTGCTGAGTGGGCCGCTGGCGGGATTTGCCAGTCGGGTGGAGGAGTGGTTTTCGACGCCGCTGCTGATTCGGCCGCTGTTTGCGCTAATCCGTCGGCCCCGGCTGATGCGGGCGATCTTGGAAAAGCTGCATGTGTCGCCGGAGCGGGTAGACGATGCGTTAATGACCTTATTTATTCGACCGACGCAGGAGCGGGGCGCGGCGCGGACGCTGTGCTATCTGGTCAAGTCGCGGACGGAGGCCAGCTTTAGCCCGGCGACGCGAGAGCTGGTACCGCTGTTGCAGGTGCCGACGCTGCTGCTGTGGGGAAATTGCGATCGCGTTATTCCAATCGCCTGGGGCCAGCTGGTCAATTCGCTAAACGAACGGCTGACGCTGGTGGAAGTTGATAAGGCTGGCCATTTCCTGTACGACGAACAGCCCGATCAGATCCATCAAATTTTGCGGGACTGGCTTGGGAGTAGGGGAGTCAGGGCGTGGGAGTAGTTAGGGATTCTTAGTCAGTTTGGGGAGTGAGAAGCGGAACTGGCTGCCCTGGCCGGGTTGGCTATCGACCTCGATCTGGCCGTTCTGGAGCTCGACCAGGCGCTGGCAGATAGCGAGGCCGATACCGGTGCCGCCGGAGGCGCGATCGCGGGAGGGGTCGGCGCGCCAGAAGCGCTCAAAGACATGGGGCAGGTCAACGGGATCGATGCCAATGCCGGTGTCGGTGACGGTGACCCAGACAGCAGTGGGGGTGTCTTCGGCGGTGACGGTGACCTGGCCAGCGGCGGTGTAGCGCAGGGCATTGCTGAGTAAATTGACCAGAATTTGCTCAACCCGTTCAGGGTCGGCATAGACGGGCGGCAGCTGGCTCGTTAGGTCTAGCTTGAGCTGGAGCGGTCCAGTTTCAGAAAGCTGGTCGGCAAAGCGGCGAACGACCTGTTGCAGTAGCGGTGCTAGCGACAGGGGCTGGAGCTGGACCGGTAGGTAGCCCGCTTCTAGCTTGGACAGTTCTTGCAGGTCGTTGATCAGGCGTTGGAGGCGGCCGGTTTCGTGGATCAGGCGGGCGTAGGCCTCGGGACTGGGCTCGACGGTGCCGTCGGCCAGCCCTTCTAGGTAGCCCCGGACGATGGTCAGCGGCGTCCGCAGCTCGTGGGTGAGGTCGCTGACCAGCTCGCGGCGGCGCTGCTCAACGCCTTCGAGATCGGCTGCCATCCGGTTGAAGCTGTGGGCCAGGCGGTTGAATTCGGGAATTTCGAGCGGCGGAACGCGGGTAGATAGGTCGCCGCTGGCAAAGTTACGGGTGATCGCCTCCATTCGCAGCAGCGGGCGAATCATGCGCTGGGACAGGAAATAGCTGGCGCTGGTGGCAGCGACGCCGCCCAGCAGGATAGACCAAACCATGCCTCGTGCCCAGGCGTCTTCAAAGCCCTCCATCAGCTGGCCCCGGATCTGTTTGCTTCGCAACCCCTGACCTTCCATCCGCTCTAGGGTAACGACGAAGTAGCGCGGCGTGTAGAGCCGACTGACCCCGGCTAGGGCGATCACCGCGATCGCTAAAACCGTCAGGTGAGAAAGCAGCAGCCGGTTGCGTAGGTCGAGCTTAGCCATCTTCAAACCGGTAGCCAACGCCGATCACCGTTTTCACAAAGACTGGCTGGGAGGGGTCGGGCTCAATCTTTTTGCGCAGCCGGGCGATGTGGGTATCGACGATGCGGTCATCGCCAAAAAAATCGTCTCCCCAAAGCTTGTCAATCAGCTGGGAGCGATTCCAAACGCGGCCTGGATAGCTCATGAACGTAGCCAGCAGGTCAAATTCTAGCGGCGTTAGCTCCAGCGGGGTGGGGCTATCGTCGCCCCCGCTGCGATGGGCCGTGCGCTGGTCTAAATCCAAGGTGAAGTGGGCTGTCTGATAGGTCTGGCTGACGGACTGCCCTCCCTGCCGCAGACTGCGACGCAGCAGGGCCCGGACGCGGGCAACCAGCTCCCGAGGACTAAAGGGCTTGACCATGTAGTCATCGGCTCCGGTGGAAAGGCCAATGATCCGGTCTACTTCTTCTCCCTTAGCAGTCAAGATCAGAATATAGGGATCTTTAGCACCGGGCTGCTGTCGAATCCGAGCGCAGACCTCCAGGCCATCTAGACCCGGAATCATCAGATCTAAAATAATTAAGTCCGGTTGAAATATCTTAAAACGCTCCATTGCAGTGATACCATCACGGCAACTCTGACAGTTGAATCCTTCTTTTGTTAAATAGAGCTGAATCAGCTCAGCAATCTCGGCTTCATCTTCCACAATTAAGATATCCATCTCTTTTCAGCCGCCTCAGAAAAACTGCTTTCCTTTAAAGGGATCAGCCACTACAGTAGTCAGCAACCTAACTGCCATCTTTCTTCCTCGCCGCTATCCATGTCTGCTCTTACCCTCAACACCCTAGCGTCAAAACTTTCTCAAGATCTCAGTCCGCTCCCGGAAATTGCGACGGAGCCGACGGTCCGCTGTGCGCTAGGTCGGGACAAGCTGATGGTCCTAGCCGAATATCCAGCGGCACCAACCGATACGATTCTCTCCCAGGCCTTCGCTCAGTTAGAGCAGCGGCTGCGGCATCAGCTCAACATATCGGGGCTGCCGGAAGAAGCGGCTGAGCTAGCGGCCAGCACGGATAAAATTCCGGTACATCTCTACTTTAAGCTGCGCGACCAGGAAAAACCGCTGGCGGTTCATCGCTTTGTCTGGCAGGTGAGCGAGGGGTTTGATGCCGTTTTTGGCGACGCTGCCGCGCTACCACCAGAGACCTATTCAGAGACCTATCCGCCCCTTGATACCACGCCATTCGACCCAGAACCGGCTGATTCGGAGGCCGTCCCGGAGGAAGAAATAGCAGATCTGCAACCGGCAGACACAGATCGATGGGAAGCGGAGCTGACGGAAAATATCGCGATCGCGGCATCGCTAGACGAAGAGCCCGAGGTAGCGACGGTCGATGAAGCGGAGGTACAGCAGCAGGGCCGACCGTGGCAGCAGCGGACACTCCACACGCGCTGGCTGGCGATCGGGCTAGCCGGAGGCGTCATCCTCGTCGGGGGGCTTTATGGGGCTACCCGACCCTGCACCTTTGGTCGCTGTGAGCGAATTGAGACGGCTCAGGTCAGTGGTGCCGCAGCGCTCGACCAGCTTGAGTCAGCCCCTTCCCCCGGAACGATTCAGGACGTGCGGCAAGACCTGCGCGGCGTTGTCAATCGGCTTCGCCCGATTCCTTTTTGGTCGCCCTACCACGACCAGGCTCAGGCGGTTATCCAAAACTACCAGGCAGAAATTGACAGGCTAGATACTATTGTGGCAGCGCAGGGCAGCGCAATAGCAGCGGCGGAGCTGGCCCAGTCTCCTCCCCACCCAATTGAGCGCTGGCAGGAAATTGCTGCCCACTGGCGGGATGCGATTCAGCGGTTGGAAAGCGTTTCGCCGGAGAGCGCAGTCTATGCTTTTGCTGAAACCAAGCTGACTGAATATCGTAACTATCTGGCGATTATTGAGGGCCGAATTGCCTCGGAGGAAGCGGCAGAAGCTAGCAATAACCAGGCTTTGCAGGCAGCCCAGCTAGGGACACAGCTGGCTGAAATTGCCGACTCGCTGGAGGAGTGGGAAACGGCGCTCAGTTCCTGGCAAACGGCGGTCAGCCGGCTAGAGCAGATTCCCCAGGGGACGCTGGCCTATGGCGAAGCCCAGGAGCTACTGCCGCAGTATGAGGCATCGCTGGGCCAGGTACGGACTCAGACTCGCCGGGAACGGATTGCAGACCAGTTTTTCTATGAGGCGGTCGGCAATGCCGCCGAGGCCCGCCGCTATGAAGGCGATGAGCAATGGACGCTGGCCGTGATGAACTGGCGCGATGCGCTTCAGCAAGCGAGGCGAGTGCCAGAGAACACGGCTCAGTACGAAAAGACGCAAAATTTGATCAGCACCTACCAGAAGGCGCTGTCTGAAGCTGAAGCCAATCTGCAAATCGCGGCTCGGTTTCAAACCGCTCAGCCCAGCCTGGCTAGCGCCTGCGGGTTTGGTAACCAGCAGCGATGCGCGTTTCGGATTCAAGATGGCAAGGTCCGGCTAGATCTGGTGCAGGGCTATGACCAGGCGCTGAACCAGTCGATTACGCCGCCGCCGGAGCGCCAGGCAACCGCGATCTCGCCCCAGGTAGCCGCGGAAGCCAACGAGCTGCTGCGGCAGATCACCGCGATTGGGGATAACAATCGGCTGCCGCTAGAGCTGTACGACGCGGGCGGGGAGTTTTTGGCGCGGTATCGGCCGGAGTTGGATGGGTTTGTGAGGTAAGGGGAGTGGGGGAGTGATGGAGTAGGGGAGTGGGGAGTAGTAGGGTGATGGGGTGGGTAG
>NZ_JADEXG010000044.1 GCF_015207255.1 Vasconcelosia minhoensis LEGE 07310
TGTATAAGAGACAGCCCATCCACCCCCTACCCATCCACCCTCCTACTCATCCCCATTCCCATCGGTGTCTTCCGCCCTACTCCGGCATAGAACGCATAGTTGGCTAGGGTGTTAAGCTGTTTCACCGCCTCAGTATCGACCCTCCCTAAAATTTGATAGGTCACCTTGCCGACGCAGCCCATGAACTGATTGCAGGGGCTAGTCTGGGCTCCGGTGTGCTGAAACTGGCTGCGGGGGTCGGTGGCTAGCTGGGTGCGAATTTCGAAGTAGCTGGGCTGAAGAGATTCCAGGATTGCTTTGGGGAAATCCTGGCCGCTGTAAGCGTTCCAGCGACGGAGCAGGCTGCCAAAGACGCGCTCTGGCGTCGGCATGGCAGAGTCGTATTTGCCCTGGCGAAACGCGGTGGGGGTACAAAACTGGAGGATAAGTTTCCGTTCCTGCTCTGACGCCTGCTCACAGAGCTGACCGTAGCTGCTGAAATTAGCCCAGGGCTGGGTGCTCTGGCGGGTGCCGAGGATGCTGGTGATGTGCAGATCGGCGGGTCCCAAATGCCAGGGATGTTGGGGATTAAGATTGAGCCATAGCGGGTTAAGGCGGCTAAAGAGACGATCGTCGAGCAGGGAGATACGCCACCAGCAGGGGGTGTTGGGGGGGACGGATTGTAGATGGTTCCAGTGGATGGGTGGATGAGTGGATGGGTGAGGGGGTGGACTCACTTGCAATGGACTCAGCGTAAATGCCTTATTCCCCTGGTTAGCGTGGAGCTGGTTGGCCAACTCGGGCTCGACAGTGCTGACGAGGCTGAGGAAGAGGGCGTGGAGATGTTTGCCGGAGGTAAATCCGGGCGGGATTGGCGATTGGGGTAGGAGATTCAGGACTAGGCTGTGTGGCATGGTTGAAGCGGCTAGCTGCTAAAGCGATATTCCATTTGAGCCGGGAGTTTCAAAGGGTCTTGCAATCCTTCAAAGGAGTAGAACTCGCCAACCATGCGCACATTTCGGATGAGGCTGACGGGCGGCATATTGGTAGTGTCATAGCTCAGCACCTGATTGGTAAACATAACATCGAGCGGATTGAGCGGATAGGCGAAGGTAAATTCCCTGGCGGAATTATGCTTGGGTTTGGGGAGTTCTGTCACGCGAACTTCTGCCTTGCTCATCCACTTGCCTAGCCGAACCCAGCGAGGAAAGATTAGGGGCTGCTGGGCGATGACAAAGCACTCAAACAGGCTCTCGGGGGCAATTTCTTTGGCTCGGCCAAAGCTGGGAATGTTCTTCTGGGTTTTCTGCATCTCGACGTGATAGCGGTTGTCTGCATATTTCCAGGTGTTAAGTACGGCGGTATGGTAGACCGCCCTGGCGGGAGTGACGTAGATTCCCTGCTGATTGAGGGGCGTCAGATGTGCCTCATACATCGGCACCTGCTCTGGGCAGAAGTAGCGGTAGCTGTTTTCTGCCGAGACTGCCGTAGCGTACCTGTCGCTGTCTACCAGCCCCAGGGCATAGCAGAGGGCGTAGTTGTGCAATACCGGTTCGGTCTCGTAGAGCCGCCCAATTTCCCGCGTAGCGTAATAGAGGCTGTCGTGCAGTTCCAGCGTGCAGCGATAGATGTGGGACATCACTATGACCTGGTGGTAGCAGATTTTTTCTTGCCAATGTGCTTCTCAGCGTAGGTTTTGGCGTCATCATCGGCCTGCTTCAAAACGGAGCGAATACCGGCCTCATTAGCGGTCAGCGCTTTGACTTCTGCAAGCAGCGATTGAAAATCTTCGCCAATTAAATCGGTATGCACAATAAATTCTTCACTCATGAGGGACTGAATCGTACCTCTAGCCGCCTGAGTTACGTCGTCTTCGTCTAGTGGGTCGGGGGCTTTTAGGGTACCGCTGGCGTTCATCTGATCGTAGATTGCCTGAGTCCAGCGCAGGTTGCTAACGATTTCACCATCGGCGAATACGACTCCGATTAGCTCGTTTCGCACCCGGCCTGTGCGGGTGGTCTGCGCCCCGTAGTGGCGGGTTCTCAGAATGTTGTTGAAGACGTATAGAAAGCTGGCTTCGGTGGGGTCTTTGAGCGTCACAATACTGGGGAAGAACACCTGGGGCCGAATGTGGTCTTGCTGATTGATGCGGCTGGTGACTTCACCTGGCTTAGTATCCTTTTCACCCTTAGAGGCCATGGTACCGCTTTCGTAGGGTGCATTCAGGGTGAAGGTTTCATGGGATTCGTCGAAGGCGGTAATTGAGAAGGCCGTATCGACGACGACTTTGGACTTTTCAGACCCGGAATCTCCGATCGCAAATCCATAGATGATGCAGTCGGGGTTATCCATGCCAAACGCGACGTTATACTCGCATTCCTTTGGTTTGACGAAGCCGTAGGTGCGGAGCAGTTCTCGCCCGACTAGCCGCTCTGGCGTGGACTGTTTGCGCTTGAACATAGTGAGACGGCTAATGGTGGTTTTGTCGTCTACTCCGGCTCGGACTCGGGCTTTATTAAGTTCTCCATCGGTTTGAAAGAGTGGGTAAGACTCGGTGACGCGCACGGTGAGGAAGTGGGCGTATTTGCCCATGGGCTTGTAGGGGATCTCGGTATGGAAGAATTTGGAGTCGATGGTTTTTAGCAGGGTCATGATTTTTCTCCGAAGTAAATTTTGTGTTGGGCGAGGAGACTACTGGGCGAGGAGACCTCGCCCGTACATGGGGGGCTGTCTCTGAAACTGATAGGGGATATGGATCTAGGCTTTTAGGGCCTGTACTAGGATTCGCATGAGGGATTCGAGATCTTCGGGGACGCGATAGCTTTCCAACCCCTGATCAATATGTTTTTGGGCTCGATCTAGTAGGGCAAATTCCCAGAGTTTTCCCGTGGTAACAGATCCTAACAAAGTGGTCTGTGCTGGTGTGCGCTCCCACTGGTCAAGGGCAATCATTTCAGCAACAAGCTGGGTCATTCCATAATCTAAATCTTGACGCTTCGCCTCAATAATCAGGAGATCGGTATGGCTTCTAATTAAGTAGTCCAGATATCCTTGTAGCTTTTGGTTGATGTTAATGGGGTATTCAATTCGTAGTTGAGCTTTCGTGTAATGCACTAGCTCTGTGACCACTCTGGAAATCAGAATTTCTCGACGCGAGGCTTCGTTAGACAAATCAACGTAGGGAAGGACTTCTTCAATCCGCGATCGCAGTTCTTCCAACCGATCTAACTCACCGCCATACTGGCGCAACTCCAGCTTCTTCTTGCTGAGGGTATAGCCAAACTCATCCGCGAGTTCATCCGTCGGAATTTTGAGTTCAAAAATTTTGCTAAAGGTGTAAGTCCCTCCTGGCTCAAGAACTTTCATTCTTCTTCCTCCGATGCGTTGTTTTTTTGAACCTTCTCAGCATTGGTTTTCTGATTTTCTTGGTCTTGCTCCAGGCGGTAGAGAAATTCGCAGGTATCTCGAATTAGATTGAGCTGGCGACCGGCCAGGCGAGCGCGATCGCCTGCAAAGGCTTGCTCAAATACGTCAAACACGAAATAGCGAGCAAAGTCTAGAACGGCCTGGCGTTCCTGCTCGCGATCGCTAATGATCCAGCGCCCCTCAGCCGTCGAGGCGTGAACCCGATCCATTAATTTGAACACCTCAGCCGCCACGACCATGGTCAGGGCATCATCGTGGAACATGCTGGATTCAGCTTTGAGAATGGTATCAGCGGCAACGTCAACGGGCTTCAGAACCGCGTTGGCTTTCGGGTTATAGCGTTTGCTGGCGCGGTAGAACTGCCGATAGAGGTCGGTCAGTTTTTTGGGATGGTTAAGAGATGAATTAGCGGTCAAGCTCCAGTCCTCCTGGTCAAAATTATAGGTAGCATAGGGGTCAAAGCAGGGATAAAAGTGGTGGGCATAGAGCCTGATCTTCTGCGGACTGGGGGAATCCGCCTGCTGCCCCCGGCTCCATCTGGCGAGATAGGAGAAGACATGCAGCGGGCTCGTTTCCATATCTTTTGCCAGCTCGGTGAAACGTCCCCAGTTGGCGTCATAGCCGCCTTTGCCCTGCCTGGCATTGACATCCATATGAATGGCGAAGGCGGCGGTTAGCGTATTCAGCGGGGCAGAGCGCCGGAGGCCGCTGTCATCTGTCCATCCTTCCAGAATGGCATCGAGCCGAAACCGATCCTGCCCAACCAGGGTACGGAAGGCATGGGGCGCACTGTCGAGGAAGACGCTTTCCTCAAATTCAGCCCCGTCGGTAAAGGGCGGAATCGGAGACTCCGACACCACCGTTTTGACATCCAGAATCATCGGGAAGGCAAACGCTAGCCAGCTCGGCATCACCCAGGATTCCGTATCGGTGCTATCGCGACCCGGCGGCAGGGCCATGAAGTAGAAAGTCAGGGGCTTGTCTTCGGGATAGGATAGCTTGAAGGTGCGATCGCGCTTAAAATTAGGGTCGTCATCGGGCAGCTGCTTACGCTGGGCCAGATTTTCAGCCATCAAAAAGGCATCGACGGTTTGGTAGCGATCGCGGCTGAAGTCAGCCTTGAGCTGCTTGCTGATAAAATGGTTGCGAATGTGGGTATCAAAGCGGGTCTGGGCGATACTGCTATAGGCTTTGTGCAAAAAGGAGTTGGTTTCTGGCGTGAAATAGTAGGTGGGATAGAAATAGAGATACCGATATTTGCCATCCTCAAACCGCTTGCCCACCGCCTGAGTCTGATTCATCAGAATCTGCCGCAGCATCATCTCAATCCCGGCAATGCTGGAAATGTTGCGCTTGGCATTGGAGCCACCCAGATGCTGCTTGTTGGTATAAACCTGGGGCGTAAACAGGACTGCCGACTCCATCTGTTCGCTGACGGAATAGGGCGAATGGGAGATTGAGCAGATTAGCTGCCGTCCCCGACCGGGTTTCTTGGCGGCGCTGTAGTAGGCGAGCTCTTTTAAGAACACATCCGTCAGCCCTGAAGCAGCTGGCCTTTGACCGGGCAGCATCACAACGCTATTGACCCATTCTCTCACGTCTCCCCAGCCGTCAGCGACCGGGTATTGAGCCACAACAGGCTGAATCAGTTGAACAATATGGGCAATCGCGCGGCTACAGGTGGCGTGCAGGTCTTCGATCCCAGGATTGTGCTCTAAAAATTTTGCCGCTAGAAAGTACCACTCGTAGGGTACACCGCCTGTATTACCCTTGAGTTTCAGTTCTTTCAGCCTTTCGTTAATTCGCTGAATCTCTCGAACCTGGGGTAAATATTCAGAGAGCTGCCATAGCTCAGCAACCCTATGAATCAGGTTGTCAGGTAAAACCTCGGACCTAATTTCGGGAAATTCCGGCAGATCTTTATTCTTCTTGCGTGCTTTAGTCCGCTCCTTGATCGTCGTCTCCAGCTGTTTGACCCGCTCACCCCAAATCTTTCGGCTGATCAGGTCGCCGAATTCCGCTAGCTGGTCAATCCGGATATCGTCGCTGAAGGAGAAATTGTAGCCAGCCGACAGGATGCCCCGCTGCTGAAAGGCAAGCAGGTTTTCGCTGCGCTTAGCCGCAACGGACCCTTTATTGGGGTTCAGGATACGGAGTGTCGCGTCTAGGGCCACCCGCATCAGCCCCGGCTCGTCGAAGAATAAACTATAGTAGTCAGCGTATTTCATCCCTTTGCCGTCGCGCCCGAATCCGGTTTGGCGCAGGCGCAGCTGTCCGGCACAGAGCTCCTTTATACTGCTGACAACGCGCTCGGGCAAGGTATCAGAGTCGATGCCAGGGGCGTCTCGCTGGGCTAGGTAAATTACCCCGGTCGGCAGATAGAGCAAAGGGGTGTAATGCTCCTGGTCTGTCTCATTCAAGCTGGTGTATGCATCCATCAGGGCGTTATTGACCACGTTGGTCAGCACGCCTCGGTTTTCAGAGATGGCGTGGTAGGTCAGCCGCAGCTGTCCACCGCTGAGGCCGTGGATTATCTCTCTAAGCCCGGAATTTTCGGCATCCTGGGGATGTTTGACAATAGAGGCAAGGCGGTCAGCCAGACAGGTAAGGTCGGATAGGCAGCGGAGGGTGCGATCGCGCAATACCGGCTGTAGCCCATCGTCAGACAAATTCAGGTTAGTGTCATTTCGTCGCTGAGCGTTATAGGCCAGAAATAGCAGGTCATCGAGATATTGCTCCCAATCATCCGGATCGCCTGGACAGAGAAAGTCATTTAATCCAAATGTCTTTACCAGCCCGGCAATCAGGACTCGATGCTCGGGAATAGAGCCCTTACGGATATCCTGCTCCGGGTCTCGCCGAATCACCCTGAAGGCTTCCGGCAGATCAGGAATCAGGTCATAGTCAAATTTCTCGAAGTCGTGCAGAATAAAGCCAGCCACTAGCAGCCGCCGTTCCCGCTCTTTGACCAGGCGCTTGACAGTGGTATCGAGCCGTTCTAACCTTTGCTCAATTAAGTTGGCTGGAAACAATCCATTCAGCAGGTGAGTATTGAGCGACTGGTCAGCCGCATTATCCCGGCGAATGGGTTCCTTACCCGCAGCAATACGTCTGGGGCTAACCACGCGATCCAGGTATTCTGCGAAAAACTTTCCGCCTTTGGCTGTGACGCCGACGGTGAACTTCAGCAGCTTGGGCAAAACCATCTCTGCGAAGTCATGCATTACCGCATCATCAGGGTTTTGCGCCTGGATCGCTTCCCGTAACAGCTTCAGGGTCAGCAGTTCCCTCGCGGCAGGTTCTACTGTGCGATCGCTTTCCTCATCAAGTCCATAATCTGCTTCTAGCCAGGAGTCGTCTAGCGCCTCAAACGCTTGTTCCTCATTTTGGCCGTCTAGCAGCGATGGGTCAGCGACGCCAGACTTTAAACCGTGTTCCATAGCGGGTCTCCCTGAAAGTGAGTCTTTTGCATGAATGTGAAAAGGGTCTAGCCCAAAATCCGATCGGCTAAAAACTGAACTTCGGCAAAGGCTTGAAATGCAAGCGACTGACCTCGCCGGAAAGTTTGTACCCGCTGATAGCCAGTAGACTGGGGCTGCCGGCATACTTCGATCAGCTGAGCATTGAGATCAATGATCCATACTTCAGCGATATTGTCCTGGGCATAGAGCGGTACTTTCACAGAACGGTCAAATTCAACAGTCGTATCAGAAACCTCAACAAGGGCAAAAATATCTTTGGGTTGGGGGTGACCATTCGCATAGAAATCTGATCGCCGTTGAAGAATCGCTAGATCAGGCTGGGGTTCGGAGCTATCGTTCAGGCGAATGGAGCTTTGAACCCGAATGATTGCTTTTGCAGCTAGCCCCATCACGAACAGCTCATTTAAGCGATCCACGCAAGCCGCGTGCTGTCTGCCAATGGGTGACATTTCGATAATCTCTCCCTGAAGTAGCTCAACGCGATCGCGCTCGGTCAAAATGCCAGACTCGATCATCCGGTGATACTGCTCCACCGTAAATTTCTTCCGCAAAATTTGAACGGTCATAATGTTCTAACCCTCATCAAAGGGGCGAATTCTGACTCGATTGAGTCCGGCGGTGATGATGGCACCCAAAACCAGTTCACCTCTATAGATTTCAAGTACTCGAAGACAGACAGCTGCCTGCTGTCTCCCACTGAGATTAACTAATCGGATGATGCCACGGTGAGGAATTCTTCTGACAATAGCCAATTCGCCAAAATCTTTATCGAGCGTAATAAGGACACGCCCGTCGCGATAGGCAATTGATAGAATCTCCTCATCGCCAGGATCTCTCTCCCATTCACCAGACCAAATTACATCATAGCCAGCAGCCTCCAATTCAGATCTCACACCACCCCAAACACAGGTATCCAACAGGATTTTCACTGTTGATTCTCTACCAGCAACGGTTCTACTCGCTCATGAGCGACTAGCCGATAAGCATAAGCAAGGCAAGCCAAGACGTCTTCCCGTTCTAGCCAAGGGTAGCCCTCTAAAAGAGTTTCGATAGTGTCCCCTGCTGTCAACATGCCCAAAACATGCTCAACTGCAAGGCGACGTCCCCGAATAATGGGCTTGCCATTGAAGATCTGAGGGTCAGTAGTGATGCGCTTCAGTAACTCTTGGTCATTCATAACTCTTTGCTCCGAAATTTGTAGCTTTAAGATCATTTTTTTGGATGGAGTCGATCAGATTGCCATTTTTCGGGATTTTTCTCGACATACTTACGCACGCGGGCTAAGGAATGTTCGCTACGAATAATGCTTTCATGGTAGTTGCGCTGCCAGAATTTTTCACCTGCCATCTTTCGAATAAGATTGGCATGCTTTGTCGATTGATATTTGAAGTAAGCAACCACCTGACCTAACGTAGGTTTCTTCGCTTTAAAATCAGAAGTTTCGAGGTTGTGGTTCTTATCATCAGCAATAGGTTGATTTGAGATGATTACGATTCCGTGAAAGTGGTTAGGCATGACTACTGCTGCATCCAAAGATACGCAGGGAAAATGATCAGGAATTTGCTGCCAAACGTTCTCCACAATGACCCCGTATTGACTCAATTCGAGAGACGCATGGTTGATCGTTCCGAGCAAACATTTTCTCTGTTGGGTGCAAATAGTGACGAAATATGCACCAGCCTGGCTGTAGTCATAATTATTTAATCGAATTGAACGTCGATGATGGATAGCAGGATTATATTTCGTATCCATAGGAAAAAGGTTTCCCTGCCCAGTAAAAGAAGTTGGCCATAGCAGGTCAATTATGCCCACGCCCGCCCGGTTAACCACAGTAGGGGCGAAGTCTCCTCGCCCTGTGCAGGGAATTAGCAATGTGAAAACCATTTTGATGATTAGGTAGGAATACCGGATAGGGAAATATCGGCAGGGTTTGTGGGATGTTGCGCCGGGTGGGAAAAACCTGTGGGTGGTGTGGGATGTTACGCCGGGCGGGGAGACCCCGCCCCTATCTGACGGGGAAATCCTGTTCCTGTTTGTTATGCAATCCATATTTCACCTTGGTCGCGCCTGAATCGGTGAGCCAGGGTGTCGATCAGCAGGGCTGACTGACCGAATGCGACGGCATAGGGCGCATTTGCGTCGTGGATGCTGTTTTCATCACTGATCGGATAAATCTGAAAATGCATAGGCAGCTGTAATCTTAGCCGCACCTCCCGCACCGGCTTTCGCAGCACGTAGCAGACCATGGCCTGCTGCTGCAAGCATCGGTCAACCTGCCCAACCCAAGGGCTATCGGGCTGCCAGATTTTCAGCCCCGTCAGCACCTGTACCTTCCAGGCATCGGCGATGGGCTGGAGGTCGCCAGCATAGATGAATTTCCAGCTCAGCCGCTCGTCGCGATAGTCCCGCAGTTTCATAAAGCCTAGGCAGTGCTTGAAGCGCCCTTTGGCAATTGGCTGGCCTGCACGTTCAGCCGTTTCCTGAAGCGCATCCAGGAAACCTTTCCGGCTCCACATCTCAATTTCCAGGTTGCTAAGGATTCCAGGCAGGTCATAGGTTTTGAAGCGATCGCACTCATTCGGTTCAGTCAGGTCATACAACCCACATTGAAACGGGCTGGAGCCGCGAAAACTTCTAGCGTCTTCGGCAATCGGGTTGCCTTTTTTACCTGAGAGCTGCTGCCATTCGTTAGCCCAGCCTCTAACTCGCCCGGCCACCTGCCTAAGACTGGTGTCGAACACCTGTTCACAGCTGGCCTGGAAGCGTTGCAGAGACCCCGCGTACTGCTGCTGAATCTGGGGATGCCTCAGATCGAGCAGCAGCTTGAAGGACTGGACTGCGCCCCAGCGCCTGTAATAACCCTCAAAGTCATTAATCTGGCGGTATTTTTCGCGGATTAGGGTTTGGAAATGGACGCGATCGCACACCTCCCCGTCAGCCAAAACCGCGTTCTCTCCCACAAACAGCCGCTCCACAAAAAAGTTGGGAACCAGCGCATAGGCCCTAAAGCCGTCGAAGCGAATATCCTGTCCATTTTTTGAGTAGCCCTCATGGCGGCCCAGCCGGCCCAGCCGCTGGATGAAATTACCGGCATCCGATGCTTCAAAAAGCAGGAAATTGATTTTGAAATCGACCCCCACATCGATCGTGCTGGTGCCAATCACCAGATCAGCCGCGAGGGATTCCGCCTTTTCCTGACTGCCGGATAGTCCCGTATTCTCTCGCACCGTCAGGCCATGCTGGGACAAGAGATTTCTCGCCAAAGGCATCAGGCGCTTTACCGCCGCAATCGAGTTGAGGATAGCCGCCCCCTTACTACCAGGATGTTCTCGAAACTGACTGAGAATGAGTTCGAGATTTTCCTTCAGCCAGGTTTCAGAAGCCTTTGCGGTAGGCTCCATGGGCACAAAGGTCAGGTTGATGGAATGGGCAACCTGCCGCCAGTGCGCCGCAGCTAAAGCATTGGCTTCTGCCTGCGTTTCTGGGAATAGGTATTTACCTTCCCCAACTGGGTCAATGACACGGCATCGGAAACCCGCCTTATCTAACTGCTGTAAAAACGCATCGCTGGGAGTAGCCGATAAAAACAAAAACTTTTTGTCTCGATTTGTTGCTCGGATCAGCAGCATCGTATTGAGAACACTGGCTACCTGAGGCGCAGCAAAGACATGGAATTCATCAAAGATAAATAGGCCGAAGTCTTTATCGATGTGATTCCACAGCTTATCGGGCGTATCTAGCTTGCTTAAATAAGCGCCTCGGTGAAGATAGTGAAAAATGTCGGGGTTGGTGATGAGAACTTCGGACTGGCCTGAACGAGACGCGATCGCGCTTCCCTTCCTCAATCCCTCCTGTTGCGCATACACCTCCAGCTCTGGCCCGCTCAGACGGCTGACTCGAGGGGCACCGGCAGGCTGAAACTTTTCAATGTAGTTCTTGACCTGGGCTTCCTGGTCTCGGGCAAGGGCATTGGTGGGGTAGAGCGCGATCGCGTAGCCGCCTCCCTGCAACGTATCTAAGTACGCTGCCAGGCTTTTCCCGTCTCCTGTCATTCCCGTATTGAAGACGACATCAATGTTGGGGTCTCGTAGGGCATTGAGCGTTTCAACCTGATGCCAGGATAGCTGCCAGCCTTCAGGCAGCTTGATCCCCTCAGGGATTTTCTTCGCCGGGCAGGAGTAGACAGATTTAAGCCAAATTGAGCGCATAGAATGAACGCATCCTGTTGCATAAGGCCATCATGGCAGCCATACTAGAGAGCGTCAAGCATTGTAGCTATAAAGTACACGTACACTTTTGAAATGTCCAATAGGCGTCCCTCCATTACCCTCTCTGTCAAAGCGCGCGAAAAGGCCCAGCTGGAGCAGCTGGCGCTGAAGTTCGGTCAGACCTGGGGCGACCGGCCTAATATTTCAAGACTGATTAAGGCGATCGCGAAAGGAAAGCTGCGCCTAGCGGCCAGTCACGACTGGGGCCGCGAGCTTATCGACGCCCTGAACCGAGCTAGAACTCTCTTGATCGATAGTGGACAAGTCGAGCGGGCTGTCGCGATCGCCAATCTCCTTTTAGAGCACAGTGAGCTTACCCTGCCGCTGCGCGGTGAGCTTGAGCAGTTCGTGGCGCAGCCCGTTGCCCCCTGGCGGTTGGAGGTTGAGCGCTATATCCGCAGTCAGCAGCCGTTTCAGCTGGCCTATCAGGACGCCGCTGGGCAGGTCTGGCGCTTTACTATTCGCTATGCTGAAATTGTTCACCACGAAGAGCGGCAGTATCTCGACTGCTGGTGCGATGAAACAGCAGGGAACCAGGACCTGCCTGAGCTGTGTCATAACTGGTGCCTTCGTCTCGACCGCATCGCTGAAGATGCGGCCATATCGTCAGTGGCGGGGCGGTGGCGGCAGTCGGGTCTGGACCATATTCCGGCGGAGTTGCTTTTTATGGGTCCATTAGCCTTTGCCTATCGCACCAAGTTAAATGCAGATATCGTCAATGAGTGGCACCCTAATAGGCCTCAGGTGCGCCGAGTCATTCGCCAAATCACCAGTGGTTTTTGGTTCTTCCGTGAAATATGCCGCTACGGCGAAGACTGCGAAATTATCTCGCCCGCAAGCGTTCGAATGCGGATGAAGCAAAAGGTTCAGGCTTTGACGGGGCTGTATCAGAGAGAACCCTGACAGCTGTTGTACTGCACCCCTGTTCATCAACGGATTTCTTGGCCGAAGTCGCTGTTATTACGGTGATGCTTTCTATTCCCATCGAGTAACCGACCCCCCTATCTCAGGCAAAAGGCGTCAGGGCCTGCACCTTTTGCAGCAGCAGCTGCGGGTCGAGGGGCTTGTGAATGGCATCGTCGAATTGTTCTGGGATGGCTGCTGAGATGGCTTCTGGGGCGAGCTGGGTCAGTACCAAAATTTTGAGGTCAGATGTCGTGAGATAGCGATCGCAGTCGGCCAGCGTCTGCCGGTCCTTGACCAGATCGAGGTCGGCAATCAGGACCTGGGGCTGAAGCAGGGTAACCTGCTCAAACAAGCGAGAGCCTTCCAGCATCCAGATCACCTGATAGCCGGCTGCACTGAGGAGGCCGCTGACTAGCCGGGCCGTGCTGTCTTCATTTTCAACCAGCAAAATCCGCCCGGCAGACGGCGCGGACAGCTTTTCTCGATAGATGTCGCTATCTGCTGGGGGCCGAAACTCGGGAATTCGTACGGTGAATTCAGACCCCTGCCCCACCCGCGAACTGACCTGAATGGAGCCGCCGTGCAGCTCTACCAGCTGCTTAGTCAGCGCCAGCCCCAGGCCCGCCCCCGGGTACTGCCGCTGGAGGGATGACTCCAGCTGCTTAAACTGCTCAAACAGCAGCGTCTGCTGCGATTCGGGAATGCCGATGCCGGTATCCTTCAGCTGAAATACGGCGCACTGGGGTTCGCGCCAGACGCTAAGCTGAGCCCGGCCGGCCGCCGGCGTGAACTTAATGGCATTGCTGAGCAGGTAGGACAGAATTTGCTGGAGTCGTCTGGGGTCAGCGGTAAACGGGTCCTGAGACGGTTCGATCCGCAGATCGAGACTGAGGCTGACCTGCTGCTGTTCAGCCTGTTCCTGAAACCGGCGGAGGCTGTTGCGGGCCAGCGCCGTCAGAGAAAACTCACTCATTTCCAAAACGGTGCGGCCCGACTCGATTCTCGCAACTTCTAAAACGTCGTTGATGCTGTCGAGCAGCTGCTCGCCGCTACGATTAATTGTTGTCAGGTAGCTGCGCTGTCGCGGGCTGAGTTCGCCAATCGGCCAGCGCAGCAGGGTGGCCGACATACCGATGATGCAGGTCAGCGGCGATCGCAGCTCGTGGCTCATAGTCGAGAGAAATTCGCCCTTGGCCAGGCTCGCCGCCTCAGCTGCCATCAGCGCATCACGCAGCGCTTGGGTCCGCTCAGTGACAGCGGTTTCGAGCGCTGTCGTCTGCTGCTGGAGCTGCTGTTGGAGCTGGGCTTGGGTCACCGCGATCGCCAGATGCGCTGCCACCTGTTGTAAAAACGCGATCTCTCCGGACTGCCATTGCCGCTGCTGGCACTGATGCGCGATCAGTAATCCCCAGAGCTGTCCTTGAACCCACATAGGCGCAATCAGCAGCGACTTCACCTCGGCTCGCTGCAAAAGTTTGCGCAAGCAGGCCTGCCGCCGGTAGGTCTGAGCAACATCGTCAACGGCCCTGGCCTGCCCAGAGCGATAGCGCTGCTCCAGCTGGGGCAAATTGGCACCACAGGCGGTTTCAGTCATCTGAAGCACGGAGGGAATCGCGTCAGTGGCTCTGACTTCGTAGGTAATCTGACCCGGGTCAGCCGCTTTTGCGGGGAGCGCAGCCATGACCTCAGCGGGTTCGTGCAGCTGCTCGGGGGGCTGCTGCTGGAGCGGTCCTTGAAGCTGATAGAGCACGAGCCGATCGGCAGCTAAAATCGACCTGACTTCCGTCACCGTCTTCTCGACTAGGGTTGGCAGAGCCAGGCCGCGATGAATCTGCGACACAATCTGATGTAGCAGCTGGTGATAGAAGGGGGGCTGATGGGGAATGGAATCAAATGGCTGCATTACCAAAATGTCGAAAGCCGTTCAGACCTTCAGGAAGGTTGGATGCCTAGCGGAAGGCTGGATTGCACGTTAGGCCCCGTTCTGGGCTATGGTTTGAGCTAAAACCACCTAACTCGGGAATGAACCGGGTTAAAATTCGCATTTTATTAAGTGTTTTTCCAGAGTCATCTGGAGACGATTGCAGAGAAGTTGCCACAGCTGAACATTCACCGCGGCTCGCTAAAGGTCGCTACAGCAGACGAGTCTATGGGATCATAGTAGCCCCTCCCCTGAGCCGTTTTCAGATAACCCAATAGTTCCTTTAGATTTCGCCCTATGCACCGGATTGCCGCGACGCCCGGCGGCTGGAACAGCGCCACTGAAGGCGTCATCGTGATCCAGCAAAGCCCCGCCCCGATTGTTTTACTGACCGCCGCCGATACCGAGATTCAGGCGCTCAGCCGGGGTTTACCTGACCTGCCGCCCGACTTTAGCCCGGTGCGTGTCGTTAACCTGCTCCAGCTCCAGCAGCAGCTGACCATCGATGCCTACGCCGAAACGGTTTTAAGTCAGGCTCGGCTGATCATTTTGCGCATCTTAGGCGGCAGGGCCTATTGGCCCTACGGGCTGGAGGTAGCTAGGGCAACCGTGGCTGAAACCGGCGCGGCGCTGGTGGTGCTGCCTGGCGATGAGCGGCCAGACCTGGATCTGATCAGCCATTCCACCCTGCCTCTGACAGCGGTGAATCAGCTCTGGTGCTACTTCAATGAGGGTGGCCCCGATAACTTGCGCCACGGGCTGATGTTTATCAGCGATCGCGCCCTCCACTCCCACTACGATCCCCCATCCCCACAGCCCGTTCCCCGGCTGGGACCCTACAGATCCGCCGCTCAGCCGCCGGCTACCGCTAAAGCTGCCATCCTGTTCTACCGGGCGCACTATCTAGCGGGCAATACCGCTGCAATTGACGCCCTTTGCGACGCCCTGGCCGAGCGGGGCATCACGCCCGTTCCCCTATTTGTGTCTTCCCTTAAAGATCCCGATATTCAGGCAGAGCTGATCGATTTGCTCAAGTCCGAAGCGGTCGAATGTCTGCTCAATACCACCAGCTTTGCGATCGCACAGCTGGACTCGGACGCCCCCGGCCTCTGGCAGACCCTGGATTTGCCGGTCCTTCAGGTCATCCTCAGCGGCGGTCCGCTCGATCAGTGGCAGCGGCAGCCCCAGGGCCTCTCGCCTCGGGACATCGCCATGAACGTGGCGCTGCCGGAAATTGACGGTCGGATTATTACCCGCGCCGTGTCCTTCAAAGCCCTAGCCCAGCAGCATCCGCAGCTGCAAACCGACGTCGTCACCTACCAGCCGCAGCCCGACCGGGTTGCCTTTGTGGCTGAGCTAGCGGCCCGCTGGATTCGGCTAAAGCAGACGCCGCCGCGCGATCGCAAAATCGCCCTGATTCTAGCCAACTATCCCAACCGCGACGGCCGGCTGGCCAACGGCGTCGGCCTGGATACGCCCGAGAGCTGCGTTCAAATTTTGGCAGCGCTGCGGCAGGCCGGCTATCGGCTGGATCCGCTACCGACCTCGGGTGACTGGCTAATTCGCTGGCTCACCCAGGGCCAGACCAACGACCCGGAAGGTTTTGGCCTGCGCCCGACTCGGCAGCAGCTCGCGATCGCGGACTACCAGACCTATTTTGACACCCTGCCCGCCGCCGTCCAGCAGGGCATCAGCCAGCGCTGGGGCGCTCCGACCGACTGGCAGGGGCTCGATCCGCGCCAGCTGGAATCAGCCGATCTGCCGATTCCCGGGATTCAGCTCGGCCATATTTTTGTCGGCATTCAGCCCAGCCGGGGCTATGATGCCGACCCCAGCCTCAGCTATCACGCGCCGGACCTGGAGCCAACGCCCGCCTATCTGGGCTTTTACCACTGGATTCGGACAGTCTTTCAGGCCGACGCCATCGTCCATGTCGGTAAGCACGGCAATTTAGAATGGCTGCCGGGCAAGGGAATCGCCCTTTCCGAAAGCTGCTACCCGGAGGTGGCGCTGGGACCGATGCCCCATTTCTATCCCTTCATCGTCAACGATCCCGGCGAGGGCGCCCAGGCCAAGCGACGAGCCCAGGCCGTCATCCTCGACCATCTGACGCCGCCGCT
This sequence comes from Vasconcelosia minhoensis LEGE 07310, assembly GCF_015207255.1. Classification (GTDB taxonomy): domain Bacteria; phylum Cyanobacteriota; class Cyanobacteriia; order Phormidesmidales; family Phormidesmidaceae; genus Vasconcelosia; species Vasconcelosia minhoensis. Next base: position 16,103 of record NZ_JADEXG010000044.1, read on the forward strand.
CACCCGGGCCGAGCTTTACGGTCCGCTCCAGCAGCTCGAAAATTTAGTCGATGAATATTACGAAGCCCAGAGCCTGGACCCAACTCGGCTGCCGCTGATTGGCGATCGCATCTGCCAGCTGCTTCAGGCGACTCAGCTCCAGCGGGACCTGAACCTGGAACCGCCCAGCCGCGAGCAGCTGACAGACTGGCTGCCCCAAATTGACGGCTATCTCTGCCAGCTGAAGGAAGCCCAAATCCGCGACGGGCTGCATATTTTTGGTCAATGTCCCAGCGGACGACAGCTGCGGGATTTAGCGGTCGCGATCGCGCGCGCCCCCAGCCGCACCCATGGCGGCCTCACCCGAGCCGTTGCCGCCGCCTGGCAGCTCGACCTCGACCCGCTGAACGCTGAACTCGGCCAGTCCTGGCCTGATAAATGGACCGATAAAATAAGTCCCAAACTGCAAAGCTGCCGCACCGTTGGCGACGTGGTCGAACAGCTGGAAGCGGAGGCCGCTCGCTGGGTAGAAGCCTTGCTCCAGAATCAGACTGAGGCGCTGCCGGATCCCCAGCCGCCGGTTCTGGACTGGATTGCCGCCTGCCTCCTACCCGCGCTGAAGCAAACTACGGACGAAATTGCTCACCTGCTGCGCGGTCTGAACGGCCAGTACGTACCCAGCGGTCCGGCGGGAGCACCGACCCGCAACCGGCCCGAGGTGCTGCCGACGGGACGAAATTTCTATTCGGTCGATATTCGCGCCATTCCTACCGAAAGTGCCTGGGACGTAGGCCGCCGGGCTGCCGAATTGCTGGTCGAGGACTATGTCCAAACCCAGGGCGACTATCCCCGTACGCTGGGCCTGTCGATGTGGGGCACCGCCGCCATGCGCACCGGCGGCGACGACCTGGCTGAGGCGCTGGCCCTGATTGGCGTTCGCCCGGTCTGGGATGGCCCCTCGCGGCGAGTGGTGGACTTTGAGATTCTGCCGCTGGCTGTCTTGGGCCGCCCCAGGGTAGACGTGACGCTGAGAATCTCGGGCTTTTTTCGCGACGCCTTTCCCAACCTGATCGACCTGTTTGACCAGGCCGTGGCCGCCGTCGCCGCGCTGGATGAGCCGCCCGCTCAGAATCCGCTGGCCGCCCAGGTGCGGCAGGAAACCGCCGACTGGCAGGCCCAGGGGCTAAGCCTAGCGCAGGCCGAAACGCGATCGCGCTATCGCATTTTTGGCTCCAAGCCTGGGGCCTATGGAGCTGGCCTCCAGGGCCTGATCGACGCCCAAAACTGGACCGACCAGGCCGACCTGGCCCGGGCCTACCTGAACTGGAGCGGCTATGCCTACAGTCGCCAGGGCAACGGTCGGTCTGCACCCGAAGCCTTCCAGCAGCGGCTCGAAAAAATGCAGGTCGTCCTCCACAATCAGGACAACCGCGAGCATGACCTGCTCGACTCCGATGACTACTACCAGTTCCAGGGCGGCCTGACGGCGGCGGTGAGGACGGCTTCGGGCCAGTCGCCCCAGGTCTATTTTGGCGATCACTCGCGGCCAGAAAATCCCCAGGTGCGATCGCTAGCCGCCGAGATTGCCCGGGTTTACCGATCTCGGGTAATTAACCCCAAATGGATTGCAGGCGTCATGCGCCACGGCTACAAGGGCGCATTCGAGATGGCTGCAACGGTGGACTACCTGTTTGCCTACGATGCCACCACCGGCTGCGTCGCCGACCATATGTATGAGGGCGTCGCCCAGGCTTACCTGCTCGATCCCCAGGTGCAGCAGTTTGTGGAGCAGGCGAATCCCTGGGCGCTGCGGGATATGGCCGAACGCCTACTCGAAGCCCATCAGCGGGGACTTTGGAAAACCGGGCCGGCCGCCCTGCTCGATCAGCTCAGGAGTCTGGCCCACCAGGCCGAAGGCACCATCGAGAGCCAGTCTGCTCTGTAGAGCAAACCTCAGGCGTGAAGCGCCGTCCACGGTTACAGAGACCTATTGGTCCTCACCCTGAATCTCTCTCCCTGGGGAGCGGGACAAAGTTTCAGTCCTTCCGGCTCCCCTTCTCCCTACTTGGGAGAAGGGGCTGGGGGATGAGGGCCACCCAGGTTCTGCACCACTGGGATGCTCTCCCAGTCATTTTCCAAATGTAGCCTCAATCGCTACATTGCGATCCGGTGCTCTATTGATAAAATGTCGGGGATCGTTGCCCCTGGTCCTCCGAGGAAAACCCATGCCGACTGCCCCCGCCGAGCCGATTCCGGCTGAAGTCGTCCAGCAAATTGCGGATTACTTCAGCATTCTCAGCGAGCCCATGCGCTTAAAGATTCTCAATCTCCTGCGCGATGGCGAAAGATGTGTTCAGGATCTGGTGCTCGCCACCCAGACCAGCCAGGCCAATGTCTCAAAGCACCTGAAGGTGATGCTGCGAGCCGGTATTTTGACCCGTCGGACTGCGGGTACCTCTGCCTTTTACGGCGTTTCCGATCCCCTCAGCTTTCAGCTTTGCCATCTGGTGTGCGATCGCATGGCCAGTCGGATTGAAGAGCAGGCCCAATACTTTCGCTCTTTCAGCCTGAATGGCTCGGGTGAATAGACCCGGTCAGGGCGATGCGGTGACGCTGGGCTCCACCCTGAGCCAGAGGGACAGCTCCAGCGCCTCCGGCTGCACCTGCAGCTGCAATATCCGCGCGGTCACGCCAGCGGTTTCCAGTGCTTTTAGGCTGAGCTGCTGATTCACACTGTTCAGCAGCGGCTCAACCAGCTGCGGCGGCGCGGCGGCGCCATCGACGGTGAGGGCGGGCTCAGTCAGCACCAGCTGATGGCCGTTCGTCATGCCTAACCCGGCTGCTGCAACAATCGATAGGCGGTTATCGAGCACCTGGTCCTGAAGGTCGAACGCGATCGCAATTCGGTTATTCTCCAAAAACGTAATTTGCGGGTTGCGCAGCTCGTAGCGGTCGGCTTCGCGCGACTGCCCCGCCGGAAGCCGCAGCTGAATCTGGCTCAGCCGCTCCCTCGTCTGCGGCGAGACCAGAAATCGATTCAAATCGTCAGGCGTCAGCACCACTCGCAGCGCCCCCTGCAAAGGCCGATCGAGTACGACCCGACCCTGCCGCAGCTGGCCAAAGTTTAGATCAATCGGGTCGGTTTCCAGCTCGGCCACCGCAATCCGCAGCTCTGGCACCGGCGAGATGCCCCGCCCGGCAATGCGCACCCGCTCTACCTTGCCCTGCAAGACCTGAAGCGGCGGCGCATTGTCAATGCGAACCGCCAGGTCTTCGGCTCCGAAGATGCGATCGCGAATGGCATCTTCAGCCAACTGATCGAGCACTATCCCCACCGGCGAGACAATTAGCAGCAAGCCCGATAGCAGCAGCGTAATCAGTTCCATCATCAACCCAGTTGACCCTGCCCAGTATAGGGCCTGCGCGCCCAACTCAGTCGGGCTGTTCAGCGGTCTGAGCACAGGCTAGAAGCCTTTAGCTTACCCTGGTCAAAGCCATGCCATCAGCCCCCACGCTTGCGCTATGACTGGACTCACCAGCTATCACCTCAAGCTCATTGCTGCCCTCACCATGCTGGTAGACCATATTGGCGTGGTGTTTTATCCCGATCTGGTCTGGCTGCGGATGATTGGACGAGTCAGTTTTCCGCTGTTTGTCTGGCTGCTCGTGCAGGGAGAAGCCCACACCAAAAATATTGGTCGCTATGGGCTACGGCTCGGCCTGCTGGGGCTGGTTTCCCAGCCAGTTTATCAGATGGTATTTGATACGGCCCAGCTGAACATTTTGTTTCAGCTGCTGATTGGGCTGGTCTGTTTACGAGCGGCGCGACAGCGACCAGAGCTGATGCCCCCCGTCTGGATAACAGGCGCGCTAATCGCTGAGGCGTTGCCCATCAGCTACGGCGGCTATGGCATAATTCTGATTTTGCTCACCCGCTACTTTCGTCCCAATCTGCCATGGTGGCTAGCCTGGGTTAGTTTTCATCTCATTTGGACCGGAATTGCCGGGCCGTTTCAGCTGCCTGCCATCGGCGCGCCGCTGCTGTTTATGGCCTTCAACGGACAGCGCGGTCCCCAAGCCCGCTGGTTTTATGGCTTCTATCCGGGCCATCTGGCACTGCTGACGCTACTGCGTGGTTAGGTTTCCGCTGCGTCGAATTCAACCCTGCCCAAGGCTTGCACCAGACCCACAGCCTCATTCCAGCTAATATTGCGACGAACCAGCTCCGCAAAATGGCATCGAGGGTGTTGCGATGCTGTTTATTCATATCCTTACAGCACCGTGCAATAGTACGATAGGCATCTGAACTGATCCCGATGAATTCGACTGACGCAGAGCTTCTCCAGACCCATCCTCGCTTTCAGGTTGGGGCGCTGACCGTTCAGGTCTACCCCACGGCGACGGCGCTGGCGGCAGCGGCAGCCCGGCTGGCAGCTGAGCAGATGGCCGCCTGTCTGGAAAAGCAGACCTTGGCCACAGCGGTTTGGGCGACCGGGCGATCGCAGCTGGAATTCTTAGACCAGCTCACCCAGCCTTCGGCCCTCGACTGGTCCCGGGTCGTCTGCTTTCACCTGGATGAGTATCTGGGCCTGGACGCTGACCATGCCGCCAGCTTTCGCCGCTATCTGCGCCAGCGGCTGGCCGACCGGGTGCAGCCGCAAACCTTTCACTACCTAGCTGGAGATGCGCTGGAGCCGATTCAGGAATGTCAGCGCTATGAGGCGCTGCTGCGATCGCGCCCTATAGACCTCTGCTGTCTAGGCGTGGGTGAAAACGGCCATCTGGCCTTTAACGACCCCGGCGTCGCCCGCTTTGACGAGGCCGCCTGGGTAAAGCTAGTGCGGCTCGACAGCCGCAACCGCCAGCAGCAGCTCAGAACAGGTCATTTTACTAGCCTAGCCGACGTGCCGAAATATGCCTTTACCCTCACGCTGCCCGCCATCTGCAGCGCCCGGCGGATTCTCTGTCTGGCCTCGGGGTCACACAAGGCGAAGGTCGTCCAGACGCTGCTGCAAGCCCCGATCTCTGCCCGCTGCCCGGCCTCAGTACTGCGCCAGCAGCCCCAGGCCATCCTGCTGCTAGACGCGGCGGCGGCGGCCCAAATTACGCCCCCCAAATTACGCCCGGGGAATTAATTGTCAGCAGGGCCAAACTAGGATTTTTTTCGGGTCACCCGCCACCAGGGATGGGAAGCCCCCTGCTGCTGAACTCTACTGAGCTGCTGAAGCAGCCGCGTCCGCTCGCCCGGGGTCAGACCCCAGAGAATATGGCGGCTCTCGCTCATCAGCAGGGCCAGGGTCAGCCCGGCACAGAGCCCGAGCCCGAGGCTAGCTAGGCGATGGTAGACCAGCGCAAAACGCACCGCCGTCCAGGTGAAATACTGCGCCCAGATGGCATATTCTGCCCGCAGGCTCCAGAGGCTCCAGAGGCCCACCGTTAGCCAGAGGCCCAGGTTCAACCCCCACCAGTATCGCATCGTCTGCTGGCGGAGCGCTTCCAGCGCCTGCTCGGTTTCAAAATCGTCTAAATTGGAGGGCGGTTCGGTCACGGCAGGTCAGACCGGTTCTGAGGAGTCAGGAGGATCGGAAGCGGCTGGGCTGCCAGGCCGATCGGCGCGCGATCGCCACCAGGCCAGCAGCGTACTGGCAATGAAGATACTGGAATATGCCCCAGCGATAAAGCCCACAATCAGCGCCAGCGCAAAAAACTTCAGCGATTCGCCGCCAAACAGCACAATCGAGGCCAGGGTCAGGGTGGTTGTCAGCGTGGTATTGATAGAGCGAGCCAGGGTCTGGTTGACGGCGTCATCCACTACGTCATTCATTTCCCGATCGGGCGTGCGGCTCAGGTTTTCGCGAATGCGATCGTAGATGACGACGGTGTCGTTGACCGAAAATCCAACGATCGTCAGCAGCGCCACGATGAACAGGCTGTTGGCCTCAAAGCCCACCGTCAGCCCCAGAATCGAGAAAATGCCCAGCGTCACCAGCAGGTCGTGCAGCAGCGCCACTAGGGCCAGGAGGGCATAGTCGAGCTGAAAGCGAACGCTGAGATAGACCGTAATTCCAGCAAAGGCGACGATCAGCGCCAGCAGTCCGGAAGTAAACAGCTGCTGACCCAGCACCGGCCCAACGGTATCGATCTGGATAGCGGCCGGATCAAACTGGCCTAGCTGGGCTTCAAGCGCCTGCTGAAGCTGGCTGCGCTGACCGACGTCGAGGTCGCCTGCCCGCACAGACAGCGTTTGCCGGTCGTCGCCTAGCAGCTGGAGGCTGCTACTGCCCAAATTCTGAGATTCCAAGACCTGACGGACTTCGGTTAAATCAATCGGGCCGTCACAGTTGTCGGGAACGCTACAGTCCAGCGACACCTGCAGGCGAGTGCCGCCGACAAAGTCAAGGCCGGGCCGAATTGGGGCCTGGAACTGCTGCCAGGACAGCACCATCGATCCAATCCCAATCAGGATCAGAATGCCAGAGATGACCCACCAGAGCCCCCGTTGCTGAATAACCTTAAGTTTCATGACTGCGATGTGGGCTGTGGATTAACGGTTGAGAGACCTGGGCAAAACAGAGCAGGGCGGCGGAACTGGGGCATACCGATGGTGAAAAACAGCAGTGCCCGGCTACAGGTGACGGCGGTAAACATGCTGACTATGACGCCGATGGCCAGGGTCAGGGCAAAGCCCCGAACTAGCCCAGCCCCCAGCCAGAAAAGCGCGGCACAGGCAATCAGCGTCGTCACGTTGCTGTCGAGAATGCTCGAAAAGGCCCGATAGAAGCCGGACTCGACGGCGCGATAGAGAGTTTTCCCAGCCCGCAGCTCCTCGCGGGTGCGCTCAAAAATCAGCACGTTCGCATCGACGGCCATGCCAATACTGAGAATAAAACCCGCGATTCCCGGCAGAGTCAGGGTGACGCCCAGCAGATTATAGGCGGCCCAGGTCAGCAAGGCATAGACCAGCAGCGCCAGGTCGGCTAAAACCCCTGGCAGCCGGTAGTAGACCGTCATAAACACGAGCACCAGCACCAGCCCAAAGGCCGCTGCGTAAAGGCTGCGCTGGACGCTGTCACGGCCCAGGGTGGCGCCAACGGTCCGATTTTCAACCACTTCTACCGGCAGGGGTAGCGCTCCCCCTCGCAGCTGAATTTCCAAATCGCGCGCCGTCTCGGCGGTGAAGTTGCCGCTAATCTGAGCGCCGCCGCCAACAATCCCGGTCTCGGCGTACTCGACATCCACGCCGGGATCGCTGAGTAAGACATTGTCGAGAAAAATGCCGAGACTGCGTCCGGTGCCGGCGATATTGCGGGTGAGGTCGGCGAACAGGTCGGCGCCTTCGTCATTGAACTCAATCACCACCATCCATTGATTACTAGCGGCCCCGACCGGCTGGGCGATCGCGTCTCGCAGGTCGTCGCCGGTCAGCTGGGAGGGCTCAAACAGCTCCGCCAGGGCGCTGCGAGTGCTGGCGATTTCCGCTTGGTTGGCCGCGATCGCGGCCTGATCGTCGCTGCCTTCCAGCAGCGTTTGCTGCGCCTGCAGGGCCTGTAGCCGTCGCTTGATTTCGGCTAGGGCAACTTCGGTACCGGGCCGCTGGGAGCGAAACTCCAGCTGGGCAGTGCCGCCCAGCAGCCGCTCGGCCTGCTCCGGGTCGCTGATGCCGGGCAGCTGCACCAGCAGCTGGTCCTGACCGACGCTCTGCACCACCGACTCGGAAACGCCCAGGCCGTTGACCCGGTTTTCGATTACCCGCTGCACGGCAGCCAGGTCGCGATCGCTGATTTGCGGTACCTGCTCGCTGGTCTGCACCTGGAGCGTCAGCTGCGAGCCGCCGCGCAGGTCTAGCCCCAGCTGGGTGGGAATCTGGACGATCACGACCACCGCAGCGATCGTCAGCGCGAGTACGGCAGCCAATATCAGACGTTGTTTACCCATAGCGGCCCAAAGGAAATTAGACGGACGGTTACGCGAATAGGCGTCAAAGCCCATCGCCGAACATTACCAGACCTATATTAGCGGTCTGGCTCACCCATTTGCTCCGTAGGGACGCTTGAGCTAGGCGGTCAGAGCGCTAAACCTGAAGCTGCATCATCTTTTCGACGGCTTCCTCAATCTGCTGAGGCTGGACGATCGTCAGGCTTTCCAGCCGTCCGTTATAGGGAGTAGGGATGTCTTGGGAAGACAGCCGCAGCACCGGCGCATCGAGTTCGTCAAAGAAGCGATCGTTGATCGAAGCGATAATTTCCGCCGCGATACCGCCGGTTTTCATACATTCTTCGACGATAATCACCCGATGCGTCTTACGAATCGACTGACCCAACGTATCGTAGTCAATCGGCTTGAGCGCAATCAGGTCGATCACCTCGGGGTCAAAGCCCTTCCGCTCCAGCGGCTTGACCGCCGCCATGACGTGGTGACGCATGCGGGAGTAGGTGATGATCGTCACGTCCTGGCCCGGTCGTACCACCTCGGCCCGGTCGAGCGGTACCAGATATTCTTCGTTCGGCAAATCTTCCTTCAGGTTATACAGCAGCACATGCTCAAAAAATAGCACCGGGTTGTCATCACGAATCGCTGACTTGAGCAGCCCTTTGGCGTTATATGGCGTTGAGCAGGCCACAATCTTTAGCCCGGGGACCGCCTGAAAGTAGGCCTCCAGCCGCTGGGAATGCTCGGCCCCCAGCTGCCGCCCCACCCCACCCGGGCCGCGGATCACCAGCGGAATCTTAAAATTGCCGCCGGAGGTATAGCGCAGCATGCCAGCATTGTTTGAAATCTGGTTGAAGGCTAGTAGCAAAAAGCCCATATTCATGCCTTCCACAATCGGTCGTAGCCCGGTCATCGCCGCCCCGATCGCCATGCCGGTAAAGCTATTCTCGGCAATCGGCGTATCGAGCACCCGCAGCTCGCCGTATTTGCCATGGAGGTCCTTCGTCACTTTGTAAGAGCCGCCGTAGACGCCGACATCTTCCCCCAGCACCATGACGGTCTGATCGCGCCCCATCTCTTCGTCAATCGCCTGGCGCAGCGCGTTAAACAAAAAAGTTTCTGCCATGGTTTCAGTGGGTTAGATGTTCAGAACGGAGAGAAAACTAGTCTTCGGCAAAAATATAGCGATACAGCTCGCTGGGGTCGGGCTCAGGGCTGTCCTGGGCAAAGCTGAGGGCGTCTTCCACCACGCCTTCGATCTTCTGACGGATTGCCTTCAGCACTTCGTCATCGGCCAGATTCTGCTCTATCAGGTAGGCTTCAAATCGCTGAATCGGATCGCGGGACTGCCATTTGGCTTTTTCGTCAGCCGATCGCAGCTCGTCTGGGTCGGCCAGCGAATGACCTCGGAAGCGATAGGTGAGGCATTCGATCAGGGTGGGGCCTTCGCCCGCCCGGGCCCGCGCGATCGCCTCCTGGGCCACGGCCCGCACCGCCAGCACATCCATGCCATCGACCTCGATCCCCGGCAGGCCAAAGACGCTGGCCTTGCGATAGATCTCCGGCTGGGAGGTAGCCCGCTCGTGGGCCATGCCAATCGCCCACTTATTATTTTCCACCACGAACAGCATCGGTAGCTTCCACAGCGCCGCCATGTTTAGACATTCAAAAAACTGGCCATTATTGGTCGTACCGTCGCCAAAGAAAGACGCGGTCACCTGGTCAGCGGCATCGTCTCCCATCGTCTCGCGCCGGTAGCGGCTCTGGAAGGCGGCGCCTAAAGCCACCGGAATGCCCTCGCCGATGAAGGCATAGCCCCCCAGCAGATTGTGCTCGGCCGAAAACATATGCATTGAGCCGCCGCGGCCCTTACTACAGCCCGTTTCTTTGCCAAACAGCTCGGCCATGACGCTGCGGGCGGGCACCCCGGCGCTGAGGGCATGGACGTGGTCGCGGTAGGTGCTGCCCACATAGTCATCGTCGCGCAGCGCCTTAATCACGCCGGAAGAAACCGCTTCCTGCCCGTTGTAGAGGTGCACAAAGCCAAACATTTTGCCGCGGTAGTACATTTCCGCACATTTATCTTCGAAATAGCGGCCCAATATCATGTCTTCGTAGATCATTAGGCCCTCCTCAGCTGAAATCTGAGCCGGGGGCGACTGAAATGTCGGCAGCGTCCTTTCCTGAACCATTGACCTGGCCTATCCTTGCAGCAATGCCTGACGTTCTCCTCGCTTTCGAACCGGGCTTGACCCCAAATCCTAATCAGCGGAACAACTAAGCTGAATAATATCGCGAAATATAAAGAAAAATTTACCTGAAAGTGGCTTGACCCGTTTAATCTGTTTTAAAGTGCGTTTTCAAACGGGTGGTGCCGTAGGGCTCGAAGCGGTTTTCCCCAGTGCCGCTGACCCAGTGCCGCCGCCCCAATGGCCCTTCGGCAGGCTAGACGCAGAACGAATCTGGGTTTTGCCGTAAACTAGATAAAGACCAGATAGAGACCAGGCCAACTGTGCGGGTTTAGGAGCCTCACATCCCATTTCTGCCGTAACCGCCCCCATTGTTACCCCAGCCGACTGTTCTGAAAAGCTTTTAGTGAACTGAGCGCTGATTGAGCTGATTTGAACACTTTTGGGCTGACTGACTTGATAATATGGGCAACCCATACCGACTAACCATGCCGACTGGCCAAAATTGGCCCAGTCAGGGGACTTGAAAGCTAGCCCAATTGCTAGGGATGTGACTGTGCGAATTCCGCTAGACTACTACCGAATTCTGGGATTGCCAATCCAGGCAACGGCTGAGCAGCTGAAGCAGTCGCACCGCGATCGCATCCTGCAGCTGCCTCGTCGCGAATATTCCGACGAAGCGATAGCAGCCCGTAAACAGCTGATTGACGAAGCCTACGCAGTTCTGTCCAATCCGGAACAGCGAGTTGAGTACGACAAATACTTTTTGGCCGGGTCACAGCGGCAGCCCTCTGAATCGGTGGGGCTGCTCCAGTCTGACAGTGGCAAGGCCGCCGATGTCTATGCCCCCACGATCAAAATTGAGCCGCAGCTGCTGCCGGGGGCGCTGCTGATCCTGCTGGAGCTAGGGGAGTATGAGCTCGTCATTCGGCAGGGGCGGCCCCTCATTAGCAGCCATCAGTCCAGCGCTAAAGCCGGCCTCGCCGCTGCCCATCAGCCCTTGGGAGACCCTAACGGCGAGCTATCTGACCTAGTGCTGACGGTCGCGATCGCGTATCTGGAGCTGGGTCGCGAGCAGTGGCAGCAGCACCAGTATGAAAATGCCGCCGAGTCTCTGGAGGCTGGCCGCGATCTGCTGATGCAGGAAAATCTCTTTCCCCAGCTGCGGGCCGAAATTCAGGCCGACCTCTACAAGCTGCGTCCCTATCGCGCCCTCGAGCTGGTTGCCCTGCCGCTCGAAAAAAAGCTAGAGCGGCGGCAGGGCATCGCGCTGCTCAAGGCGATGCTGCAAGATCGGCGCGGCGTAGACGGGGTGGAAGACGATCTCTCGGGGCTAGACGTTGACGATTTTTTGCGCTTTATTCAGCAGCTGCGCGGCTATCTGACCACGACAGAACAGCAGGAGCTATTTGAAGCCGAAGCGCAGCGGCCCTCGGCGGTCGGCACCTACCTGGCGGTCTACGCCCTGATTGCCCGGGGCTTTGCCAACCATCAGCCGGCCTTGGTCCGCCGAGCCAAGCAGATGCTGCAGCATCTGAGCGAGCGGCAGGACGTGCATTTAGAGCAGGCCGTCTGTGCGGTGCTACTAGGCCAGACCGAAGCCGCCAGCCGAGCCTTAGACCTGAGTCAAGAATATGAGCCGCTGGCCTTTATTCGGCGGCATTCTCAGGGTGCGCCCGACCTGCTGCCGGGGCTCTGCCTATATGCTGAACGCTGGCTCCAGCAAGAAGTTTTTCCCTTCTTTCGTGACTTAGACCAGGTCACGGCAACGCTGAAGGACTATTTTGCCGATCGTTCAGTCCAGAGCTATTTGGAAAATATGCCGCTGCAGGAAGAGACTGCGGCAGTGTGGTCCGGGCGGCAGAGCTGGTCCGACCCAAACCTGGCAGCTGCCTCAGCGAGCACTGCAGCCAGTGCAGGGGGAGCCGCCGCTTTCCCGCTGGGGTTATCGCGCTCGTCTGCGACAGCGACCCATTCCAGCAATGCTGCGGCTACCGCCACGGACGAACGGGCCTATGGCGAGTCGGCCCGTGATATGGCCGAGCGGATTGCCCAGATGTCTCCAGATGGGCAGCTACAGCCGCTGGGAACCAATGGCACAGCCCAGACCTCCGTCAGCCCGACATCCAGCCTGACCACGACCCCCTCAACGCGACGGAGCCGCCGCTCACCCCACTGGGGTCGATTGACCCTAGTCGTTCTGTTAGGGCTGTTGGGAATTGGTATTCTTGGCTTCCTATTTGCCCAGGTGCTGAGCTGGCTGGGGGGAGCCTTCTCAGGGCCGCGATTGCAGGGTGAACCGCTGTCTATCGAGCTCGGCGAGTCTGTGCTTGACCCCGCCGAGCTCGAGGTGGCAGCCGCAGACGATGTCCGCAGCATTGCCGAGCAAACGATTGAGCGCTGGCTGTCGGCTAAGGCGGCGGCCCTTGGCCCGGACCACGATACGAGCCAGCTGGAGGCCGCCCTGGCTGAACCAGCCCGCGATCGCTGGTTGGAACAGGCCCGGACCGCTGAGCAGCAGGACTGGTACGGAGAATATACGCACAGCCTGGAGATCCTCTCGGTAGCGCCGGAAGACCCTAGCGCTGGCCGCCTAACGGTACAGGCACAGGTGAACGAGGCCGCCCGCTTCTTCCAGTATGGCGAGCCTGACCAGGATGCCTCCTACAGCGATACCCTGACCATGGAATACCAGCTCACGCGCCAGGACGATCGGTGGCTGGTACAGCAGTTCTCCCAGGTTAACTAGCCGCATTAGCGACCTGATTTTGGCATACTGCGCCAATCCATTCACAAATGTGTTTTGATGAAAGTCTGCCGAATCGCCGCTAGAGAATGACCGTAAAGCGTCCACCCGATCCCTCCGCGCCGCTGCTGCTTGACCAGCTTAGCGCCCCTAAACTAGCCCGCGATGAATGTCCTCGGCGGGCTAAAACTCAGATTGATCTAATTTTACTCGCGATCGAAGCGCTCGACCTGAGTGGTTCGGAGGCGATGCTGGCCGCCGCTCGAGAGCTGGAGTTACAAAGCGTGATTGGCGGCCGGGTTGGGCTCTGGCGGCTGCGCGGCAGCAATCCGCTACGGCGGTTTAACCAGCGGCGGCCGCTGAGCCTAGATCAGGCCAAAGCGCTGGTGCTGATTGCCAGCTACCTTTCCCGGCGACTGACGGTGATCATCCGACAGCTGCTGCTAGGCTACCAGCAGCTCAGCGATCAGCAGCTATCGGTCGAGCATCACCTGCGACTAGCGGACTATCTCAGCCGCTTTCGCGCCCACTTTCGCGCCCGTATGAATGCTAAACGCGCCTCTGTCATGGCCTACAGCAGCGATGAAAAACTCAATCAGCTGGCGCTCAATCTGCTCATGCAGCTGCTGTTTTGTACCGGCACCTCGGGTGCTCAGCGGCTCTGGAGCAGCCTATTTGACGGAGAGGTGGCATGACGATTCGACGTCAGTATCAGCTACCGAACTGTAGTTTGATTTTAGAAGGGTTGAGCACTGAGGCCACTGAAACCGCGCAGCCGCTGATGACGGTGCTGGTGAATGCAGAATGCCATATCGTCGGCCTTGAGAAACCGCTGAGCGGCGGACAGCAGTTTTTTGAATCGCTGGTGCGAGCGGTGAGTCAGTACGCCCAAGAAGTGCTCAGTGGCTATTCCCACAGCCAGGCAAGGGACCAGAACGCCCCCGTGCGGCTACAGCCGGGAGAGGGACCCTATCATCGCCTCCTGGTCCAGCCCGAAGGGGCCGACGCGAACGCTTTGCAACGGGCTGACGCGCATCATTCTATGGTCATTCAGCTGTCTACCGTCCAGCTATTTGATCTGGTAGAAGCGATCGATCAGTTCTGCGACGATCGGCAGACCCTACCCCAGCTGAATCCCGAAATTGTACCGCTGGCCCGGCGCTATACGAAGCCGACCGAGCCGCTAGCCCAGCGAACGCTGCCGGCCACTCTAGGCATTGGCAGCCTGGCCGTCGCGGCTGCGGTCTTTGCTTTGCTACCGCTGCCCGAAGCTCCCCGACCTGCCGAAGAGCGTCGCCTAGACTCGACAACGGTGCCCGAAACGGAGGCCGAAGCCGAGCCTGAGCTTGAACCGCCGCCACCAGCGACCACAGCTGAGGACATTGCCCGCCTAACGGAACCCCCTGAAATTACCGATCCGACCGTTGTCTCAGATTTGCAAGCTGAGCTCGCTGCCCAGCTAGAAGCGGTCTTTGACGTCGAAGCTGAATTTGACCAGCCGCTGGTCTATCGGGTTGCCGTTACGGCCAATGGCGACATCGTGGGCTACCGCTATGACAACAACGCGGCGCTGCGCCATGTCGATCAGACGCCGCTGCCCCAGCTGACCTACGTTCCGCTGGGTGAAGCCGAGGTCGAACCCGAACCGGTCGCCCAGTATCGCGTTACCTTTACCCCTGAGGGAACCGTTGATGTTGCCGCTTGGGACGACAGTCAGGCTGAGTCAGCAGCGCCAGTCACCTCGGCAGCGGTATCCACCGCAGCGCCAACGAATGCAGACCTGAGCCAGCCCATTGCCAGCGAAATTGAAGATTCGGGGCAAATCATGACGCTGAATGAGCAGCTGCGGCAGCAGATTGTCGAGCAGCGATCGCAGCCGCTGCCGGGTGAAGACCTGACCTATCGAGTCAGGCTTGCCGCCGATGGCACCGTGGTGGGCTATGAGCCCGAGGGTAACGCGGCTCGGACGGCAGCGGCTAAAACGCCGCTGCCCGATCTGGTAGCGGCGGCCCCGACCGATCAGCCCCAGCTCGACTTTCGCCTAGTGTTTACGGAGCGCGGGGTGGTTGAGGTCAGCCCTTGGCGGGGTTGGCCGTAGTCCAGCGCAGCTGCTTATGAAACTGGTATTCTTTGGTACGCCGGCTTTTGCCGTACCCAGCCTACACCGGCTGCTGCTACAGACTGACTTTGAAATAGCTGGTGTCGTCACCCAGCCTGACAGGCGCCGCGGTCGAGGCGGCCGGGTGACACCTTCAGCCGTGAAAGCGGCAGCCATGGACGCAGGCTGCCCAATCTGGCAGCCCCAGCGGATTAAAAAAGATCCTGACACTTTACAAGCACTCCAAATTCTCCAGGCCGATGCCTTTGTCGTCGTCGCCTACGGCCAGATTCTGTCGCCTGAAATTTTGGCGATGCCCAAGTTTGGCTGTATCAACGCCCACGGCTCTCTCCTGCCCAAGTATCGCGGGGCTGCGCCGATTCAGTGGAGCCTGTTCCACGGCGAGACCGAAACCGGCGTGACGACGATGCAGATGGATGCGGGTATGGATACGGGTCCCATGCTGCTGCGGTCAGCGCTGCCCTTAGGGCTGCTCGACAATGCCTGGCAGGTCGCCGACCGGCTCGCTGCCCTCAGCGCTGATTTACTGGCCGACACCCTGATCAAGCTCTACCAGCAAAAACTGCGGGGTGTGCCCCAGCCAGAGGCTGAAGCCTCCTACGCGCCGCTGATTCAAAAAGCAGACTATGAGCTGGACTGGCGACGCGGCGCGATCGCGCTCCACAACCAAATTCGCGGCTTCTATCCCAACTGCATCACCCAGTTTCGCGATGGGCCGCTCAAAATCAGCGAATCCTTCCCGCTCGAATTCGCCGCCGCATCCCAGCTGCCCCCCGAACTCGACGGCCTAGCCGCCGCCTACTCAGCCCTAGCCGAACTAGAACCCACCCCCCCCGGCACCATTGCTGCCCTGCTCAAAGGCTTCGGCCCAGTCATCTCCACCGGCCAAGGCCCGCTGCTCCTGCGGCAGGTCCAACCCACCGGCAAAAAAGCTCAGTCCGGCTGGGACTTCGTCAACGGCCACCACCTCACCCTCGGCGAAACCCTGGGCTAGCTGCGAGGACAGGGAAACCCTTGCCCCTTCCCTCACCCCTCTTTACTCTTCCCTTCATAAAACCGACACCCCTCACAAGGCCCCTCCGGCTTCACCGCACAGCGTAAAATCTCCGAGCGGGCATTGTAAACGCAGGCAGCATCGCCCACCACCCAGCGACCCTCAACAAAGCTGCGTTCCGCCGGGATCTGCGCCGTTTGCACGTAGAGCGCCACCTTGTGCAGGCGATACTTATTGGCCTTGAGCTGATAGCGGTGGCGACGCTCCAGCACCGCATAGGTCTGCCCCTCGTAGTCGAGGTAGGCCCCGGGCTGAGGCTTGTGGTCAAGATATACCTGACCCAACGGCTGACGCGAGCCGTTGAGAATAAGCTCCGTCGGAAGAGAATCGGACTCCATAAAAAATCGCTAGAAAAACTCGCTAAGTGATACAGACTACTTTATCCCTAACTAATTCTAAGCAACTTTCCCGCCCATCACCCCGGTCAGGGCAACCCTGCCCCTACCTATCACCCGATCACTCTCCCACCGGCCTCCCCATTCCCACCACTAGCCCCAACGCCACCACCGGCAGCAGGCTACAGGCATACAGTCCCAGCGTATAGGCTCCAAAAACCTGCTTAAACCAGGCCAGAATCGTCGGCCCCAGAGCGCTGGCGATAACTAAGCTCATCATTTGGACACCCGCGATCGCGCCCAGATGCGCTCGGCCAAAGTATCGCGGCAGCGCCACTGACGTCAGGGTAGCAAAGCAGCCACCGCTCACACCCAGGCCCAAGACTGCCAGCCAGCGCAGGCTGGGAACCTGCAAGTGGGCCATCGCCGCCACCCCAACCGCCTCAAAAACCATCATCACCCCAAACAGCGGCTTCAGCTGAAAGCGGTCAGAGGCGACGCCGATCCCATAGCCTACCGCTGTCGAAACCACTGCGATTGGCACAAAGATAGCGACAGTCCGCGCTTCAACGAGCCCGGCATCAGCACCAATATCAACAATATGAAAGGTGATGCCAGTAATCGTCAGGGCCTGAGTCGCCAGCGCCAGCGTGATCGCCCAAAAGGCCAGGGTGCGCAGCGCCTCACGCCGGGTCACGCCCTGGATGAACGGCCTGGCCGCTGCCCCACTGATGGTCGAACTGGATTCTAATACAGGTTCTGGCTCCTCCCCATCCATCCGCAGCCCGCACTCTTCTGGATTATCACGAAACAGCAGCCAGCCCACCAGGCTTACCCCAAAGCCAATGACGCCCGCCAGGCTCAGCCAGGTCCAGCGCCAGCCCAGCACCCCAATCCACCGGCTGAAGACCAGGGGTGCGATCGCAAACCCAAAGGAAACGAAAATTCCTTCCAGCCCTGCCGCAAACCCCCGCCTGCGGTCAAACCATTTGCCCAGCGTGGTGCGGCTGGTCATCGTCAGCATCCCCTGGCCGCTGAAGCGCAGGCTGACAAAACCCAGTACTAGCAGTGCCAGGGCAATCAGGGAGGAGCTTTCCAGAGACAGCAGGGCGCTGAGCGCTTGGGCAATGCGATCGCTAACGCTTAGGTAGGCCAGCGTCAGCCCCAGCCACACCGCCGCCATCACAATCATCAGCCGCGCCCCGAGCCGGTCGAGCAGCGCCCCGCCCAGCGGCAGCAGGCAGCCGCTGGTAATCGTCCCAACCAGATAGGCATTGCTCAGCTCTAGCCGAGTCAGCCCGGTGACCGTTAGCAGATGGTCGGTGAAGACGCTGACCCCAATGGTTTGGCCAGGAATGCTGGCGAGGATGCCAAAGGTACTGGCAGCTAAAATCACCCAACCGTAAAAAAATGGCAGGCGATCTGGCTTAAAGGGATAGCCGGGCTGAAAAAAATGCTTCAACGGCGGTGGCGCAATCTGGCTGAGCCGGTTGAGAAAAAACATACAGTCATCACTTGGAGCAAATGGGTCAGACCTTAGGCTAACGGCTCCCGATGTGAAGTACCCGTGAAGCTTGCATCCATTTTTGCTGCTTTTATCAAGTCGGCATGAATTTAACCGCCCCAAAAGACTTTTTGGCAATCCTGGACGCGGCCTTTTGCGTATTCCTTACAGGGAATTCACTTAGGGTTTCCTCGCTCTTTACAAAGAAGACTTAAACGCATGAACGTTCAAAAAACTCTGCTGGGGACAGCCGCAATCGCGGGCATCACCCTGTGTCCAGCTACGGCGATGGCGGCCTCCATGGTCTATAGCGCCGACCTCGATACGCTCAACGGGGACTTTGGCTCAACCGCTAAGGGAGCCGCTACCGTCACCGTTGACGAGCCCGGTGAGAACCTGCGGTCGATCCGCGTTCAGATTCAGGCAACGGGTCTGGAAGATGTCTCTAGCTTTGGCGGTGTCCATGTCGCCCACATCCACGGCCAGTTCGCGGGCAATGCCTCCCGACCCCTATTCGACCAGGGGAACGGTCCCTTTTTCGAAGGAACGGGCGGAACGCCAGTCAGCTCAGTCGTGCCTACCCTAGAAAACGACGATGCGGATGGAGACGGCTATCTCAACTTCATTGAAGGCCGACCGGCCTACGGGCCAGTTGTGCTCAACCTGACCTCTAAGCAGCTGTCAAAAGTGACGACCGCATCTGGCAATACCGTTGGTCCGGTACCGTCAGGAACGCCGCCGCTGTCTCAGTTTCTAGGACTAGTCGGCGCAGGCGAAATTAGCCCCGCCGACCTTTTCCCCACCGGCAGCGAATTCAACCTCGATACCACCTACGACTTTGACCTGACCGACCCCGACCAGGCTCGTCAGTTCAATAATCTTTCTCCCCTAAATCTGCGGGAGGTCGTGCTCCACGGCCTGACGCTACCTGCGAGTATTTCCGATCCAATCGACGCTGCCGTGACCGAAGCGGGCAGCGGTGCACCTCTAGGCATACCCCTTTCTGAAACAGAAAGGTTCCGCATTACCGCACCGGTCGCGGCTGGCACACTGAAGCTGGTGTCTGACGACGGCACGGCAGATGTCCCCGAGCCGATCTCGATGTCGCTGATCAGCGCCTCGCTGCTGGTAGGGGCTCTGGGTCTGACCCGACGGCGTACCGCATAGACTTTGCGCGGCGTGGGCTAAGGCGGTGACCTGGTCTGGATTTAACCGTTTCGCTTAGACAGACTACGAACCGCTGCCCACGACCCCAGCGAGCTGAAGCAGATAGATAATCGCAAAAACGGCAAAAAAGCCTGCGGCTAAGACCGTTCCCCAAAAGGAAATTCCCTTAGGCCGCAGCGAGGCGGGCAGCAGGCGATGGTTGAGATAGAGGGTGAGCCCAGCGACTACGGGAATGTGGGCTGCTGCAAACCGCTAGGGCGATTGTAGCAGCCCCATAGCCGCGAGCCTCTACGGCAATAATCACCTAGCGCCAGACTTCGAGCGTCTATCGGCGGACAGAACGTTTTTTTAAGTATCTATGAAGCCAGCTCGGACAGCTCCATCCAGCGTTCGGTGGCGCTGTCAATTTCAGTACTGAGGGCGGCGAGTCGCTCGGAAAGCTGCTGGAGTTCGGCAAAGTCGTCCGGCGGTTCGGGGTAGAGCTGCTGCTCGACCTGGGCTTTTTCCGCCTCCATCTGGGGAATTTTGACTTCGAGCTGGTCAAACTCGCGCTTTTCTTTATTCGAGAGACGGCGGGGGCGATCGCTGGGTGATTTTGCTGTTGGTCCCGTTGGTTTTACCGGCGTCTGAGCTTTCTCCTGGCGGATCTGCACCTGCTGGGCCTGCGCTTCAGCCCGTTTGTAGTCCAGATAAATTGAATAGTTACCGGGATACTGCCGCAGCCTGCCGCCCGGCTCTAGCGCAAAGATAAAGTTGACCGTGCGGTCGAGAAAATAGCGATCGTGGGACACCGCAATCACACAGCCGTTAAATTCTTCCAGATAGTCTTCCAAAATGGCCAGCGTCTGCACGTCTAGGTCGTTGGTCGGCTCGTCCAGGATCAGCACGTTAGGCGCGCCCATCAGCACGTTGAGTAAAAACAGCCGCCGCTTTTCACCACCGGAAAGCTTGTGAATCGGCGCATACTGCTGGCTGCCGGGAAAGAGAAAGCGCTCCAGCATTTGAGAGGCGCTAATCTGACTGCCGTCGGCGGTTTTGACATAGCTTCCCACCGCCTGAATGTAGTCGATCACCCGCTGATTTTCGTCCAGTGCCGACAGTAGGTCCTCGGAATGCTGGTCGAAGTAGCCAATGTGGATGGTCGAGCCGATCTCAACCCGGCCCTGATCGGGCTCCAAGCGCCCGGTGATGATATCCAGCAGGGTGGATTTACCCGCGCCGTTGCCACCGATGATGCCAATCCGGTCTTCGGGGCTAAATTCATAGCTGAAGTCCTGGATCAGGGTGCGATCGCCATAGCTTTTAGACACCCCCTCCAGCTCGATCACCTTTTTGCCAATCCGCCGCCCCGGGGTGTCGATCGCAACCTTGCCCTGACTTTGCTTGAAAGTGGTATTCTGCATCTCGCGAATCCGGTCAATGCGGGCATTTTGCTTGGTACTGCGAGCCTTGGGTCCCTGCTTTAGCCATTCCAGCTCGCGCCGCAGAATTCCGGCGTGCTTGCGCTGGCTTTTTTCCGCCGAGGCTTCCTGCAGCGCCTTTTTCTCCAAATAGTAGGCATAGTTTCCGGCGTAGGTGTAGAAATCGGCCCGGTCAATTTCAAAAATGCGGTTGGTCACCCGGTCTAGAAAATAGCGATCGTGGGTAATCAGCAGCAGCGCCCCGCGAAAGCCTTTGAGATAGTCTTGCAGCCACTCGACCGACTCGGCGTCGAGGTGGTTGGTCGGCTCATCCATCAGCAGCAGTTCGGGCTCGGCCAGCAGAGCCGCAGCCAGGGCAATCCGCTTGCGATAGCCGCCCGACAGGTCGCCGACCCGCGCCTCAAAGTCCTCAATTCCCAGCTTGGTCAGAATAATTTTGGCATTGGTTTCGACCTCCCAGGCCCCCGCCGCTTCCATTTTTTCACTGACGGTGGCCAGCCGCGTCATCAGCCGGTCCAGGTCGGCCCCGGGCTGGGCCATCTGCCGGGAAAGGGCCTCGTACTGCCGCACCAGCTGCATTTGCTCACCGCTGTCGGCAAACACCTGGTCGAGGACGGTGTGGTCGTCTTCCATCTCGGGCTGCTGCGGCAGGTAGACGATCCGCGCTCCCGCTTTGACCAGCCGCTGGCCGCCGTCGATCGGCTCTAGCCCGGCAATCATCTTCAGCAGGGTCGATTTACCCGAGCCGTTGACGCCAATCAGACCGACCTTATCGTCCGGCTCAATGCTGAAGCTGGCTTCGCGCAGCACTTCCTTGATGCCAAAGTCTTTGTGAATGGATTGGAGAGTGACAATGCTCATGCGCCTGGACTGCTGGCTAATAGCTTCGCTCTTTATCCTATCTTTCCAGGCTGAGATCAGGGGCCAGGCTGAGATCAGGGGCCAGGCTGAGATCAGGGGCCAGGCTGAGATCGGGGGAAGACCGTCAGCCGAGCGATAGGCGGAGGGGGGACGGGGGAATGGTATAAATGTAAAGGTTTATAAAGCGCTTTCAGCAAAAAAAGCTGAGGTGGCAAACCCTCAATCGCAACGATGTTTTGCTCGGCGTTTTGGCTGTGCTCCAGCGACGGGCGTTTGGGTATGGGTATAGCCTGTATCCCCGATATTTAAGGAGTTTTGATTCTTGACTGCAACGTTTAATCCATTGGCGATCGCGTCTACTGAAATCGCCCCTTCTCAGCTCCAGCTCAAAGCCATTGTCAAATCTCTACCTAAGGACTGCTTTCAAAAAAATCGCTGGCGCGCCTGGCAATCGGTACTGGTCAGCGTCGCAGCAGCGGCGGTGGGGTATGGCGCGATCGCGTTTCTCCCCTGGTTCTGTCTGCCGTTCGCCTGGCTTTGGACCGGCACGGCCCTCACCGGCTGGTTTGTGATCGGCCATGACTGCGGCCATCGCTCCTTTGCCCGCCGCCGCTGGGTGAATGATTTAGTCGGCCATCTGGCTTTTCTGCCGCTGATCTATCCCTTCCACTGCTGGCGACTGCTGCACGACCATCATCACCTCCACACCAATAAGATGGACGTAGACAATGCCTGGCATCCCTGGTATGCCGAAGACTACGCCGCAATGAACCCCATCTTGCAGCGGCTCTACCAGGCGGCCCGAGGCGGCTTCTGGTGGACGGCCTCGATCGGCCACTGGATTTTGCTCCATTTTGACCTGCGCAACTTTTCGGACCGCAATCGGCCTAAGGCAAAGTTCTCTATCGCCGTCGTAGCGCTATTCGCGGCGGTTTTCTTCCCGACCCTGATTGCTACCGCCGGGCTCTGGGGTTTGGTAAAGTTCTGGCTAATGCCCTGGCTGTTTTACCATTTCTGGATGAGCACCTTCACCCTCGTTCACCACACCGATCCAGACATTCCCTTTCGCCCGGCAGACAGCTGGAGCGAAGGCGAAGCGCAGCTGGCGGGCACCGTCCACTGCACCTATCCCCGCTGGGTTGAAATTCTCTGCCACGATATCAACGTCCATATCCCCCATCACATCTCTGTCGCTGTGCCGTCCTACAATCTTCGCCTGGCCCATCAGAGCCTGAAAGATAACTGGGGCGGCTATCTACAAGAACGCCAGTTCTCCTGGGCGCTGATGAAAGAGATTGTTACCCGCTGCCATCTCTACCACGAAGAGAGACTGTACCAAACCTTTGACGAGGTTCGGTAAACCATCTGAGTGGCTAAGCACCATTTTTATGGTATTCGAGGCATCAGGGGATTAGCTTTATCGAAAGCTAATCCCCTGATGCTGCTACGTAGACAGCGCTATGGGACTAGCGGCTGTAAGGCTGCTCAATTTTCAGATTCGGAACCACCTGATAGTGCCTAATATTGAATGTGCAAAGCGTAATATTTCGTCCCACGGCAATTAAGCAAATACATGCTTTATTTTATCTATTCGCGAATCTCAGCTTGGTGACGCAGCTGCCTAGCGTGAATTTGACTATCAGCGATATCAGGGCGCGAGCCGATAATGCCCATACTTTCCCAGTAAGCAACTAGCTCAGAGCCGGTTTTAGGAAGATTAGGTGCGTAAGGGCGGAATGAAAGAATCCGTAGAATGTATTCAGGCAAAGACAATCTGAGATTTGATGCCTCGATGGACAGCTCAGTTTCTAAATCTGGAGGAAGGTTTAGACTAACCAAAATAGGAACGCGCTAACTAGGGCAGCTGATTCGAGATAACGATATTAGTCGATCTGATTGATGAGTTAGTCGATCCAATTACTGAATTTGGCCAATTCGCTTATTCCGAGGGCTTAGCCATGCTTTGTGCAGAATCGCTGTCCCAGATGAAGCCGTTTCAGACCCTGCCGGTCGAGCGGCTGGACTGGATCTGCGATCGCGCCGAACATATCCAGCTCAGTCCAGGCGAAATTCTGGTGCGGGAAGGCGATCCCTCCCAGGGTTTCTTTATTCAAATTAGCGGTCAGATTACCGTCAATCGACGCAGCAACGGCGTCGATATGCCCGTCGGGCGGCACGAAAGCCCTTCCTTTTTTGGCGAGGTTCAGGTCCTGACCGAAGATGTCGTTCCGGTCACGCTGGTGGCCGACATCCATACCGACCTCTATCGCCTCAGCTGCCCAGACTTTCTCGACCTGGTTCACAGCTGTCGGGAATTTGAAAAGGATATTTTTCGGACCGTGAGCCAGCGGCTGCGGGGGCTGGAATCCTTCATCCGCACCCGTGAAAAGATGGCCGCTCTGGGTACCCTCTCTGCGGGCCTGGCTCATGAGCTGAACAATCCTGCCGCTGCGCTGGTGCGCGTGCTCAAAGATATTCAGCCCGCCGTGCTTGAGCTACAGCGAATGAACTTAGTCTATGGCCAGCAGCAGGTCAACGAGGCGCATACTCAGCAATGGCTGGACGAGCGCGATCGCGGTTTCGCGGCAATCGCCAATCCCAAAAATAACCCGCTGGCCCAAGGCGATCGCGAAGATGCGCTCACCGACTGGCTAGAAGACTATGGCGTAGCAGACGCCTGGAAGCTGGCCGAACCCCTAGCCGCCGGTGAAACCGAACTAGCCACCTTGGATCGCCTAATGGCACCTTGGCGAGACGACCCAACCGAGCTGCGGGATATGGGGCTGCGCTGGCTGGCGCTTTCCTTTGACGTGATGTCGATGCTCAAAAGCGGCCTGCACGGGGCTGAGCGCATTTCTAACCTAGTGCAGTCGATGAAGTCCTACTCCTATATGGATCGGGCCGTCCTCCAGGAAGTCCAGATTCACGACGGCATCGAGGATACCCTGCGCTTATTTGCCTTCAAACTCAAGCAGGGCATTGAAGTGAAGCGACAATATGGGCCAGATCTGCCGACGATGATGGCCTACGGCAGTGAGCTGAACCAGGTTTGGACCAATTTAATCGACAACGCCATCGACGCGCTGAACGAAGGCCCGCCTGACGATGCCCCGCCTACCATCACCATTCGCACCTGTGAAAAGCGCGATCGCCTGCTGGTAGAAATTGAAGATAACGGCCCGGGCATTCCCCCAGAAGTCAAAAATCGAATTCTAGAGCCGTTCTTCACGACTAAGCCGATGGGCAAAGGCTCGGGCTTAGGGCTCGACCTGGTGCGGCGAACGGTAGAAAACCGTCATGGGGGCAGCCTGATGGTATCTTCAGAGCCGGGCCGGACCTGCTTTACGGTATCGCTACCTATGTCGAGCTAGCGTTAACGAAGTTAGAATCTAAATACTCAAGCAGAATAAAGTATATATGCAATGAAAATCACCATCGAACTACCTGATGAACTGATTCAGTCAACTCAAATTACGGAAACTGAACTTTTAAGAGAAATTGCGATCGCGCTTTTTGAGCAAGAGCGAATCACTCTGGGACGAGCTAGTCTTTTGTGCAACATGAACCAAATTGCGTTTCAAAAACTGCTGGCGAGCCGAAATATCCCTGTTCATTACGACTTAGAAGATTATGAGGCAGATTTGCAAAGTATTCAAGCGGAAGGATGGTAAAGCTCGTTGTCAGTAACACTTCACCTCTCAGCAATTTGGGCGTTATTGGGAAACTACCTTTACTCCGACAGATCTATCCAAAGCTGATTGTTCCTTCTGCTGTTTACAAAGAATTAGCGAAATTTCCTACTATTCAGGGAGAACTATCAGCATTGGTTCAGTGCGGATGGTTGAAAGTCCTACCCGTTAAAAATCAGGCAATGCTGAAGATTCTCAGTAATCGCCTTGATCCGGGAGAGGCGGCTGCAATTAGCTTAGCTATTGAGATCAAAGCTCATCGCCTACTTATCGATGAGCGTCTCGGCAGACAAACTGCGATTGAGTACGGGCTTAAGATTCGAGGAATATTAGGTATTTTAGCGAATGCCAAAGCCCTTGGTATGATATCTGCTCTACGTCCGATCCTGGACGAGCTTATAGAGCAAGCTGGCTTTTGGGTCAGTCCTGTTCTCTATCAGCGAATCCTCAAAGATGCTGGTGAAATTTGATGGCCATCGAGACTCCGTTTCAAAGCAGTTGATAGGTTTATGTCAACTCTGGCCAGTTGGGGTAGGTGACCTGTTGAAAGGGCCATGCTTCTGAGATCCAATCCCTGACGGTGGAGTAGAGGATTAGGGATAGGCCCTGATGATAGTCTTGTTCCCTTACCCACATCAGCACCTCGGCATCGATCGTTTCTTCTGGACTGGGATAGAGATACAAGCAGCCGAGCACTCGGCTTTCGTCTAGGCTGACGACGGTGTAGGCAAACGCCTCTCGCTGCTCGAATTCTCGCTGATGCTTTTGGAGATCCCTCAAATTCTCTTCTATCGTAAATCCCTCTCTGGGCCAGCCGTCCCACTGGGGAAATTCTGTTCTCAGCCGTTCAGCACTTTCGATCACGGCCTCATAGTCTTTCTCAACATCGGCGATCGACAGCATTCGTAGCCGAAACCGATTAGTTTCAAGCTGGGCCGGAACTGCAAAATGGGCTGGAACAAAGTTAGCGCTGTCCATCAATAGGCGGTCTATGCGTCGGGAAGCGGGCAGCTCAGCTCGCTGGTGCGCTGAGTGAATAACAAATTTTCGCGATAGTCAACCGGGCAGTCGATCACGGTCGGGACGGACTGAGCCAGCGCCTCTTTGAGGATGGGCACGAAGTCTTCTGCCGTTTCAATCCGATAGCCTTTGAGCCCCATACTCTCGGCAAATTTAACAAAGTCGGGATTGTTGAATTTAATGAAGGCCGACTCGCCGTAGTGGCTTTGCTGCTTCCATTCAATCAGGCCGTAGCCGCCGTCGTTAAAAATAATGGTGACAAAGGCCGTACCGATGCGGCGGGCAGTTTCCAGCTCCTGGCAGTTCATCATGAAGCCGCCGTCCCCCGTCACCGCGACAACCGATTGGCCCGGGTTGACGAGTTTGGCCGCGATCGCGCCCGGTATGGCAATCCCCATCGAAGCAAATCCATTGGAAATCAGGCAGGTATTGGGCCGCGAGCAGTGGTAGTGACGGGCGATCCACATTTTATGAGCGCCCACATCCGACAGCATAATGTCGTTGGGGTCAAGGGCCTGCCGCAGATCGTATAGCAGCTTTTGGGGCTTAATCGGAAAGCTGTAGTCGTCTGTATATTGCTCATAGTCGGCTCGGATTTGGTCTCGCAGCGAGGCAAACTGATTGTGCTCGTAGGTGGGCCGACTGACCCGACGCAGAATTTCATTTAGCGAATCGGAAATATTGCCGACGACTTCGACGGCGGGGATATAGCTGCTGTCGATTTCGGCTGGCGTCAGTCCAATATGCAGAATCGGGATTTTGCCGTCTGGGTTCCAGCGCTTGGGCGAATATTCAATCAGGTCGTAGCCGATGGCAATCACCAGGTCGCTCTGGTCAATCGCGCAGGAGATATAGTCTCGCTGCGACAGGCCAAAGGTCCACAGCGACAGCGGGTCGGCATAGTCAATCACCCCTTTACCCATGAAGGTATTGGTCACCGGAATCTGGAGCTGATGGGCAAAATGGGTAATCGCCTCGCTGGCGTCGTTGCGAATTGCGCCGTTGCCGACCAAAATTAGCGGTCGGCTGGCCTGAGACAGGGCTACCGCCGCCTGTTGAATGCTCTTGAACGAGGCAAAGGTCTGCTGCTTATCGTCCCGGCGCAGCGGCACGCCCTCCGCTGGCATATCGGCAATATTCTCTGGCAGGTCAATATGTACCGCGCCGGGCTTCTCCGTCTGGGCCAGCTTGAACGCCTTACGCACAATTTCCGGCGTATTGCTGGGTCGTACAATCTGCGTATTCCACTTGGTCACCGGCGCAAACATGGCAACCAGGTCTAAATACTGATGCGACTCAATGTGCATCTGGTCGGTGCTGACCTGGCCCGTAATCGCCACCAGCGGCGCTCGATCCAGGTTGGCATCGGCAACGCCTGTCATCAGATTGGTCGCCCCCGGTCCCAGCGTCGATAGGCAGACCCCAGCCTTCCCCGTCAGTCGCCCATACACATCGGCCATAAACGCCGCGCCTTGCTCGTGGCGGGTAGTGATGAACTGAATCGACGAATGCTTCAGCGCCTGCAAAATTTGCATATTCTCTTCGCCCGGCAGGCCAAATATGTACTCCACGCCCTCGTTTTCCAAGCAGCGAATCAGGAGTTCAGCGGTGTTCATAGCGTTTTGCGCTCTGGGATGTTTGGCCCCAGGCAATAAGTCAAGTTTTGATATTGCCTAAATTCTAACCTGCGATTTAAAGCGAATGGCCCACAGCGGCTGGTTTGACCTTAGAGCTTACGGTCAAGCTAGCATAGTACAAATAAACTTTAAGACCCTGGAGACCCGGAATGACCCAGCCGAGCAAGGGCAGTGGAAGCTGAGGCTGGTGAAAGGGCTGTACCAGAAAGGCTATGACCGCCAGGCGATTATCGACCTGCTGCGGTTCATCGACTGGCTGGTGAACCTACCCGAAGCGTTAGAGCAGGTGTTCTGGCAAGCACTATTGTCCTATCAGGAGGAACGGCGAATGAAGTATGTGATGAGCATCGAACGCTTTGCTGAAGCGCGCGGTCGTCAGCAGGGGGCCAAGGAGGAGCGTAGGGAGCTGATTTTGCGTCAGCTCAGTCGCAAATTGGGTACGCTGCCGGTCGAGACCCGTTCTCAGATCAGCAATCTGTCACCGTCCCAGCTGGAAGACCTGAGCGAAGCGCTGCTTGACTTTGCTGCGCTGAGTGACTTGAATGAATGGCTAAGCCAGCTAGAGGCGCAGCAGGCTGAAGTTTTGCAGCAGCTAGCGGATAAGTTTGGTCAACTAGATGAAGCAGTGGGGGCTCAGGTGCAGGCCTTGTCCTCAAGCTCGCTGGCTAAGCTAAATGAAGCGGCAGCTGATTTTACAGCGGTTGATGAGCTATTGGATTGGCTGAAGGCGCGATCACATCCCGCAGCAGACAATCACAGCGAACTGTAAGGACTACAACGCTGTTCTATATGGCCTAAAGCTAGCTCGATTAAATGCCGTGGCTTTTGCCGATTACCCAGTGGCGTCGAAAGTAGCGCGCGAGGCTGGATTCTTCCAGCACGAGGCAAATCGGTCGCCCGTGGGGACAGGTGCGCGGACGGCGCGATCGCTGCCACTGGTCGAGCAGAGACTGCATTTCTGGCTGGGTCAGGGGCATCCCATTGCGAAGGGCGGTGCGGCAGGCCGTAGCGACTAGGGCCGACTCTAGGTCAGCACCCAGGCTCAGCTCCAGCAGGGCATCGGCACAGTCTGCGCGATCGCGCAGCTGGGCTGGAATGCTGCGAACGGCCCAAAGCTGCTCACCAAAGGGTTCGACCTGGAGGGTGAGCCGCTGGAGCTGCTCAACTTGGGCATCTAGAAGCTGGCTAAGAATAATCGGCGGTTCGGCAGCGACCATCTGCCAGCGCTGGCAGAGCTGCTCGTAGAGCACCCGCTCATGGGCGATATGCTGCTCAATTAAGCAGAGGCCGCTGGCGTGCTCGGCCAGAATATACCTGCCGTGGACCTGCGCGATCGCGGTCAAGCTTTGGGGCAAAGCAGGGCGATCTGTTTCTTCTGGTTCTACCGACCGAGGGGTAGCGTAAACACCGGTCTGCTCGGCCGCCTTAATGACCTGACTAGCCTGCTGGGTTTGGGCATTGGGCTGCCAGCCGATGTCTGACTGCCGTAGGCCGCGTTCGACGGCAGCGGCAATCTGCTGACGCCACTGCTCTAGGGCCTGCAAATAAATCTCGGTTTTAGCCGGATGGCGATTCCAGTCAATTTGCTCGGGTGGCACCGTCAGATGCAGAAAGCAAACCGGAAAGCGATCGCGCGGCAGCGTCTGACGGAAACATTGGATTAGGCTCTGCGATAGGTCAGCTGAATTCACCGGTCGTCCGTTAATCGCCGTGCGCACCCAGTCGGGCCGATGGCGATGACAGCGGTCGGGCAGGCCAACGAGAAGATACGACTGCGGCGGTGCGGTAGGCCAGTGCAGCTCTTGCAAGTCCGTCTCATCCACCGCCCGCAGCAGCTGTGGCAGAACCGTCTTGGCCGTCGTTCCAGGCCATAGGGTGAACCAGGGGCGGTCTCGCTGTTCCACTGTCCAGGTGACCGGCGGGTGGCAGAGGGCCAGCGCCTGGACAACTGCCTGCACCACTTTCACCTGGGCAGTCAGGGCGGGCGTCTGGCGGCGGGCGGGCCAGCGGGCGAACAGGTCGGAGACGGTGACGATGGTGCCGGGCGCGATCGCGACAGACGTCATCTGTTCTGCATTCCCCTCGGCGCTGTAGGTCACCTGCCATCCTGCCGCTCCCGGGCTGCGGCTACAGATACTCAGCTGGGCCAGCTGGGCCAGGCTGTGCAGGGCTTCGCCGCGGAAGCCCAGGCTCTGCACCTGGGTTAGGTCGCTGCGGGTGCGAATTTTGCTAGTGCTGTGAGCCGTTGCGGCCAGGGCCAAATCGGACTGAGTCATCCCGCTGCCGTTGTCGGCGACCCGCACCTGCCAGCGTTCTGGGTTCAGGCTAATCGCAATTCGGGTGGCTCCGGCATCCAGCGCATTCTCGGCTAGCTCTCGCACCACCGCCGCTAGAGAGTCGATCACTTCGCCCGCGGCCATGAGGGAGACGATCTCTGGGGACAGGGGATGGATGGGGGTCATGGGTTCAGCTTAGCGAATTTGGGTAGAGGGTAGAGGGTGAAGAGTGAAGAGTGGGGAGTGATTGAGTGATTGAGTTATGGGGTGGGGTGATTTGGGT
>NZ_JADEXG010000129.1 GCF_015207255.1 Vasconcelosia minhoensis LEGE 07310
TGATATTCAGTTTTGGCTCTCGCTGACTCAACTGTATGCCGCCTACTCAATCAATGCTCTCAAAACTTTAACTCATGTACTCGCACATGCTCTCAATCAACATAAAGTATTAAGCCTGAGTAGTTACCATAGCTGAGCTTTGGCGCTGGCTTTTGTTGGGTGGTGGCCGCTGCGCCGGGTGCAACAGAAACGCTTTGGTCTAGCTGTAGCGACTCGGCTTCTGCTGGTGCCTTCAGCCTCGGCGCGACCTGACGATAGTAGGTAGAACGGCTACAGCCTACCTGCTCGCAGATTTCTCTAATCGGCAGCTCGCCTGCCTCAGCTAGTGCGATCGCAACCCTCACCTGGCTCTCATCCAACTGCTTCGGCCTGCCACCCTTACGACCCCGCGCCCTCGCCGCAGCCAAACCCGCCATCGTCCGTTCCCGTATCAGGTTGCGCTCGTACTCAGCCATCGCGCCGATCACCGAGAGCACCATCTTCCCTGACGCGGTAGAGGTGTCGAAGCCATCCTGAACACTTGCAAAGTCTACGCCCCTCTGCTTCAAGTCCTCGATAATGCTTAGCAGATGGCTCAGCGAGCGGCCTAAACGGTCAAGCTTCCAAATCACGAGAATGTCGCCTTTGCGGAGCTGGTCGAGTGCTTTGTCTAGTCCAAGTCGCTCAGCTTTCGCACCGCTCACCCCGTGATCGCTAAAAATCTTCTCGCAACCTGCCACCTTCAAAGCGTCCGTTTGCAGGTCTAGATTCTGGTCAGTCGTCGAAACTCGGGCGTAGCCTATCTTCAATGTTCCAAAACTCGTAAAGCGCATCCACTTTAGACACTTTGATTATGACACAAGTTTTGATGCGCGAATAAGCGCCTTTATTGGCCTTATTTCAGGTTTTGCCACTATGTACCGAAAACGGCCGTTTATGACACATAGAGTCAAGTGAAATACTGAACTGAAACATAAAATAGAAGAGCCGAAGTAGCGCTCATGGCGCTTGAAACGATTAATTCTC
This sequence comes from Vasconcelosia minhoensis LEGE 07310, assembly GCF_015207255.1. Classification (GTDB taxonomy): domain Bacteria; phylum Cyanobacteriota; class Cyanobacteriia; order Phormidesmidales; family Phormidesmidaceae; genus Vasconcelosia; species Vasconcelosia minhoensis. Next base: position 1,006 of record NZ_JADEXG010000129.1, read on the forward strand.
TAATTAACTGACTTCTGTTGGCGCTCGCGCACCCGCCGCTTCATCTGGAGCTGAATCCATCGTTTCCACTGTTGCAGGTCGTGATCGCTCGGCTGCGTTTTCTGCCAAGCCGGACGTTCAAGAATTCGAGATTGCCAACGTTGAAGTGACGGGTACGGCTGCAAAGACACGCCGAGTCGGCTGAACAGTGGAACAGTGGAACCGGCCACAATGTCAGCTAAGTTGAGCAACTCACCCCCAAAATAAGTCTGGTTGCTCAACTGATGTTCCAAGAAGTGCAAACACGTCTCTAAATGAGCGAGTGTTTTTCCTGACAGTGGCTGATGCTCTGCATTAACTACAGCGACCAACTTGGGCAAGAGTTCATTCGTGACTACCAATTGCAGCATGCGCATGCGTGCAATATCGGCGGGTGTAGCGGGAGAAAGGGGCCTCTGATGGAATTGATTATCGAGATAGTCCAAGATCGCGATGGACTCAATCACCTGGATATCTCCATGAACTACAACGGGCACATGATGAAATGGGCTGATGGCCAGAAAAACTTCTTCAAACTGCTTCCCGTGTAAATCAACCACCATCGGGTCGAAGGGAATCTCTTTTTCTAACAGCGCTATCCACACGCGCCGGGAAATAGGAGACAGGGGGTGATAATAAAATTTCAGCATAAGCAACCTGAGAATAGAGGCGAAAGACCGATTGGTCTGTTTATTAGCAAAAAAATGAACTTACGGAATCACTCGCAGACTCAACCGACGACATTATGGCGGTACTAGCAGTGAATCAACATACCGCATTAGGTGCTCACGAGCACGGTCTAGATGGATGCGATCACCATACAACCCACTCATCATCACCCCCCCCTCCAGCGTTGCAATCACAATCGTCGCCACCACATCCGGATCTACGGCCCCCTGAATTTCGCATCGCTTCTGACCATAGCGAATAATCTTCTCTAGCATGCTCCGCCATTTGTCCATGGCCGCTTGTGCCCGCGACTTCAATCCCTTGTGGACATGGTCACTATCTATCGCTGTATTCAGTAACGGACAGCCACCTTTCATCAACGGCTCATCAATCGTGGCGCAAAACGTATCTACCACCGCTCTGAGGCGACTGGCACTCGCCCGCTGACCCCGCAAAGCCTTTGCATAGCGCTGCTGTACTAGACCCACCGAATAATCAAAAGCGGCGATCGCTAGCTCATCCTTACTGGCAAAGTGGTTATAAATCCCCCCTTTCTTCAGACCAGTCGCCTGCATCAAATCAGCTAACGACGTGCCAGCATAGCCGAACTGGTTAAACACTTCGGCGGACTGTTGAATAATATGTGATCGCGTCAGCTGCGCCTTTGACATTTCCCTTCAGCGATAAAAGACCGATCGGTCTTTTACTTTATAACACACAGAGGAGTTGACGTCTACAGCTCAAAATGCAAGCCGTCGGACTTTCGACACTCACGCGTAGCTGAGCAGCATACAGACCTCCACCTACCTACTAAGAAGGATAAACTGTTTAGGGTTTACTTAGCTTTGAATTTTAGACGAGTTTCTTATGCTTATTAAGGCCCAATTGCTATGATTCTGGAAGTGTAAGGAAACCGCCGTTTTTCGAGCGATTATAGGTGCCATCTTTAAAAATATTATGAGCCTATGAAATCGCAAGTATCAGGTTGAATGCCCCCACTGAGAGCCTAAATGAAACAATAACAAGGTGTCTTATTGCCTTTTTACCAGTTTTTTCAGCAATATGAATATCAGCACAATGACAAAAATAATCGGGAGAGTGACTCTAAAACCGGCGGCAACCGATGTATAAAGACGGGGAGACGGCAGACAGCTGATCACATCATGACTACCGCAGACCAGCCACCGTAAAGGCAGATAGCGTCTCGGAGAACCGGCAACAGCCAGTAGAGCAACGCCTATCCAACCCGGACTAATAGCAAATGTTGCAGTCCTTAGAGAATGATCTGTGCTGACTTGTGCATACCACCGCGTAATGTCCTGAGCAGCTAGTGCACCCGCCCATCCGGCGACTAAGGAGGCCAGCACGGAGCCAAGACCGATAGTAACCGCTGAGATCGGCGTCATGGACGTGGACGAGAAAGACCACGGCCCCCACATGGCGGCTCCGCTACCGGCAATCACGGTAGCTATGATTGTGGCGATCGCCCGGTACAGCCGTAGCCGCACCAGCGGATAAAAGAACATACTGGTGATAACACCCAGCAGCAGCCCGCTGACTATCCCTAGCACTATGCCAAAGGCAGTGCCTAGTATGATTCCTGAAACCATACCTGACATAGAATTGCCAAGGCCGCAGAGTACGCCCGTTACGCTCCCCGACACCAAGCCAATTACCGTACTCCGTATCGTAATCAACCCTGCCAGCTTCAGTCTGCTCATATTCCACCTACACAACTGTTGAGATCGTTGTATTAGACCTTGCACGTAGGTCTATAGCAGAAAATACATCGCAGCAAATCGAAATCCCGCTCACTCGCTTACCTGAAATATTGGCCTTTAGCCTGAAGATTGGCCTTTAAATGGAAGATAGCCGATAGGATTACTGCCAAAAGACGGGCCATAGCGTGTGATGCAATCCCCAATGCCTCATCCTGATAGCTGGCAACCGCTGCCAATTCAAGACATTCAGCCGTTACTCGGAAGTTTTCACAGATGGGTCCTCTGTGGGGGCCGCTCAATCGATTGGTGGATTAACCGCTCAACCCGTCAGCATGCCGACACCGATATCGGCGTTTTTCGCTCAGACCTGTCAGCCTGCCTGGACGAAATGGACCCGTCACGCATCTATCTTTGCGATCCTCCAGGACAGCTAAAGCGATGGGACGGTAAAGCAGTTCCTGCCCAGGTGCATGATATCTGGGTGACTGACACGACTCACGACCATTGGATACTGCAACTCATGATCTACGACGATGACTCCGAACAAGTCATCTATCGTCGTGACTGCAGAATTACCTGGTCCAAGCATCAACATGCGCTTACAGTACGTAACCTCAGAATATTGAATCCTGTCATTACACTCTTATTCAAACTTCATCGGTCTCAGTTAGAAGATAAGGATTGTCTGGACGTACTATCCATCATCGATGCAGTCGCAAACAGCAAGCTTTGATCTTTTCACAAGAAAATGCTGTATTACCTTGAGATGAGACTGAGAGAGGCCAAAATGAGCTTATTCTCATTATAAGACTCAATAAGTTGGCTTTTGGACTAAGTTCATAATCCGCTGTGTCTATTTTACTGTATTGGTTACGGCGTTTCCGATAATTTGCTCATGACGCAACGGGTCAGAGGTTAAATAGGGTATCAACTTAAAGCGGGACAAAAAGCGCTTGGCAAGGATGTATCAATAAGCACAACAAACAAAAAGCTCTGCGGCAGAGCCCAGAGCCATGTATCGTCACCCTAACAAGTTCAAAACATGGGTA
>NZ_JADEXG010000006.1 GCF_015207255.1 Vasconcelosia minhoensis LEGE 07310
GGGGCAGTCTGGCCCTGGGGCTGACCGGGCTGGGCGGGTTCTGGCTGGCCCAAAGAGCGATCCATCCGGTGGAGCGCAGCTATGAACAGCTGAAGCAGTTTACCGCCGATGCCTCCCACGAACTCAGGGGGCCGCTGACGGCGATTACTACTTCGGTTGAGGTGATGCAAAAACATCCTGAGCGGGTACATGACAAAGATCGAAAAAAGCTCAGCGCGATCGCCAGCGCGGCGACCCAGCTTCATACCCTGGCCGAAGACCTGCTACTGCTGGCCCGGATGGATGCTCAGGCGATCGCTGCCCCCCCCCAAAAGGTCGATCTCAATGCCCTCCTGCACCGGACTGTCGAGTTTCACCGCCCGGCGGCCCAGGCTAAAGCGATCGCGCTTCAGTTCGAAGAAAAAGCGATGCTCAGCGTACTGGGCTATCCGCTGCCGCTCAGCCGACTGTTTGCCAACCTAATTCAAAATGCGCTGCACTACACCCCCCAGGGTCAGGTCATCGTTACCCTCAGCCAAAGCCGCCGTTCGGCCCATGTCTGCGTCGCTGACACCGGTATTGGCATTGCCGAGGCCGAGTTTCCTTGTCTGTTCGACCGCTTCTGGCGAGCCGACAAAGCCCGCTCGCGCCGGATTGGCGGTAGCGGGCTAGGGCTGGCGATTGTCAAAGCGATTACGCAACAGCACCGGGGCAAAATCTCGGTCAGCAGCCAGGTCAACGTCGGCAGCACTTTCCATGTTTACTTACCGCTGGTGAGCAGCGACGGGTCAATGTCTCCAGGCTAGCTGCTCAAACTGACCCCTCCAATGGGCTTAACTTAACAAGTCACCAATGCGATCTCGCGTCTGATAGTCGTTCTGCGCTAGCTGCTGCTCAGCGCATTCCCAATCGCGACCAGAGATAAACTGGCAGAGGACATAGATCGGCTGCTGCCGGTCGATTTTGCCCTGGGCAACCAGACTGCGCGCGTCCTGGCGTAGCCGATTGAGCGTGTAAGTGCGGTATAACTTAGCCTGCATGGTATGTCCTTATCTGGGTGTGAGTCGCGGGGCTCGAACGGCCCTATCTCAAAGACTACCGGCCAAACCTGAGGAAAGTCTGAGGAAAATGTATTTTTCTATACAAAAAACTAATCACTAATATGAGTTTATTTCCAGGCATCGCGAACGCCAGCGCCCTGATCGTGGGGGCAAGTCGGGGCATTGGCCTGGGCTTTGTTCGCCGCCTGCTGCAAGAACCTGCGCTAAAGATGCTGTTCGTGACCTATCGCCGTCCTGACTCAGCGGCAGCACTGCTTGCGCTCGCCGACCAGTTTCCGCGTCGGCTGCACTGCCTGCCGATGGATATCACCGACGAAGCTCAGATTGCCACCGCGATCGCCAAAATCCAAACGACCACTCAACGCCTGCATCTGGTGATCAACTGTGTGGGGTTTCTCCATGACGGGGCTCAGCAGCCGGAAAAAAGCCTGCGGCAGATCCAGGCCGAGCCCCTGCTGCGCTACTTTCAGGTCAACAGCGTTGGCGCGATTCTCTTAGCCAAGCTGCTGCTGCCGCTGCTCAATCACTCAGAGCGCAGCCGGTTTGCCACCCTCTCGGCCAAGATTGGCAGCATCGAGGACAATCGGCTGGGCGGCTGGTACGGCTACCGCGCCTCTAAAGCCGCACTGAATATGCTACTCAAGACAGCGGCGATTGAGTACCGCCGCAAAAGCCCTCAGACCCTAGTGGTCATGCTCCATCCGGGTACCACGGATACGCAGCTGTCCCAGCCGTTTCAGCGCAACCTGCCGCCCGAGCAGCTGTTTTCAGTCGAGCGCACGGTCGAGCAGCTGATCGAGGTATTGCAAAATCTGGAAGCGACCGACAGCGGCGCTTTCTTTTCCTGGGATGGGAGTCGGCTGCCCTGGTGAACAGTCCGCTATCGAGCGGCCAGCCCAACTTTTTTAAGCAGTCGCTGCACTTTACTCTGAGCGGGCTTTTGGTAGTCACGGGGTGAACCAGAGAACTGCGGACGCTGCTCAGGCGCGTGCAGATAGCGGTAGTAGAGAAAGAGGTCGCGGTAAGGAAAGCCGATGTTTTGCCCTTCGCACAGCTGGCGAAAATAGCCGGAACCCACACCAATGTAGTGCAGGTAGGTGAGCGGTTCGCCTTGGTCAAACAGGACGTGGTCCTGCTCTATAAAATGGGGCGAGGTGACGCAGCAGCCGGTGCGCCGCTCGGCAGGCAGGCTGCGAGCCAGGTTGATCGCCCTAATGTTCGATTTCATCACTAAGTAGTTCAAAATCGACTGGTCCGGGCCGTTGGGATAGAGGATGGCAGCGTCTCCGGCCTGGAGCTGGTTCAGCAGGGTCGCCAGCTGCTGATCGCTAAACAGTCCCCGCTTAGACGCAAACAGCCCGGCACAAAAAATTTCGGTCTCTAGGCGCGATCGCGAAAATACCTCAGTCAGCTGGCTAGCCTGAACGTCATAGACGTGGCTAAGGTCCTTATATTGAAAATCGTAGGTGACGAAATCGCAGTGGTCTAAGGCGGCAAAAAACGGCGCAAATGAGCCCATGGCCAAAATATCGGCATCGAGATAGATAAAGCGCTCAAACGGACCGTCAAAACAGCAAAACCGGCGATGCATTCCTAGCCGATTCACACCTCGCACGCCGCGCTGCTGCCAGCCGGCATAGGCGGTAGGATGGGCCTGCCAGATTTGGGCGGCATAGGTCTCCCACTTTTCCAAGATGGCTGCATCGTCAAACCACTGCACCTGGGGCCGGTCTTGGGTCGCCTGCCGGCACAGCTCAGTGCGGTCGTCGTAGGGGATAACACACACCGGTAGGTCAGCGCCAACATTGCGTTCTAAGCTGTTGAGGAGCGCAATCAGCTGGTCTTGAACGACGTCATTGGCCAGGATGTAAACACCGTTCGTCATCAGGAGGCCTCTAGAAAAGAGTCGCTATGCGCTTCAATTATGGCTAACTGGAGCCGCCATCGGGGACAAAACGGCGTGAATTCATACAATCTCTGTAAAGCTGAAGCCGCGACAGGTAGGCGACAAACCTGCGATTGCCCCTAGCCACAGGCCAAGCCCAAGGCTAGAGGCTGACGGGCTGCCGCGAGCTACCGCCGTGATCGCCGCTTGCGCTGACGCTGTCTTGCTAGCGCTTTACGCTTGTGTTTCTCAGGCGGTGTTTCAAAATATCGATTTTTCTTAATATCTTGAAAAATGCCCGCTCTCACAACCTTGCGCTTAAACCGTCTGAGCGCCGCTTCGAGATTCTCGTCCTGTCCGAGGACAACTTGAGCCATGCCGTATCACCTCCTTAAATAGCGTTTAAAATATTGATTATTGAGACTGTTCGGTTCGCGTTAGCTAGTGAGCGGTAGCTTAGCCGCTTCGGCTTTCTATTCCCAGTTTTCTATCTTAAGGCAAACAAAACAGAAAGAGGCAGACGCTTTGCCTGCCCCTCCTGATTTGGATCAAATTACCGAGCGGTCACGAAAGACAATTCAAACAAAATTCAGAGTCTATCTAGCTCCAGCCACCTCCAGAAGGGGGTCTCCGACGCTGCTCACGAGGCTTGGCCTTGTTGACTCGCAGCTCACGACCCATCCATTCAGCTCCATCCAGGGCTTCGATCGACGCCGTTTCCTGAGCTTCTTCTTCCATCTCGACAAAAGCAAATCCCCGGGGGCGACCCGTTTCACGATCGGTCGGCAGCGTAATGCGCTTGACTTTGCCGTACTCAGTAAAAACCTGCTCGAGATCTTCCTCTGTAGCCGTGTAGGACAAATTGCCCACGTAAATTGACATGGCCTGTAGCCTCTCTCCAAACATTGAAAGAGACGAGAGCCCAAATTTTGGAAGAATAGCCTGCTAAATATATGCTAAATATACTCAGAGACCCTGCCGAAAATGAGCTTCCCGTCACTGACCCCCACAATAGCACAGAAATCGGCGTTTATTGAGCCATAAACCAGGATTTTTAATGCCGTCAGACCGCCGCTAACGGTTGGCTGAGCGGGTTTTTTCTGCCCACACCCGAGTCGGTAGCCCCCAGACGTAGATAAATCCTTCAGCAGCCCGATGGTCAAACTGGTCGTCAGCGCTATAGGTCGCCAGCGCTTCCGAATAGAGGGCATTGGTAGACTTACGCCCGGCCAGGGTAGCGTTGCCTTTGAATAGCTTGACTCGTACGGTGCCTGAAACCTGAGCCTGAGTCTGCTGGATGAAAGCGTCTAGGGCCGCCTTGAGGGGGCTAAACCAGAGGCCGTTATAAATCAGTTCGCTGTAGGTCTGCTCGATGCCGCGCTTATAGTGGGTGACGTCGCCCGTCAGGGTGAGACTTTCCAGATCTCGATGGGCGGCGATCAGCACGAGCAGGGCCGGGGCCTCATAGATTTCGCGAGACTTGATCCCGACCAGCCGGTTTTCGATCATGTCGATCCGGCCGACGCCGTGGCGGCCAGCCAGCTGATTGAGCTGGGTAATCAGCTCCACCGGGCTTAGGGCATGGCCGTTGAGGCTAACTGGTTTGCCCTGCTCAAAGCCGATTTCAATGTATTCGGGCTGGTCGGGCGTATCGGCGATCGCGGTGGTGATCGCAAAGACTTCCTCCAGCGGCTCGTTCCAGGGATTTTCCAGCGGCCCGGCTTCGATGCTGCGGCCCAGCAGGTTGCGGTCGATGCTGTAGGGAGACGACTTTTTAACCGGGAAGCTGAGGCCAAACTGTTCGCCATAGGCAATCGTCTCTTCTCGGCCCATACCCCATTCGCGGGCCGGAGCCAACACCTTGATATTTGGATTGAGGGCCGCGATCGCGACGTCAAACCGGACCTGATCGTTCCCCTTGCCGGTACAGCCGTGGGCCACAGCGTCTGCCCCATAGGTTTCAGCGGCTTCTACCAGGAGCTTAGCGATCAGCGGTCGGGCCAGCGCCGTGGAGAGGGGATAGCGGTTTTCGTACAGGGCGTTGGCCTGAATGGCAGGAAAGGCGTAGTCTTCGATAAACGCTGTCGTCACATCGCTGACTAAGGATTCCGAAGCGCCGCAGTCCAACGCTTTTTTGCGAATCGGTTCAAGCTCATCGCCCTGTCCCAAGTCCGCCGCCAGCGTGATCACCTCTTTCACACCAAACTCTTTTTTAAGATAGGGAATACAGACGGTAGTATCGACCCCGCCCGAGTATGCCAAAACGACTTTGTTTGCTCGACTCATGGGACCTGCTTGATGAATAGGATTAACGGCTTCTTATTATTACAGCCCAGCCTGCCGATCCCAAAAGTCGTTCCATCATCTGATGACAATTGGTCGCTATGATAGGGGACGCCATCCCAAAATGGCCGACAGAATTGCCCTGAAACCAGGCCCCAACGCCCTCAGCCATGTTTTTTAGCGTTGTCATACCCACCTACAACCGCCGACCGATTTTAGCCAAGTGCCTGCGCGCCCTAGAGCAGCAGACTCTTGCCCCAGCTGGGCCGGTCACGGGCTACGAAGTCGTCCTGGTAGACGATGGTTCCACCGATGGCACGGTGGCCTGGCTGCAAGCAAATGCGGCCGATTTTCCCCACCTCCGGCTGTTCGAGTGTGACCATGGGGGCGCCGCGATCGCGCGTAATGTTGGCGTCCAGCAGGCTAAGGGCGACACCATTGTTTTTATTGACAGCGATCTGGTCATCCTAGACTCATTCTTGCAGCATCACGCCGAGCGCCTTCAGACCTACCGACAGACCCACGGAAACGATCGTGCCTTTACCTATGGCCGTGTCGTCAATACCTGCAACTTTGACCGGCCCACCGCTGAGCCCTTCAAGCTGACGGACTATTCCCAGGCGTTTTTCGCAACGGGCAACGTCGCGATCGCGAAGCATTGGCTGATGGCAGCGGGCCTGTTTGACCCCCAGTTTACCCAGTACGGCTGGGAAGATCTGGAGCTGGGCGTCCGGCTCAAAAATTTGGGCCTGAGCCTGCTGAAATGTCCCGAAGCGGTCGGCTATCACTGGCATCCGCCCTTTTCGGTCGAAGATCTGCCTGAGCTGATCGACAAAGAAATCCAGCGGGCGCGGATGGGACTGGTGTTTTATCAAAAGCACCCTACCTTTGACGTGCGGCTGATGATCCAGCTCACCTGGTTTCACCGGCTGCTCTGGGGACTGCTCTCCGGCGGCGGCACGCTGAATGAACGCAGCCTGGCCCCGGTCCTACGCTGGCTGATCCGCAGCGGACGACCCCAGCTTTCCGAAGAGCTATCCCGGATTTTTCTCAACTGGTACCACGTCCGGGCGGTCTACGCTGCCTATCAGGAAGCCTTAACGAAACCTGGCTAACGGTCTAGCCGGTCAGCTGTGTTGAACCAAAATCCATCTTTTTAGGTATGTATACCTAGTCAGTCTGAGCTAGCGTTAAGCGAATTAGAGACACACGGCCCAAAAGGTTAACTGTGAACGACGGCTGTTCGTCATCCCGTCTACTCTATGGCCAATCTAAGGCGCGATCGCCCGCTGTCAGCCATGCACGTTGAAGTTGTCCAGCTCTTTCAAATGCTTGTAGAAGCAGGAGCCCAGCCCGGCACAGATTTTTCCTGTGACCTAGAAGCCAGGCTTTGCCGAATTAACGAGCGCGGCTTCCAGCTCTTGCAACGAGCCTATCCAGATCTGGACTGGTCAAGCATTTGCGACATGATGGAAACCGACCTGGAGCAGCCAGGCCATTATTTGAACGCGCATTTGGGCGTCGATTTCGTCGGGCAGATGCTGGCCCGGCTGGAAGATTGCTTGGTCAGCCTAGACGACGCCCCAGCTGCGAGCTACGTGCAACAGGTCCTGACTGGCGTCGAGCAGCGAACGGGCGTGCCCCTCTATTTGCTGCTCCAGCAGCGACTGTCGCTATCTCAGCAGGCCCGCCTAGAGCGCTTAATGCGGCATCCCACGGCCCAGCCCTGCTACGACTGGATTATTGATCTTGTCCTAGCAGCTGGTGGCGAACTCAGCGATGCGACGGTCTGCGCAGACGATATTTTGCTCACACAGCGGGGGCTAGAGCTGCTGTCTGCGGTCTGGATAGGGGACTACGATCTGTCTGAAGACCCTCAGCCTGCCTAAATGAAAGCGCCTGATTCTAGCCATTTTGAATGATCCAAGTTTGAGCGTCTGGGGTTGAGCGTCTGGAGCGGGTTAACCCCCACCGTTCGATCTGCCCACGATGACGACGGCTCCGGTCGTTTCCGACCGCTCGTTCGCCAAATATAGCGCTGCCTGGGCCGCCTGCTCAAACCGGTTGGGGCTTGCTGCTAATGCTTCCGGTAGGTACATCACCTGGCGAGCTAGCAGCGATCGCGGCTGCTCTAGCCCCGGCATAAACTCAGCATCAGCCCCCGCCGGGCTTAACCAGATTAGGTTGGCGCGAACGTTGCGCTGGGCAAACTCATTGGCAATCTCGCGCGTCATCGCCAGCACCCCACCTCGGCTGATCGCGATCGCGGACTGCGATCGCTTATCCTGTCCTGGCTCTGACACAACCAGGTTAATCACTAAGCCACTGCCGGACTGTCGGAGAAACGGTAGCGCATACTGACAGCAGAGGAAGGTTCCCTTCAAATTCACCTCGATCACCCGATCCCAGACGGCCTCAGACAGCTCAACCACAGAGCTATCCTGGGCGTGGGTATGACCGGCATGATTGAACAAAATATCTAGTCGTCCGTAGGTCGCGATCGTTTCATCGACGGTCGCTTTGACATCGGCGGCGAGGGAGATATCAGTTAGAAAAAAGTTTGCCTGGCCGCCCGCCTGTCGGATTTGCTCAACCGTCATTCGTCCTTGCTCCGCATTGCGGCCGCAGACCACGACCCGAGCCCCCTGCCGCGCGAATAGCTTAGCGGTCTCTCGGCAGGGTCCAGGGCCGCTGCTGGTGACCAGCGCTACTTTCTGAGCTAAGCGCATGCCACCTCCCAGGCAGCCATAGGATAGCGCTGCGGCAGGCCAAAGCAATCCTGCCTGCTGGGCAGTGAGCGGTAGCTCAAGGTTTTAAGCCCGGTCTGCAATAGCCCGGAGGCCCGAAAATGATGGAGCATGATCAATTTTGAGCGAATCTCAATCTAGACGAACCGGTAGATGCGGCCAGATAGTTGCGGCCAGAACAGGTTGAAGCAGCGCTGCCCAATGATAATGCCATAGGACGCTAGCTGAAACCTCACCCGTCAGATTATCCTGAAGGTCACAACGGCCCGAAAAGGAGCAACCGCTGATAGTCTCGGTATTTTTCACCGCTTGGGAAAAATAGGATACCAGGACAGGCTGCTGATCTAAAAACACCGGCATCCGATGTCAAACCCCAACCAGCTTAGAGCCGCCGGTCTGGTGCTCAGACCGACTCAGGCTCAAGACTTTCCTTTTGTCTTAACTGCAGAACAGCACCCGGAGAATGCACCTTTTGTCAGCCAGTGGACGCTAGACCGTCATCGGCAAGCGCTAACGGAATTAGACGAGCAGCATTGGATTGCTGAATGCCTATCCGTTAATAGTACGGGCGATCCAGTGCCGGTTGGCTACGCTATTTTAGCCGGTCTTGAGAACCCAAATCGTAGCCTGGAGCTACGTCGCCTGGTCATCACCCAAAAAGGTCAGGGATATGGCCGAACGGCGCTGCGGCTGTTGCAGCAGTGGGCCTTTCAGACGCAGGCCGCCCATCGGCTCTGGCTCGACGTGATGGAGAAGAATGACCGGGCTAGACGGCTGTATCAATCTGAGGGATTCATGCCAGAAGGGATTTTGCGGGAATGCATAAAAACGCCGAATGGTTATGCCTCGATGATTTTAATGTCGAGGCTCAGTTGGGAATGGCAGCGATCGCAGCGATCAGCCTAACTGGAGTCAAAGGCTAGAAGGCGCAGCCGTCGGGTAGAGGAGGGCTGTCTGCTAGCGCGATCGCAAAGTCCGGCTCTAGCGCCACCGGCGTAAAGCCCACTGCCACCGATCCCTGCATTGCCTGACCACCATAGCCGTCAGGATTCATATGCGCCCGAACGATCACCGAGTCGTTGGGCTGCACAGCGACGGGGCCACCGCTGCGGCTAAACGGCTGCTCATCGACATGGCTGTGGGCCAAAATTCGTCGATAGAGCAGCGTACCGTCGGGGCTGAGGACCTCCCACCAGTCGGCATAGCGATCGCAGCCGATATCGGGACTGCGTATCGTCACCGCCAGGGTGTAGGCACCGGCATCACCCGATGCCGCGACGTCGATAACGTTAGCCAGGTCAGGACTGTTTTCAGATAGGGCAGGTTCGGACGATTTGGCTTCAGGCGATGCGGTCTCAGGCAACGAGGCCGGTTGCGAAGCGCAGCTAGAGAGGCTGAGCAGGGCGATTAGACCGATGCCTAGGGTAGGTCTCACCCAGACTTGAGCCACCTTTAACTAACCCCCGTTACAAAACCTTTAAAGACATCTAAACCCGTAAATGTCTAAACCACGACTGCGACCGGGCTGCGGGTCAGCACATCAACGCCGGTTTTGGTAACGGCGAGCGTATGCTCAAATTGGGCCGAAAGTTTACCGTCTTTAGTCACCGCTGTCCAGCCGTCGTCCCAAAGCTCAACCTCGTGGGTGCCTTCATTGATCATCGGCTCAATTGTAAACACCATCCCAGCCCGCAGCTTTTTGCCCTTGCCCCGGGTACCGTAGTGGGGAATCTGGGGCTCGGCGTGAAAAGTGCGATGAACGCCGTGCCCAACAAAGTCCTGAACCACAGAGAAGCCTTGCTCTTCGGCATATTCCTGAATCGCCGCGCCGATATCGCCGACCCGACCGCCAGGCTGCACTGCGGCAATCCCCCGCTCCAGACATTCCTCAGTCACAGCCACCAGCCGCCGGGCCAAGGGTGAGGGATCGCCTACCAGAAAGGTGCGGGAGGTATCGCCGTGATAGCCGTCTAAGATGGGTGTCACGTCAATGTTGATGATGTCGCCGTCCTTCAGAATTTCCTTGGCGTTGGGAATGCCGTGGCAGATGACCTGATTGACGCTGGTGCAGATTGACTTCGGAAAGTCAGCTACCCCCGATGCACCCGGATAGCCCAAAGGAGCGCTGATTGCGCCATGGGCCTGGGTCCAGCGCTCGGCCTCATCGTTCAGCTCCAGAGTACTAACGCCGGGCTGCACCAGCGGCGCTAGATGGTCGAGGAGCTGCGCCGCTAGCTGACCGGCTTTGCGCATCGCTTCGATCTCGCGACTAGAGAGGAGCGTAATTCCTTTAAATGAGGCGGCTGATGCTTTCACGGTGACTCTTGACGGGTTGCGATAAACTTTGTACGTTCTCTACTCTAGCGTTCTTGAGCGGTCTTAGGCGCTCTTGAACTCGATTGGGGAGCCACTGTTAGGCTTTGCAACAGAGCCTTTGCAGCACGATATGGGGGCATGAAAAAGTGAAATTTTGGCTGACCTGCTTCTTATTTCTGTTGGTTGGGGCTGAGCTGTTTCAGTGGCTCATGCAGTTAATCGGTGGCGCGATGGGTGGGGCCGGTCTGGAACTGTCTACGCCGCTGACCGTATTGGGCGGAGTCGGGCTGGCACTGGCCAGCAATGCCCGTCGAAATCAGACTTTAGCGGCATCTCCGACCCAACCATTAACTCAAAATGACTCGTCCACAGCTCCAGACCTCGAAATTCCTCAGGTTCCTAATTCCCAAGCCGCCGCGTCAAAATCAGCACCCGAATCGGCAGCGGCAAAGTCTATTTCATTTGAGATCCATCCGCCTGAGCGCTTCTAAGAGGTTGATCAATCGATCGGGAGGTAGACACCGTCTGCCTCCTGTTTTTTTACTTTACGGAACTGGCGGGTGCCAATCTTTAGCGCCTATGCTGGTGAGCAGGCGATCGCGATCGCAGCTTTGCACAGAACTCTTGCTATTCCAGTTCTATGTCCAACCCTGAAATTCCATCCTCAGTTCCACCTGGGGCAGTGCCCAGAGAATTATCCGAAGCAGCCGCTGTACCGCAGCTGGGGCTGCTCACCATGCTGCGGCTGGGCATGTTCAACATGGGGCTAGGGATTATGTCGCTGCTCACCCTGGGCGTGCTCAACCGGGTGATGATCGACGAGCTTAGGGTGCCCGCCCTAGTCGCAGCAGGCGCGATCGCGGTGCATCAGTTTATGGCCCCGGCCCGGGTTTGGTTTGGTCAGCTCTCCGACACCCGACCGCTGCTGGGACATCACCGCAGCGGCTACATCTGGCTGGGGATTATCTCCATGGCCGTGACTGCATTCCTCTCGGTGCAGGTGGTCTGGCGGCTGGCCGCGAGTATTGCTGAAACGGGCTGGCAGTGGAGCCTGACGAATATCTTTTGGGTGGGGCTGCTGGCGCTGATGTTTGCCCTCTACGGGCTAGCGCTGTCTTCGACATCGACCCCCTATACGGCACTGCTGGTCGATGTTTCCGATGAGCAGACCCAGTCCCGGCTAGTTGGCATTGGCTGGTCGATGCTGATGGTGGGGATCATTGCCGGGGTGATTATTACGGTGAAGGTGCTGGACTCGCTCAGCGATGTGCCCACTCTGGCGCAGATCCAAAGCTCTATCAATCGGCTATTCATCATTGCGCCCGCCATCGTCTGCGGCCTAGCAATTTTTAGCACGGTCGGGATTGAGAAGAAATATTCTCACTTGGAACAGCGATCGCGGGCCGCCAATCGTGAAGATCAGATCACCCTGGGCCGTGCCCTGCGGATCCTCACGGCGAGCCGGCAGACCGGCCTGTTTTTCTGCTTTCTGCTGGTATTGAGCCTCAGCCTGTTTATGCAGGATGCGGTGCTGGAGCCTTACGGCGGCCAGATTTTTGGCATGAAAATTGCCGAGACCACCCAGCTCAATGCCTACTTTGGTCTGGGGACGCTGCTAGGCATCATAGCGGCGGGCTTTCTGCTGGTGCCGCGGCTGGGTAAAAAGCGTACGGTGAAGCTGGGCTGTAGCGCCGCCGCGGGTTGTTTAGTGCTGCTTACCCTGACCGGGCTGACGGCGCAGCCGCCGCTGCTAATGGGTTCAGTCGGGCTGTTTGGCCTGGCGGCGGGGGTACTGACGACGGGGTCGATTGTGCTGATGCTCGACCTCACGGCGGCGGAGACAGCGGGTACTTTCATCGGCGCTTGGGGACTGGCTCAGGCCATGGCTCGCGGCGGCGCGACCCTGCTGGGCGGCGGTCTGCTGACCTTGGGCAAACGGGGCATGGCGCTGGTTACGGTCGGTCCCATTCCGGAAGAGCAGCAGCTGCCAGCTTATGCGCTGGTGTTTCTGACCCAGGCCGTGGGGATGATAATTGCGATCGCGCTGCTCAGCCGCGTGAATATCCGCGAATTTCAGCTCAATGCCAAAGCCGCAATTACCGCCGCGCTAGAAAGCGATTTAGACTAAGATTTCAGCTTGCTCCCCCAGCGCCCTAAATTCTGACTTTTAGACCCTGATGACCGATCTGTGGGCGACTCTGCCCGACTTTACCCAATCGACAACCGCTGCCGTAGGCAAACAGCTGCTGTCCGCCTTTGGCCAGGCCCAGGCCGACGAAAAAGCCGACGGCAGCCTGGTCACCCAGTTCGACCGTTGGGCCGATGCCGAACTCTGTGAGCGCATTGCCACTGCCTATCCCGACCACGGCGTACTTAGCGAGGAACAGTCCCACATCTTTCCTGAACAGGACTGGTGCTGGGTAATCGATCCGATCGACGGCACCACCAACTTCACCCGGGGGGTTCCCCTATGGGGCATTTCTTTGGGACTGCTCTATCGGGGGACACCGGTATTTGGCCATGTCTACTTCCCCCTAATTCGCCAGCATTTTCATGGATTCTGGATGGGAAATTCTGGCTTAGATGGATCGACTGGGGCGTTCCTCAACGATCAGCCGATTCAGACTTCCGCCGCTGCGCCCTCGGGCAACCAGCTGTTTAGCCTCTGCGCTCGCAGCACCGCCGTACTGAAGCAGCCCTTTCCCTGCAAAATTCGGATGCTGGGCGTCGCAACCTATAACCTGCTGACCGTTGCCGCCGGGGTCGGCCTGGGAGCAGCCGAGGCCACGCCAAAGATTTGGGACATTGCCGCAGTTTGGGTGATTACTCAGGCAGCTGGAGCAACCTGGGTTTCCCTCGATCGGCCGGACATTTTTCCCCTGGAGGTTGGCAAAGACTACGGCAGTCTTCCCTTCCCGACTTTAGTCGTGAGTCAAGAAGCGCTGGTACCTCAGTTTTTGCCTTTAGTAAAGCCGATCTTAAAGTGAGTCTGAAGGCTGCCTATTTGTGCGCTGGCCCTCTGTCCCAAGGGATACAATCTAAGCTAGACAGTTCTTCAGTGAGCCTTTATGACTTTAGCCGTCGGCGATCCCGCTCCCGATTTTAGCCTGCCCGATGCCGAGGGCAATCAGGTCAGCCTGGCGGATTTTAAGGGCCGACGAGTCGTTCTGTACTTTTATCCGCGTGACAACACGCCGGGCTGTACAAAGGAAGCCTGCGCCTTTCGAGATGCCTACGACACCTATCAGGATAAAGACGTGGCAGTGCTGGGTGTGAGTACGGATGACGCCATATCACACGGTAAATTCATCGCTAAGCACAGCCTGCCCTTTCCGCTGCTGGTGGATGAGGGGGGAGCGATCGCCAGCGCCTACGGCAGCTACGGGCTGAAAAAAATGTACGGCAAAGAGTTCATGGGCATCAGCCGCAGTACGTTTGTGATTGATCCGGACGGCCAGCTCGAAAAAATCTATCGCAAGGTCAAGCCTGAGGCCCACGCCAGCGAAGTGCTAGCCGACATCGAGGCACTAGCTTCCTCGTCATGAGCGTAATGCAGCAGCTATGGCGACCCACAAGAACGCTGCTGGGTTTGCTGCTGCGTCGCCCGATTTTGGGCACCAGCATCATACCTGTGCTGCCGAATGGTCAGATTGTGCTAATTCAGCGACGGGATAGCGGTCTGTGGGGTCTGCCCGGCGGCATCGTGGACTGGGGGGAGGACATTCCCACCGCGGCTAAGCGAGAGCTGGCGGAGGAAACCGGGCTGAAGCTGCTATCGGTCGGTCGGCTAGTGGGGATCTATTCAGCCCCCCAGCGCGATCCTCGCTTCCATGCCGTCTGCGTTGCGCTAGAAGCTCAGGTAGACGGCAGGTTCCAAATCTTTGACACGGCTGAAATCATGGATGTCAAAGCCTTTGCTCTGGAAGAAATTCCACTGGATGACCTCGCCCACGACCATACCCAGCAGCTGCAAGACTACCTGAGCGGTAAAGTTGTGCTGGCTTAGGCAGCTGTAATCAACATAATTAGGCATATTATCAACAGAACCTGACATCAAATGCGCTGAGGGTTGTATCAGGGTTTACAGTAATAGATAGGTTCCCATCTTAGGACTCTCGGTCTGAGTGAGGAATTTTGAGGTTGCAGGTGTAGAGGCTGACCGGTTTTGGGGTCACTTTAAGAGAGTGACCGAGCCAGTCAGGCTCAGGATGTTCTCCAAAGCTGGGTGAGGCCATTGGCCCGACCAGATTGGTAAAATAGGCAACCATTCCCTTTTTCTGAAGCGTTCCTAAGAAAGTCTCCTATGCAAGTGCAAACTCATCAGGCTACCCAACGGGCGACGGGTGCATTCGCGCTGATCGACAGCCTCCGACGCCATGGCGTCAAGCATATCTTCGGCTATCCCGGCGGGGCCATCCTACCGATTTACGACGAGCTTTTCAAGGCTGAAGAAGCGGGAGACCTAAGGCATATTCTGGTCCGGCATGAGCAAGGCGCAGCCCACGCGGCAGACGGCTATGCCCGGGCAACCGGGCAGGTTGGGGTCTGCTTTGCCACCTCTGGCCCCGGGGCGACTAACCTGGTCACGGGGATCGCGACAGCCCAGATGGATTCGATCCCGATGGTGGTGGTTACCGGTCAGGTAGCGCGGGCAGCGATTGGCAGCGATGCGTTTCAGGAAACCGATATCTACGGCATCACCCTGCCGATTGTGAAACATTCCTACGTGGTGCGCGATCCCCAGCAGATGGCGGCGATTGTGGCCGAAGCCTTTTACATTGCCCAGACCGGGCGGCCCGGCCCGGTGCTGATTGACGTTCCTAAGGATGTGGGGATCGAGGAGTTTGACTATGTGCCGGTCGAGCCGGGCCAGGTAAAGCTGCCAGGCTACCGGCCGACGACCAAGGGCAATCCCAGACAGTTCTTCCATGCGATTAATCTAATTCGGCAGGCTAAGCGCCCGCTGCTCTACGTCGGCGGCGGCGCGATCGCGTCCGGTGCCCATGCCGAAATTCGCCAGCTGGCCGAGCATTTTCAGATTCCCGTGACCACGACTCTGATGGGCAAAGGTGCGTTCGACGAACACCATCCGCTAGCCGTAGGAATGCTGGGAATGCATGGGACGGCCTATGCCAACTTTGCCGTCAGCGAATGTGACCTGCTGATTGCGGTTGGCGCCCGGTTCGACGACCGGGTAACCGGCAAGCTGGACGAGTTTGCCTCACGGGCCAAGGTGATCCATATCGACATTGACCCGGCTGAGGTGGGCAAAAACCGGGTGCCGGAGGTGCCCATCGTCGGCGATGTGAAGCGCGTTTTGCAGAGCCTGATTGAGCGGCTAGAAGAAGCGGGTATAGCTCAAGACCTGGCCAACACTCAAGAATGGCGCGATCGCATTGAAAACTGGCGGCAGGACTACCCGCTCAACGTGCCGCGCTATGCCGATCAGATTTCGCCTCAGTCGGTGATTACTGAACTAGCTCAGCAGGCCCCCTACGCCTATTACACCACCGATGTCGGTCAGCACCAGATGTGGGCGGCTCAGTTCCTCAAAAACGGGCCGCGGCAGTGGATTTCCAGCGCTGGTCTGGGGACGATGGGCTTTGGGCTACCCGCAGCTATGGGGGCAAAAGTGGCGCTGCCCGAGTCGCAGGTGATCTGCATCAGCGGCGACGCCAGCTTTCAGATGAATTTACAAGAGCTCGGTACTTTATCACAGTTCGGCATCGATGTTAAGACTGTAATTGTCAACAACGGCTGGCAGGGCATGGTGCGGCAGTGGCAGCAGTCGTTCTTTGGAGAGCGCTATTCCTCCTCCAATATGGAAGTTGGCATGCCCGATTTTGAGCTGCTGGCCCAGGCCTTTGGGGTGAAGGGAATGACGGTGCGCGATCCCAATCGGCTGGCGGCGGCGATCGCTGAAATGCTGGCCTACGAAGGGCCAGTGCTGATGGATGTGCGGGTGCGTCGGGACGAAAACTGCTATCCCATGATTCCCCCTGGGAAAAACAACGCGCAGATGGTGGGCCTGCCAGAGCGAGCCATGTTGGACCGGGCGATCGAGCTGACTTACTGCACCCACTGCGGCGCTAAAAATCCATCGACCAACCGCTTTTGCCCGGACTGTGGCACAAAAATCTAAACCGACTTTGAACGGTGCTAAACCCCTGAATGAGCTGGCTTTTATGCTCTCCTGAAACGGATTTTCGCCGCTCAGGAGGGCTTTTATTTGAGCTTTTTTCTGGGGGTTAACCTATTTTGTTCAGTCCCCTTGTCGTCTGTTCCCCAGCAAGGTAGGATGGCGCATGATTTCTCGTAAATTTTTAATTGCTCTGACTGCGAGATTCTGACTTGTCTGTGCGGAAGGCCAGGCGCGATTGATTTCGCGATCGCGTTTTTGCTATCCCACTTTTCCAGATCCTTCGACCCTATCAGCCCTCTTGCCGTAAGCGTACTGTTATCGTCCTATTCAGGAGAAAATACATGGTTTATGCCGTCAAACCCGATCCGCAGACTCCAGCTGCCCGTCGCTCAATTTCCACTCCTGGACCATCGGCGCGGATGAGGCAGACGGCGGTGCCGCGAACAGCGCGGCGGCGAAATTCTCCTGCTGAACGCTCAACTGCCCGTCCATCTGAACGTTCAATCGCTCGGCTTCACTCAACCGTCACTTCCCTGCCGACACAGCCCAGACTGCCGCTATGGCTGAAGGTACTCGGCGGGCTGCAGCAAGGAGCCACCGTAGGGACGGGCTGTCTGGTCGCCGCTGCGCTCGCGACCTATAGCTGGACGGTCTATATCGACAGTGCGGTCACTCGCACCTCTCGTCAGCTAGATCGGCTAGAGAGCCAGGCTCAGCAGATGACCTCGGCCAATGAAGCCCTAAAGCAGTCTATCGCCGAGCAGGCAGAAAGCCCCGCTGCTAAGCTGCAAGATTTTAAGACCAGCGACACCATTTTTCTGACCCCTGAGCCCAGCCGCGAGCCCGTTGAACCCAGTCCCGTCAGCCCCCTCGCTACGGTGGAAATGCCTCATCCGCTGGGCTACTGAGCGACCTGATTGACCAACCCCTTTGCCTCACCACGCCAATATGGTTTCTACCCGCGATCGCAGTCGGTCCCGTCGCCGCACTTCTAAGTTTTTCCGGCGACGAGCGACCAGAGCGACCCAATTACCGCTCCAAGCGCCGCGACTGCGGCTCATGATGGTCTGGGGGCTGCTGCTCTTTTCCATGGTCGGGCTGACGGTGCAGCTGGCCCAGCTCCAGCTAGAAGAAGGGCCAGAGCTGCTGGCGATGGCCCGAGAGCAGCAAAAAATCTATAGCGTATCTCGAGCAGCTCGGCGGCCAGTAATAGACAGCCAGGGCAACGTAGTCGCCGTCGATCGGATGGTCTATACCCTGTTTGTTCATCCGAGTATGTTTAACCAGCCGCTGCCGGAGGTCGCGAGCCAGCTCAGCAGCCTAGTCGAGATTGAGCCGACGGCGCTGCTAGAGCAGTTTGGCCAGCAGGAAACCGGGATTAGGGTAGCGGGCAACCTGTCTGAAGAAACTGCCAAACGCATTCGGGGTCTTCAGCTCGATGGCATCGACCTGCTGCCCGCCCAGCAGCGCCTCTATCCCCATCAGGAGCTGCTGGCCCAGGTGGTCGGCTATATCGACTATGATGGGACGGCTCAGGCCGGTTTGGAATACAGCTATCAGGACCAGCTGCTGTATGAAGAACCCGATCAAACCCCTGGCCTAGCGGGTTTACCCCCGGTAGTAGCGAAAGACGACCAGTCGCTACAGCTCACCATTGACAGCCGACTGCAGCGTGTCGCCCAGCGGAATCTGGCCAGCACCCTCGCCCAGCATAGGGCCAAACGAGGAACGGTACTGGTGATGGACAGCGCCAGCGGCGAAATTTTGGCTATGGCAGTATCGCCAACTTACGATCCCAACCGCTACTACGATGCTGATGTTGAGCAGTTCAAGAACTGGGCCGTCAGCGATCTCTACGAGCCGGGCTCTACGTTTAAGCCCATCAATATCGCGATCGCGCTAGAGGCCGGCGTGATTAACCCCGACGATCAGCTCTACGACGAAGGCCGTATTCCCTACGAAGGGTGGACGATTCAAAACTCGGACTTCAGCGTTTCGGGCGGTCACGGCACCATTTCAATTACCGATGTGCTGCGCTACTCCAGCAATGTCGGCATGGTCCATATTATGGAGGGTATGGATCGCGAGGCTTACTATAGCGCCCTTGAAGCATTAGGACTTGGCCAGGAAACCGGGGTCGATCTGCCCGCCGAAACCGCAGGCCAGCTCAAGGATCGCTCAGAGTTTGTTAGTAAGGGGATCGAAGCAGCCACGACGGCTTTTGGTCAGGGCTTTTCGCTAACCCCGATGCAGATGCTCCAGCTCCAGGCGACGCTAGCTAATGGCGGAAAACTGGTAACGCCCCATGTGGTTCGCGGTTTAGTTAATCAGGCCGGTGAGCTCACCTGGCAGCCACAGCGTCCAGCCCCCAAGCAGGTTTTTGATCCCAGCGTCAGTCAGCAGGTGCTGGAGATGATGGAAGCGGTCGTCAAGGACGGCACCGGCAAACCGGCCCAGATTAGCGGCTATCGAATTGCGGGCAAGACGGGCACAGCCCAGAAGGCAAACGAATTTGGACAGTACGGCAACCAGCGCATTACCAGCTTTGTCAGCATCGTTCCAGTGGACGATCCCCGCTATGTGGTGCTGGCTGTGATTGACGAGCCCCAGGGGGACAACGCCTACGGCTCAACGGTGGCAGCGCCGCTGGTGAAGTCAGTGATT
Source organism: Vasconcelosia minhoensis LEGE 07310 (assembly GCF_015207255.1). Lineage (GTDB taxonomy): Bacteria > Cyanobacteriota > Cyanobacteriia > Phormidesmidales > Phormidesmidaceae > Vasconcelosia > Vasconcelosia minhoensis. The sequence continues at coordinate 19,078 of NZ_JADEXG010000006.1, forward strand.
GAATCCCTCCTGGTCTTCGAGCGAGTGCCGCCGCAGGGCTCTTAACAAGCTAGATCTGACCCGCCGCAGACTTAGCCTGATATTTAATGACTCAGTGGGGAACCGTAGGTAAAAGCTGCAGGCTAAATTTAAGTTTCCTGTAAATCTTGGTGCTGACCGGTATGACCTCAGAACAGGATTTGATAGGCTCTGAGTTATTGAGTGGGCAATTGGCCGGATGACTAAGCTCATTATTCAAATTCCCTGCTACAACGAAGAGGCTACGCTAGGCGTTACCCTCTCTGAGCTGCCACGCCAGCTGCCGGGCATCGACCAGGTCGAGTGGCTGATTATTGACGATGGCAGTCTAGACCGGACCGTTCAAGTCGCGCAGGAGTGGGGGGTTGACCACATCGTCAGCTTCGGCCACAACCAGGGCCTAGCCAAGGGGTTTATGGCTGGGCTAGAAGCTGCGCTGAAGGCAGGAGCCGATATCATTGTCAATACCGATGCGGACAATCAGTACTGCGCCGCCGACATTCCCAAGCTGATCGGGCCGATTCTGGCCGGAGAGGCCGAAATGGTTGTGGGAGCCCGACCCATCCGCTTTATTGAGCATTTCAGCCCGACTAAAAAGCTGCTTCAGCAGCTGGGCAGCTGGGCCGTTCGGGTGGCCAGCCGGACTGAAGTCGCCGACGCCCCCAGCGGCTTTCGCGCCATCAGCCGGGAAGCGGCACTACAGCTCAATGTCTTCAACGAATATACCTATACCCTAGAGACGATTATCCAGGCGGGGCAGCGGGGCATGGCTGTGGTTTCGGTTCCCATTCGCACCAACGGCTATCTCAGACCGTCGCGACTGGTTAAAAGTATTTCGGCCTATGTGCGGCGATCTCTCTTCACCATGCTGCGCATTTTTATCACCTATAAGCCGCTGCGGTTTTTTGCCCTGTTTGGCAGCATTCCCTTCTCGCTCGGCTTCTTCCTCGGCGTTCGCTGGCTCATCCTCTATTTCGGCGGCACCTCTCGGACTCATGTACCTAGCCTTATCCTCTCGGCTATTTTGATCCTACTAGGGTCACAGCTTTGGGTGTTTGGGCTGATTGCCGATCTGCTCGCCGTTAATCGCAAGCTGTTAGAAGATGTCCAGCTGCGGCTGCGGCGAGCCGAAATTGAGTCTCATATGGCATCCCGAACCGTGAAAAAGCCTTAGCGGTCTGACAGAGGCCGATGAATTCTAATGAACAAGCGATTTGCACTCAAGAATTCTCATTTTTGGATTCAGTTTGGCTTCGCTGTTGTAGCCGTTGGCTTAGGCGGCCTTCAGGCTTGGAACAGCCGTTTTGATCTGTTCTCAGGCGATACCATTGCCTATTTAGATATTGGTAAAGCCTACCTCTCTGGAGACTGGCAGACAGCTGTGAATGGCTATTTCAGCCCTCTCTATGGACTGATTATAGCTAGCGTTTTAGCAATTATGCAGCCGTCTGACTACTGGATCTTCTTAGCAGTTAAAGCCGCTAATGTCCTGATCTTTTGCTTCTGCTTACTGAACTTTAGCCTGTTTCTGCACCAGCTCATTCGCTTTCATCGTGACCAAAGACGCAGGCATCCTGAGCAACTTTTGATTCCGAACTGGATTTGGCTGACGCTTGGCTATACGCTTTTTCTCTGGTCAACCCTAGTCTTAATTGGGGTCGCTACAGATACTCCCGACATGCTTGTGGCGAGCTGGGTATATCTAGCAATGGCGCTGATTTTGAAAATTCAAGTTCGGCCAAGCTGGGGAGCCTTCATTGGGCTAGGGGCGGTCATGGGGTTTGGGTATCTTTCAAAAGCTATTCTGTTTCCCATGGCGCTGATTTTTTGGGGGATGGGTTTGTTTGCGGCCTGGCCATCGCGGCAGATCATACCCAAAGCGATCACGGCCCTGCTAGTATTTGGCTTGATTGCGACACCTCTAGTCACCGCTATTTCGCTCAAGCAGGGAGAACTTTCCTTTGGTGAAGCAGGTAGCCTTAACTATGCCTGGAACATCAGCGGTATTCCAAGTGCCTATTGGCTTGGCGGTGACGGCACTGGGACTCCGCAAAATCCCTTGACATTGCTATCTGAGTCGCCTGCGGTCTACGAGTTTAGCGATCCCTTTCCAAACACCTTTGGGCGCGGATACGATCCGTCCTATTGGTATGCCGGTCTGATTGCTCAGCCTAACCTGAGCCGACAAATCGCCACGGTTTGGGAGCATATCATCGAGTATTATCGAATTTTTGCTGGGTTTTTACTATTTGTCTATCTACTGCTGCTGGTGGCGAGCGGTCGCATCAAGGCATCCCTAATGGCACTGGCTGCTAACTGGCTGCTGCTACTGCCTGCCGCTGCCGGTCTAGGAAGTCTCATGCTCATTCACGTTCGTTCCCGGATGATTGCGAGCTTTGTTATCCTACTGGCATTGGGTCTATTCAACAGTCTGACATTCCCTAACACCGCAGTTCAAAAGCGGCTGCTATCGGGTTTTGCCGTAGGCTCAATCCTACTGCTGCTGACTCAGCTCAGCTGGCCCGCGCCAGGCACGCCTACCCATTGGAAGATTGCTCAGGGGATGCAGGTGTTGGGGCTAGAGTCTGGGGACAAAATTGCCATTTTGGGCGCCTATCGGGCTGGCGATCACTACTTTTGGGCCTACCTAGCAAATCTGCGGATCGCGGCAGAGATTCCGAGCCCGGTAGAATTTTGGACGGCAGAACCGGAACGACGGTCTCAGATCTATCGCGACCTCCAAGCCGCTGGAATCAAGGCGCTTGTTCAAAGACCGCCTAATTTAGTACCAGACTTTACACCCCTCGGCGGCTGGCAGGCAATTGGAGAAGCGTTCATGCAGCAGCAGGGCTGGCAAGAGATTGGGAAAACTCACTGCTATGTTTACCCGCTAGAGTAGCCCTGAGAGCCCTGAGGCAGGACCCGGTCGAACCCATCCCTATTCATTTTTTTTCACTCATGACTCAACGAGATTTATTTGCCCAGGCGGCTTTAGACCAAATTCCAAAAATTTTAACTCTGCTCGATCGCAATCCCCACAGCCCGACCTACGGCTGCTTTGACCGCAACTTCTGGCAATACAAAATTATCGACTTTCCCAGCGGCATGTCGCAGGAGTTTGTTTGGCCGCTAGCGCTGGTCTATAGCCTGCCGCTGCCAAACAATCTCTACTACCAGCAGCCGACCATTCGAGACTGGGTGCTGGCTGGGATTCTCTACGCGGCCCGCAGCGCCCACGCCGACGGTTCCTGCGACGACTACTTTCCCTTTGAGCGGGCCGGTGGAGCAGCGGCCTTTTCGCTCCTAGCCTGCGTCGAAAGCTACGAGCTGCTGGGGTTAGACAGCCCAGCAGCGCTAGACTTTTTTCGGACTCGGGCCAACTGGCTGGCTCACCACCATGAGAGCGGTCGGCTAACCAACCACCAGGCGCTGATTGTGCTGTGTCTGATCCGGGTTTCGCAGCTGTTGGGAAGCGAAGATTGGCAGGACGAGATCGCGCAGCGACTGGACCGGGTCTTTGCCTGGCAAAACCCCGAGGGCTGGTTTCAAGAATATGAGGGCTGCGACCCTGGCTATCATACCCTGACCCTGTCGTGTCTAGCTAGGGTGTACGATTTGCAGCCCAGCGAACGGCTCAGGGACGCAATCGCGAAAGGCGTTACCCTGGCAGCCTATTTCGTCCATCCCGACGGCTCCTACGGCGGCGAATATACCAGCCGCAATACCTACAACTTTTTCCCCCATGGTTTTGAGCTGGTCGGACGCTGGCTACCCGAGGCGCTAAGCGTGAATGACCGCTTTCTAGAAGGGCTGGCACGGGGGCTGGGAGCCTGCTATGCCGATGACCACATCGTCGGACACCACACCTGGAACTATCTGCTGGCCTGGCAAGCCTTTGTTCTGGAGCGCCCGCCTACCAAGCAGCCCGCGCCGGGACGGGTCTGGCTACAGGAGGCGCGGGTACTGATTGAGCAACGGCAGGATACCAAGCTCTATCTGGCCCTGAACAAGGGCGGCGCGTTTAAATTCTTTCGCGGCGACCGGCTGGTGTTATCTGATACGCAGTTTTCGCTGCTAGTGCGCCAGGGGGGAGCGCTCAAAAACGCCGTCGGCCATCTGGTCGGTCCCTACCAGATTGAGGTGGGTCCAGACGAGATCGTCCTGCGCGGCTCCCTGGGCTGGGCTAAACAAAAGCAGATGACGACGCTGAATTTAATTATTCTGCGAGCGGTGATGTATACCGTTGGCCGCTTCTTTCCCAACCTGATTCGCAAGCTGCTGCAAAAGGTGCTGATTACCGGCAAGAAGCCTGCTCCCTTCGACTTCACTCGCCAGTTTCGTTGGCGCGACGGCACCTGGCAGGTGACCGATGAGCTCCGGGCCGAAACCTGGGAAAACCTAGTCTCTGCTGGGATTGCCGCCGACCAAACTTCGATCTACGTGGTCATGAGCCGCACCTTTCAAGCCGGTCAGCTCCAGCCCTGGCTCGACCTCACCGCTGCCGTCCAGCAGCTTTCCCCGGGTCAACCCCTGCGTCTGGAGCGAACATTATGAAACGCCTCATCTCCATCCTCGTCAGCCTGACCATTCTGGTAATTATCTACACCCGTATCGACTTTAGCGGGCTGATTGAGGTTTTTTTAGACTGCCATATCGCCTGGATGATCGTCAGCCTAGCCATGGTGATTCCGATTACCGGCTTCACTGCCTGGCGGCTTCAGCAGCTGCTGCCGCCGCAGGCCACGATTGGCCTGTGGGAAGCGAATAAGCTGATTCTGGCAGCCAGCGTGTTGAACATGGTGCTGCCGTCCAAGATGGGCGATATTGCCAAAGCCTACTTTATGCGCGAGCGCGGCAATCTCAGCGGTTCCCTATCGCTCTCGATTGTCGTCTTTGAAAAAGCCTGCGACATGCTCTCGCTACTGCTCTGGTGCGCCTTTGGGCTACTGCTCTATCCGCGCAAAGATGCCTTTTTTGCTGTCATGACCGTCGGCATCGTCGGCGGTCTGACCGTAGGACTACTGCTGCTGAGCTCACGGGCCTTTGCCCAGACGTTTTTTCGGCTGGCTCGGCGGCTGACGCCCCGCAAAATTAGCCTCAAGCTGGAAACGTTGCAGACGTCTTGGGGGGAAATGCACGGCTATTTTTGGAGCGATCGCGCCCAGCTGCTCAAAATCGCCCTGACCTCAATCTTTGTTTGGTTTCTCCACCTGCTGCAAATCTGGTTTTTTATCCTAGCGCTCAACGCTTGGGTCAACCCAGTGACCAACCTAGCCCTGTCGCCGCTGGCGATTTTGGCGGGGCTGCTGCCGCTCACCTTTGCCGGGGTAGGCACCCGCGACGCGGCCCTAATTGCGCTCTATGAACCCTACTTCAGCGCGGCGACCGGCGCAGCGCTGGGACTGCTCTGCACCTCGCGCTATGTCCTGCCCGCGATCGGCGGCTTACCCTTCCTCAATCAGTATCTCTCGACCGTCAGGCTAATGCAAAAGCGCTAGTCACCGGGTTCGGCAGATAGTTCTAGCGACGTTTTGATGGGCATTTCCGCTGGTGCCGGCATTTCGACGAATAGGGCCGTCTCCAACTGGCTGATGGCCTGGTCGAGGTCGTCATTGACGATCTGGAAGTCGAATTCGTCCGCCGCATCGATCTCTACCCGGGCGCGGGCCATCCGCCGCGCGATCGCGCTTTCCGAATCCTGAGCTCGCCGCCGAATGCGAGTTTCCAGCTCTTCAATTGACGGCGGCAGGACAAAAATCTGCTGGGCCAGCGGAAACGTATCACGAATCTGCCGCGCCCCCGCTAGCTCAATTTCTAAAATTACCCAGCGTCCCTGCTCAACCGCCTCCACCACCGGGTCCCGGGGCGTACCGTAGTAGTTACCGGCAAATTCGGCCCATTCCAGCAGCTCGCTGCGCTCGATCATCTGCTCGAAGGTCTCGCGGCTGACGAAATAGTAATGCTGACCGTGAATTTCGTGGGGCCGGGGCTGCCGGGTCGTCGCCGAAATCGATAGGTAGAGAACCGGATGCAGCTGTAGCAATCGCCGCAGCAGAGTGCCTTTGCCGACGCCGCTGGGCCCCGTAAAAACGATTAGCTTACCGGGCTGCGCAATCGGCTCTAGCGTCGCCATCGCTCCGGCTGACAAAACCGGCTCCGACGCCGCTTCCTGGACATGACAGTTCGGTATCCCCATGGCCCTTAGTCCTCCTCTGGCAGATCGAATAAAACGGTCGTCATATAGCGCTCTGCCCAGGCTGCCCCAAACGCTTTCTCTAGGACGCGGCGAGTTTTGTCATTCTGGCGCTGCTGAGTACAGTAGCGGCGCTGACCCGCTAGCAGGGCTGAAGCTTGCTCCGGCGTAGCTGGCGTGGCCCGGGCCTGCTGGCAGTGGAGCCGCAGGTAGGATTCTACTCGTGCTAAGAACTGCTTTTCTTCAGCCCGATCGGTCAACCGCACAAAGCAGCAAAATTCGGAGAAAATCTTACCCCAGGCGGGCAGCGATCGCGCCTGGGAAAACATAGGCAAATTCAAATCGGTCAGTGCTTCGCGATAGGCAGCCGACAGGCGAGGCGCTCCAGCTCCGGAACCGGAGGCCGCCGAACTGGTCGGGGAAAGATCGACAATTGCCGCACTGATCTGGTGCTGCGACCCGACTAAATCACAGCCAAACATCGGTAGAGCATATTCGACTCGCGGAAACATGACGCAGTGCAAAATATCTAGAGAATCTCCTAGACGGGCCAGTTCTAAATGCAGCTTGCGAAACTGAGGGGCCTGGTAGCAGCGGTTTTCAATCGTTAGCCGTTCGCCTTCCAGCCGACCTTCAACGTAGCCTAGATTGTCTGGCAAATAATAAGGAGAAAGCTCTAGATAGCTCTGCCAGAGAGACTCGATTCGATCGGCCAGCTGCTGAATCAGCGGATGCTGTTGACGAATAGAAGACTGGGCCGAAGAGGTCATAGTGCGTTGGGATTGCGTTTAAGGGATGGAGAAAAAACACCCTAAAGCTCTCAGCATAGCAAATGCCAGCGGCTTACGCAGACTGTACAGGCCGCCGTTGCGGCCGTTAGAATTTGGCCCAGCGGTTGGCCTGCCATAAAGTCAGCCATTGTGTATAGAGATAAATAGCAAAATTATTCCTGACCTGGAAAGAAAGCATAGAAAAGAGTAGGTATATGTAAGGACATCATCATAGATACCTAAGGCAACTTTGTGACCGCAACTCAGCTAACCTCTCGTAAAATCTTGGGTCTGAACCAGCGCACCTATCAACACCTGAAGCTGGCGCTTGGGCTTAACCTGCGGCGGCAGATTTTAATCGCAGTAGGCGACGATATTGGGCTACAAAACCAGCTCGCCGACCAGCTTGAAGCTGATATGGCCCAGCCGCTCTCAGCCAATCGGCCCGAGGGCATAGATCCCCGGCTGGGAATAAATCCGGATGAGCTGCAATGTCCCCGACTAGAACGGCTGATCTTTGAGGCAGATGTACCCGATCTGCCGGCTCAGATCCTAAAGTGGCTTCAGCAGGCATCGACTCTGGAGCGCGATGATGCGATACCTAATCTGCAAATTTTGGGCATCGAGCAGATGACACGCCAGCCGGCGATGCTACAGCATCAGTTTTTGCAGTCGCTCAATAAAATTGAAACCCTGCTGCCCTGCTTAGAAAGCAGTTTACTAATCTGGCTACCCTGGCCCTGGTTCAGGGCCATTCAGCAGTCAGCACCCCAGTTTTGGCAATGGCGCAGCCGCGTTTTCGAGTTTTCGGGCGATCCTACGCCCATTCTCGAACACCCCAATGACGTAACGGCGCGAAAACCGGAGGCAGCCAGTCAGGAGGATTCCCCACCAAGCAGACCAGCGGGCGGTAGGCTCTATGGTGAACCTCTAATGCAGTCGGCCTCCGACCCGGCCGCTACGTCGTCCGCCCCTCCTACCGTACAGCATCTTTGGCAGGTTTTGGCAGAAGATCTGGCAGGTCTAGACAACCGGATAGAGGCCGCCGCGATCGTAACTGAGCCATTAGAGCCCAGCAACGCCGACACGATCTGTCAGCCGTCATCCCCGCCGCTCGACTCGAGCCCGCTCGCGCCGTCGCGCGCCTCGGTTAGGATACAGTCAGCTCCCTCGACCGCTGCCAAGCAGATCGCCCAGGCCGACCGCTACCGCGATCGGATCGAGTCTGGGGAGGCCCGTCCCGAGCTAATCGATGCCGCCATAGCGGCTTACGAGGCCGGTCTACAAGGCCTGAGTCAGCAGGATGCAGCTTGGTGCATCAGCGCCAATGACCTGGGAACACTGTACTGGCTGAAGGCGCAGCAGTCCCAGGACCGGCAGTCCACCCTAAGTGGCATGCAGCGCAGCGCCCAGATTTATCATGCCGCCTTGAAGAAGGTCAATCGCCAGCTCCAGTCGCCGATTGCGATCCGGCTCTACAGCAACCTTGGTGCGGTCTTCAGCGCCATTGCCAGCTATGACGAGTCAGCTGCTGCTCTGAAGCACGCCGTCAACGCCTATCGCCAGGCGCTGACGCTTTGCTCAGCAGAACATCAGCCCGAAGAATATGCGCTGTTGCAAAACAGTCTAGGCTCGGTTTACTGGCAGCTCTCCCATCACGAGAACGGCCAGTTCTATCTGCATCGCGCGATCGCGGCCTATAACGAAGCGCTGCGCAGCTATCACCCAGAAAAGGCTCCGCTGGACTATGCCGCCGTTCAAAATAATCTGGGGATTACCTATTGGAGCCTGTCTAAGCACGAGCGGCCGGTCTTTTTACTGAAGCACGCGATCGCAGCCTATCGCGATGCGCTGAACTATCGTACCCCCCACACCGACCCGACTGCCTGCGCTTCAACCTACAGCAATCTTGGCTCTGCCTACTGGGATCTAGCCAATCAGTACGAACCAGCAGCACCGCAGCAGCAGTGCTATCAGCAAAATGCCGTCTTGGCCTACGAGGCGTCCTTAGCAGCGACAGCCCGAGCGCCGCAGCCGATGTCAGGGCTGGACCCCCACGCCATCCACCACTGCTTGGGCAAGCTGCACGAGCAGCTTGCCCAAGCGGCTGCGGCGAATACGGGTCAGCATTTACAACAGTCGCTGCACCACTACCTGGAAGCCATCAGCGGTCAGACAGCAGAAGCCTCAATCTATCAAACGCTACTGCAAGCGCTGGTGAGTAACCTGCAAATGCATTACGAAATCCTGGGGTTGGAAGGACAGCAGCAGGCGCTGACTCATTTACCCCCCGAACTGCTGCCAGAAGTTCTCAAACATCTGTAGTGCTCCTCCCGCTGCCGTCGCCAAAACGGCTCACGGTTGCTGGGACTTTCGCCGGGTCCTGAGTCGATTCAGCTGCCGATTTCTGGACATAGCTGCTAAACTCTGAGGCCAGATCCTGATCGTTTCGATGGGCTTCCCAAGGGCCAGAATGCCTGGAATCGAGCACCCACTGGCCGTCAATATGATTGCCATCTTCGGACAGGGTACCCGTATAGCGAATGGCATTAAACTGATTACCGAGATACTGCTTGGTAAAGGTCACCCGTCGCCCGATCACCTCACCCTGGACTGAGGCTTCACCTAGCGGCCCCTGGTCGAGGATACGACCGCTCAGGCTATTGCTCGCCTGGGCAAACGTCGCCTCAAACCGAGTCGGGCTATCGGCCTGCCAGTAGGTGCCAAGCCAGATTCCTGTCAAATTGCTCATCGCGGTTCTCTGTCGTTAGTGCCTTGCCCGTAGAGATAGTTTAGGGTTGATTAATTATAGAGAGTCCTTTCCTTCTGTCTAAAATTTATGCCGATATTAATTATTTTTGCGCTGGTGATTGCCTTTTTGGCAATCCTGTTTGCCCTACAAAATAACAGCCTGGTTACGCTCAATTTTCTGATCTGGCAGCTGCAAGGTTCCCTGGCTTTGGTGCTGCTGGGCACCCTCGCCATCGGCTTTATCATTGGCCTGTTGGTGGCAACACCCGCTATTGTCAAAGGCGGCTGGCGGGTTTCTCGAACTAAGCGGCAGGCCGCCAGCCTGGAATCGCAGCTGAGCTCCAAAGAACAGCAGATGACCACCCAAGGCCGCACCCTACAGTCCCTGCGGCAGAGCTATCAGGGTCTGCTACAGGCGCTAGATCTCACTAATCCAGCGACTCACTTAATCGACAGTCGCCTGCTCCCCCAAACGCTGGCTGCCCTCCTCCACGAGATGCAGCTCCAGCAAGGCAGTGAGCAGTATCAGTCACTGGCACTTTTGCTGCTGCAAACGCAGCGGGCTCAGCCGACGGGCAGCGTTAGCACCACTTCGATGCAAGACGCGCAGCTGTGGGCCGCGATCGCGCAGGTGATCCAGCGCAATATCACAGTCGATAGCTGGCTGTTTAGCGACTCTGAGGGACGATTTATGTGCGTGCTCACCGGCTATGACTTGGGCAGCGTCCAGGACTATGCCAGTGCCTTGGAGACTGCCCTAACCGAACAGCCGCTGCAGCTCAAGGACGGTACGGTGGCCGAGGTTGACCCGGCGGTGGGGGGCGCGATTGCCGATCGTGACCATCCCACCAACAGCGAGCAGGTTCTGCTCGACGCTGCTCGACGGGCGCTAGAACAGGCCCAGCAGAAAAGCCGACATCGAGTCAAGGTCTCCCGAGTTACCGACTAGCCTGCTGGGCCTATCGACAGTTTCTGGTGGCGGCACTGTTCCTGCATGAATCCGCGAAAATCCGTTCAGGTCAAGCAGAGCAATGGCATAGTCGTCCTGACCCGGCTAAAGGGTAGCTGATGTCTCAATTTGCTCAGCATAGGTCTGCTATATAGAATAAAGCGGCCAAAGATTATTTCACGCTGCGCTGCCCTTAGCGCCATCAGCCGCTCCAAATTCATGGATCTCAACAATCTAACCGCCTACCTCTGCCCCCAATCTCCGCAAGAGCTGCCCCGCTGGCAGCCGGGCTATGCCTGGCTGGGCGGCGGCACTTGGCTATTTAGTGAACCCCAGCCCCAGCTCCATACCCTGGTTGACCTGGGGGCGCTTGGCTGGAATGAAGTAGAGGCCAATCAAACCGGTTTGATCATTGGTGCAACCTGCCACCTCAGCCAGCTCAAGACCTTTAGCTATCCCTCGGAATGGACGGCAGTGCAAGGACTTCAGCAGGCGATTCGAGCCTTGGCCTCTTTCAAAGTTCACAATTCGGCAACGCTGGCGGGCAATCTCTGCTTAGCCCTACCCGCCAGCCCCTTCGCCCCGATGATGGTGGCCCTGGCAGCAGAGTATGAGCTGCTCGATCCGGCTGGGGCAGTGAGGACAGTCGCGGCCAAAGATTTTCAAACCGGAGCCCGGCAGACGGTACTGGCTCCCGGCGAGCTGCTTCGCAGCGTTCGCATTCCGATTGAATTCCTGACCTGGCGGGTCAGCTTTCAGCGGATTTATGTCGCCTCGGCTGGGGTCGCGATCGCGATTATCGCCGCCGCCCGCTGCCCCAAGACTGGCCAAACTCGCCTGGCCCTTGGCGGTAGCCTCTCCCATCCCCGGCTACTGACCTTTTCGAGCCTACCTGAACTGGCAGCGATCGGCCCGGCGATAGACAACCAGATTGCTGCTACCACCTACCTCGATGACTTCAGCGCCAGTAGGCCCTACCGCCGACAGGTGACGCGAGTCCTGGCCGAGCGCGGGCTGCGAGAGCTTGGCAGCGAATGATCCAGCGCCGCCCAATCAGAACGACAATGACAGCGTCAGTCCACTTTTCACTCAACCAAACACCGATTGTTGCAGACTGCTTACCAGGAACGAGTCTACTGACCTGCCTCCGCGATCAGGGCTGCGCCAGCGTCCACCGCGTCTGCGAAAGCGGCGACTGCGGCAGCTGCACGGTTTGGGTAGACGGGCAGCCCATCCACAGCTGTCTCTATCCGGCTCGCAGGCTATCGGGTCAAGCGGTAACCACCCTGGAAGGACTTTCAGCTGATACGCTCCACCCGATGCAGCAGGCATTCCTCGATCGGCAGGGCTTTCAATGTGGCTTTTGCACGGCTGGAATGATCCTCAGCGCCGCCCAGATGGAGGGTCGCAATCTGGCAGAGATCCGAGCCGCGATGGATGGCAATATCTGCCGCTGCACCGGTTACCAAGCGATTGTAGAAAGCATTTGTGAAGGGAAGCAAATACCGGTAGCGGCAACCCAGCCGACAGCGGATACGGGTAACCAGGGCGTAGGCCAGAACGTGGCCAAACAGGACGGGCCGGACATCGTCACCGGCCAGCCGGTCTATACCGACGACTATGCACCGCCGGGGCTGCTGCATTTGAAGGTATTGCGATCGCCCCATGCCCACGCCCGGATCCGCAGCATCGACACGACCGAGGCCAAGGCTCTACCAGGGGTTCACGCCGTCTTTACCCATACCGACGTACCGCGCCGGGCCTACTCTACGGCCGGCCACGGTGACCCAGTTCCGGACCCCCACGACCACTATCTGCTCGACTCCCGGGTGCGCTTCGTCGGCGATCGCGTTGCCGCCGTGGTCGCTGACTCGCCCGCTCTGGCGGAACGGGCCTGCGAACTGATTCGAATGGACTACGAAGTCCTTCCCGCCGTCTTTGACCCTGTCGTCGCCCTAGGTGACCTGGCTGCCGAAGCCTGGCCGCTGCCACTGCCTACAGCTGCTGCCCCGCCCTGTCTGCACGATGAACCTGACTCCTTTCAGATTGCCGATGCGGCTCATAACGTTAGCAGTACGGTCAGCCTGGACCAGGGCGACCTAGAAGCGGGCTGGTCCACCGCCGATATCATCCTAGAGCGGACCTACGAGCTGCCCGCCGTGCAGCATTTTCACCTGGAACCCCACGTCGCCATCACCTGGCTCGACCCGGATGGAACACTGGTGGTGCGAGCCAGCACGCAGGTGCCCTTCTATGCCCAGAGCCGACTGGCCTGGCTGTTTGACCTGCCCGTAGAAAATGTCCGGGTCTACAAACCCAAGATGGGCGGCGGCTTTGGCAATAAGCAGGAGATTATCTGCGAAGACCTCTGTGCCCTGGCGACGCTGCACACGGGCCGCCCGGTGCGCTGGGTGTTTACCCGCCAGGAAGAATTCACCGCGACTAATAGCCGCCACGCCATGCAGCTGCACCTGAAGCTGGGTGCTAAGCGCGACGGCACGCTGACGGCCATGGAGCTGAACGCGATCGCAAACGCCGGGGCCTACGGCAACCACAGCGGCCAGGTGATCTACCTGACCGGCTGCTTTCCCCTGGGACTCTACCGCTGCCCCAATCAGCGCTATCGCGGCTATGCCGTCTACACCAACACCATGCCGGGCGGGGCCTTTCGTGGCTACGGCGCGACCCAGGGCAGCTTTGCGGTGGAAACCCTGCTAGACGAGCTGGCCGCTAAGCTAGACCTGGATTCAGTGGAGCTGCGCCGCCGCCACCTGATTACCCCCAAGGACGAAATTATCCTAGGCCAGCGCGAGCATTTTCACGTCGTCGGTAGCTCTGGCGTAGATGAAGCCCTGAACCGGGTTACCCAGGCACTAGCCGATTCATCCACTGCCCTGCCGGCTGAGGACCGTAGCCGCCCGCGCGGTATAGGCTTTGCCATATCTATGCAGGCCAGCGGCTTAGCGAAAATTCACCGGGCCACCGTCCGCCTTACCTTCAAGCCCGATGGCCGCTACGAAATGCGCACCGGCGCGGTCGATGTGGGCACCGGTTCAGACACGACGCTGCGCCAGATTGCCGCCGAGGTGCTGGAAACGACCGTTGAGCAGATCGACCTGATTAGCGCTGATACCCACCGCACCCCCTTTGACGGCGGTTCCTATGCCTCCGCCACCCTGTTTATTTCAGGCCAGGCGGCACGGCTTGCGGCTGAGGATCTGCGATCGCAGATCCAGCAAACGCCTGCCGATGCCTTCAGTACCCTATCGTCTCCTCTCACCGCCGAGCGTGACTATGCGTCTGACCATGCCTCCCTCACCTTTGCCATCCTAGGAGCTTGGGTTGAAGTCGATACCGCAACCGGGCAAATCACGCTGCTGCGGCTGGTGCAGGCGATCGACATCGGTCGCGCCATCAACCCACGAATTTGCGAAGGCCAGGCGATGGGCGGCCTGGTGATGGGACTGGGCTATGCGCTGCAAGAGGAGCTACTGTGGAATGCCCAGGGCGAAATGCTCAACCCAGCCCCCCGCACCTACCGACTGCCCCTGGCCAAAGAAGTGCCACCGACTGAGGTGATCCTGCTAGAAACCCACGACCCCTACGGCCCTTTCGGTGCTAAGGGGATTGGTGAAATCGGTACCAACTGCGCCGCCCCAGCCATCGCCAATGCTGTGGCGGCGGCCACAGGCGTCCGTCTGACCCAACTGCCGATGACTCCAGAGCGGGTGTGGAACGCGATCGCTTGCTTGTGCGAAGCACCTATCGCGCAGGCTGAATCTACATGAATTCCCAACGCTTCTATCAGAAATTTTTGGACCAGCTGCGACAGGGGCCGGTCGTTCTCGCGACAGTAATCGAGGTCAAAGGCTCCGTCCCCCGCAAAGTGGGAGCCAAAATGCTGATCTGGAACGACTGGGCGACCTACGAGACAATCGGCGGCGGCGCGGGCGAGGCCAAAGTTATCTGGCAGGCCCGTGAAGTGAAAGAGACCGGCCAAGCTCAAGCCGTTACGATAGATCTAACAGGCTCAGCTCAGCATCCGGCTGAGGGGGTCTGTGGCGGCTCGATGCGAGTCTGGTTAGCTCGTTGGCAGGGGACTGCCGCGATTGAGACAGTTGAGGCCATTTTAGCTGGATTGGCGAGCGGACGGGGAATGCAGCTGACCACCCCAATCGCGCCAGCGGCTGACCAGCCAATTCAGCTCAATCTTCTAGAACCCCACAGCTATCGAGGTTCACGGCTGACTCGGACATCGGCTGGAGCAGCTAGTCTGGAACTGCTGATCGAAGAAATTATCCCGGCCCCAGTGCTACTCATTGTAGGTGCAGGGCATGTCGGTATGGCGCTGGCACAGGTCGCGCAGATGATCGGGTTCCAGACGGCGGTGGCTGATGAGCGTAGCGACTTTGCTAGCGCCGAGCGCTTCCCCATGGCCAGCTGGATTTTTAATCAGCCGATCGAGACCGCCCTGACGGCTTTGGCCCAGACGCAGCCTACAGGCCATCTGTATGTTGCCTTGGTGACCCGCGGCTACCTGCACGACCTAACTGCCCTCAGAGCCCTGTTCACTCCCGCCGCGCCCCACTGTGCCTATATCGGCATGATTGGCAGTCAAAAACGAATTCAACAAGTTTTCAGTAAGCTTAAAGCAGAGGGGATTCCAGCGGTTGTTTTAGCTACCCTATACACACCCATTGGCCTTCAGGTCGGGGCGCAGTCCCCGGAAGAAATCGCGGTTAGCATCGGGGCTGAACTGATTCAAGTCAGGCGTCAGCAGGCCAAGAAGCCACTGAAGGCTGAGACGTTTTGAGCGCCAGCAGGCGCTACGGCGTTTTGATTGTCGGCAAGCTAATCACGTAGCGGTAGCCGCTGTGCTCTGACCCTTGCAGAATTGTTTCGCCCTGATGGACGTTAGCTAGATAGCGGCTCAGCATTAGGCCTAGGGTCGGTCGAGCCGCATCCGACTGGGGCTGGCTGCTAGAATCGGCGACTAGGCTGCTCTGAATCCAGGCAACGACGGGCTGGGGGAGGTTTTCCCCCAGCCAGGGATTGGAGACCCAAAAGGTTAGCCTGAGGGTGTCTGCTTTACGAGAAATATGTAGCCGTACCGTGCTACCCGCTTCTGAGAGCAAAATCAGGCTGAAGGTGAGGTGATAGATGAGTGGCTTAATCACCTGTTTGTCTAATGTCCATAGCCGAGAACCGGGTTCTGCTGACAGCTTGAGGTCAACTTCTCGCGACTGGGCAAGATTTTCCAATGGTCGCAGAGCCTGCTGGCTAAGCATTTCGACATCTAATGCTACCGGAGATAGCGGCTGTCCGGTTTCTAGAACGCTGAGGTCGATGATTTCATCTGCTAGGGTGAGCAGATTCTGACTGCTGTTGAGAATAATGCTGGCGTATTCCTGCTGTTTCTGGGTGAGGGAACCGTAAATTTCTCGGCTGAGCATACTGGCCATGCCGGTGATGGCCGTAAGCGGATTGCGTAGATCCTGAGTCAGCTGCGAGATCAGCGCTAGCCGGGCCGCATCGATGGTGGTGCTGGTAGTCGCAGCTTTCTCAGGCTCGTTAGCTGCCGCTACCGGCGGCTTCTCAGGCTCCTGTAGCCGGTACTGTTGCTCAAATTCGCTTAGGCTCCAACGGGCGCTCAGCTCTAGGAAAGCAACGTCTTGGGGGGTGAACTGGCGCGGGAGCAAATCCATCACCGCCAGGGTTCCGATACAAACCTGGTCAGCGGTAAGCAGCGGCACACCCAGATAGGCTCGAACACCATACTGCTGCACCAGCAAACTGTCGGCAAAGGCGGGATGCTGGTTGGTGTCAGCAATCATCAGTACTTTGCCGCTTTCGACGACCTGGGTACAGAAAGACTCGCTGCGGGCAATCTGACGCGCTGCCGCCAGCTGATTCATCAGGCCCAGGTTGGAGAGCCCGACCGCTGACTTAAAGATTTGCCATTGACTGTTGACCACGCTGAACAGACAGATTGGTGCATTTAGCAGACGCGATGCAGTTTGAGTCGCCTCGTCGAACAGGGGGACTGCGGCGGAGCCGAGCAGACCTCTAGGCAGCAGGTAGGCTTCGCGGATCTGGTCTCGCTCAGCCGCCGAGGGGCCTGCTAGCAGGCAAGCAGGCCAGGTCTCTAACACCTGATCTGACCCGTTAGAGGCTGCGGCTTGGGTAACACCATAGTTCATCTCATTTGCCGCCTACAAAAGTAGGAATGGTTTGATACCTTCAGCATTCCCCGGGTGTTTGTGTCACTAAACTTTGCCGCTTTAGAAACTTATAATATTTGACTTTGTTTGAGATTTGCCAGCCGTAGCCAGACTGTTAGGTTGGCCGAGCCCCATGTCGAATCAGCTGGACTCCGTAAATCTGCTAGAGGTAAAGCCATCGAGCTAACCGGAGAAACCATAGAGTAAACTGATTAAGCCATTGGCGATCGCATTTAAGCCCCGTTTAACCGTTAGATTAGATTATTTTTGGATAGAGTTTTTTATGCCGTCTGCGATATCTATAGGAGCCGTTCTACAAAATCGCTATCGGGTAGTCCAGCTGCTAGGGCAGGGCGGCTTTGGCCGAACCTATCTGGTCGAAGACCAAGGCCGCTTCAACGAGCCCTGCGCGCTTAAAGAGTTTGTCCCGGTACAGGGCGAAGATCGCTTTACCGACAAAGCCTCACAGCTGTTCCAGCGGGAAGCCGCAATTCTCTATCAGATTAGCCATCCGCAGATTCCCCAGTTTCGCGCCACCTTTGAAGAAAACCAGCGGCTGTTTCTGGTTCAGGACTATGTCGAGGGCGTCACCTATCGGCAGCTGCTCGATCGGCGGCAGTACCAGGGCAAGGCATTCTCAGAAACCGAGGTACGGCAGTTTCTTCAGCAGCTGCTGCCAGTGCTGGCGCATATCCACGCTAAGGGCATCATTCACCGCGACATCAGCCCCGACAATATTATTCTGCGCCGCGCCGATCAGCTTCCCGTACTGATTGACTTTGGTGTCGTCAAAGAAGTCGTCACCCGGATTCAGTTTGCCTCTACAGCTGCCGCTGCGACGACTGTGGGTAAAGCGGGCTATGCGCCCAGCGAACAGATGCAGGCGGGTCGGGCCTATCCAAGCAGCGACCTGTTCTCGCTGGCAGTAACCGCAGTAGTCCTGCTAACCGGAAAGGAACCGGCTGCCCTATTTGACGATACGAGCTATACCTGGCAGTGGCAGAACTATGCCTCGGCGAGTCCTGCTTTCGCCCAGGTACTGAACAAAGCGCTGAACTACCGCCCGGGCGATCGCTATCAAAACGTTCGCGAAATGGTACAGGCGCTGAGCGATAGCCGGGGGAATATCGCCGTACCGCCGTCAGCTGGAACCACCGCCGCTCATTCTACATCTGAGCTGCGAACCGTAGCGGTGGGACGCCCCCAACCCCCGGCTACCGCCGCTGCTCAGCCCGCAACAGCTCGGCCCACACCGGCTCGACCAACCCGAGTGGCCCCGCCGCCGGAGCGCGTTTCTCTGCTCGAAAATCCCTGGGCCGTAACGGCGATGGGCGTAGGGTTAGCGCTAGTAGCCGGAATTGGCGGCTGGGCCGTAGTCAGTGCCCTAAACTCGGATGTGGCCCCTAACTCAACGGTAACGCCGATGCCGACCGTTACGCCGACGCCCACGGTCGGTACGCCAACCCCCGATCCAGTGCCGACTGAGCCAGTGGACTACGACCAGCCGCTGACCCTGACACCGGGTAGCGCCCAGACGGTTGAGGGTTCGGTGGGCCAAGGCGACACGGTCAACTATCGCTTTCCTGCTGAAGCAGGCCAAACCCTATCGGTAGCTTTAGACGGAGAAGGTGTCCTGCTAACGGTACTGGGGCCTAACGGGCAGGCTGTCAATAACCGGGCTAAGCGGGTCGCCAGCTGGAACGGTCGGCTCAGCGAGGCCGGTGAATATACGGTGCAGCTCAGCCCGGTGCGTGGACTGGAGAGTAGCAACTACAGTCTCAACCTAAACCTGACTAATCCTCCGACGACAGGCGAAAACAATCCCGATCAGGGCTCACCCGATGACGCTAATCCCCCTGATGTAAATCAGCCCAAGCCAGAGCCCAAGCCCGAAGCCAACCCGGAGCCCAGCATTTCGCAGCAGCGGGTACAGTTCCCCGGCGGCGAGAGCAGCGCCCGCTATGCCAACAGCGTTAGTTCCGAGCAGATTCGGCGCTATGTCGTCAACGCGCAGCAGGGGCAGATTATGACCGTCCAGATCAGTAACTCCCAGGGGCCTGCTAAGTTTGACGTGCGGCTGCCGGGCGGCAGAATGATGGCAGATGCCGAAGATGTTTTATTCTGGCAGAGCTACCTGCCAGAGGGGGGCGACTACTTCATCGACGTGAAATCTGAGGGTGAGGCCGAGTTCACCCTTGACATTGCCGTCACCGCGCAGCTTGAGGGTCAGTAGGCCCGCCAGACCCATTGAGCAAAATGAGCAAACGTCCCGAGAAACTGTGAAAGCCTTACTTGTCGCCGGAACCGATACCGATAGTGGCAAAACCTTACTGACAACGGCTTTGGTGGCCTACTGGCAGAAGTACTGCGATCGCTACCGCATCGGCGTTTGCAAACCCGTCCAGTCCGGGGTGGGCGATCGCGAACTCTATCAGCGGCTGTTTCAGCTCGACCAGACCGCGGCAGAACTCAATCCTCTCTATTATCAGGCTCCTCTCGCGCCGCCCCTGGCCGCTGCGAAAGAAGGCAGGCAGGTGGATCTGGCCGTCGCCTGGCAGACCCTATCCCAGCTGATGGCTGAGCGCGACTGGGTACTGGTGGAGAGCGCTGGGGGGCTGGGCTCACCGCTCACAGCAGAGCTGACCGTAGCCGACCTGGCGGCAGACTGGCGGCTGCCGGTGGTGCTAGTGGTGACAGTACGGCTGGGCGCGATCGCGGCAGCCGTCGCCAACGTGGCCCTCGCCCGGCAGGCCCGGGTCAACCTCAAGGGCATCGTGCTCAACTGCCGGGAGCCGCGTACCCAGGCCGAGATTGCCGACTGGACGCCCACCGAGCTAATTGAGTCGCTGACGCGGGTACCGATTCTAGGCATCCTGCCCCACCTGTCAGATCCGACTGACCTGACGGCCCTGGCCGACGCAGCGGCCCAGCTCGACCTGGAGGCGCTAATGCCCCAGCCCTACTGGGTCTAATTAAGGGGTCTAAGCTGAACCTGAACCGACTTCAAAAAATCTGTCAAGATAGGAATCTCATCTCTATTCGCGACTGGCCATGATTGCGCTTTCTCCTCCGCTGACCACTGATTTCTCGGCTGTGCGCCCCGACATTCAGCATCTGCAAGATTCGCTGGTGGCCTGGCGGCGGCAGCTACACCAGAAGCCGGAGCTGGGGTTTGAGGAGGCAATCACGGCGGGCTTTATCAGCGATAAGCTGAGCGAGTGGGGCATTGAGCACCAAACTCAGATTGCCAAAACCGGCATAGTCGCGGTAATCCTGGGCCAGCAGCCGGGACCGGTGCTGGCGATTCGGGCCGACATGGACGCGCTACCCGTGCAGGAGCTGAACCAGGTGCCCTATCGCTCGCAGCACGAGGGCAAAATGCACGCCTGCGGCCACGACGGCCATGTGACGATTGCTCTGGGAACGGCCCGATATCTGATGCAGAACCGCGATCGCTTCCGCGGCACCGTCAAAATTATCTTTCAGCCTGCCGAAGAAGGCCCCGGCGGCGCTAAGCCGATGATTGAGGCGGGCGTTTTACAAAATCCAGCCGTCGATGCGATTATTGGCCTGCATCTTTGGAATAATTTGCCCCTGGGAACGGTTGGGGTGCGCAGCGGCCCGCTGATGGCGGCGACGGAGTTTTTCCACTGCACGATTCAGGGCCAGGGCGGACACGGCGCGATTCCGCACCAGACAGTTGATTCGGTCGTGGTCGGGGCGCAGGTGGTGAACGCGCTACAAACGATTGTGTCGCGCAACATCGACCCGCTGAAGTCGGCGGTGGTCACAATTGGTCAGTTTAACGCGGGGACGGCAGTGAACGTAATTGCCGATAGCGCCCGTCTGAGCGGCACCGTCCGATATTACGATCGCGACTATGCAACACTGATTCCCCAGCGGATTGAGCAGATTATCGCCGGGGTTTGTCAGGCCCATGGCGCTAGCTATGAACTCGACTATCAGCGCCTATACCCGCCAGTCGTCAACCATCCCGAGCTGGCCGATCTGGTACGGTCAGTGGCGCTGTCGGTGGTTGAAACACCGGTGGGGATCGTGCCCGAATGCCAGACCATGGGCGGCGAAGACATGGCCTTTTTCCTGGAGTCCGTGCCCGGCTGCTATTTTTTCCTGGGCTCGGCCAACGTCGGCAGAGGGCTGGCCTATCCCCACCACCATCCCCGCTTTGACTTTGACGAAACGGCGCTGGGGGTTGGGGTAGAGCTGTTTGTTCGCTGTGTGGAAAAGTTTAGCACCCCATGAGCTTTAGCAACGAGATTCCCCGCCTGCGCGACCTGATGTCGGCCACTGGGCGGATGAAGGTTCGCATTCAAACCGCGACCGATGCGGCGAAGGTAATCCAGTCGCCATTCCCTAAGCCCTGGAAGCCAGAAAACCCGGTCTTCATTAATTTTGATCTGTGGCATCAGCTGCCCCAGCCCCAGCGCGACCTGGTTTTTCTGCGGGAGGTAAGCTGGCTGACGGCGGTGCGAATTTTCAAGGTGGATATCTATCAGGGGGTTGCGATCGCGGGTCTCTTCGGCGCTCTGTTCGAACTGGCCCAGGGCGATGCGATTGGTCTGGTAACGGCGGGCGGGCTAACGGCGTTTGCCGGAGCTCAAGTCTGGCGCAGCAGTCGCGGCACCCAGGCGGAGATTACAGCTGACGAATCTGCGCTGAGAGTGGCCCAGCGGCGGGGATACAACCTGCCCGAGTCTGCTCAGTACCTAATTGAGGGTACCGAGGGAATTGCAGAGCTGGAACGCCGTCCGCTTACCTTTATCGAGCTGCTGCGCTGTCAAAGTTTACGCGCCGTGGTTAGAGCCACTCAGGTTTCCGATAAGCTAAGGACTGAGTAAGTCAAAGGCAGGCAATGTATGGACGTCAAAGCAGCAGTGGCGCACGCAGCAGGGCAGCCGCTAACGATTGAAACGGTGCAGCTAGAAGGGCCAAAAGCGGGGGAAGTGCTGGTCGAACTCAAGGCGACCGGGATCTGTCACACCGATGCCTACACGCTTTCAGGCAAAGACCCGGAAGGACTATTTCCGGCGGTGCTGGGCCATGAGGGCGCAGGTATTGTGGTAGAAGTCGGCCCTGACGTCAGCAGCGTTAAACCTGGCGATCACGTGATTCCGCTCTATACGCCGGAATGTCGGAACTGTGAATACTGCCTGAGCCAGAAAACGAATCTCTGTCAGGCCATTCGGTCCACCCAGGGTAAGGGACTAATGCCGGACGGAACCAGCCGTTTTTCGCTGGATGGCGAGCCGCTCTATCACTACATGGGCACCTCCACCTTTGCCAATTACACCGTCCTGCCCGAAATTGCCGTCGCTAAAATTCGTGAAGACGCGCCCTTCGACAAGGTTTGCTACATCGGTTGCGGTGTCACTACAGGCGTCGGCGCGGTGGTGAACACGGCCAAAGTCGAACCCGGCTCGAACGTGATTGTGTTTGGGCTGGGCGGCATTGGTCTGAATGTGATTCAGGGCTGCCGCATGGTCGGGGCGAATATGATTGTCGGCGTAGACATCAATCCGGCTAAACGACCGCTGGCTGAAAAATTTGGCATGACGCACTTCGTCAATCCCCAAGAGATTGACGGCGATCTGGTGCCCTATTTGGTTGAGCTGACTAAGGGCGGAGCCGACTACACCTTTGAGTGCATCGGCAATGTGAACATCATGCGCCAGGCGCTGGAAAGCTGCCATAAGGGCTGGGGCGAAAGCGTGGTGATTGGCGTCGCCGAGGGCGGCAAGGAGATTGCCACGCGACCGTTTCAGCTGGTGACTGGGCGGGTCTGGCGCGGCTCGGCCTTTGGTGGGGCCAGGGGACGTACAGATGTCCCAAAAATTGTGGACTGGTACATGGACGGCAAAATTAACATTGACGACCTGATTACCCACACCATGCCCTTGGAGAAAATCAATCACGGCTTCGACCTGATGCAAGAAGGCAAATCCATCCGCAGCGTTGTGCTGTATTAGCGTCAGCGTCAGACAAACTTGCACGGACGCTGGATCGCCTCGTACAGCGTCTCTTCGTAAGTCATATTGTCAACCTCGATGGCGCCAAAGCGCTCCAGATGGGGATTCATAATCTGAGCGTCGAAGAGCAGAAAATTACGCTGACGCAGATGCTCAACCAGTTTCACCATCGCCACTTTGGACCCTTCAGGAATGTGGTAGAACATCGATTCACCGATAAAAGCTCCACCCAGGACGATGCCCAAAAAGCCTCCGGCCAGCTGCTCGCCCTGCCAGGTCTCAAAGCTGTGGGCAAAGCCAGCCCGATGCAGCTGGTGATAAACCTGTTTTAGCTCGTCGGAAATCCAGGTCGTCTCTCGGTCGGCGCAGCCCTCCACCACCTGCGCAAAGGCGCGATCGATGGCTGGGGTGAAGCAGTCCCGATTCAACGTCCGACGCAGCGACTTGGGATAGCGAAAACGGCTATCCAAGG
This sequence comes from Vasconcelosia minhoensis LEGE 07310, assembly GCF_015207255.1. GTDB lineage: Bacteria > Cyanobacteriota > Cyanobacteriia > Phormidesmidales > Phormidesmidaceae > Vasconcelosia > Vasconcelosia minhoensis. The sequence continues at coordinate 42,439 of NZ_JADEXG010000006.1, forward strand.
GAATCAGCGCCCGCTGTCGACTGGAGTACCAGGACAGCGATTCCTGCTCTTCATCGGCCATCAGAAAATATCCCTGGGCATAGCACTGGAGGATATGGGGAATTGAGAAGGCCATCCGGTCGTGAGCTGAGGTGGATATAATTGCTATGTTAAAGGTCAAAAGCCCGATCAGCAGGGGCCAAAATAGACGGCTATGGCTGAACCCATCGAATCGGTAACACTTCCTCCCGCCCAAGATGCTGAGCAGGAAGGTCAGTGGCTGAAGACAAAGCTTCAGCAGTGGCTAGACGAAGAATTTTTGCCAGAGATTATCAACGTTCACATTGCCGCCCGAGCTTCCCAGGTTTTTACCCGCCACCGGCTTGAAGGCGAAACCGACCTGAACGCCCTCGTCATGGCCGTCTTGACTGAGATGCAGGGCTATGACTTTTCTAAGAGCTTTTACAGCGAATTTGCTGTGGCCAATGCCGTCGGCGATCTGCTGCTCGATAGCCTAGGCATCGAGCGCTGCTGCGGTAATTAGTCAATAGCTCTGTGAAAATAATAAAAGCGTCGGATGCAATACATCCAACGCTTTTATCTAATATTCTGGCCAAGAGGCTGAAACTGAGCCTTACCAGCTAGATTTAACCACGCCAGGAAGCAGTCCTTGGTGGGCCATCTCGCGCATAGCGTTGCGGCACAGACCAAAGTCGCGGTAGTAGCCCCGGGGGCGGCCTGTCAGCCAGCAGCGATTATTCAGCCGAGAGGGAGCACTATTGCGGGGCAGCTGCTGAATCTTACGGTGAATGGCCAGCCGTTCTGCCTGGTTGCTGGCGTTTTCAAACTGCTGCATCAGCGCTTCACGCTTCTCGGCGTACTTTTCAACCATCTTTTCGCGCTTTTTCTGGCGCACAATCATGCTTTTCTTGGCCATACTGTCGGTTTATTTTGGCGGTTTAGTTTGGGTTAATCACAGTCTCTAATGGTAGCGGGTTAGACCGGCTTCTGTAAACCGGCTGGGGTAGTTTTCTGCCACCTTTGGTCAACTTTGAGAGCTAGCTTTAGGATTGCGCCTTAGCGCTGGGCTTGCTTTTAGGCTTTCGACTGGTTGTTTTCTTCTCGACAGCGGCCTTCAGCAGTTTGGGGCCAGCGGCACAGAGCGGAATCAGGGTACAGCGATCGCACTGCGGACTGCGAGCCGAACAAACCGCCCGCCCATGGTAGATCAGCCGAATCGACCAGTTCTCCCAGTCGGCCTGGGGCAGCAGCTTCATCAGATCCTGCTCGATTTTGATCGGTTCGCTGTGCTTAGTCAGACCAAAGCGATTGGTCAGACGCTTGACGTGGGTATCAACCGTTACCCCTTCGTGAATGCCAAAGGCATGGGCCAGGACAACGTTTGCGGTTTTGCGCGCTACGCCCGGCAGCCCCGTTAGCTCCGCCATCGTCCGGGGAACTTCGCCGCCGTACTCGGTGACAATTTTATGACAGGCGGCCTGGATATTTTTGGCCTTATTTCGATAAAAGCCGGTGGAGCGTACCAGCTGCTCTAGCTCGGTAATATCAGCGGCGGCCAGCGCTTGGGCATTGGGGAATCGCTCGAACAGAGCTGGCGTCACCAGGTTGACCCGTTCATCGGTGCACTGAGCCGAGAGGATGGTCGCCACCATCAGCTGCACCGGCGTTTCATAATCCAGCGAGCAGGGCGCTTCCGGGTAAAGCTGCTTGAGCTGAGCTAGGATTTCCAGCGATCGCTGTTTTTTCGTCAGGCGTTTAGGAGGCGCGGTACTCACTGAAATAACTTGGCAGATTTACTGGCAGATTTATTGGCGAAACTGCTGAAAGACCTCAAGCTGAGTCGTGTCGCGCACGATCAGAAACAGGCCCAGCCCCAGCAGCAGAAACAGGCCCGTCTGCATCACATTTTCCTGTACCCGAGAAGGCAGTGGCTTACCGCGCAGCGCCTCAATCAGCAAAAAGGCAAGCTGCCCGCCGTCCAGGGCCGGCAGCGGCAGAATGTTGATGATAGCCAGGTTGATGCTGATGATGGCGGTGAAAGGAAATAAGCTGGCGGCATTATCAGAAACCAGTCCAGCGCCCTGCTCCACAATTTTGACCGGGCCTGCCACCTGACTCGCCATCGAAGAAAAATTGGTCAACAGCGTCGCAAACCCTTGAATAGTCCGCTCCAACATGCCCTGAAATTCCTGGGCGGCCATCGTCAAGACTTCGATCGGATTTTTGGCCCGACGGTAGGTAACGGTGCCGTTGGGCTGAAGCTGGACGCCGATTACCGCATTACCATCCGGACCCGCTTCTGGGACAACGGTAACGTCTAGCTCGCGGTCAAACCGCTGAATCGTCAGATCGACCGGCTGGTTAGGGCTGGCCTGAATAATCTGAATCAGCTTCTGAATGGTATTTTCGTTCCCTTCTAGCGGTTGGCCCTCAGCCGCGATAATGATGTCACCTGCCTTAATTCCCGCTTCTGCTGCGGGTGAGCGGTCAGACATGACCTGGGGAATCACGACCCCAGGCTGAAGGTTGAAGCTTTCGGGTACGCCGACCGTCCCAAACTGCACGACAAACACTAAGTAGGCAAAGACCAGATTGGCAATGACGCCAGCGCTAATCACGATGGCCCGATCCAGAATGGGTCGGTTGCCCAGCAGGTCCGGATCGTTTTCGGGAATTTTGCTGTCGGGATCGTCGTCTGGAAAGCCGACAAAGCCGCCCAGAGGAAAGGCCCGCAGCGCGTATTCGGTCTCGGCTCCCTGATATTTCCATAGGATTGGCCCGAAGCCAATCGAGAAGCGGTTGACGTGGATCCCCTGGAGCCGGGCCGCTGTGAAGTGGCCGAGCTCGTGGACAACGATAAGGAGAGCGAGAACTGCGATCGCGGCCAGAACGGACATACGCGGAATCTAAATTGCTAAGGTTAACTTTTCTTATTGTACAAGGCCGGGTGGGGATCGGTGGAAGCCCCGTTCTGCCGCAGGTTAGAGCTTTTCGCGCTGGAGGTAGGGCTGGAGCACTTCCGGCACGGCCACCTGACCGTCTGGCTGCTGATAGTTTTCTAAAATTGCCGCCATCGTCCGACCGATCGCCAGGCCAGACCCGTTCAGCGTATGGACATAGTGCGTCCCCTTCTGGCCGGGATCTTTGAACCGGACGTTGGCCCGACGCCCCTGGAAGTCTAGGCAGTTAGAGCAGCTGGAAATTTCGCGGTATTTACCTGAGGACGGCAGCCAGACTTCCAGGTCGTAGGTTTTGGTCGCGGAGAAGCCGAGGTCGCCGGTGCAGAGCTCTAACACCCGGTAGGGCAGCTTCAGCAGCTGAAGAATGTCTTCGGCATCCTGGGTCAGCGTTTCTAGCTCGGCAGAGGACTGGTCGGGATGGACAAACTTGTACATCTCAACCTTATTGAACTGATGCAGCCGAATCAGGCCCCGCGTATCGCGCCCGTAGCTGCCAGCCTCACGGCGGAAGCAGGGCGTATAGGCACAGTAGTAGAGCGGCAGGTCTTCGGCAGACAGAATGGCGTCGCGATGCAGGTTGGTCAGCGGCACCTCGGCGGTGGGGGTAAGCCAGAGGTCATCGCGATCGCAGCGAAAGCTCTCTTCGGCAAACTTGGGCAGCTGCCCCGAGCCGGTGAGCGCCTGGGAATTCACCAGGTAGGGCGGCATAATCTCGGTATAGCCTGCCCGGATATGCCGGTCCAGCATGAACTGAATCAGCGCCCGCTCCAGCGCCGCCCCCGCTCCAATCAGCGTCACAAACCGGCTCTGGGAAATCTTAACCGACTGCTCAAAGTTCAAAATCCCTAGCTTTTCGCCGATTTCCCAGTGGGGCAAGCGACCGTCATCGGGGGGAATCAGCTCGTCACCCCAGCGCCGCACTTCGACATTTTCAGTCTCGTTTTGGCCCACCGGCGTCGAGTCGCTGGGCAGGTTGGGTAGGCTGAGCAAAATCTCTTCAATCTGAGCCTTGAGGTCGCGTTCCTGGGGCTCCAGCTCGCTTAGCTGCTGCTTAATCTGGTTGCCCTCGTCCCGCAGCGCCATTATTTCTGGCCCTTGGGGCGCGGCACCGGCCTTAATTTTCTGACCGACGGCTTTGCCAATTTCGTTACTACGGGACTGGAGCTGCGATCGCTGACCTTCAATCGCTCTCTGCTGAGCGTCCAGCTCCAACAGCGGTCCCAGGTCGTACTCCCCCCGCTGCGCTAATGCTGCCGCTACCAGCTGCGTATTGTCACGAATTTGCTTTAAATCGAGCATCGTTTCAGCCTATCGTGCCGATAAACCACAATACAGCGTTTCTGAAGCTAGTGAGGTACGCAAACAGCCGCGACGTCCTTGAGTCTAGGCCATTGACTGTACCTCACCCGGCAAGGAAACGCTGTAGTCGGGCGGGCATCTCGTCTGCAAGCTTTCTACAGATCCAATGCCTACCCGACTAAACGGATTTGCTGCGGCGCATTAGCGCGCCACAGCAGCTGTTTGCGTTTCGCTAGACAACCTGTTCAATCTCAGCAATCTCAGGAATGAACTCCCGCAGCCGCCGCTCAATCCCCATGCGCAGGGTCATGGCCGAGCTGGGGCAGGAGCCACAGGCCCCTTGCAGCCGCAGCTTCACCACGGGGCCGTCGAGCTCTACCAGCTCCACGTTGCCGCCGTCGGCCATCAGATAGGGGCGCAGCTCGTCGAGCACTTGCTCAACATTATCTCTAGTTAAAGCCAGGGTTGACATAGATTCCTTGTGAATATCATTGACAGCTAATTCGATTCTAGCGGCTGTCGGTCAAACGTTGGGCCGCGCCTGCAATTCATCCAGCCGGGCCAGGACTTCGGCACTGTGAATAGGAGGCCGAACGCCTAGGAAGCGATCGCGCAATATCCCATCCGGATCGATCAGGTAGGTATGCCGCATTGACATGGGACTAATCCAAGAGCCGTAGGTACGGCTAACTTCTCCCTGCGGATCGGACAGCAGTGGAAAGGTCAGCGCTTCGGCATCGCAGAACTCCGCATGAGAATCGACGCTGTCGGCGCTAACGCCCACCACCTGAGCATTGCGGGCCTGATATTCGCCCAGGTCGCGCTGAAACCTTTGAGCCTCCAGGGTGCAGCCGGGAGTAAAGTCGCGGGGATAAAAATAGAGCACCACCCATTGGCCGCGATAGTCCGTCAGCGCCACTTCGCCATCGCCGCTGTTGGTCGGCAGGGAAAAATCGGGGGCGATTTCGCCCAGGGGAATTTGTGGCCCGCCCAGAGCATAAGCCGGATTGACCCAGCCCATTAGGGTCAGGCTGATCAAGCCAAAGGCCAGCAGCGATTGAATTAAATGGCGACGCAGCATGATATCAACAACGAAACTGTTAACACAAGTTTACAATCGCCGTTTCGTAAAACCAAGGTTTTCTGGAGGTTTTCTGGAGGTTTTCTGGAGGTTTTCTGGGGGTTTTCTGGGCTCAAACCGCAATTTCTTTGCCGTTGTAGAAATTCATCGCCGGTTCAACGCCCTTGCACAAACTTATCTCCACCGCGTCAACCGCCACCGGAATGACTGCGTCTATCAGCTTCCGCTCATCGGGGCCAAACCGACCGAGAACGTAGGAAATCACCGCATTGTCGCTCCCCTTCTCTGAGCTGCCGATGCCCACCCGCAGCCGGGGAAAATCCTGAGTCCCCAGGTGGGAAATGATCGATTTCATGCCGTTATGGCCCCCCGCCGAGCCGGAGAGTCGCAGCCGCAGCTTACCGACGGGCAGATCCATATCGTCGTAAATCACCAGCACTGAGCCAGGGTCGAGCTTATACCAGTCCACTACGGCCCGGACGGCCCGGCCCGAATGGTTCATATAGGTCGTCGGCTTCAGCAAAATGATGCGATCTTGCTCAGCCGACCGGAACTCAGCCGCTACCCCCTGAAACCGCCGATTTTCATCGAGCGAAACCGACCGGCTTTTGGCCAGCCTGTCTAGGATTTCAAAGCCGATATTGTGGCGAGTTCGGTCATACTTCGGCCCGGGGTTCCCCAGTCCGACGATCAGGCGCGGTCGGATCTGACCCGCTTCAGCTGCATCCCCCGCTTCAGCTGCATTCATGGAGCACTCCGTTTCAATAGCGCTTAGGCAGCAGGCTGTTCGACCTTGTCAGCCGCGTCCGGCGAGTCTTCTGATGATTCGTTAGGAGCGGATTCTGTGGGAGCAGATTCTGTCGGAGATTGAGCGATCGCGGTTTCCTTATCCTCTACTTCAGCCGCCACCTCTGTCCTCGTCGCTTCGGGCGAAAGGGCTTTGGGTTCGGGCTTTTCTAATGTCGCCTTCATCGGCTGAGCGACCGACTTCTCAATTCGCTCAGCCTCTTTCTTAAACTCAGTCTCAAATTCCTTAGAGGCATCCTGAAAACTTTTCAGCGCCTTGCCCACGCTCCGACCAATTTCAGGCAGCTTTTTCGGACCAAACACCAGCAGCGCCACCACCATGATCAGCGCCATCTCAGGCAGGCCAATGCCGAAAATATTCATGAAATCAGGTCTCCCAAGTACAAAAGCGCTGCTCTCAAGCAGCTATCTAATCAGCTTACCTGAAGAATAAAAAGTATATTAGGCCAACCCGAATTAGCGCCAGTCTTAGCACCAGCGCTAATTCGGGTAGCCCAAGACCGAACATATTCACCCTATATTCCTGGCAACGTTCATGAGACCAGGTTCATTCAGCTCGGCTCAGCAACCTGTCTCGGCAAGTGTTAGATACCGAGACTTCTCCAATCAACGTTGACGTTGTTGAGAATGAGTGAAGAGTTGTAAAGCTGAAGGATAATCAGCAAGAAAACTAGGAAAAGCAAAATAAAAACAGCCATCACGGGCGTCGTTCCCCAGCCTGGGGAAACCTTTCCATATTCAGAGTTTAGGGGCTTGAGAAGATTGCCCAACCGCGTGCGCTGTGCCATGGGTTACCTGTGATAAACGTTGATTAATATTCTGTAATATCTAATATCATAAAATCAGTGTCGCTAAAAGCTTAAGCATCATGATAGATTCTGCAACAGTTCTTATCGTTTCGGTCGGGACGTTGGTCCTCGGCTTCACTGGTTTCGCCGTCTACACGGCTTTTGGCCCCCCGGGGAAGCAGCTCAGCGATCCGTTCGAAGACCATGAGGACTAGCAATCCGACTGGAAACCTGAGGAAAGAACTTTGACAGACGGCTAGGTTTTGGCATCGAAGGCAAAGCAGTCTAGGCAGTCTAGCTTAGGCCGTTTTTGCCTGGGTACGGTCACCAGGGGGAAGTAGGTGATATGATTAAGTGCTTTAGGGCATTCCGCACCGCTGTGGACTGCTTTCAAAAGGTTGAATATTGACTGTAATGGCGTTGCCAATAGGTTTTTCGGAAGTTCATGATTAAATTGCGATTGAAGCGCTACGGCAAAAAGCGCGAGGTTAGCTATCGAATTGTCGCGATGAAGGCACAGGATCGGCGCGACGGTCGGCCTTTAGAAGAGCTGGGTTTTTACAACCCCCGGACTGACGAGACCCGGCTAGAGGTACCTGCCATCGTCAAATGGCTAAAAGAAGGCGCTCAGCCGACCAAGACGGTTGAGCATATTTTGAAGCGGGCAAACGTTTACGAGCAGCTGAGTAGCTAGATTTGGGTTCTGTGACCACACCTGATTTTGAAGCGTTGGTGCGATATCTGGTAGAGCCTTTTTTAGACGCGCCAGAGTCCCTAAAAGTTCATTTTGAATCCCTATCGGGCGGGAAGCGGATTTGGATTCGCCTGGCGTTTGACGAGAGTGAAGACAAGGGGCGCGTATTTGGCCGCGGCGGACGCAACATCAAGGCGATTCGCAATGTGGTCATGGCGACGGGAAAGCTCCATGACATTACGGCAAATTTGAACGTCTACGGAGAGCCCACGGGCGGCAGCCAGGAGCGGGGTGGGCAGCCTCGGTCTAGCGATCGCCGATCGCGACCTGCCTACAGTCCACCCAAGCGCCGTCAGCAATAGCGATTCGGCTCGCTCTATGGCCCTCATTTGCAGTCTGCGATCGCATGGGAAATACTTTTAAGCTTGAATTTTCCAGTCCGGAAATCGCCATGGCGCTGGCCGGCCCCCATGAGGAAAATCTCAGGCGCATTGCCCAGCAGACCGGGGCCAAGCTGGTGCTTCGGGGCAGTGAGCTGACAATTATCGGCACCGAGACTCAAATGGACCGCAGCCGCCGGATTGTTCAGACGCTGGAGCCGACCTGGGGGCAGGGGCAGACGGTTGCGATCGCGGATATCATGACGGCGATCCACGCCCTCGATACCCACCGCGAAGCCGAGCTAGAGAGCCTACAAAAAGACGTCGTCGCTCGCACCCGCCGGGGCGAAACGATTCGGGCCAAGACCTTTCGGCAGCGCCAGTACGTGCAGGCCCTGCGCTCTAGCGACCTGACCTTCTGTACCGGCCCAGCTGGCACTGGCAAGACATTTCTGGCAGCGATGGTGGCCGTGCAGGCGCTGCTGAACGATGAGTACGAGCGGCTGATTCTCACCCGCCCTGCCGTCGAGGCAGGCGAACGCCTGGGGTTTCTGCCGGGCGACCTCCAGCAGAAGGTCAACCCCTACCTGCGACCGCTGTACGATGCCCTGCATGAGCTGCTCGACCCGGAGAAAATTCCCAGCCTGATGGAGCGCGGTATCATCGAAATTGCGCCGCTGGCCTACATGCGCGGTCGCACCCTGAGTAACGCCTTTGTGATTCTGGACGAAGCCCAAAACACGACGCCAGCTCAGATGAAAATGGTCTTGACTCGCCTGGGGTTCAAGTCTCGTATGGTGGTGACTGGCGACGTCACCCAGACCGACCTGCCCCGCTATCAGGACTCCGGGCTGGCCGCGTCGATTCGCATTCTGGCCAAGGTGAGCGGCATCGCCTTTTGTGAATTGACTAAGGCCGACGTCGTGCGCCACCCGCTGGTACAGCGCATCGTCGCGGCCTATGAGCAGTTCGAAACCTGAGCTGGCTCCAAATTTTTGATGACTTTGATGACGTTGAGTGACTGATTCTGCATGGCAATCTTACACGGCAGTTGGCGACCAGACCTGCAGCGGTTTTTCCTCTGGGGTGAAACCTGGCGGCGGCTAGACGCCGAGGGAATGACCGAACCGGTACCGACCTACCCCTACCAGGTGAGTCGCGACGAGCTGGCCGATCTGATTCAAGCTCAGCAGTCCCTGCCGGAGGCGCTTGATCTGGGCTGGCTGCTTGACTATCTGACGGTGCCCCAGTCCAGCCGCAGCAAGCGTACCGGTGGCACAGTAGTAAAGGCCAAGACCGCTACTCACTGGCAGTCTTTGACCGTAGCGCTGCCCGCTCAGCGGTCGAGTGATAGCGTTCTACCTCAGCATTCTGCCGAAGCATCGGAGCCTTCGGCTGCCGACAGCGTGCTCTATCCCTGGCAGGTGGAGGGACTGCTGCTGCCGCCCGCTGCCGCGATGCAGCTGCTCAACAGCCTGCCGTTGGGGCTGGCCGACAGCGGCTCAATCATCGGGGCCGAGCTGCGCTACTGGTCGCACGTCACCCGCTGGGGTTTGGACCTGCTGGTGCGGGCTAAGTTTATTCCGACCGTTAGCGCCGACCGCAAAGGCGCGATCGCGCAGTGGCAGATCCTGCTCGACAGCGCCGTAGACCAGACCCGGCTACAGCAGTTTAGCGATCGCATGCCCCTCACCTGCCGGTTTTATCAGACCGAAGCCCTGGCTAAGGAAACATCCCTGGCGCCCTGGGTCAATCTCCCTGCCGCGCCCCAGCCGCTGCTCCGCAGTTTTCTAGAGACCTTGGTCAGTCATCAGGTTCGCACTGTGGCCCAGAGCCAGCCCCTGCCCGCCAATGCAACCCTGAGTAAGGACCTGCCGCTGCGGGAATGGGTGAATGCGCTAGCGGCCAAGAATCCACACTTTGAAGCGCCCCCCGCTGGGCTGGTGCGCCTCAACGACGCCCTGAATACCTGGACCGCCCCGCTGCAAAACGTCGGCGACGCGGTAGCTGCATTTCGCACCTGCCTGGCGTTGGAGCCACCCCCCTCTGGCCAGCTCGACTGGACATTACACTACGGGCTGCAGGCAACCGCAGACGAGTCTTTTCGGGTCGATGCGGCGACGGTCTGGCAGCATCCGGTGGACCGGTTTTGTCAGCGCGATCGCTGTATTGACTCCCCTCAGGAAACGCTGCTGGCCGGTTTGGGCAGAGCTGCTCGACTGTACGAACCGATCAAAGAATCGCTCACCACTCAGAGCCCAGAATCCTGCACCCTCGACCCGATTCAGGCTTACCAGTTCATCAAGGCGACGGCCTGGCGCTTGCAGGACAATGGCTTCGGCGTGATTTTGCCCTCGAACCTGGTCGATTCCAACGCCGAGGGAAACAGCCGTTTGGGACTCCAGGTCAGCGCTGCTGCGCCCGGTCGCCAGCAGCAGCGGCTGGGGCTCCAGAGCCTGCTAAAATTCAATTGGAAGCTGTCGATTGGCGGCCAAACCGTCACTCAGGAAGAGTTTAATCAGCTGGTGACCCAGGGCACGCCGCTGGTAGAAATCAACGGCCAGTGGGTGGAGCTGAGGCCGCAGGATGTCCGGGCGGCAAAGGATTTTTTTGCCAAACGGCAGGCGCAAAATCAGCTGTCGGTCGAAGATGCACTGCGCATCAGCACCGGCGACAATCAGCTGATCGATAAGCTGCCGGTGGTCAAGTTTGAAGCGTCTGGCCAGCTCGAGGATCTGATTACCACGCTGACCACTGGCAATCAGACCCTCGACCCGATGACGGAACCCGACGGCTTCCATGGTCAGCTTCGCCCCTATCAGGCCCGCGGCGTCTCCTGGCTGGCTTTCCTGGAGCAGTGGGGGCTAGGGGCCTGCCTGGCAGACGATATGGGTCTGGGCAAGACGATTCAGCTGATCGCTTTTTTGCTTTACCTGCGGCAGGAGAAGGCGCTGGACGGCCCGGTGCTGCTAGTCTGCCCGACCTCTGTCCTGACCAACTGGGATCGCGAAGTGCGGCGCTTTGGTCCTGAGCTGAAGACGCTGGTCTATCACGGCGATAAGCGTCCCCGCGGTGCGACCTTCGCTAAGGCAGCGGCCAAGGCCAATTTGATTATTACCAGCTACACCCTGGTACACCGCGACCTGAAGGACCTGAAGCGAGTGCAGTGGCGCGGTCTAGTACTGGACGAAGCGCAGAATATTAAAAATGCTGACGCTCGGCAGTCCCAGGCAGTGCGGCAGCTGGAGGGCGATTTTCGCATTGCCCTGACCGGAACACCGGTGGAAAATCGGCTGTCGGAGCTCTGGTCAATTATGGATTTCCTCAACCCAGGCTATTTAGGGCCGCAGAATTTCTTCCGACGGCGGTTTGCTACACCAATTGAGCGCTACGGCGATACGGCTTCCTTGCGGACGCTGCGATCGCTGGTGCAGCCCTTTATCCTGCGACGGCTTAAGACCGACCGCAGCATCATTCAAGACCTGCCCGAAAAGCAGGAGATGACTGTCTTCTGCGGACTCTCCGCCGAGCAGGCCCGGCTGTATCAAAAGCTGGTGGAGGAAACGCTCAGCACCATCGACGAGGCCGAGGGCGTGCAGCGGCGCGGCCTGATTCTCGGGCTGCTGACCAAGCTAAAGCAGATCTGCAATCATCCGGCCCAGTTCCTCAAGCAGGATTCGCTTGGCAAGTACCGCCGATCGGGCAAGCTCCAGCGGCTAGATGAAATGCTGGAGGAGGTGATTGCCGAGGGCGATCGCGCTCTGATCTTCACCCAGTTTGCCGAGTGGGGCAAGCTGTTAGAGCGCCACCTCGAAGCCCATCTGAAAGAAGAGGCGATGTTTCTCTACGGCAGCACCTCTAAGCAAAACCGCGAGGCCATGGTAGACCGCTTTCAGCAGGACCCGAACGGTCCCAAGCTGTTTATCCTTTCCCTCAAGGCAGGGGGCGTCGGCCTCAACCTGACCCGGGCCAACCACGTCTTTCACTTCGACCGCTGGTGGAATCCGGCAGTGGAAAATCAGGCCACCGACCGGGTCTTTCGGATCGGCCAGACCCGCAATGTGCAGGTGCATAAATTTGTCTGTACGGGAACGCTAGAAGAGCGCATCAACGACATGATCGAGGGCAAAAAAGCCCTGGCTGAACAGGTTGTGGGCGGCGGTGAGCAGTGGCTAACCGAGCTGGATACGGATCAGCTCCGCGATCTGCTGCTGCTCGACCGCAGTGCGGTGATTGACGACGCGGCCTGATTTGACCCGCTTCAACAAATGTGACAGATCGCTTTGGCGGCGGCTAAATCACCTGCTTTTTTTCAAGTTTGAGGGCCACCTTCCGGCTTTAAATCAGGGCTACAGAAAGCAGCATTTTCCTTATTCAGAAAGCTTTTTGAGCTGATTTTCCAAAGTTTTTTAGACAGATACTCTGGCGGTTTCCAGCCTTGTGCCAGTGAGAAACCTGGAATAGCTGCTCGAACGTTTTTTTCGAACTGAGATTTGCTTATAGGTATCGATTAGACAGTCGTCAATCGAGCCCAAATCCGCATTTTCTGCGTCAGGAAATCAGTGCTTCTACGCTGAAGCCACTCTACGCAGCAGACTGTGTGATTGGACAGATAGTTAGCGATATCCTGAACATTCCTGTTTTCCTAGGTTCGGGACTGGGCACAATAACCCCAATTAGAAGTCTAATACCCCCTTGAAGCTATCCATAAACCCTATGAAAGCGACGTCCTACTATCCCAGTGCCGAAGAAGACAGCAGTGTCGCGTCTGCCGCCCTGACGGAAGCCGCCCATCAGCCTGGCGATGAGGATGGGGAACCCAGCGATTTTGAAATTCAATCGCTAATAGGTTCAGATGATGACTCAGACGGGTCCGACAGCTCCGAGGCAAAGCCAATCCCGCGCCAGACGACAGATTTGGTGCGGCTCTACCTCCAGGAAATTGGCCGGGTCAGCCTGCTGCAGCGAGACGAAGAAGTCGCTGAGGCGCAGTATGTGCAGCAGTACATTGAGCTACTCAACCGCCGTCAGACCGAAGCGGAAAAGGGGGGGATTCTCCAGATCTATGTGCGCTTGCTTGATACCTGCGATCAGCTGACGGCTCAGCTTGGCCATCGGCCTTCCCTGGAGCGCTGGGCGCGGGTGGCTGAGGTTCCCATCGCTGAACTCAAGCCGATTCTGGCTCAGGGCAAGCGGGAATGGGCTGAGCTTACCGATCTTTCCGTGGCTGAGCTCGATCAGGCTAAGGCCAACGGCCTGCGGGCGAAAGAGCATATGATCAAGGCTAACCTGCGGCTGGTGGTCTCAGTTGCCAAGAAATATCAGAATCGCGGCCTGGAGCTGCTGGACTTAATTCAGGAAGGTACATTGGGCCTGGAGCGCGCCGTCGAAAAGTTCGACCCGACTAAGGGCTATCGCTTCAGCACCTATGCCTACTGGTGGATCCGCCAGGGGATTACCCGCGCGATCGCAACCCAGAGCCGCACCATCCGCCTGCCGGTGCACATTACCGAAAAGCTGAACAAAATCAAAAAAGCCCAGCGCAAGATTTCTCAGGAAAAAGGTCGCACCGCCAAGGTTGAAGATATTGCTCTAGAGCTGGACATGACCGTGCCCCAGGTGCGCGAAGTGCTGCTCAAGGTGCCCCGCTCCGTTTCGCTCGAAACTAAGGTGGGTCAGGATCGCGATACTGAGCTGGGCGACCTGCTGGAAACAGAGGCGGTTTCTCCCGAAGAAACGCTCATGCGCGAAGCGCTGAGTCGCGATCTGCACCAGCTGCTGACAGACTTGACGGACCGTGAACAGGAAGTAATCCGGCTGCGGTTTGGCCTGGGCGACGGCGTACCCTACTCTTTGGCAGAAATCGGTCGGGCATTGGACCTTTCACGCGAGCGAGTCCGCCAGATTGAATCCAAAGCGCTGCAAAAGCTGCGTCAGCCCAAGCGTCGCAACCGCGTTCGAGATTATCTAGAATCCTTGAATTAGGTTTCAGTCTGTCTTGACTTCAAAGCGATGAGCCGTCGTTGGTAGCGAGCTGCCTACAGACTCCGACGGCTGAATGCTCAATCGGCTTGCTTTAAAGTTTTGGTCAAGTTCTTGAGGTTTTGTCCCCTCTGAGTAGAGACTCTGCTATCTATAAGCCTGTCTGCCGACTAGACTGGAAACGGACTGTGCTGATTAGGACTGAGCTTTGACCGATACGACTGAATCTGACATCGCCAGGCCCCAAACCTTCAATCGCAACGAGCTGCAAGAACTGGTGCGATCGCAGCTAGAAGCGATGCTGGAGCAAAATAATTTTCCAGGAGCCAAGGCGCTGCTGGTGCCGGTGCAGCCTGCCGATATTGCCGAGGCAATCGAAGGGCTGCCCGAAACGATGCAGGCGATGGCCTTTCGGCTGCTCTCCAAAGCCGAGGCGATTGAAGTTTACGAAAATCTGGACTCCAGCGTTCAGCAGGCGCTGATCGAAGAATTTAAGCGGCAGGAGTTGCAAGACATCGTCGAGCAGATGTCGCCCGATGACCGCGCCCGCCTGTTTGACGAACTGCCCGCCAAGGTGGTGCGGCGGCTGATTGAGCAGCTGAGCCCGCAGGAGCGCCGGGCCACCGCTCTGCTGCTAGGCTACGGGTCGGGCACCGCCGGGCGGGCGATGACGCCCGAATATATTTCGCTTAAAGAGAACTGGACGGTTGAACGTGCCCTCACCCAGATCCGGGCGATGGCCAACGCCAGTGAAACCGTCTACTACCTCTACGTCACCAATGCGGCCCGGCGGCTGACCGGCATTCTTTCGCTGCGGATGCTGGTGATTGGCCGACCAGACCAGACGATTGGCGAACTGATGACCCGCGAGGTAATTTCCGTCCAGACCGATACCGACCAGGAGGAAGTAGCCCGGCTGATTCAGCGGTATGACTTTTTGGCGGTGCCGGTGGTCGATACGGAAGAGCGGCTGGTGGGGATCATCACGGTCGATGACGTGATCGACATTTTAGAAGAAGAAGCGACTAAGGATATCTACGCTCTGGGCGGCGTCCAGTCGGGCGGCGACAACTACTTTCAGACCAATTTGCTGGCCGTAGCGCGAAAGCGGGTGGTCTGGCTGTCGGTTTTGCTGGTGACGAATACGGTAACGGCGGCCATCATCAGCAGTCAGGAAGCGGTTTTGCAGCAGGTGGTGGTACTCGCAGCTTTTATTCCGCTGCTGATTGGCACCGGCGGCAACGTTGGCGCTCAGTCCTCAACTGTCGTCATTCGCGGTTTGAATACGGCTGAGCTAAAGCTGCGCAATGCCCTTCAGGTGATTCGGCGAGAAGCGATCGCGGGTGCCTTCCTCGGCTTTATGCTGGGAGTAGTAGTCACGGTCTGGGCCTATTTTCTCCAGGGAAACCTAGCCGTGGCGGTTATTGTCGGCTCTAGCCTGGTGGCAATTTCGATCCTGGCCTCCAGCGCGGGAGCGGCCTTACCCTTCCTGTTTCAGACCATCGGCTTCGACCCGGCCCTGATGTCGGCCCCATTCATCACTACCGTCGTCGATGTTCTAGGCGTCCTGATCTACCTAAATCTAGCCAAATACATTCTCGGCATCTAGAACAGCCCGATCGGCGATCCCCGATGAGCTGTTCATGGTTACAGCCAATACCGGATTGCCTTTAGAATGTAAAGTATCTAGGATGAAGGCGACGGCGAGCGGATAGCGACAACCCAACGGCTAAATCCGACGATCAGGGGTGGATAACAGGTGCTGCAAAATTTCAAACAAGATTTGAAGAACGACCTGATTGCGGGTTTGCTAGTCATCATTCCGCTAGCAACCACAATCTGGCTGACGATTACGATCGCGACTTGGGTAATCCGGTTTCTAACGAAGTTTCCCAAGCAGCTCAATCCGTTCACAGGTTTAAACCCCTTCTTTATCGCGCTGATCAACCTGGGGATTGGGTTTGCCGTACCGCTGCTGTCCATTCTGCTAATTGGCCTGATGGCGCGGAATATTGCCGGTCGCTGGCTGCTGGATCTGGGCGAGCGCATTTTGCAGTCGATTCCGCTGGCGGGCTCGGTCTACAAAACGCTGCAGCAGCTGCTGCAAACCGTCCTGCAAGATTCTAAAACCCGGTTTCGGCGGGTGATTTTGGTGGAATATCCGCGTCGGGGGCTATGGGCGATCGCGTTTGTCACCGGGGCCATGACTACCACCCAGCCCAACAAAATGCTGAGCGTTTTTATCCCTACCACGCCCAACCCGACCAGCGGCTGGTATGCGGTGATTCCCGAGAGCGATGTGATCAACCTGTCAATTTCGATTGAGGAAGCGTTCAAAGTACTACTTTCCGGCGGCATTGTTGGTCCCGACCTCGCTTCAGCTATCCCAGCCGAGCGTATCCAAGCGGTTTTACACAGCGAAAATTCAGCGACTGAAGTCCATGAGCTAAATCTTGAGCTAGGTCCCGACTCTGTTGCTGATGCAGCTTTCAACCCTGAGCCAGACTCTGATACAGCATCTGAAGTTCACGAATTAGACGCTGAACTTGATTCCGATTTAGCAGCTGATTCAGCCTCACCGGCTCCGGCAGAGCCCGTCGCTAGCGCACAGACGGACAATAGGGTCCTAAAAGATCCCAGATAACCTGGCTCTGGCGTATGCTCTCGTTACCCAAACCAGACTGCTAAGATAGCTAAGTTCTATCAGCCCCGAATTTTATGGAGTCCCGCAGTATCGCTCGTGAACTCGCCCTGCTAGGGATGAGTCAGCTGTCTGATCATAGCCGGGCCGGCGGTGACCGGGAGCTGGAGAAAAATTTGGCGGTGCGATCGCAGACCCTGGACAAGCTGCTCAACGCGGCAATTCAAACCCTGAGCAGCGATGCTAAAGAAGCCCTAGAGGTTGCCTCTGGCGAACTTCAGCGCGGCAGTCGGCAGCTGTTAGAAAGCGAAACCCGCGCGAGTGAGGTCAGCAGTGCCCGAGCCATGGTAAACGAAGCGATTGAGCTGACACAGACCGCGATCAATCGCCTGGGGACGACTTTGGAACTGCCCGCGTTCATTCAGCTGGCTAACCAAACCGAAGTGCAGACCTATGCCCGCCAGCTACTGACCCACTGGAGCCAAAGCCTCAGCGAGATCGACGCCCAGCTGGATGCGGCCATGGTGGGCTGGAACGTGCGGCGGCTGGCTCGGATTGACCGCGACATGCTCCGCATTGCCACCATTGACATTCTCTACCTGGGCGTTCCCAAGCGCGTCGCCATTGACGAAGCAATCAAAATGGCGAAGCGGTACAGCGATGATGAGGGGTACCGATTTATCAATGGCGTTATGCGACGGCTGACCGAGCGGCTGGATGAACAGCGACGCGGTCTGGCGGCAGGCACAGCAGACAAGGCAGACAAGGTAAACTCTTAGGTAGCTTGGTCTAGCTCACCTTTGAGACCTATAAGTTAGCTTGGAAAATCGGCAATGGCACCTTTCAACTGGTTTCGGCGTAAATATGAAGAACCTGCGGAACCGTCCCCTTCAAAAGCGCAGGAGACCTCAGAAAGGGCTGAAGCGGATGAATCTAGCCCGTCTGAGTCCGATCCAGCGGCTCTAAGCGCGGAGGAACGGCTCAAGTGGGCTAAAGCCGCCTACCAAAATATTCAGAAACGGCAGGCGGCTACCGCCGAACCGCAGGTCGTCCCAGAAGCTGACCCAGAGGCCGTTTCAGAAGCCACATCAGCCCCGGCAGCGTCCGCGGAAGCGATAGAAGCGCCTGCCGTGCAGACTGAAGCCGAATCTCCAGCGGCACCGCCCGAAGCGGCTGACGAAGCCGACCCCAGCGAGACGCCTGAGGTTGCTACAGCCGCCGAACCCGCGATCGCGGATCAGTCGGCAATAGAAGAACCCGCGACAGAGCCCGCTGTAGCCGAAGCAGATGTAGCTGAAGCAAACAGGTCTGAGCCAGAGGAAATAACCCCTACCGCAGCAACCGTTACCGAAGCAGTTCCTGAAACAGCAGCAGCACCAGATGAATCGTCACAGGCAGAGCCAGCCAGCGCTGAAGCGGCTCCTCGCCCTTTCTGGGCGCAGGCCCAGGCCGAGCGTGAGGCGCGACTGGAGCGGCTAGAGGCGACCGCGATTGCCGAACCGGCACCCGAACCCGAGCCCGAACCGGAACCGGCAGCAGCCCCCGTCCTCGACATAGACCTCGACGATGCCTTCCTCTGGTCGGCAGAAGTCCTCGCTGCTCAGGGTCGCAGACCCGACCAAATTTCCGTCGAAGAAATTACCTGGCTCAACAAGCTGCGCCAGGGATTGGACAAAACCCGCCGGGGTCTAGTCAACCAGCTGCGCTCAATCGTCGGCCAGGGACCGCTGAATGACGAAGCGGTGATGGAAATCGAGTCACTGCTGTTGCAGGCCGATGTCGGCGTCGCCGCTACAGACTATATTATTGAGTCTCTCCAAACGCAATTGCGCCAGGAGACGCTGCCGCCCGAGCAGGCCATCCAGTACCTCAAGTCGCTGCTACGCGACATGCTCGACGCGCCGCTGCAGGGCGAGCACAATCTTACCTTCACGCCTCAAAAAGACACCCTGAGCATCTGGCTGATGACCGGCGTCAACGGCGCAGGCAAAACCACGACGATTGGCAAGATTGCCCATATCGCTAAAAAATCCGGCTTTAGCTGCCTGATTGCAGCGGCAGATACCTTCCGCGCGGCTGCGGTCGAGCAGGTCAAGGTCTGGGGTCAGCGCAGCGATGTGGAGGTGATTGCTAACCCTGGGAAGAACACCGACCCGGCAGCGGTGGTCTTTGATGCGATTAGTGCGGCGCGATCGCGCCAAACAGAGCTATTGCTAATCGACACCGCCGGGCGTTTGCAGAATAAAAAGAACCTAATGGACGAACTCTCCAAAGTTCGCCGCATTATTGACAAAAAGGCCCCCGATGCCGATGTCCAATCCCTGCTGGTGCTGGATGCCACCCTCGGACAGAACGGCCTGCGCCAGGCTCAGGTCTTTTCTGAGGCAGCCCAGCTCAGCGGCGTCGTCCTCACCAAGCTAGACGGCACCGCTCGCGGCGGCGTTGCCCTGGCGGTGGTGCAGCAGCTCGGCTTGCCCATCCGCTTTATTGGCGCGGGTGAGGGCATTGAGGATTTGCGTCCCTTCTCGAGCTACGAGTTTGTTGAAGCCTTGCTGAGCGGCTAGCAGGCCGAGAACATAGGATCCTAATCTTCCATGCAAACTCTATCTTCTTCTACTCAAAACTGTGACCTGGTTGTGATCGGCGCTTCGGCAGGCGGAGTCGAAGCGTTACAGAAGCTGGTTGCCCTGCTGCCAGCCGACCTTCCGGCAGCGCTGTTTGTGGTAATTCATATTCCAACCGAGCCGCCCAGTCAGCTGGGTCACATTCTCGACCGGGCAGGCCCGCTGACGGCTAAGACCGCAGAAGACGACGAGCCAATTCGGCTGGGGCATATCTACGTAGCTCCACCTGACTATCACCTGCTGGTTAAGCCAGGGCGCGTTTGTTTACATCGAGGCCCTCGGGAAAATCGCCATCGCCCGGCTATCGATCCGCTGTTTCGCTCAGCCGCGATCGCGTACCAGTCCCGAGTGATCGGCGTAGTGCTCACCGGGTATCTCGACGACGGCACCTCTGGGCTGCTGGCAGTCAAGCGCTGTGGCGGTACGGCTATTGTGCAAGACCCCGCAGACGCGCTCCATCCAGACATGCCGAAAAACGCGCTAGCAGCCGTTGAGGTGGACTATCAGCTGCCGCTATCCCGGCTAGGGAAAACCCTGACAGAACTGGTCCATAAACCCGCCCAGCCGATCTCGGAGATCCCCAGTGACATTATCACCGAAGCCAGAATTGCCGAGCATACGATGAGCGATATTGCGAGCGAAAACCGGTTAGGGCATCTCGTACCCTATAGCTGTCCAGAATGTAACGGGCCACTGTGGCAAATTGACACTGACAAAGTGCGTCGCTATCGTTGCCACATGGGTCACGGCTTTACCGCCAAAGCCTTAGCCGCTAGCCAAGATGCCGCTTTAGAACAGGCGCTTTGGGAGGCCATGCGGACGCTCGAAGAGCGGGCCATGCTATGCCATGCAATGGCCCGTGACGAAGAGAATCGAGGGCGACCGAGTGCATCGAAAACCTACCGACAGCAAGCTGAAGAATCTAGCAGTCATGCCGAGGTCATTCGCGAACTGCTGCTGCAAGATAAGCCGCTGAATTTATGAAATCTATAGACAGGTGCTGCCCGCAGGCAGTGAACGGCTCAGAGCCTGCTCAAAAGACCTGATTCCATTCATAGACCGCATAGTCTGTCCAGATGCCGTTTTGCCAATAGGGGTCGGCTTCGATCAGCTGCTGGACGGCTGCTTTATCCTCAGCCTGGTAGATCCCAAAGACCCTAGTATTGTCAACCGTCGGCCCTAGCGCTTGGAGAATGCCCCGGTCTTTTTGGGTTTTCAGCCCCTTTAGATGGGCTTCCCGGTAGGGCGTTCTTTTTTCTAGGGCATTGTCACAGTAGCTGCCCCACAGGACGTATTTTGGCATTGTCTTTCCGTTACAGGATTTGAAATTCTAACCCGTAGGTCTCTATCAAATCACAGGTTTGGTGATCGATGATATTCGTATCGCTGAGCTCCAGGTTATAAAAACTGGCCGGTTCACCCTCAAAGTAGGGACCCGCATGCCAGGTGCCTAGCGCGAGCTTGACGAAGCAGTCGCCCGGAATTTGAAATATCTGAATATCCTCTGGTTCTGGCTGATCTGAGTCCTTGGGTGGAGCGACGGCAAGCCACCAGTGACGGCCTTTTAGCGATCCTAAGCACTGGGTACAGCGGCGGTGTCGGGTAATCGTATGAAACCGCCGGCCATTCGGGCTTAGATGCATCAGATAAAAGCGGGGTGTCCCGGCCTCTAACCGGAGCTGGGCATCGTTGAGGTCGTACGATTTACTGTCAGGCTGAGGCCAGATCACCTGGCCAAAGGGTTGAAAGTTCTCAGAAGTTATGGGTATGGCTGGCAGCGGCTTTAGCGTCGCAGTCTGACTCATAGTGGCATTCCCCGGACAAACGGTACTATGCAGGTGCTTGACTCCTACCTTAGGAGACTCTGAAAAAATCGGATCACCGATAGCAAGTTATGCCATTCTGAAGAATGCACCCCTCAGTTGAATATTCAGGCGAATCTCATGGACGATAAGCAAATGCTGATGATCCCAGGGCCGACTCCGGTGCCTGAGAAAGTGCTGCTGGCGATGGCAAAGCATCCCATCGGCCACCGCAGCAGCGAATTTTCTCAAATTATTGAAACGGTCAACCACCACCTCAAGTGGCTCTTTCAAACCCAGCATGATGTTTTAACGGTAGCAGCGAGCGGCACTGGCGCTGTAGAAGCCGGGATCATCAACTTTCTGAGCCCAGGCGATAAAGTCCTGGTGGGCAGCAATGGTAAATTTGGCGATCGCTGGGTCCAAATTGCCAAAGCCTTTGGTTTAGACGTCCAGGTGATTGCCGCAGACTGGGGCCAGCCGCTCGATACCGAAGCGTTTCGGACAGCGCTGGAGAGCAATCCTCAGATCAAAGCCGCAATCGTCACCCATAGCGAAACCTCAACCGGCGTCCTGAATGATATTGAAACGATTAACCGGCACGTCAAGGCCCACGGCCAGGCGCTGATTATCGTCGATGCTGTGACTAGCCTGGGCGCATACAACCTCCCTGTAGACGAGCTGGGCCTAGACGTTGTGGCCACTGGCTCTCAAAAAGGCTTTATGATTCCCCCAGGTCTGGGCTTTATCGCCGTCAGTCCGAAAGCTTGGGAAGCCTACGAACAGGCCACGATCCCCAAGTTTTATTTCGATCTAGGCAAGTATCGCAAGACCGCAGCTAAAAACAGCACGCCATTCACGCCACCGGTTAAC
Organism: Vasconcelosia minhoensis LEGE 07310; assembly: GCF_015207255.1. GTDB lineage: Bacteria > Cyanobacteriota > Cyanobacteriia > Phormidesmidales > Phormidesmidaceae > Vasconcelosia > Vasconcelosia minhoensis. The sequence goes on from NZ_JADEXG010000006.1 coordinate 64,370, forward strand.
CTTTACTTTGGCTTGCACACCGCTTTGGAAATGATGAAAGCGGAAGGGTTAGAGGCTATTTTTGCCCGCCACGAGCGGCATAAACAGGCAACCCGAGCCGCCGCTAAGGCGTTGAACCTGCCCCTGTTTGCCGGCGATGACTGCGCTAGCCCAGCAGTAACGTCGATTTTGCCTGACGGCGTCGATGCCGAGCAGATTCGAGCCGTGATGAAAAAGCGTTTTGACATTGCCCTGGCGGGAGGGCAAGACCACCTCAAGGGCAAGCTATTTCGGATTGGGCACCTGGGCTTTGTTTGCGATCGCGACATTCTCGCCGCCGTCAGCGCGCTCGAAGCCACCCTGCAGGAGCTAGGATACGAGCGATTCAGCCCCGGCAGCGGACTAGCTGCCGCCCACCGGGTTCTGCTCAGCCGCTAGCCAGATCTGAAGTTAGGCTGTCTCTAGCCAGTCATAGATCTGCTCAAGCTGCGATATTGTCACCAGGCCGTACTGCCATAGCACCATCGGCAGCGGCCCGGGATCGCAGCGACAGTGCTCTATCGCGATCGTGCCTGAGCGCCTGGTCGAGCTGCGGCTAGACACCGATCAGGACCACCAGGTGATTGAAGGACTGTTAACGGCGTTTAAGCGTTACTATCCCGACGCTAAAAAACCAGTCAAGCCTAAAGCGGCTAAGCAGCTTTTCCTGGTAGGTTCGGCAGAGTATGCCGCGGCCACTCAGAAATCTTCCACCCCCTCAGCGGCCAATCGCTAAAGGCAGAATCCCTACGCCTGAATTTTTCTCCGGCCCCAGCTGTCCGCTACGATAGGGCAAATGGCAGGAGGACATAGTGATGGGCAATCCCAAGGTTTTCATCGATGGTGAAGCCGGCACGACTGGGCTACAGATTTATACCCGCCTCTCCCAGCGCAGCGATATTGACCTGATCAGTATTGACCCAGCCCATCGTAAAGACCCAGCTGAGCGCGCTAAGCTCTTGAATGCCGCCGATGTAGCCATTCTTTGCCTGCCCGATGCCGCCGCCCGCGAGGCGGTCAGCTGGGTAACTCAGCCATCGGTCAAGCTCCTCGATGCTAGTACGGCCCATCGTACCGCTGATGACTGGGTGTATGGATTTCCCGAACTGACGGCGGACCAGCGTTCTAAAATTGCGTCGGCCAGCCGGGTCAGCAATCCGGGCTGCTATCCCACTGGCTTCATCGCCTGCCTGTCTCCACTGGTCTCGGCAGGCCTGATCCCGACCGATTTTCCCGTGACGGTGAATGCGATTTCAGGCTATTCCGGTGGCGGAAATAAGCTAATTGACCAGTACGAGAGTTTCCATGCGGAAGCAGCTGGGACTGAGTCGATTCAGCCCTATAGCCCCTACGGCCTCAGCTTTGGCCACAAGCATGTGAAAGAAATGCAGCAGTATACCGGACTCAGCCATACGCCTGTCTTTGTCCCTGCGGTCGGCGACTTTAAGCAGGGCATGGTAGTACAGATTCCGCTACCGCTGTGGACATTGGACAGTCCGCCGACAGGTCAGAAAATCCACGATACGCTGGCTCAGCACTACCAGGCAGAACCGTTTGTGCAGGTTGCGCCCTACAGCGAGCCTAGCGTTCTCCGCGACGGCACCTTTTTAGAGGCGAAGACTGCCAATCAGACCAACCAGGTTCAGCTCTTTGTCTTTGCAAATGACGAAAGCCAGGAGGCGTTGCTCATTGCTCGGCTCGACAACTTGGGTAAGGGGGCATCGGGAGCAGCGGTGCAGAACCTGAATATCATGCTGGGTCTGCCAGAATCAGCAGGTCTGGAAACCGCTTAGAGCGCATCAGCTAGGGGCAAAATCCGATAGAATAGCAGCCCTGCCAGCCTCAAGCGGCTGAGCAAGTCGCTCTACAATTTTCGCGGACACCAATTCGGTAGACAGCGCACCTTCTCGTCCCAAAGGCGTATTCATCTGGTCAGTCAGCAGCTTGGGAGGACGCACCATCAGGAAACCGACCTGGGGATACTCTACTGCGGCAACCCGGGTCAGCCCCTCAATCGCACATTTGGCACTGACGTAGTGGGGCCAGTCGGATGGAGGCGAATCAACCGCTACGACAGAGGATAGAACGACGGTTCGCCCACCTGAAGGAACCAGGCCCAGCAGCCCGGACATAGGCACGCTCATCAGCGCCAGACTGCGGCTGACGTAGTCGTTGACACGCTCAATCGCTGAAGGTTCTAGCCAGAGCGGTAAAATTGCCGGACAGGCATTACACACCAGAATGTCTAGTCTGCCCCAGGTCTGCTCAATTTTGGCCCTGGCAGACTGGCACCAGGCCAGATCGCTGGCATCTCCCTGCATCAGGATAATCTGACCCGCCGTATTGGCAACGCTTTGCGCTAGCGCTTCGGCCTCAGGCTGGCTTCTGTGGAAATTAGCCAGAACCGTGCAGCCTTGAAAAGCTAAAGCCTGCGCGATCGCGCTTCCCAACCCTCGACTCGCCCCCGTCACCAAAGCGACCTTCCCCGCTAACTGGCTAGAAGTCGGCAGACGCTGCGCGATCGCCGCTACCGTACTCACCGGAGAATCCGAGCGCACAAAGGCGCGGAGTTCGCCTGAGGCAAAGGGGGCTGCGGCTTGAGTAAAGCCCACATTGAGTCGGAGTAAATTAAACCTGAGGTCAAAGTCAGCAATCTCAAGCTCGTATTCTAGCGGGCTGTCTAGCTTCTGAGGACAAGCTGAAAAATCGAGCGATAGCTTAGAAAACAGCGCCTGCTGTCCGGGTAGCTCCATCCCAATCAGATAGCTACACCCGAGCAGTGCCGCAGCTTGGACTTCGCCCAATCCTTTCTTGGCCGCATTCATCCGCGCCATGAGCGTTTGAAATGCTTTGTGAGCAGGACTATAGCTGCCGCTCAGACGCTTCCCGGCTGCCCAGTCAGCCGAGTCAGACTGAGCGGCCGCCGAGCGGAAGGGGACTTCAGGATTCGAGGCCGAGTTAGCGAGTAGGCTATTCGCCACGGGTGAACCGGGCCGAAACTGAGCCACGAGCTTTAGCAGCAGGCGTCTGCCGTCGTAGATTTTCGCGATCGCTTTCTCACCCTGATCCGAAATTTCCAGCCCATAGTCAATATTCGCGAACAGCGGCCCAGGAAACTCTAGCTTAAGCTTACAGAGCTGGTATCCGGGTCGGTCGGGCAGGTACCCAAAACAGAACAGGGCACCTAATATGCCGAAGACGACCGGCTGGGCGTAGGGCGTTTTCCGGGCGTAGTCGGCCGATAGGTGGAGCGGATTGCGATCGCGGCTGGCCTGGCTAAACAGCTCCACATCACCAGTCGAAAAATTCAAAATGAGTTTCTCTGCCATCGCATTAATTCGGCGGTTTGCATAGACATGACGATAACCCGTCAGCCATCAAAACTGAAAATAGATGAACTCGCTGACGTTAGAGAGGTTCAATACGCTGATCACCATCAAAGAAACGGTAAACAATGCCCAGCTGTGGGTGGGATGCCACTCAAATCGATCTAACCAAATCAGCCATTTTGGACGCTGCGCTAGCGCAGCGCGATGATCGTAGCCCAGCCCAGGTTCATAGTGGGCCATCCATTGCTGTGTATTGGGAAAAAACAGGGCGACGATAAACAGCAGTAAAATCAGTCCTAGCCCAACCGCGGCCTGCTCTAGCAAAGCGTTATGGAACATGCCATCGAACCTAAAGCCAAAGGCTTTCAACACCGACAGCTTGCCCTCTAGGGAAGGCGGAACCGAAATGCCGCGGAATCCAAACATCGAGCTCAGCATGCTAATTCCCGCACCGGCGTTAACGGCTCGGAAGAACACTAAAGAAGCGATCCAGGCGACTAGGGTGACCAGCTGTCCCAGCCGTTGCTCATACCAGCTCACCTGCTTCAAATTGCGGCCAAACTTTTTCTGTAGCATATGCCAGCCGTGATTGAGGGTCAGATAGCTGCCGTTTAGCAAGCCAAAGATCATGTATTGCCAGCCGGCACCGTGCCAGATGCCGGCCAGCAGCATGGTCACCAGGGTTGGTACGGCTACCAGTTCGGCAAAAGCCGCAGGGCTGCCGACACCTCGCTTAATCAATGCTTTACCTTGCTGCAGTCGCCGTCGCGACATAAACAAAGCAATGGGATTATAAAGATACCGGGTCAAAAACCGGGTTAGGGTCATATGCCACCTGGCCCAGAAGTCAATGATATTGAACGCCTTATAGGGCGAATTGAAATTGAGCGGCAGCTTAATCCCAAACATCCGAGCTGCACCGATGGCCATATCGGAATAGCCCGAAAAGTCAAAATAAATTTGCAGGCTATAGGCTAGAGCACCAATCCAAGCTTCAGAAAAAGTGAGGGGAATGCCCTGTTCAGCGGCGCTGAAGATTGGAGAAGCATAGAGTGAAATCTGGTCAGCAAAGATCACCTTTTTGAATAGGCCAATAAAAAAAATAGTGAGCCCAACTGACAAATCCTCGTGTTTGAACAGAAAAGTAGAGCGCTTTGAAAACTGAGGCAGCATCTCCTGATGATTGACGATCGGCCCGGCGATCAGCTGAGGGAAAAATGAGACAAATAGGCAGTAGTCTAAAAAGCGCTCGCCCTGAGTTTCGCCTTCAAATGAGTCAACCAGATAGGCAATCTGCTGGAAGGTATAGAAGGAAATTCCTAAGGGTAGGATAATATTTTGCAGCGGTAGGGAAGTCCCCACAGCCTGGTTGACGTTGCCAAGAAAGAAATCAAAATATTTATAATAGCCAATCAGCCCGAGATTAAAGAGGACGCCTACCCACAGGATTAGCTTACCCTTTCGCTCTTGCTCAGCGACGAAAGCCCTGTTCAAAGCGACGCTCAGCCCATAGTTAATCGCAATCGACAGCAGCAGCAGAATCAGATAGGGCGGATTCCACCAGGCGTAAAAAAACAAAGATGCGGCGACCAACCAGACAATGGGCCAGCGCTTATTGCCCAACCGATTGAGCCCATAGAAAAGAGCGACGGAAATCGGTAGAAAGAGGAATATGAATTCGTAAGAATTAAACAGCATTGCCTTTCCAGGTTAGAGCTAATCTGGCTGGTCTACGGAGAAGGTAAATGAATTACTTACTGAGCTTGAGGCCAATTAAATCGACAAACTCGCCTACGTTTTGTAGCTTGGCTACCTCAGAAGTCTTGAACTTAACGCCAAACTCCTGTTCGGCCCCGAGCACAAGGTTGATATGATTTAGCGAATCCCAGCCGTCAATATCTTTGGCTGTCGTACCGTCTTCAATTTCTATATCGTCATCGTCAAAAATATCTTGAAAGATGGGGACGAGCTGCGCGTAGATATCTTCTCGGCTCATGCTGACTCCTTACTGTCAAATGAAGACTGGATAAATGTTTTTGTGGGCTTAAATTTTTTCAGTTCTAAACACCACAGGCTGTGAACGATCCCGCTATCGTCAGTATCTTCGGACAGCAGGGTAAATCCTAACCGCAAATAGTGTTCGCGCACCATGCTATTTTTGGGCGTGCTGATGTATTCTCCTACAAGCCGGTCGTAGCCCTGTCCGCAAGCGTAGGTCGCTAAAAGATTGAGGACTTCATGCTCAACCTGCCTGCCCAGCACCCGGCAGCTCATCAGCCAGGTATCGATTTTGAGGGACTGCCGATCGCCGGCCTGCTCAGGTCTGGCAATAATGACGCTGATCAGACCGTTGTCGCCAAAGCTGTCTTTCAGGCGTACATGCCAGGTAAGGATATCTGAATCCTGGCTCATTTGCCTCACCTGCGCTTCCGTATAGCGACGGGTGGTCAGGTTAAACTGATTGCTCTTGTTAATGAGCTGCGTTACCCGGGGAATCGAGACCGCGTCCCAGGGGGCAACGCTCATGGTCATCTCTAGCTGGGCCAGAAAGCCGTCGATGCTCTGGGTTTTCTGCTGGAGCGTCTGGCGCTGACGGTTGGCCAAGTACTGCTCGGTTCTGAGTCGATCGTCAGCGGAAAAACTGACGGTCTCAAAGTAGCCCGCATCGGAGAGACAGCGGCTATACCAGGCGGCATCGTCAGGAACTTCAGGCACCGCTACCGCAGGCTCGTACTTGCGCACAATTCCCCGCTCGACCGGATTATCATCGAAAAAGACCAGGGAATCTAGCCCAATATTCAGGTCGGCGGCAATCCGACGAATATTCGTTGCCTTATCCTCCCAGTTGGAGACAAAGATAGAAATGTCGTCCCGGCGCAGCAGCATTTCTGGATGGTGAAAAAAGGGTTCTAAGGCCGTCTCTTCATTGTTTTTGGAACATACCGCCAGAATGATACCTCTTTCCTTCAGCAACTTTACATAGGCCTGAAAGGACTGATAGGCTTCACCGACGCCGCTGCCCTGACCCAGCACGATCCCCTCTAAGCCATCGTCACCAATCACGCCCCCCCAGAGGGTGTTATCTAGGTCAAGCACCAAGCACTTGCGCGACAGCCCGCGGATAGCGGTTAAAACGCGGCCGACGGAGTCGCCGTAGAGTGGCGCATAGATGGGCGAAACATCCTGCTTGGCATGGTGCCAGAGGGGAGCGTCGCACCAGCTTTGTTTGCCGACGGCTGAGGCCAGGCGATCGATCTCGATCAGGGTAGTTTTGTGGCGGGCCGCGTGCGATCGCAGGCGCTGATTGAGCTGAGTCAGAATGTTAGCAGGCGAGGCTGGAACCAGCGCATCATACTGACCAAAGACCTGCTCTACCGGAACAACCATCGTCTGATGCAGGGTCACCGCCTGCAGCTGTCCGGTGATGACTTCCCAGAGCCCGGCCCATTCCTCAACCCGGGCGGCAATCCGGTCTTGCAGTTCATTCTCACCAGCCCCCAAGGGCAGATGAATACCCGCTTCGGCGGCGTTAAGGGCCAGTAGCACCGCATCTGGCGCAAACTGATACAGCGCTGAAGCCGGATTCAAAATCTCCTGCCGGTACTGACCATAGGGCGCTAGATAGAGGTCGGCGATCAGACCGCGCCGCAGCGCCGCGACTCGGATGGATGGAATGAGATGATCGGCCGTGGCAGAGGCTAGGATAGCTAACCGGATACTCGGCAGCCCCATTGCTTTGGAATCGATCTGCTTGTACAGCGACTGGAGACGGCGGTCGAGGCGGATGGTTTGGGTAAAGTCGAGATTGTGCTTGGCGATCGCGCCCAGGGCCTGAAGCTGCTCGTAGGGATCGTCATGCGCCTTTGCCGCACTCATCTCTGCTTTGAACTGGGAAGGCTGAGTGAGCCAGTAAAGATCGTGCATGGGATTGATCAAATGCCATCAGGCTCAATTCTGCCACGCGCCTGATTGGAGTGGGAAGGATTGATGTCGTTTCTATAGAGCAGCTTTATAAAAGCTTAACGGCTTTATCAACTCTCCCCCTGGTGCAAACTCTGCATATCCTGTTCGGTCGATGGATTGGCTGGAAACATACTTTCGATCCGCAGCTCTTGGAGGGTGATGTCGTAGGGTGTCCCCAGGGTGGTGATCGTCGTAAAAAAGCTCAGGCAACGGTTAGCTTTGCTGAAATCTACGGTGAGCAGCGGCAGATTCCAGTCTGGAGCGGGAAGTGACTGGCTTACCGCGGCAGGAAAGTCAGCGAGCAGTTTTTTGAAAACGGCTTCATTGGGCTGACCGGGGCCAGCCTGGCTTTCTCGACGCAGACGCTGGATCAGATGGGGCGCGATCGCGTCCCAATTGGCAACGTAGGGTTTGAGTCCCTGCGGATCGAGCATCAGTTGCATTAAATTGAGCGGCTGAGCTGGCGAAGTCAGCGTTGTCCCCTCAAGCAGCCAGTCCATCAGGCGAGTGGCGGCCTGATTGGCCTGGACCAGCTGCCAATAGCGGTCTATCACAAAGGCGGGATAGGGTTCCTGCTGACGCAGCATAAACGCGATCGCCTGACGAACCGGAGCCATCTCTGCCGCAGCCAGGTCTAGTTCTGAGTAAACCGGCTCAAACCCGGCGGTCGTGAGTAGCTTGTTTTGCTCCCGTAAAGAAATTTCCAGGACTGCTGCGAGACGCTTGACCATCGTACGGGTGGGCTGAGCCCGGCCCGATTCTAAAAAGCTGATATGTCGCTGAGAAACGTCGCTGGCCAGAGAAAGCGACAGCTGGCTATGCCCGCGCTGATTACGCCAGTATTTGAGCGCTTGACCAAAGGTATTAACTGACTGGGGAGCAGCCTGCTCGAAAGCTTGGAACATCCTAAACCTCGCCGATACAGAACTCGATTACCTGTCAGGTAATTGATTCTATTATGTCTAGTCGCCACAATCGGGGTGTACTTTACAAGCACTGAACTATGCAACCTACTCAACTCTCTGCCTCTGCTCAGGCAAGGTCGTTCAACCTGAGGACAGTCTATCTATTGCTTGCTCTGGTCGGAGCCATCCTACCCTGGGTGGTTTGCTTTGAATATCTGCAACAGGGGAACATTTCAATTCACACGTTTTTTTCGCAGGCCCTGACCAATAGCGTTTCGTCCACGTTTGTCGCTGACCTACTGTTTTCAGAAGCAGTCTTTTTCTGCTTTGCGTTCGTGGAGCTGAAGCGATTGGGAATTTCTCGAATCTGGTTAGCTGCTTATATCACTTTAGGGTTAACGGTAGGACTCTGCTGTTCGCTGCCGCTCTTTCTCTATATGCGAGAGGGATTTATGCATACAGAGGCCGTAGAAAATTGACTGAAGCACTTTGACAATCTGACTTCAAAGCATCAAACCTGACATCGCCAAAATTTCTGCAATAAGAGCAGCAGCCTAGTGACAGGCTGCTGCTCTCGCTTTTGAATGCAGCCCCGACCTGTTTTGATTCACATTTTTACGACTTTGTCAAGCAAAGCCGTGGAGTATTTCAGGAAGATGTGACAAAACAAAAGGAGTCACATAAGATAAATCCGCCAATACAGAAAAGCCCCTCAATAAAGTTCTGTCGCCCCAGACGCATCAGGACCTGCTATAGTCCTATCCTAAAATGCGAGCGCTCTGCTTATCACGGTATAGGCAGTACGCCAGCGGGTTCACTGTTTAGGCTGTCAAAAACCAAATCTGACTCTACCCACTATGCCAATCGCCGGGGACATGAAATCTGCTATTTGCCAACTGACGGCGCTGACAACCGCTATTTTAGGAAGCGCGATCGCGGTTACAGAAGCCTCAGCTGGCCAGTTTGGGCAGCAGGCGATTGACTCAGGCCAGATTGTGGCGGTGGCTGAACCGGTTGACGATGGGCGCTTTTATCAGCTGCTGCTGCTTCAGCAGCTGAGCGACGAGCGCGACTGCTGGCGCGAGCAGACCGGTACGCCAACGACGATCGAGCCCTTGCTGCTGGCATTTGACTTCAGCGGTATCTGCGGTCGGAGTGGAGACAGCAACGGCTACTCCTTGCGGATTGGCGGCGAGGATTTTAACAGCCGCTATCGGCTGGAGGTGGTGCAGCGAGGCGATGACCTGGTGCTATTAGCGCGGCCTGGCAGGCTAACGTCGCGGAGTCAGAACCTGCCAACTTTGGAGCTGGGCCGCAGCCAGGGGAGCGCTATGGATTTCGTCAAGCTGGAGCTTAATCCTAGCTGGCAGCTGACGCGGCGGACTTACAACGGCCAGCCCCTGGGGCATATTTACGTCACCAGCGATCAGAGTTTTGAGACGGTCGCCCAGGCCGCGGTGGGGACGGCGATACCAGGGACAAGTTCAGCCAGCGCTGGCTCGGTCTCGGCAGACCCAACCCTGGTCGCCGGCATCGGTGGCATTGCACCGTCAACATTGATCGCGCAGCGCCGACTGCCGCGAACCCGGGAGCCGCTGCCGACACCGCCAGACCGGGATGACTCACCGGGGCGTAATCCCAGGGAGCGGGACGATGTTTACTACCAGGTGGTTGTACCTAGCAGCTCCGCGATCTTGCGGCGGCGGGTGCAGGCGGTTGAGCCTAGAGCATTTCAGACGACGCTGGATGGCCAGCAGGTCATGCAGGTAGGGCTTTTTCAGGATGAGGCCAGTGCTGAAGCGCTGCGGGCTCGCCTAGTTCAGGCCAATCTCAATGCTCGGGTGGTGCAGGGTCGGGGCGCGATCGCGGCTCCGCCAACGCCGCCAACCGCTCCCGCTACGCCGAGTCCAGCACCCAGACGCCCGACCTCGCCGTCGGCCCAGGCCTACTATCAAGTCATTGTTCCGAATACGCGACCAGATACCCTGAACCGCGTCAGAGCAATTGAGTCGAGTGCATTTCGGGCTACCGTGAACGGGCAGTCTGTGGTCCAGGTCGGGATATTTCGCGAGCAGGCTCGGGCTGAGCTGATTCGCGATCGGCTCTCTCAGGCCAACCTGTCTCCTCAAATTATTACGAGCAGCACACCCCCTTCAGCGGGACCGCCGCCGGTCGCATCCACGCCTCGCACCCCCAGCCCGTCGATTCCTCGCCCTCGCCAGGGCCAGCTGACCGTCGTCATTGACCCGGGACACGGCGGCCGCGACCCCGGCGCGATTGGCATCGGCGGCCTGCGGGAAAAAGATATCAATATTTTTGTCAGCCGGCGAGTTCAAGAACGGCTCGCAGACCGGGGCATTCAAGCGCTGCTCACCCGCTCTAGCGACGTGGAAATTGACCTAGAGCCGCGAGTTGACTTTGCTGACCGGGCCAATGCCGATATCTTTGTCAGCATTCATGCCAATGCCATTAGCCTCAGCCGACCCGAAGTCAACGGGCTAGAAACCTACTATTACTCCTCGGGGTTGCGGCTGGCCCAGACGATTCATAACACTGTTTTGCGGGAGACCGATATCCGCGATCGCGGCGTTCGGCAGGCCCGTTTTTACGTTCTGCGGAATACCTCTATGCCAGCCGTGCTGGTCGAGACGGGTTTTGTGACGGGTAGTGAAGATGCGGCCCGGTTCAGGAATGACTCTGAGCTGAGAGATCTGGCAGACGCGATCGCCGATGGCATTCTGCAATACCTCGGGGTGCAATAGTAAGCGTGGCCAGCAAGACTACCTGACTTGGTCAAGCTGTACGACTGAGCTTTCGTAAACGACTTCACCGTCAGGTGGCTGAGCTTGAGCGGGAACAAATCTCAATCGAAGCAACCCGCTACGGTACTTTCAGAAAACGGTTGCATGGGACTAAAATTTTCAAACCCTAACCGCCATTCATGACTGAAATGCGGGCATTCTCTAAAGAGTCCTCAGCCGCACCTGCTATGAACAATCCGCCAGCCCAGTCTGACCAGCCCAAGCCTGATCTGACTGAACGCATTTTAGAACGGGTCCACCCGGAAGTCAGAGCGACCTTCAGCCAGGCCCAGGTGGAAGCGCTGCGGACGGCTTTGGGCAATCGCATCGATAAAAAACACGCTGTTGACCTGCGCCTGTCTGTACCGCTGCCGGGCCGGAGCATCTACTGCGTCCTGCTGGCCGGAGCTGAGGGGCGATCGCACGACCGGCTGAAGCAGGAGGCCAACGTGCTTTTAGTCCCGGCGACCTTGCTAGCAAGTATTCTACTCGGCATCGGTGCCATTGCTGGACTGGTGCAGCTGAAGCAGTCTCAGCTCTTTGCCGCCCCCGACCCGGCAGCGGAAGAAGATACCTTTCATCCCACCCAAATTCCCTTTAAGACCAATCAGGCAGACTGTGAGGCCAGCGGTCGCCAGTGGGAAGACGAGAAATGCCTAGACTACGAGCATAATCCCGATTTTTAGACCGAAAGTTTGAGCCCAATTTTCGGAAAGATTTCACAACTTGGGATTGAGCGAGATCACCCAGTCCGCTAGCCCGTTAAGAATGAGCTGTACACCGATCGCCATCACAAACAGGCCCAGCAGCCGACTCAGGGCCTGAATGCCGCCTGCCCCCAGCCATTTGAGCAGCAGAGTCGAGGAGCGCAGGGCCAGAAAGATCACCAGCCCGATCAGTCCGATGGCCAGGGCTACGGCTCCCAGATTGCGTACGGTCGCGACCGAAAATCCTCGCCCTGCCTGGGCGGCCAGCCCCAGCGTCACCGCAATCGACCCCGGCCCCGCCAGCAGCGGCAGCGTCATCGGCATAAAGGTAATGTCTTTATGCTCGCCCGCGCGGTGGACGGCAGCTTCGTTTTCTAAGTTAGACAGTTTCGGCTCCGAGTTCATCGTGTGCCAGGCCGCATGGAAGACAACGATGCCGCCGGCAATGCGCACCACTTCTAGGGAGACGCCAAAGAAGCGCAGGACGCTGCCGCCAATCAGCAGCGACAGCACCAGCAGCAAGATTACATTGAGCGCAATCTTCCAGGCATACCGCCGCCGAAGCGCTGGGGGAACCCCTGCCGTCAGCACCAGGAAAATTGGCACACTGCCAATCGGGTCAATCACGGGAAAGAGCGCCGCGATGCTGGCAAGGACGAAATCGACGAATGGCTTCATGGAGTAGCCCAGCTTCCAACAGGATCTACAGTATCCCGAGTTGCCCGAGTTGCTCTAGGTGAAAAAGGCGGTCTGCCGCATATCTTCAGGAGACATATGGTCGTTCAAGACCTGACCGTCGCGAAACCAGATGACGCGATGGGTGAGCTGGGCCACTTCGGGTTCGTGGGTGACCATGACCACCGTGATGCCTTCGGCATTGAGCTGTTCAAAAATGGCCATCACGTCTTTAGTCGTCTGAGTATCCAGGGCACCGGTGGGCTCGTCGGCCAGGATGAGTAAAGGCTGGTTGACGATCGCGCGGGCGATCGCGACTCGCTGCTGCTGTCCCCCCGAAAGCTGGTTAGGCCGATTGTGCAGCCGCTGCCCCAGCCCGACCTGAGTTAACGCCTCAGCGGCACGTTCATTACGCACGGCACTCGAAATACCGGCATAGACCATCGGCAGGCTGACGTTGTCCAGCGCGGTCAGCTGCGGCAGTAGATGAAACTGCTGGAACACAAAGCCAATTTTACGATTGCGGATTAGCGCCAAATCGGCCTCACCCAGCTGGCCCACGTCCTGCCCGTCAAAGAAATATTCTCCCGAGCTGGGCCGATCGAGGCAGCCAATCATATTCATGGCGGTGGACTTGCCGGAGCCTGAGGGACCCATGATCGAGCAGTATTCGCCCGGCGCGATCGCCATGCTCACCTGCCAAAGCGCCTTGACTTCGGTATTACCCGAGCCGTAGACCTTGGAGAGGTTCTGAAAGCGAATCAGGTCTGGCATGGGTTAGGCGCTCCGCAGGGCAACAATCGGGTCGAGTCTGGCGGCCTGACGGGCAGGCACCACGCCAAAAAACAGGCCGATCCCACCGGAAACGCCGACCGCGACTAAGACCGCGCTGGTCGAAACCCCAGCTTCAAAGGGCGATAGGACGCTAATTACTAAAATACTGCTGGCTCCGAGGGCCGTACCGATTAGGCCGCCCAGGGCAGAGAGGATAATCGCTTCAATCAAAAATTGCACCAGGATATCCTGCTGAGACGCGCCAATCGCCTTGCGCAGGCCGATTTCCTGGGTGCGCTCCCGGACTGAGACCAGCATGATATTCATAATCCCAATGCCGCCGACGACCAGGGAAATGCTCGCGATCGCGGCCAGCATCAGCGTCAGCGCCCCGGTGACGGTATCGGCAATCTCTAGCAAGGTGTCCTGACTATTAATGAAAAAGTCATCTCCGCCATGCCGCAGCCGCAGCAGGTTAGTGATTTGAAATTCTGCCGTATCCATACTCTCCTGGCTGTTGGCAGAAACTGAAATGAAGCTAACCTCAATCCCATAGGGAGAGGTGCGCCCGACAATGCGGCTGGCCAAGGTCGTAATTGGAATCATCACCGAGTCGTCATAGTTCAGCCCTAAGCTTGACCCCTTCTGCTCTAAGACGCCGACCACGTCGAAGGTAATGCCCCTAATCCGAACCTGCTTTCCCAAGGCCGCTTCCCCTTCAAACAGGCGCTCGGCCAGCTGGTTGCCCAGCACCACTACTAGGCTATTCCGACGCTGGTCAAGCGGCGTCAGGAACCGCCCCTTCTCAACTTCAAAGCTGCGCACGGTCAAAAAGTCTTCGGTCGTGCCCACAATGGTTGAATTCGTATTCCGATTGCGGTAGCTGACCACGCCCTGAGTGCTATTTTCGGGCGCGACGGCTTTTACCGAAGGAACCTGAGTCGCGATCGCTTCGGCATCGGCCACTACCAGATTACGCGGTACTTCTAAGCCGCCCAGTTCCCGCGTCTCACGACTGCCTGGAATGATAAACAGCACGTTTGGCCCCAGGCTTTGCAGCTGGCCGTTGATAAACTGCTGTGCGCCTTCACCCAGGCCGACCATGGCAATTACAGAGGCATTGCCGATGATGATTCCCAGCATCGTCAGGCTGCTGCGCAGCTTATTGGCCGCGAGGGTCTTGGCCGCCATTTTGAAACTTTCGGTAAAATCCATTGGGTTAGTGTGGGTTTAGTGCGATTTGCTCAGGGTGATTCGGCGCTATGGGTAGATAAATGCTGTTTGGCCCAGACTGATGCAGCTGAGGATAGGGGTGGTACGGCAGCTGCTGAGTAGTCGAGCTTGAGGTCGTAGGCACCGCGATCGTAAATCTGATTCAACAGTGCTTTGAGGTTAACGGTGGGCTCGCTATCTCCCTCGGCTAACGGCAAAGCAAACAGAGGGACAGCGTCCTGCAAATTGAAGGTATACAGATCGGCAACGGGTCGCACTTCGCTACGGCTGACTAAAATACAGTAGTGCTGCTGATCTTCGTCCATCAGTATCGGCATCGGTTTCCACGCTCGCAGCAGATCGATTTCTACCAGGTGAGTATTGCTGGATAGAATGCGCTCTCGCTTGGTCAGGTAGGTCTGCCGTCCCTGGCCGGGTCGTTTATTGACAGGGGAAAGAAGTTCTATGGCTGCAACGACCGACCGAGTGGCCACCTCTCGAATTTCTAAGTACCCCTGACGGACGCTTTCAGGCATCGGCAGCCTGACCGAAATCGGCTGACTTGCGGGCTCTGCTACAGAGAGCGTCGTTCCTACTCGGTCAGAGCGCTGGACTACGGCATCGGGAATATCCACCAGTAGGGCCTGTTCTCCAGCCGTTTTGTACATTCGAACTTCAATGGACACCGCATACTTAGGTCGGAGAATTGGCGTTAGCAACTCAGCCAGGGCCGAAATCAGCAGCAGATGAACGCCCGGCCAGATTTCGGGATGCTCGAGGTAGGGATCCATGCCAGGAAAGGGAGAAGGCATCCGCGGGGCTGATCAATCCTTTTTCTAGAGTAGCGAAAATTGAAAGAAGCTGGACTGCAATCCTGGCAGGCTCTAAGCAAAGGTTAGGAACGCTCGTGGCTGAAAGTGAGATTTTCTAAAGGTAAGCCGAAGGGTTTGTTTGATCGTTCGATTATTCGGTGGTTGACTCTGATGGAGTTACATTAGTTGGTGTATCATCTAAAGATTCGCCATCAGACGAATTATTCGATTCTGCTTCCGACTGTTCTTCGATATTACTAATATTGTCATTAGATTCTGTTGGAACAATGTCAAACAAGTACCAAGAACCACCCTCATTTGCTAAAACCAGCATGGCTTCCTCACCCTGTTCGTTACCAATAGAAGCAACTACCGGAATTCTTGCTTGGTTTTCAGCAATCTGCCTTTCACCAGATGTGGCTAAATTGGCATAGCTTTGCAATACTAAGTCAACAACCTCAGAGTCTTGCTCAGAAATGTTGCAGAAAAACAGAGCAAGCTCTTCGCTGTTCCCTCTACAGAAGCTTTGAATCTTAGATAGATCTCTATCAGCGGCTGCTTGAGATATTTGACTTACGGCATTTTCAGGTGTTAGTCCTGAATCCTGGGCAGAGGTGATGGTTGCTGCTGGTACTAGAATGGCAGTGACTGTTGCAATCGCTAATTTTCTCATCTTCTTCTCCAAATATCCTCAATCAAAAATTACACGTCAACTAATCGCAAGCAACCTCTTCACGCGGTCCTATAATATATCCCGCGACACCTCGTGCTGATATACCTGTACCTTTTCCAGTTACATAAGCTGTATTCCAGTTGGTTCCTTCAATTCGGATGGTTTCAGAAACGTATTGCGTTGGCGGCGAGTATGTCGATGGTCGAACGTTATACGACTCTTCAACAGGAACAAAGAAAATGTTTCGGCGTCGTACATCTACACGCATTTCTAGCCGGTTTAATGGATAAAGCGTAGACGGTCTTATCCGATAGTTGACTCTTGTTGCTCCTTCTGCTCTGTTAATAGTGCAACTGAGCAGAAGTTCTCCAAGCGGGGATCGATTACTAGCGCTGTAGATAGTCGTCGATCTCGTACCTGCACTAGATGGAGAAGCAAACGCTACAGGAAGCGCAGCAGTCAACAATCCTATAGCGGTCAGCCTTTTCAGTGATTTCATTACTTTGCTTTTGAAGCATGATTCTATAGATTCAAAATTGCATACCTATATCAAAATAGTCTCTATCTAAAGTGCAAGAAAGCTCTCTAAGCTAACTGTCTTCTTCCGGAGAAATATATTCAACGTCTAAGTTTCTTTGATATATTCGATCGTGTATTAATCTAAGGATCCAATAGAGTGGGTCGAGATTTCTGGCTGTCTGCGAACTATCTTTAGTTCGAAAAGTTTCTGCAACCACATCATTGGTGAGTTGTTGTTTCAGAAACGCTTCAGCACATAAAGAATACCAAATGTTCTTTCCGTGTATAGTTAAAACCCAAGCTAACCCAGTGCCTGAAAGTATAAGCAGTACTGTAATTAAATCCATGTTGCTGCGCCAATGATTTCTTAAATCTTATCTTAGCGAAAGATTAGTGATCTTAGCTGGCTGACTGATAAAAGTTGAGAGAGAAGTCTCTGAAACGGTTAATAGTAAGGGAATGGAGTGACTAAAGAGAAGGGCGGGGAACCAGCCTTCTAAGATCTATCTACAAGTGCACGTCAATCCTATCTCCAGAGTAGCGAAAATTTTGATCAGCATATCTAAGTCCTGACCAGCTTCATCAAGCGGAATTACGATCGCTCCCGACCAAAAGTAAGATTTTCTAGCCGCTGACCCGGCGGCAGGTCAATGAAAACGCGATCGCCCGCCTCCAGCCCGTCTAAAACCTGAATCTGGTCGCCCACCTGCGGCCCCAGCGTCACCGGCACAAACTCGACCCGATTATCTTCGCCAGGGACTAAAACGCCGGTCTCACCAGACTGGGTAATGATCGAAACGGCGGGCACAACCAGCGCATCGTCGAGCTGATCACCGAGGAAGGCAACCGTTACGTTCATATTAGAGCGCAGCCGGTCTTCCCCGGTGATCAGCCGAATTCGCACCTGGAAGACGGTGACGTTCTGCCGCTCGATGGCTTCGGGAGCAATCAGCCGCACCGCGCCCTCGAACAGCTGTTCAGGGAAGGCATCGGCCTGAATTTCGACCGCCTGTCCGATCTGAATCCGGCTGATGTCGGCCTCGGGAACTTCAGCCACAACCTCCAAGCCATCCGCGATCGCAATAATCGCCGTCGAGGTCGCCGATGACGCTTCAGAAGCCGACGTCGTTGGCGTCACAAAAGCCCCCTCTGTGGCAAACTTCTGAGTCACAATTCCGCCAAAGGGAGCGCGAATAATCGTATCTTCGACCTGGGTTTGAATCGCCTGAAGCCGTCCCTGAGCCTGGCGAACCCGTGCCTGAGCCTGATCCAGGTCTTCTGGATCTGGATCGTTGCGGAGGTCAGCCAGCCGCTGCTCAGCTTCGGCCACCCGGGACTGGGTCTGTTCCAGGTTAGCCCGAGCGCTCCGAACTTCGCTGACGGCCCGGTCTAGTTCGTTTTGCGCGATCGCGCCCTGGTCAGCCAGCTGCTGATTGCGGTTCAGATCCTCATTGGCTAAATCCAGCCGGGCGCGGGCATCGCGCACCTGGGCTTCGACCGCGGCTAGGTTGGCTTCGGCTTGGGCCACGTCAGTCGGGGTAGAGCCCTGCTGCACGTCTCGCAGGGCCGCCTCAGCTTCGGCTAAACTGCCCCGGTTTTGGACGATCTGAGCCTCTAGCTCATCGCTCCGCATCCGGGCGACAATCTGCCCCGCCTGTACCCTATCCCCTTGCTCAACGTAGAGCTCTTCGACGATTCCCGCCGCTTTAGGACTGAGGTTGACGGTGCGGATGGGTTCAACATCGCCGCTTGCCGTAATTCGTACAGTGATTCCTTCTGCGGCAACCGGGACGGTGAGTTCGGCCACATCGTAGGGGGCCGGACGGCGCAGGATGAAGAACGCGATCGCGCCAGCACCCAGCAGTCCGACAACGATTAGCCCAATCAGCCAGGGCCGAGGACGCTTGAGTTTTCCGATCAGGGGCAGATGCATTTAGCGCAAAATTGGGAAGAAAGGGAGGTTCCCCTAATCCAGGATAAAGACTTTCACAGTGACCGTCAGGCGGGCATGTGCCTGTAACCTGGAGAAACGAGAAATTGACGGATCAGAAACGAAGATGACTCAGGCTTCTATCGGCGTAGCAGTAGTCGGCACCGGCTTTGGCCAGAAGGTTCATATTCCTGGGCTACAGGCCCATCATCGGACTGAGGTGACAGCGGTGTACCATCGCGATCGCGCCCAGGCCGAGAAGATTGCTCAGGAATACGGCATCCCTCACCCCTGCAATTCCCTGGCAGAAATTCTGTCGCTCGACGCGGTTCAGGCCGTCACCGTGGCCACACCGCCGTTTCTCCATGCTGAAATGGCAACGGCAGTGCTGGAAGCGGGTAAGCACCTGCTGCTAGAAAAGCCAATGACGCTCCGGGCCGCAGAGACCGAACAGCTGGCCGCGCTAGCCCAGCGGCAGGGCGTGGTTGCTGTACCCGACTTTGAATTTCGCTTCATTCCCGCCTGGCAGGGGTTTGCGGAGCTGCTAGCCGAAGGCTATGTCGGTCAAAAGCGGCTGGTCAAGATCGACTGGCTGGCCTCCAGCCGGGCCAATCCTGAGCGTGCCTGGAACTGGTATGCCCAAAAATCGCGCGGCGGCGGCGCTCTAGGCTCGATCGGCTCCCATATGTTTGACTATGTGGCTTGGCTGTTTGGCCCAGTGCAGCGGCTCCAGGCCCAGCTCAGCACGTCCATTCCAACTCGGCCTGACCCCGCCAGCGGCCAGCAAAAGCCAGTGGATTCCGATGATACCTGCGCTCTGACCCTGCTGCTGGCAGACGGCACGCCCTGCCAGGTGACGCTCAGCGCGGTGGCCTACGCCGGGCGCGGGCACTGGCTGGAGGTATATGGCGATCGCGGTACTCTCGTCCTCGGTAACAGCAGCCAGACGGATTACGTCAACGGCTTTCAGCTGCTGGCTAGCAAAAAAGGCGCCGCCCTAGAACCAGTGCCGATTCCAGAGCAGCTGGCATTTCCTAAAATCTATCAGGACGGACGGATTGCACCTTTCATCCGCGTAGTCGATCACTGGGTCAGCTGCATCGACGCGGGTCGGCCCTCATCGCCTTCCCTCCAGGACGGTTTCTATTCTCAGCTGCTGATGGATTTGACCCACCGATCTCATGAAACCCAGCAGTGGGTCGATGTACCCCGCCGTTCATAGTCAATGGGCGCCAGCAAAAACACGCAGAGCAGGCTCTCACAAGTCCGCTCTGCGCCCAGATTCAAAAGCTAGAAGACCTATCGGTCTACCGAGCCCATAATGATATCGATGCTGCCCAGGATGGCCATAATGTCGGCTACCTTCATCCCCCGCAGCAGATTGGGCAGGATTTGCAGATTGTTAAAGTCGGGCGGACGAATCTTCCAGCGCCAGGGGAAAACATTGTCCTCACCGATAATGAAGATACCCAGCTCGCCCTTGCCCGTCTCAACCCGGACATAGTGCTCGCCCTCGGGAATCTTAAAGGTCGGCGGAATCCTTTTGCCAGCGAACTGATATTCAAAGTCATTCCACTCGGACTTTGGTCCACCTGCCATCCGCTTGGCTTCCAGATTTTCAAAGGGGCCGCCGGGAATCATATCCAGCGCCTGATAGAGAATCTTCACCGATTCGCGCATTTCCCGGATGCGGACGATGTAGCGGGCAAAGCAGTCGCCCGCCGTTTCCCACTGCACATCCCAGTCAAAATCGTCGTAGCATTCGTAGTGGTCAACCTTGCGCAGATCCCACTTGACGCCAGAACCGCGCAGCATTGGGCCGGAGCAGCCCCAGCTGATCGCCTCTTCGCGGGTGATGACGCCGATTCCTTCGACCCGGCGGCGGAAGATTGGGTTGTCGGTAATCAGTCGCTCGTATTCGTCTACCTTGGGCAGAAAGTAGTCGCAAAAGTCGCGGCACTTGTCGATCCAGCCGTAGGTCAGGTCGGCAGCGACGCCGCCGATCCGAAAATAGTTATTGTTAATCAGCCGCGCCCCGGAAACCGCTTCCCACAGGTCGTAAATCATCTCCCGTTCGCGGAAGATGTAGAAAAAGGGCGTCTGGGCTCCGACGTCGGCGAGGAAGGGACCCAGCCAGAGCAGGTGATTGGCAATGCGGTTGAGCTCTAGCATGATCACGCGGATGTAGCTAGCCCGCTTGGGCACTTCGATATCGGCCAGCTGCTCGGGCGCATTGACCGTAATCGCCTCGTTAAACATGCCCGCCGCATAGTCCCACCGGCTGACGTAGGGCACAAACATCACGTTGGTACGGGCTTCGGCAATTTTCTCCATGCCGCGATGGAGATAACCAATCACCGGTTCGCAGTCAACGACATCTTCTCCGTCTAGGGTAACGATGAGTCGCAAAACCCCGTGCATAGAGGGGTGATGCGGACCCATGTTGATTACCATGGGCTCTGTTCTGGTTTCGAGCCTTGTCATTGTTCAGTCAAATTCCTTTACGGTTTTATTCTGATACGTCTACGCTGAAGATTCAACGTCGAAATCTCACTTATTGTATGGTATCGCCTGAAGTTTTGTCTGAGGAAGGAAACCCGCCTTTTTCCCATGTTCCAGTCCTGAGTCAGCCGGTGATTGCGGCCCTTCAGCCTCAGCCGGGCGGGCGGTATCTGGATGCGACAGTAGGCGGCGCCGGCCACAGCCGCCTGATTTTGCAGGCCGTCCCGACTGGTGAAATTAAGCTAGTCGCGATTGACCGAGATGGGGCGGCCCTGGCAGCGGCGCAGGAGCGGCTGGCGGCATTTAGCGATCGCGTTTCCTTCTGGCGCGGCAATTTCGCCGAGTATGCGCCCGGCAGCCTAAAATTCGACGGCATTCTAGCCGATTTAGGCGTTAGCTCGGCCCATCTCGACCAGGCCGAACGCGGCTTTAGCTTTCGCCAGTCGGCAAGCTTAGATATGCGGATGGATCAGCGGCAGGCGTTGACCGCAGCTGAAATCGTCAACCACTGGGAAGAAAAGGCCCTGGCGGATACCTTCTACCAGTACGGTGAGGAACGGCTGTCGCGACGGATTGCCCGGCGCATCGTCGAGCAGCGACCGTTTCAGACCACCGTAGAACTGGCCGACGCGATCGCCTACAGCGTCCCGGCCAAATACCGCCACGGTCGAATTCATCCCGCTACCCGAGTCTTTCAGGCCCTGCGGATTGCTGTCAATCAGGAGCTGGCCGGGCTAGAAACCTTTTTAGCAAAAGCGCCGGACTGGCTCAGGCCGGGCGGACGCCTGGTTGTGATCAGCTTTCACAGCTTGGAAGATCGGATCGTCAAACATACCCTGCGGGGCGACGAGCGCATTCAAGTGATCACCAAAAAGCCAATCGTCGCAACGTCAGCAGAAATTTCGGAGAATCCGCGATCACGCTCAGCTAAGCTCAGGATTGGCGAACGCAAGCCGCCTGAGTAGCCCTCTGAAGGAATCAAGTGGAATTGTTGATTGCGACCGCGTCCAGCGGGTTCAGACTGGGTATATTACAGGTACCCTTTACCCAAAGCCTGGGTAAAGGGGCCTCGTTCAGCTCTAGCAAAACCCGGCGAAAAGCTCAATGTCTCTTGATGCAGTAGAAAAACTTCGACTGCTTGTCGTCGATGACGAGCCCGATAATCTAGACCTCCTCCAGCGCACCTTTCGGCGAGACTTTGACGTCTTTGCAGCCAAGAGCGCAGCCGAGGCGCTCGACTGGCTCGATCAGAACGGTGAAGCCGCCATCATTATTTCCGATCAGCGGATGCCGCTGATGAACGGGACGGAATTTCTCAGCCGCACGGTCGAGCGTTTTCCTGACACGATTCGGATTGTGCTGACTGGCTACACCGACGCCGAAGATCTGGTCGATGCGATCAATGCCGGTAAAGTTTTCAAATACATTACCAAGCCCTGGAATCCCCAGCAGCTCAAGGGCGTCGTGCAGCAGGCGGCCGAAACCTACCGGGTGATTAAGCAGCGTACCCGTACTCTGAGGCGCGCTCTGCAGCAGGAGTCAATCATCAATTCGGTGATGACGGCTATTCGGGGTTCTCTGGACTACGAAAGCACCCTCCAGACCGTAGTTCAGGCATTGGGAGAAACCTTCAGCGCCGATCTGGCCGTGCTCTACTCGGCAGAACTGCTCCGAGCCAATGGATCTGCGGGTAACGCCTCCGTCAATACGGCGGGCCTGTTTACCTATTGCCGAACCAGCAATGAAGCCCCGACCATGGCCCACTGCCTAAACCCCGATCTGCCTGCAAGACAGCATTCAGATTTCGCAGTCACCTCTGAGCAGATTCTGCTAGATCAGCAGCCCGCGCTTAAGCTGACAGCCCCCTTTGTCTCTCAAGATGCCGACCTGGCCACAATCTGTCTGTATAAGCGAGGCGAAGACCCGCATTGGATTAAGGACACCTCCGGGTTACTCGCTAGCGTTTCTGAACAGGTTGCCTTAGCCATTTCTCAGGCCAAGCTGTACCAACAAATTCAGCAGCAAACGACGCAGATGCGGGCTGAGCTAGAGGTAGCCCGACAAATTCAAAATAACCTGCTGCACCAGCACTGGCCCGAGGTGCCCGGCATCAAAATTCAGGCCCGCTGTCAGCCCGCACGGCAGGTCGGCGGCGATTTCTATGAGGTGTTTGTCCAGCCTCAGGGAGATATCTGGCTTGCGGTTGGCGACGTTTCGGGTAAGGGCGTGCCAGCGGCGCTGTTTATGGCGAGCGCTATCTCCGTGCTGCGGCGCGAGCTGTCACAGCAGTCGCCAGAGCCCGACAGCGTGATGCGCAATCTCAATCAGAGTCTGCTAGACGACCTAGTTACCAACAATTGCTTCATCACCATGGTACTGGCTCGCTATAGCTATCGCACCCATCGGCTAGTCTACGCCAATGCTGGCCACGTCTATCCGGTAGTCTGGCCCCACTACCAGCTGGCACAGCAGCGAGGAGCAACAGGGACAGCGGCAGTTTCCCCCACCTACTTGGATGTGCGGGGCGTTCCGCTGGGAATTCTACCCGAGTGGAAGGCGACTGCCGGGGAGCTCCAGCTCTCTCTAGGAGATGTTTTGCTGCTCACGAGCGACGGCATCACAGAAGCCAGCCTGCCAGCTAAAAACGGTCATGACGATGGGACAATGCTCAATCAGGTCGGGCTATGGCAGCTGATTCAGGAGCAGCCGACGCCCCTGGATCTCGATCGACTGCTGTCCCATATCCATCAGCCTGCCGGTGAACAGGAAGACGACCAAACGATTTTGTCACTGGAGTTGATGCCGCGATGAAGACTGAGTTAATCGTTCCTAGTGACCTGAAATTTTTGTCCGTAGTCGAAAACTGGCTGCTAGAGTCGCTCAAGCTGGAAGTCAATGAGAAAGTGGACTGGTCCGAGATTGAAAAGGGGCTGCGGCTGGTGATTGTGGAAGTCTATTCAAATACTGTGCGCCATGCCCACCAGGGCAAGACGGAGATACCTGTCCTGTTCCGTATTGAGCTTAAAGATCAGAACCTGTCCTTGGAAATTTGGGATCAGGGTGAGGGCTTTAGTCTGGAAGAATATGTTCCCCCCGAGCCGACTAATTTCCAGGAAGGGGGCTATGGCTGGCTGATTTTGCATCGAATTATGGATACGGTAGAGTATCGGCTCAGGGTTGGGGGAGAGCAGAATTGTCTCAGGATGGGCAAGGAGCTGGTCCCCCGGGTCAGCTACCCGCGTTGAGTCAGCGTCTGGCGCGGCTGCCAGCGCAGCAGCAGCGAATTTAGCACAACCGTAATCGAGCTAAGGGCCATTAGCCCTCCGGCAAAGCCAGGATTGAGCGCAAGGCCAAAGGCTGGCAGCAGTGCCCCAGCCGCGATTGGGATGCAGACTAAGTTATAGGCAAAGGCCCAAGCCAGATTCTGCCGAATTTTGTTGAAGGTCGCCCGGCTCAGCGAGATGGCGGCTAGTACATCGGTCAGCGAGTTCTGCATCAGCACAATGTCGGCGGTCTCCATTGCCACTTCGGTGCCGGAGTTGAGAGCAATACCCACATCGGCCTGGGCCAGAGCCGGAGCATCGTTGATGCCGTCGCCGACCAAGCCCACTCGCTGACCGCTTTTTTGCAGGGTTGCGATCGCGCTCACCTTGTCCGCTGGGCTCACCTCCGCCTGAATCTGACCCGGGGCTAAATTCAGCTGCTGCCCAATCGCCAGCGCTGCGGCCTGCCGATCGCCGCTCAGCATTCGCACGTCTAAACCCATTGCCTGCAAAGCCGCCAGAGTTTCAGCCGCTTCTGGCCGGAGCGCATCGGCCACTGCGAGCAGGCCGACCACCCGCTCGTCTATCGCCACAAAAACGACGCTCCGGCCGGACTGCATCATCGCCTCTGCTGGCTCCCAGACCGTTGGCTCTGGGGAGATCGCCAGTTTGAGGTAGTCCTGACTTCCCAATCGGACTGTCCTGTCCTGCTTGTCCATCGTCACCGTAGCGGCAGCACCCAGCCCCGCATCGGTTTGGAAATCCTGCGCCGGTAGCAACGTTAGCGACTGGGCCTCAGCCGCCGCTTGAATCGCCTGAGCCAGCGGATGGCGGGTGCCCTGCTCAACCGTCGCCGCAATTTGCAAAAGCTGCTCGGCGCTGAGGTCGGCTACCAGCGGCAGACAGTCCGTCACCTCGGGCTGGCCGCGAGTCAGCGTTCCGGTTTTGTCAAAGACCAGCGTATCCAGGCCGTGGACCGCCTCCAGCACGTCGCCACCACGGATCAGCAGTCCGCGTTCGGCCCCCAACCCCGAGCCGACTAAAATTGCGGTCGGCGTCGCCAGTCCCAACGCACAGGGGCAGGCAATCACGACAACCGCGATCGCTAGCTTTAGGCTAACCAGCAGCGTTGAAGCCGTCTGGGTCATTTGATGGCCCTGATGCCAATGTCCCAGCGCCGTATGCAGCACCGCTGGCCACAGCGGCAGCCCCACCCAGTACCAGAACAGAAAGGTCAGCAGCGATAGGGCCAGCACGCCGTAGGTAAAGTAGCCCGAAATCCGGTCGGCCAGGCCCTGAATCGGGGCTTTGCGGGTCTGGGCTGTTTCCACCAGATGGATCATCTGGGCCAGGGTCGTCTGGTCGCCGGTGCGGCTGACTCGGAGCGCGATCGCGCCCGTCTGGTTCAGCGTCCCTGCTGAAACATCGTCGCCCGGCTGCTTGGTCACCGGTATTGACTCGCCAGTGAGCATCGACTCGTCTACTGTGGTTTGCCCCGTCTCCACCACGCCGTCTACCGGCACTTTTTCACCGGGCAGCACCCGCAGCCATTCCCCCGCCTGTACCTGGCTAGCCGGAATATCGACGCTGGACGACTCGCCTTCGGCCTGGGGATTGGCAATTAGACGGGCCCGGCTGGGCTGGAGAGAAATCAGCGATCGCAGCGCGTCAGCCGCCCGAAACCGCGCTCGCTGCTCCAGCGTTCGCCCCAGCAGAATGAAGCTCAGCAGCATCACCGGCTCGTCAAAAAAACACTCCCAGCCCAGCCCCGGAAACAGCAGCGCCACGCCACTGGTGAGATACGCGCTGAACGCCCCCAGGCTGACCAGCGAATTCATATTCGGTCGCCCCCGCCGCAGCCCCTGCGCCCCGTCTACTAAAATTTCGCGGGCCGGAAAGAGTAGCGTCAGCGTCGCCAGGCCGCAGTGAAAGCCGATGCTGCTGAGTATGGGGACTTCTAGCCAGCCGAAATGCTTGAGATGGCCAATAGTTGAGAGGGCGAGGAGAAGAATCGCGATCGCGATTTTTCCCAGCTGCTGCTGCTGTTCCTGCTGCTTGCGCTCCGCCCAGCTGCGCTCTGCGGATAGAGCAGCTGCCCCGCCTGCCCGCGGCTGACTGGGATAGCCTGCGTCCGTCAGCCCCTGGGCCAGCGCCTGCGGATCGGCCTGCCCTGGCTGATAGTCCACTGCCGCCACCTCGGTGACCAGGTTAACCGTCGCAGAAATGACCCCCGGCTGCTGCTTTAGCTGCTTTTCCACCGCGCTGACGCAGCCTGCACACATCATGCCGCCGACGTCTAAAACTGTCGTTTCAGCCTCTGGGTCAACCTTTGGGGCCGCCTTTAGAGACGCTGCGGGAGCTGCCGCTGCCTGAGGGTCTGGGGCGAGCTGAGTCATGGACGAAAGCCTTAAATCCTTATCTCTTCGAGCTTAGGCCAAATTTTCTAAATCTGGGAGAGGATTCCTCGGAAGCTGCTTAAACGATTTGGACGACGTCTAGCCGCGAGTCCATTAGGCGCTCCACCCACTCGCTGAGAAATTTGCGATTGGCCGTTTGCTCTTCTGGATTGTCGGTTTCTTTTGGAAAAGGCAGCAGGCCGTTCAGCGCCGCATTGGTGACGCAGAACATCGACTTTTGAAAACTCTGGCAAAGCTGCACCCGGATATCGGCTTCGCCCCGCGGCGTCTGCTGATAGAGCTGGTGCAGGTAGTCGGGCACATAGTGGCGCATGTCCTGCATCAGCATCGTCGGGGGAATGCCGGCACCGCCGATCGGTATCGGGTCGGCATAGAGCGCCCCGTAGTCGAATCGGCTTTGGTCGGGAGAAATCTGCTGGGCCTGGGCATTGTAGGAGACCGTGCCGAAGAAGGGCGTGCCGCGAAAGAAAATGGTCTCGACGTAGGGAATGGCCGTATCGGGTAAAAAGGTCAGCCCCGCCGAATCAGGAATCAGCTCGTAGCGCTGGCCGTCAATATTCACCGCATAGGTAATCGGCGTCGCGGCATCGGCAACCAGCCCGGCTTTGATATGCTCAACCACCTGCCCGATGGACTGAATTTTACCCTGGTCATATTTATCAGCCAGGTCGTTAAACATATCGCTCATAATCCGCCAGAACTGGCCCAGGGCGGAGTAGTAGGCTAGCTGTCGCACCTGCTCTGGGAGAAAGTCGGGAAAGAGGCGATTGAGCGATCGCATCAGCAGATTTCCCCTGACCTTGGCCGCGATCGCCGCCCGACAGCGGGTTAAAAAGACGTCTGAATCCAGGTAGGTATCGAGGCCACCGCCGCCGTGCCAGAGCATCGTCCGCATGCAGTACTCGGCATATTCATAGTTAATCCGATCGTGCCAGAAATATCTGAGAATTTTGCTAGGGTTAATTTCGCCGTTGAAATACTTGAAAATGGGAAACAGCACTAGAAACTGCTGGTCGGCAATAAAGATCAGATTTTTTGAATAGGCATCGAGCACGATACCGTAGCTGGCCAATACGCCCACCACCTCAATCAAATTCTCAGGACTCTCGGGCAGCAGTGTTTTGCCCTGCAAGAGCCGATCGACATAGGTCGTGATTTGGGGATTGATTCGAGCTTTTTTCATCGGCGGGGTGGCGTCGGGGGGTCGGTGAGCAGCGCTGGGGGAGCTACGGCGGTGATCTGGGGCGGTTCGACAAACTGGAAGCTAGAGGCTTCGATCCAGCGGGTGAGCCATCCCGGCTGGAGACCAAAGGCAATAATTAGCGCGACCAAGGCTAGGGCCGGAACGCGATCGCGCCAGCTGACCTCGGGCAGCATCGGGTCGATAGGCGGCTCTGGTGGTTCCGCCGTAATCGTCAGTCGGCCAAAAAAGGCTCGATTCACCAGTAGCAGAAAATAGACCGCCGTCAGACCCGAACCAATCATGCAGAGCAGCGTCTGCGGGGCAAAGACGACAAAGCTGCCGCGAAAGACAAAAAATTCTGAGATAAAGCCGACCATCCCCGGAATCCCAGCGCTAGCCATCGCCCCCAGCACCATCAGGCTGCCGATCAGCGGCAGTCCTCGCTCCGGCGACAGCAGCCCGCGCAGAATGGTCAGGTCGCGAGTGCCGGTTTTTTTATAAACCACCCCGACCAGCAAAAACATTAGCGCCGAAATCAGCCCGTGACTCACCATCTGGAAAACGGTGCCGATGACGCTTAACGGTGAGGCCGCCGCACAGGCTAGCAGGATATAGCCCATGTGACCCACCGAACTGTAGGCAACCATTTTTTTCATATCGGTTTGCGCGATCGCGGCCAGCGAACCGTAGAGCACGCTGACCACGGCCCAGCCCGCCAGCCAGGGCGCTAGCGCTAGCCAGGCCGTCGGGAACAGCCCCAGGCAAAAGCGCACTAGGCCGTAGGTGCCGAGCTTTAGCAGCACCCCCGCCAGCAGCACCGAGACCGGCGTTGACGCTTCGACGTGGGCATCAGGCAGCCAGGTATGAAAGGGAAAGAGCGGTACTTTAATCCCAAAGCCGACCAGCAGTGCCCCCAGCAGCAGCACCTGCTGCGCCAGCGGCAGCCCCTGAGCCAGGGTCGAACTGTAGTCAAAGCTCGCAGCCCCGCTGAGCCAAACCAGTCCTAAAAAGGCGCTGAGGATGAGTACGCCAGACAGGGCCGTATAGATCAGAAACTTGGTCGCCGCATAGCCGCGCTGCGCCCCGCCCCAAATCGCAATCAGCAGATAGAGCGGAATCAGCTCCAGCTCATAAAACAGGAAAAATAGCAGCAGGTTTTGGGCTAGAAATGCCCCGGCTACGGCACTGCTGATGATCAGCAGCAGGGAGTAGTACAGCCGGGGTCGGTGAACCGTATCGGCACTGCTGTAGACGGCCACCAACCCCAGGCCACTGTTGACACAGACCAACGGCAGCGACAGGCCATCCAGCCCCAGGCGATAGCTCAGCCCTAACGACTGGAGCCAGGGCCAATATTCGGAGAACTGGAATTCCGGGTTGTGAACGTCGAACTGGCCGACCAGATAGAGCGTCCAGCCCAGCGTGATGGCCAGCGTCACCAGCGCCCCGACGCGGACGCGGGTCGATGACAGCGGGCTGGGCCAGAGAGCGATGATTAGTGCCCCCAGCAGGGGTATCCAGAGTAGTGCACTCAGCATGTTTGCTCTCCTACCACAGCGTCCAGGTAAACAGCAGTCCCAGCAGGCCAACGCCGATCACAATCGTCAAAATGTAGGCCTGCGATTGGCCCGAGGCGCTGTATTTAAGTCCTTCGCCGCTGACCAGCGAGGCAACGCCAACTAGGTTGACCGCGCCATCTACGACATAGCGGTCAAACCAGCTGCTAAACCGGGAAAACTGATCGACGACAAACACCACCGTCACCTGATACAGCCAGCCGGTGTAAAACGCATTGGCCAGCACATCCTGCAGCAGCCGCAGCGTCCGCCGCCGCGATCGCGACCACACCTTATTCAGCGAAATCGCCGCGCCAGCGACAAAGCCAACCAGCCCCGAGAGTACGAGCACAACTACAATGGGAATGTTCAAATACTGCCACGGCGGCAGCAGAGACATCCGCGCCATCACCAGCGGCACCAGCAACACAAAAATCGTCAGCGTCACCATCGGCAGCGCCATTAGCCAGTTGACTTCAGGCGCGCGCCGGGTTTTGGGCTGGGGCTCGCCCAAAAACACCAGCCGAAACACTCGCATCAGGTTCATCGCCGTCAGCCCGTTGACCACTAGGAACACCACCGCCAGCAGCGGCTGCTCCTGCCAGAGAAAATCCATCCCCAGCCGAAACGCCCAAAAACAGCCCAGCGGCAGCAGCCCGGTCATGCCCAGGGAGGCAGTCGTAAAGGCCAGCACCGTCGCTGGCATTCGCGACCCGAGCCCGCCCATCTCGGTCAGGTTTTGATTGTTCGTCGTACTGATGATCGCGCCCACGCTCATAAACAGTAGCGCCTTGGCTACGGCATGGGTAAATAGCAGCATCAGCGCTACCCCTGGCCATTCGGTGCCCACCGCGATGAATACCAGCCCCAGGTAGGCGCTGGTGGAATAGGAGAGGGCTCGCTTCAGGTCGATCTGCGCAATTGCAACTAGCGAAGCTCCCACTGCCGTAATTACGCCAATCGCAATCAGCACATCTAGGGCAATCGGCGACAGGACAATCACCGGCTGCAGCTTAATTAGCACATAGGCCCCGCAGGTCACGACGACGGAGTTCCGCAAAATTGAGGCCGGGTTGGGGCCCTCCATCGCCTCGTCCAGCCACAAATGTAGTGGGAACTGAGCACATTTGCCCGCCGGTCCAGCAATCAGCGCCAGCCCCAGCAGCGTTGCATTGGTCGTAGACAGGTCAGCCGTTTTAACCCATTCGTAAAGATCGTTAAAATTTAAGCTGCCAGCCAGACCAGAAAGGGCAACTACCCCCATCAGCAGCAGCACGTCACCCACCCGCTTGGTTAAAAAAGCATCCCGAGCCGCCGTCACCACCAGCGGCTGAGCATACCAAAACCCTACCAGCAGATAGGTTGACAGGGTCAGCAGCTCTAGCAAAAAGTAGGCCGAAAACAGCGAGCTACTCAACACCACTCCGCTCATCGCCCCCTCAAAAAACCCCATTAAGGCAAAAAATCGGGCCAGCGCCCAGTCTTTATCCATATAGCCCAGGGCGAAAAACTGGGCCAGCAGGCTGAGTCCCGCAATTAGCTCAAGGGTACCTAGATTGAGGATTGACAGGTCAAGCGAGATTGAAAGGTTTAAATCTGCGACCTGCACCCACTGCCAGGTCAGCTCTTGCGAACCGGTATTCCACAGCCCCCAAAAGACCAGGCTGCCGTGCACACAGGCCACAGTCGTCATCAGCAGGTTGATATAAACCGCTGGACGCGGCCCGGTCCGGCGAATTAGCCCGATGGACCAGGGCAGCGTCAGCAGCGCCCCAAAAAAACCATAGAGCGGGAGCAGCCAGCTCCCGTAAATGAGGGATTGGATCATGACTCTTGCATCAGGGCGTGAATGATCAATCGGGGCAGAACAGGATTAGCGATGACGGCCTTTGACAGTTAAAAATAGCTATGAAAATAAGTAACTCATTCCCACCCAGTGCTTAATATTACCTGAATTTCGAGACGCTTCGATGGGTCAAGATGCCGTGGCTATGCCCCTTGAGCCGCAGATCAATCAACAAATTAGCGAACAGGGGAATATGCACAAACGTTACTCGATAGCAATAAATCTACATCAGTTTTAATAATCATCAATATTAGCAGCAATCATTGCAGCTTATATTGTCAAAGGGGCGGCAGCCCCGTATTCTTAAGGTTACATAGGAGGATAATTCGACAATGCCTATTGCCGTAGGAATGATTGAGACTAAGGGATTTCCCGCTGTTGTGGAAGCTGCTGACGCGATGGTAAAAGCAGCCCGCGTGACGCTGGTGGGTTACGAAAAGATCGGGAGTGGTCGGGTGACCGTGATTGTTCGGGGAGACGTTTCTGAGGTGCAGGCCTCTGTCTCAGCCGGAATTGAATCGGCCAAGCGAGTGAATGGGGGCGAGGTACTCTCCACCCACATTATTGCGCGGCCCCACGAAAATTTGGAGTTTGTGCTGCCGATTCGGTACACCGAGGCGGTAGAGCAGTTCCGAACTTAGCGCGGGGCAGCTGTTGAAAAATAGGGGCGTTTGGGCAAGTGACTGAATAGTGACTGAATTTAGTCAAACGCCCCATGAGTTTGATTTGATGAAAGTTAGAACATTTTTGGGAAAAGGTTAGGAAAGTACAATGGCGATCGCAGTAGGAATGGTAGAAACGCTGGGCTTCCCCGCGGTAGTTGAAGCGGCTGACGCGATGGTGAAAGCAGCCCGGGTGACGCTGGTCGGTTATGAAAAAATTGGTAGTGGACGGGTAACGGTGATTGTCCGAGGCGATGTTTCCGAGGTGCAGGCCTCTGTCGCCGCTGGGGTAGAAAACGTCAAGCGGGTCAACGGTGGCCAGGTGCTCTCGACGCACATCATTGCCCGGCCCCACGAAAATTTGGAGTTTGTGCTACCGATTCGCTACACCGAGGCGGTGGAGCAGTTCCGCGAGAGCGTCAGCGGCATTCGCCCCTATGGCAGATAGCCTGCCCCATGCGTTTAGCCAAGGTGAGAGGGACCGTTGTCAGCACCTGTAAAGATCCCAGTCTGCAAGGCGTAAAGCTGCTCGTAGTAGAGCTCCTGAACGAATCGGGAAACTCCCTAGAGGAATACGAAGTTGCCGCCGACGTGGTGGGTGCCGGTATTGGTGAATGGGTGCTGATTAGCCGCGGCAGCGGTGCCCGTCAGCAGGAGAGACACCTCCATAAGCCCGTGGATGCGGCGGTAATCGCCATCATTGATACCGTTAGTCTGGACACAGGCATGCTTTACGACAAACGAGAAGACTTTAGGTGAGGCGTTGGGTTCAATGGTAGCCCAGAACGTGGCTTCTACCACTCGGTCGAACTTGTTGAAGGGTCCCCAGATCAGTTCGACCGCTTACATCCATTCGTTTTCGGTGATTGAGGGCGCTGTCCAGGTTGGGGCAGAAACCTCGGTGGCCCCAGGCGCTTTTATTCGCTCAGAGGGTCCCATATTTATCGGCGAAAGCTGCCGAGTACAGGACGGCGCAGCGATTCAAGGGCTGGGCGAAAGCCGGGTTTTAGGGGACAATGACCGTCCCTACAGCGTTTGGCTGGGGCAGCAGACCGTATTGGGCTGCAAGGCTCTGGTTTATGGACCGGCCTACATCGGTGAAGGCTGTTTTATCGGCTTCAGGTCTACGGTCTTCAACGCTCGGATTGGCCAGGGTGCTATCGTCATGATGCATGCCCTGGTTCAAGACGTCGAGATTCCGCCCGGTAAATATGTTGCTTCAGGCAGCGTCATTACGCAGCAGCAACAGGCCGACCAGCTGCCAGATGTAAAGGACGCCGATCGATCTTTTGCGCATGAAGTATTCGGTAGCCGTCTGAATCAGACTAAGGCCAAGTCCCAAAACATCTATACAGTACCCATTCAGGTACACCATCAGCCCCGCCCTGTTCAACCCTCTACTCCATATCCCGAAAATAGGACCATGCAAAGCCAACGATTAACCTCGGAAATTATTCAGCAGCTGCGACAGTTCCTCAGCCAGGGCTATCGCATTGGCATGGAACATGCCGACCAACGGCGCTATCGCAGCGGCGTCTGGGAAACCTGCCCGCCGATTCGCTCTAATCGAGAGCCAGAAGCGATCGCGGCTTTGGAATCTTGCTTGGCCGAGCACCAGGGCGAATATGTGCGAATGTTCGGCATCGACCCCAAAGTCAAGCAGCGAGTCGGTACGGTGACGATTCAGCGCCCAGATGGGCCAATCCATATTGAGACTCATTCAGTCCAGTCCGCCCGATCGGGCGGCTCCGGTCGGGCGGGCGGCGGCTACAGCAACGGCTCATCGCGCAGCGGCGCCAACGGGCTCAATTCTGAAGTGGTGCAGCAGGTCCGCGATCTGCTCCAGCAGGGCTACCAGATTGGCACCGAGCATGCCGACCCCCGTCGCTATAAGAGCGGCGTCTGGAAGATTTGCTCGCCGATTGAGTCTCGCCGGGAGCCAGAGGTGCTGGCTGCGCTCAAGCACTGTCTGGATGAGCACCAGGGCGAGTATGTGCGGATGTTTGGCATCGAGCCCCGGGCCAAGCGGCGGGTGGCGACGACGACGATTCAGCGGGCCGATGGCAAGTCGGTACATGTGCCGGTCTCCTCAGGCGCAGCGGCGACTCGGGGGCAGGGATTTGGCAACGCTTCTCATCAGCCGACTAGCGGCTCTCGCGCTCAGGGCGGCGGCTCTGCTAACCTGGGCAGCGATACGGCCCAGCAGGTCGGTCAGATTCTTCGCCAGGGTCATAAAATAGGAGTTGAGTATGCCGACCAGCGGCGCTATCGCAGCGGCATTTGGCAAACCGGTGAGACGATTTCGTCCGGCAGTGAATCGGCGGCGATGCGGCAGCTAGGAAGTTTCCTGTCGCAACATCCAGACCGCTATGTGCGAATTTTTGGAATTGACCCCAAAGCCAAGCGCCGGTCGGCGGCAACGACCATTCAAAAGCCGGGCCAGACAATAGATCTAAAGGGCGACCGAGCCGCCCGTGAGCCGCTCTACAACGAGCCGCCGCAGTATGACTTTCCGCCAAATCGGGGCATTGACCGGGTCGGCAACAGCAACGGCAACGGCGGCGGCCACAGCCTCGATCCCGACCTGATGAACCAAGTGACGCAGCTGATCAATCAAGGCTATCGCATCAACATCGAATATGCCGACCAGCGGCGCTATCGCAGCGGGGCTTGGCAAACCGGTCAGCCGATTACCGCTGCCCGACCAGCTGAGGCAATCGCGGCTTTGGGTACCCAGCTGGCGCAGCACCAGGGTCACTATGTCCGTCTGATTGGCATCGATCCGCAAGCCAAGCGTAGAATTCTAGAGACGACTATTCAGCGTCCATAACGCCGCGCTATGCAATCGCCGCTGCACCTGATCAGCCATACCCACTACTGCTGCGGAGGCGATGTCACCATTGACCCAACGGCTGCGATCGCGGCGGGCGTTGTCTTGCAAGCCGAGGCGGGCAGCCAAATTGTGATCGGGGCTAATGCCTGCCTAGGAGCGGGAGTGGTTTTTCAGGCACGGGGCGGAGTACTCCGGGTGGAAGATAGCGTCAGCTTGGGTGCTAGTGCCTTAGTCGTAGGCCAGGGCAAAATCGGCGCAGGCGCCTGTATTGGCCCAGCTTCAACGCTGATCGACCCGGCTATCGGCCCGGGTGAAGTTGTAGCAGCCGGTTCTTTAGTGGCAGTAGGACAGGTATCTACGGTTCCATCCCAGCCGTCTTCTGCCAGGGCAAATGGCTTTGCTCAGGCTAGTAACGGGGCGAACAACGGGACAAGTAATGGGTTTGTGGCCAAGTCACGACCTGAGACTAATGGTGCAGCAGTGGCCCAAACCAATGGACAAAGCAAGCAGGTCTATGGCCGTGACCAGGTCAACCAGCTGCTCTCTAACTTATTTCCCCACCGGCAGCCCTTAAATTAAGGCTGCAAATTAAGACTGGGGCATCAGGCGATGGTTAACATTGAGTCTTTAGAATAGTAAAATGCGCATCGTTTTCTAGAGGCCCCTATGCAGTCCAACGCCAGACCCCTTGCGAAGCCAGTCGCCGCTCCAAGCCACTGGCTGAAAGATACGGCCCTGGGCATGGTCTCGACCACCAGTTTTCCTGCTATCATCGGCACCGCCGACGCCATGATGAAGTCGTCCAACGTCTATCTAGTTGGCTATGAAAAAACCGGCGGGGGCCACTGCACGGCTATTGTCCGGGGCGGCGTCGCCGATGTGCGGATGGCAGTCAAAGCCGGTGAGGAGACCGCCAAGCAGTTTGGCCAGTTTGTTTCGGCCTCCCTGATTCCTCGACCGATGGCCAATCTAGAGGCGGTATTGCCCATCTGTGCGCGGCTAGAAGAATTTCAGCAGGTCGGCAGCACCATCAGCAGCGGCGCGTTGGGACTGTTGGAAACCCGAGGCTTTCCGGCCATGGTGGGAGCCGCCGATGCCATGACCAAGGCCGCTGAGATTACCCTGCT
The DNA here is from genome assembly GCF_015207255.1 of Vasconcelosia minhoensis LEGE 07310. GTDB lineage: Bacteria > Cyanobacteriota > Cyanobacteriia > Phormidesmidales > Phormidesmidaceae > Vasconcelosia > Vasconcelosia minhoensis. The sequence goes on from NZ_JADEXG010000006.1 coordinate 100,077, forward strand.
AGCCCATGAGACGATCGGCGAGGGGCTCTGCACCATTATTATTCAGGGCTCGCTGTCAAACGTTGCGATCGCGGTCGAAGCCGGGATGCACGAAGCCGAACGGATTGGCGAACTCAACGCAGTGATGGTGATTCCTAGACCGCTTGGTGACCTAGAGCGCAGCCTGCCGCAGGCCAAGCAGGAGCCGGTGAAGGAACCCCAGCCCATACGCCTGCCGCTTAACCTGGAAGAGCGGCAGAAAGAGCTCGTTCCGGCGGCAACGCCTGAGGTGGAGACGCCGGCAAAACGGCTGGAGGAGCCGCTGGAAGAGCCGCTGGAAGAGCCGTTAGAGAAGCGGGAGCCGCTGCCGGAACCGCCGGAACGGCGGGAGTAGGGGAGTGTTCGCGAAGCGTCGCCGTAGGTGTTAGGGGTAGGGGGGTTAGTTTTTATACTCTGCTTTTAGGAAAGTCTCGACCCGAGTCCATACGGTTGCTGTCAGGTTTTCTGAGTTGGGATCGAACCATTCAGTTTGGGGGATCTTGCGAAACCAGGTGCGCTGTCGTTTGGCGAATTGACAGGTGTGCTGTACGGTTAGCGCGATCGCGTCTGCTAAACCGATCGCACCGGCAATATAGTGCTGCATTTCGGCATAGCCCAGCGTTTTCAGTAAGGGATGATCGCTGCCGTACTGGGCGCTCAGCCGCTTCACTTCGTCCACGAAGCCCTGCTCGATCATCTGCTGAGTTCGCTGGGCGATGCGAGTTCGCAGCCGTTCCGGGGGCTGGCAGTCTAGCCCAATCGAGAGAATGGGATAGGGCGGTGGTTGGCTGCCCTGCTGGGCTGAAATCGGCTGCCCGGTGACGTAGTAGACTTCCAGGGCGCGCAGGGTTCGGACTTTATCGTGGGGATGGATGCGGGCGGCGGCGGTGGGGTCTAGCTGCTGGAGCCAGGCGTAGATTTGGGGCTGGTCGAGGGCTTGCAGCTGCGATCGCAGCTCAGGCTGAGGTGGCACCGGCGGAATTCGCAGTCCTTTAGTGACCGCGTCAATATATAGACCCGTGCCCCCTACTAGTAGCGGTATTGCTGCGGCCTGGGTATGGATTTGACTAATCTCATGCTGCACCAGACGCTGATATTCTGCTACCGTCAGGGTCTCGGTGGGGTCACAGATGTCAATCAGTCGATGGGGAACCTGCTGGCGCTCGGCTGGGCTGGGTTTGGCCGTGCCAATGTCAAAGCCGCGATAGACCTGGCGAGAGTCAGCGCTCAAAACCATCGTTTCAAGCCGTTTTGCCAGTTCTAACGCCAGACTGGATTTACCCGCGGCGGTCGGCCCCACAATCGCAATGAGTACTGGTGATCTATAATTCAAGAACGAGGCAAATGACCAATACTTTAAAATACATCCGATCCATCCCTTTTTTAGAAGTGCGCTAAAACTGCTCTAAAACCGCTTGTAAAGCCAATGTGCTAGAATTTGCAGGTGAATGATCGTTTTTTGCAATTCAAGCGGCTAAAAACCGACCACAGGAGAACCGACTAGCATGACAACCAACTACGGTGCTGAGCAGATTCAGGTTTTAGAAGGGCTTGAACCCGTCCGTAAGCGACCTGGCATGTACATCGGCAGCACCGGCCCGAAGGGGTTGCACCACCTCGTTTACGAAGTCGTAGACAACGCCGTAGACGAGGCGCTAGCGGGCTACTGCGATCATATCGAAGTTTCCCTCAATCCCGATGGCTCCGTCACCGTCACCGACGACGGTCGAGGGATTCCGACGGATGTGCATCCGCGCACTGGCAAGTCGGCGCTGGAGACGGTGTTGACGGTACTCCACGCGGGCGGCAAATTCGGCGGCGGCGGTTACAAGGTATCGGGGGGACTGCATGGGGTCGGCGTCTCAGTCGTCAATGCCCTCTCAGAATGGGTCGAGGTCACCGTCTGGCGCGACCAAAAGGTGCATGCCCAGCGATTTGAGCGGGGAGCACCCATTGGCAGCTTAAAGACCAAGAAAGACACCAGTGGCCAGACAGGGACCTCTGTCAGCTTCAAGCCAGACAGTCAGATCTTTACCACGACGACGGAGTTTGACTACGACACCATCGCAGCCCGGCTGCGAGAGCTCGCCTATCTCAATGCTGGCGTCGATGTTACCTTTACCGACTATCGGCTGGAGCTGATCAGGGCAGACCAGCCGCGGGTCACTCGCTATTTCTACGAAGGCGGCATCCGCGAGTATGTCAGCTACATCAACAACGATAAGCAGCCCCTCCACGACGACATTATCTACGTCCAGTCGGAGCGTGACGGGGTGCAGGTAGAGGCGGCGCTCCAGTGGTGCAGCGATGCCTTTTCGGACAATCTGCTGGGCTTTGCCAACAACATTCGGACAATCGACGGGGGGACTCACCTAGAAGGGCTCAAAGCGGTGCTCACCCGGACGCTCAACGTCGTCGCCCGCAAGCGCAACAAGCGCAAGGACAGCGAGTCGAACCTGGCTGGGGAAAATATCCGCGAGGGCCTGACCGGGATTATTTCGGTCAAGGTTCCCGACCCTGAGTTTGAGGGCCAGACGAAAACCAAGCTGGGCAATACCGAAGTCCGTGGTATCGTCGATTCGCTGGTGGGTGAGGCGCTGAGCGAATATCTTGATTTCAACCCCAGCGTGGCCGACGCCATCTTAGAAAAGGCCGTTCAGGCGTTCAACGCGGCTGAAGCGGCCCGGCGAGCCCGCGATCTGGTGCGCCGTAAGTCGGTGCTGGAGTCTTCTACCCTGCCGGGAAAGCTGGCCGACTGTAGCTCTCGCGACCCGGCCGAGTCGGAAATCTTTATCGTCGAGGGCGACTCGGCGGGCGGCAGCGCCAAGCAGGGTCGCGATCGCAGATTTCAAGCCATTCTGCCGCTGCGGGGCAAAATCCTTAATATTGAGAAAACAGACGATGCCAAAATCTACAAAAACACCGAAGTCCAGGCGCTGATTACGGCTCTGGGGCTAGGCATTAAGGGCGAAGAATTTGACGCCTCTCAGCTACGCTATCACCGCATTTGCCTGATGACCGACGCCGACGTGGACGGGGCTCATATCCGCACCCTGCTGCTGACCTTCTTCTACCGCTATCAGCGGGCGCTGGTCGATCAGGGCTATGTCTATATCGCCTGCCCGCCGCTGTACAAGCTCGAGCGCGGTCGTAGCCATGCCTACTGCTACAGCGATCGCGAACTCAGCGAGCGGATTGCCGAATTTCCGGCCAATGCCAACTACAACATTCAGCGCTTTAAGGGCCTGGGTGAAATGATGCCAACTCAGCTGTGGGATACGACGATGAATCCTGAAAGCCGAACACTCAAAAAAGTTGAGATTGAGGATGCGGCTGAGGCCGACCGGATCTTCACGGTGCTGATGGGCGATCGCGTTGCCCCCCGGCGTGAGTTTATTGAGACCTACGGTCCCCGACTGAAGCTCGCTGACCTAGATATCTAAGGATCGAGAATTAAATAACTTAATCATTTGTGCATGTCTCGCGGCCCTCACCCCGGCCCTCTCCCCGGGGGAGAGGGAGCTAGATCCGGCCCCCTTCTCCCCCGGGAGAAGGGTTGGGGATGAGGGCTCGGGAGTTGTGCATCTTATTAAATCCTTGATCCTAAGCGGACTCAGCGCAAAACCCTAGTTTCAAGCAAAGCCCGCTGAAAAGTAGGTTTTGCTTGACTTTGATCAATGGCTTAGCAAGGTTGGGCTGGGAGTGGCGCAATATTTTTTAACGGAAACGCTCATTAAAACGAGCTATTGTAACAATCATGGCAATTTACACCCTTTAATATGATGATTCACCGGCGGTTGGTGCGCTAAAGGGATTGACCACCGGGATTAGCCGCCGGTTCAGAGCGGCTGGAATTATTAGCGCTTGCCAGAACCAAGCCAAAACTTTGTTTAATCAGCTTTAGATCTATAGCGAGACTTAGCATGAGCAGCAATCTATCAACCAAGCTCCGCGAGGGCACGAAGAAAGCGCACACCATGGCGGAGAACGTCGGCTTTGTCCGATGTTTTTTGCGGGGCGTAGTTGAGAAGAAGTCCTATCGTAAGCTGGTAGCCAACTTCTACTTCGTGTATTCGGCGATGGAAGAGGAGATGGAGCGTCATCAGCACCATCCTGTAGTCTCTAAAATTTACTTTCCAGAGCTCAACCGCAAAGCAGCGCTAGAAGAGGATCTCACCTACTATTACGGTCCGAACTGGCGAGAGCAAATTTCGCTATCGCCCGCTGGCCAGACCTATGTCGAGCGAATCCGAGAAATTTCCGATCGGCAGCCGGAACTGCTGGTTGGCCATTCCTATACCCGCTACCTGGGTGACCTCTCCGGGGGACAGATTCTCAAGAAAATTGCCCAGCGAGCGATGAACCTGAGCGAAGGTGAGGGTGTCGCCTTCTATGAATTCGACAGCATTAGCGATGAAAAAGCGTTTAAGCAAAAGTATCGCGATTCGCTAGACTCGGCCCCCGTAGATGAAGCAACGGCAGACGCGATCGTCGAGGAAGCCAACGATGCCTTCGGGATCAACATGAAGCTGTTTGAAGAGCTAGAAGGCAACCTGGTTAAGGCCATTGGCCAGATGCTATTCAACAGCCTGACCCGCGGTCGGCGTCGCGGCAGCACCGAGCTGGCGGCCGAAAACGGATAAGCAGCAGGGGCTGGGTTACCCAGCCCCTGCCTGCATACCGCTTACCCAATCAGCAAATCTTCTTCGGGGTAGTGGATGGCGCTAGGACTGGGGTCGCCCAGCAGGGCCGCCATCAGCAGTAAAATCCCGACTCGCCCGGTATACATCGTCGTAATCAGGACAATCTGCCCCAAGACCGACAGGTCGGCGGTAATCCCGGTCGATAGCCCCACCGTCGCAAAGGCCGAAACCGCTTCAAACAGCGTACTGATAAACGTTGTTTCTGGGTCAGTGAGCGAGAGCAAGGTGGTGATCGTAATGACGGTAAACCCCGAGGCAACCACGACGCCCACGGCTTTGAGAATCCTGAATCCTGGAATCTGACGCTGGTAGCAGGTCACCTCCTCTTTGCCTTGCAGCGCCGTTCGGGTGCAGTTCAGCAAAATTCGCAGCGTCGTCGTTTTGATCCCGCCGCCGGTACTACCGGGGCTGGCGCCGACAAACATCAGCGCAATCACGATAAATAGCGAACTTTTTTCCATGCCGCCAATATCAACGGAGTTGAAGCCAGCGGTGCGCGTGACAACGGATTGAAAGCTGGCGAGTAATGCTTTAATTCCAAAACTTTTGCCAGCCAACGTGGCGGGGTTGTCATACTCGGTTAGAAATAGCGCGATCGCGCCTATCAGCAAAAGCGCCAGAGACGTGCTCGTGACAATCTTAAAATGAAGAGAAAAGACCGTTCGCTCCTGGCTGCCCCTGACGCGATGACGCAGCCAGGTAAACCCTTCCATAATTACCTGATAGCCAATCCCGCCAATAATAATCAGGGCTGCTACGACAGCATTGAGTAACGGCGATCGCGCATATCCCACCAGGCTGTCCTCAAACAGGCTAAAGCCAGCATTGTTAAACGCGCTGACGCTGTGAAAGAGGGCGAGCCAGAGCCCCTGTCCAGAACCATAGTCCTGACGAAATACGGGCAGCAGCAAAAAAGCGCCGGTTAGCTCAAACACGAGCGTCATTGAAATAATTGAAATGACCAACGTCCTAATGTTGGCCATCTCTGCTGTATCCAGCGTCTGCTTCATCGCCAATCGGTCGCGCAGTGCTAGCCGCCGCCCCAGCAGCAGCAGCAGCAGCGTCGTCGCTGTCATATAGCCCAGCCCGCCCAGCTGAATCAGCAGCAGCACAATCCCCTGGCCCACCGGAGAAAAATAAGATCCGGTATCGACCACGATTAGCCCAGTGACGCAGACAGCCGAGGTCGCGGTAAAGAGGGCCACAATCGGATTATTCCAGCCCTCACCAGCGGTGGCTAGGGGCAGCATCAGCAGCAGCGTGCCGACGGTAATTAAGGTGAGAAAGCCTAGGCAAATGGTTCTAGAGACGGTCATCTATGGGTAGTACGGAAGAACTGAAAAAGCGCTCAAGCAATCTGTTTAGCGTTAGAGGTAGCTGCCGACTTCCTGAGAATTCTGCATTGCTCCATTCCATCATCACTGTTAATGTCACAAACGCGATCAAAAGTGAGGCTACCCCATGTCAGCAGACCTGAAACAGCGCATCCAGCAATTCTACGACCAGTCCTCAGGACTTTGGGAGCAGGTCTGGGGAGAGCATATGCACCATGGCTACTATGGCCCCAGCGGGCGGCAGCGTAAAGGTCGTCGGCAGGCTCAGATTGACCTAATCGAGACGCTGCTGGCCTGGGGAGGAGTGCGATCGCCCCAAACGATTCTGGACGTAGGCTGCGGCATCGGCGGCAGTACCCTCTACCTAGCGCAAAAATACTCAGCGGCGGCAGTTGGCATTACCCTCAGTCCGGTCCAGGCCGAGCGAGCTGCGGCCCGAGCTGGCTCGGCGGGTATTCCGCTCAGCCCCATTGAAACTCAAACTGCGAATGCCCCCAGCCGGACTCAGGCTTTCTTCCAGGTGGCAGATGCTCAGAGCACCCCTTTTGCCGATCAGACCTTTGACTTTATCTGGTCGATGGAAAGCGGCGAGCATATGCCCGACAAGCGCCAGTTTTTGCAGGAAAGCTATCGCCTGCTACAGCCCGGCGGGCTATTCCTGATGGCGACCTGGTGTCACCGTCCGACGGACTCGCTGGCAGGCCCGCTGACGGCGGACGAGCAGCGCCATCTAGAGGCGATCTATCGGGCCTACTGTCTGCCCTATGTGATTTCGCTGCCGGAATATGGCGCGATCGCATCAGACCTGGGCTTTACCGACCTCAGCACTACCGACTGGACTGCCGCTGTCGAGCCCTTCTGGGGCGACGTCATCGCTTCTGCCTTTGAACCCTCTACCTTTCAAGCGCTGCTGCGCTCCGGGGGGGCTCCTTTACAGGGGGCGTTCTCGCTGCAGCTAATGTCCCAGGGGTTCAGCCGTGGTCTGCTGCGCTACGGCATTTTGGCAGGCAAAAAAGCAGCATAATCAAAGCAAAAGGCTTTGAAGCTGTCCGGTCGGATCGTTTCAAAGCCTTTCTGTAAGAAGTTTCTAGCTGCTCGGACTAACCCTTGGGCCTAGCTGTTAGGGCAGTCTAAAAACCGCACAATCGCCGCTGCTGCGTAGTTTCTCTGGGCGTTGGCGTTGGGCTGGAAATTATTACCGGTCTCATTCAGCGGGGTGGCAATGCCACAGTAGCTAGACAGGTTCGAAATTACCGGTGCTGCCCAATGCCCCTGGATGTCAGAGAAAGAACGGGCGGCCTGGGTTGAGGGCAAGATCTCAGTCAGTCCCCGCTGCTTACGGCTATATTCTGCCGCCCGCCGGACAATTGCCATTAACTCTGCCCGGGTCACCGGCTGACTGGGCTTGAAGGTCCCATCCTGATAGCCGCTGACGATACCGCTCTGCTTCGCAAACTCAATCTTAGCCGCGCTCCAGCGATCGCGGGCGACATCGCTGTAGGGATTGCTCGTCACCTGATTGGGCAGGGCTACTGAGAGATTTTCCTGGCTGTTGAGCGCCTCAAAGATCATCGACACTAGCTGCTCGCGCGTTAGGTTAGCCCGAGGCCGGAAGGTATTGTCTTCCTGAAAACCCGCGATAAAGCCAATTTCAACCGCGCGGTCAATTTCACTCGCATAGATGTCGCCGCGAACATCTGGGAAGCTGACTCCGGCCCCTGCCCCTGGCGCCGGTGGACGAGCAACGACTTCGCCGTCGCCTGCCGCTTCTAAAATTTGAGCAATGGGCATGTCGTTGGTGAGATAGACATGTCCCAGAACGCGGCCGTCAGTCGTGGTTCGCTTGGCCAATCGCCAGCCCGGATCTAGCGTCAGTTTAGTAAAGCCGTTGGGGGCAATGCCGCTTGCCTGTCCGATCCGGAAAGCCGGTGCGTTGCGATAGGGGTTAGTTGGAAAAGTGCTGGGGGTACCTAGCAGCACCAGCTGTCCGTCTTGCTCTTGAATCGTCAGGTTAAAGCGGCTGCCCATATCGCCATCGGCGGTGCGAATCGAATAGCCATTGCTGTCGAGACTTCGCCCACAGATGCCGGTAAAGTCAAAGTTGAGCAGGAGCGGCTCAATCTGGGTGGGGTTGCTCCCAGTTTCACTCCAGCAGGGACGAGCATCGGTCTGCTGCTCGATGATCATCAGCTGCGGATTACGTGAAAGGCTGCCCGCTGGCGAAGCGACTAAAACGAAGTCACTCGAATCGACCTCTGTACTGCCAAAGGTCTGTGCCAGGGCTGCGTTCAGGCTGCCAAATGTCCCCAGGGTAGTGGCTGCTAAGGCCACTACGGTTAGACGAAAAGATTTCATGGTCGAACTGTCCTTAAAATTAATTAAAAAACGCAGCAGCGTGGTAGTCACCCCAACAGCTTTAGAGCATGGCTGCGGCTTTCAAGCTCGTTTATACTATCAGCTACAGAACCCGGGATAATATGGGAACAGCACCCCCAGAGGTTACGTTTTTTGACAGCTACTGGCTGCTGCTGCACTGGTCTCGGGTCAGTTTTGCGCTGCTGTCCTCTTGCCGCTATGGCATCGGATCTGACACCATGGCAATCAGTGCTAGAGTCAATTCCTACTATGTTGGAAGGCCATGTTTAAAGGAATAATGTACTGGATACTGAATTGCGATCGCGCTAGGGTCGCTTTACTGGTCGGCACAGTCCTCTGGGTCGGGTTGGCTCAGGCCGCCACTGCCGCTGACGACGAGGATGTTCAGCGGCTGATTGACACCAACGAATGCGTTGGCTGCGACCTAGACGGGGCTGACTTTCGCCGGCTCGACCTCTCTGGTGCCGACCTGCGCGGTGCCGATTTAGAGAGCGCGAACTTTTTCCATACGCTACTCGACGGAGCTAATCTAGAAGGGGCCAATCTATACGACACCAATTTTGCCTATTCCAGCGCCCGGGAGGTCAACTTTGAAGGGGCCGACATGCGCTACGCCATCATGGAGCGGGCCAACTTCACCAACGCTAACTTTACTCAGACCGACCTGCGGGAAGCCTATTTGGACGAAACTATTTTTGTAGGCGCACTGATGCAGGGCACTAATCTCGAGGCCACTCTTTTCCGCACGGTTTATTTTTCTGACGCTCAGCTCTGCGGTGCGATATTTTGGACCGGCCTTGAATACCGCCGCGCCTGCCTGGTAGAGGTGCCCGAAGCAATTGAAGAATATTAGCCGAAATACTGGCCCCCTCAGCGCTGCCCCGCCAGCTGGGAATTAGAAATTGGCGAAGGTAGCAGTTCTCCGGTAGCTGTAAGCGCCGAACGCGGCGTATGCCACCAGAGCTGGAATTCGGGCGCAAAGGTGACGGTATACAATGTAGTCACGAATGGCTCACTGCTGTAGCCCTGTCCAACAATCTCAACACAGTAGGACGGATGCCGCCGGCTGGCCAGATCGACCGTTAACCGTCGCCCAATCCGCCGCCAGCTCGGTTCCTTACCTTTCCACTGGAGGCGACAGCAGGGCCAGGGTAGCTGCTCGCGATCAAACAGCCGACAGCAGGGACCCACAACCCGATAGGTAAAATGAGCGCCAGGGCTTTCAAACAGGAAGCCCGCTGGCCAGGGATGCTCAACATTCGCCGGTGGTGAAGATATCATCAGAATGAATAGAAAGCCAGAATGATCAAGACATTCAGAACATTAGATTAGTAGTTTAAGGGATTTTCCATGTCAGAACCGATTACGCCGGCAATTAGCGATCGCATCTGTAAGCATATGAACAAGGACCATGCCAGTGCCGTCCTGCTCTATGCCCAGCGCTATGGCCCGCACCAATCTGCTACTGCCGCCACAATGACCGCCATCGACCCCCAGGGCATGGATCTGACCGCCCAAGTTGCAGGTGAGACGGTGCCCGTACGGGTCGAATTCGATCATACTTTGAAAGATGCTGCGGACGCTCACCACACGCTAGTTGAAATGCTCAAAACTGACCGTCCCCAATAGCTAACCCGCACCTGCCAGGAATCCCCCCTAACGCCTACGGCGACGCTTCGCGAACACGCCATCACCCATGCCCCTCCAGATCCACTTCCTGCCCGACGACGTCACAGTGCTGGCCGAGCCCGGCGAGCCTCTGCTTCAGGTCGCGGCTCGGGCTGGAGTCACGATTCCGACGGGCTGCCTGATGGGCTCCTGCCACGCCTGCGAGGTGGAAATGACGGGTCAAGCTGAGCCCTGCTGTGCCTGCCTAACGGCTGTCCCCAGCAGCCCGGCTGAGCTAGAGGTCAACCTGTTTTTTGACCCGACCTGGTAGCGATCGCGGTAAACCCCTCACAATCTGGTACGGTTCTACTCACCCGGTAAATCCTAAGGGTTTGTTAAATTATTGACAGTACAGCAATAAGAAGTGATAAGGCTGCCTTGCAAAGGTAGCATTCCGCCCGAGTGAGAGGTTAATACAGTGAATAACGCACCCGGCCAAGTCCCCGAATATCTAGGAGCCAAATCTTTGAAAGAGAACGCCCTCCTCCACTACGTTCAAGCCATGGAACCGGAAACGGTTTCGCAGCTATCTCGTCCCGCCTCGGCTGAAGTGATGCAGGTGATTGAGCACAACGTTCTGGGTCTGTTAGGGGGGCTGCCGCCCCAAGATTTTGATGTAACGGTCACCACCAGCCGCGAAAATCTAGGACGACTGCTGGCCTCGGCCATCATGAGCGGCTATTTCCTCAAAGGCGCTGAGCAGCGCTTGGCCTTTGAACAGTCTATTGGTCAGACAGGCAGTTTAGACGACATCGAGTAGAGGTTAGGCTACAGCTAGCTTAAGCTATTTGAGGGCTCTCGCCCTAAGTAGCCTTTAACCCTTACCCAATTTTGCCAGAAGCCAATATTGGCCCAACTCTAAATCGTTCGGCAGAAAATGCAAATCTTCTGCCGAACTTTGCTGTGGAAGAGCTGCGGCGTTTGCTGCTACGGTGGTATCGTGCCCATGGCCGCAGCCTACCCTGGCGTCAGACCCGCGATCCCTATGCGATCTGGGTTTCAGAAATCATGCTGCAGCAGACCCAGGTTAAGACCGTACTCCCCTACTATCGCCGCTGGCTATCCCAGTTTCCCACGCTTCAGCAGCTAGCGGCAGCCGACCAGCAAACCGTGCTCAAAGCTTGGGAGGGTCTGGGCTACTACGCCCGAGCCCGAAATTTGCACCGGGCCGCTCGACAGCTCAGTGCCGAAGGCGGCGAGTTTCCTCAGCGGTTTGAGACCGTACTGGCCCTGCCGGGGATTGGCCGCACAACCGCTGGCGGTATTCTTAGCGCGGCCTTTAACCAGCCAGTCGCTATCCTTGATGGTAATGTAAAGCGTGTGTTGGCTCGGCTGATTGCGCTGCCCCAGCCGCCCAACCGAGCGCTTAACCAGCTCTGGGCGCTTTCCGAAAGGCTAGTTTCGCAGACCCATCCCCGAGATTTCAATCAGGCTTTAATGGATCTGGGGGCGACGGTCTGCACCCGTCGTCCCGCCTGTTTGCTCTGCCCTTGGCAAAATTACTGTGAGGCGTACAATCAAAATGCCCAGTCAGAGCTGCCGATGACCGAATCTCGCCGCCCGCTGCCGCATAAAAAAGTTGGCGTAGCCGTCATTTATAATGCCGCAGGTCAGATCCTGATCGACCGTCGCCGGGCCGAAGGGCTGCTGGGCGGCCTTTGGGAATTTCCCGGCGGTAAGATTGAGCCAGGCGAATTAGTCCAGGACTGCATCCGCCGGGAAATTAGAGAGGAGCTGGGGATTGAAATTGAGGTGCGCGATCGCCTAATCACAATTGACCACACCTATACCCATTTCAAAGTCACGCTCAACGTTTTCAACTGCAATCACCTCAGCGGAGTTCCGCAGCCGCTCGAATCCGAGGAAGTAAAGTGGGTGACCCTAGCAGAAATTGACCAATACCCTTTCCCCAAGGCCAATAGCCAGATCATCACTGCGCTCCGGCGGATGGCGGCAGGCTCTACCAAAACCTCTTAATTTGAACAACTTGTAGACAGATCAGAATGGCATAATCGGATGACAGCTCCCGAGCTCGGGTGATTATGATTAAGTAGTCTCTTAGACTTGCTTAAATCCGGTACTTATTAGGCAGCAAACCTGACGCCCACAATAGGATCTAAGCGATCCCTGAGGTTTTATCGTATGGAAATCGGCATTCCCAAAGAAATTAAAGATCAGGAATTTCGGGTTGGGCTGAGTCCCGATAGCGTGAAGGTACTAAACCGGCAGGGACATCGGGTTTTCGTAGAAAGTCAGGCGGGGCTGGGAGCGGGCTTTACCGATGCCGATTACAAAGCTGCTGGGGCCGAGCTGGTTAAAACAGCTGAAGCTGCGTGGCAGCGAGAGCTCGTAGTCAAAGTCAAAGAGCCGCTCGCAGCCGAGTATGGGCTGATCCAAAAAGAGCAAATTTTGTTTACCTACCTGCATTTAGCGGCTAACCGAGCGCTGACTGAGGCGCTGATTGCTAGCGGGGTGAGCGCGATCGCGTATGAAACCGTCGAAATCGCGGGTCAGCGACCGCTGCTTACCCCGATGAGTATTATTGCCGGACGGCTATCCGTTCAGTTTGGTGCTCGCTACTTAGAACGCCAGCAGGGCGGGCGCGGCGTGCTACTGGGCGGTATCCCTGGTGTTCAACCCGGCCACGTGGTCATTTTAGGAGGCGGGATTGTCGGTACAGAAGCCGCTAAAATGGCGGTTGGGCTCGGAGCACGGGTAACTCTAGTCGATATCAATATCGACCGGCTCAACCAGCTCGAAGCGCTCTTTGGATCGCGGGTCCAGCTGCTCTATAGCAGCGCTCCTAACATAGAAGCGGTGCTGCCCGATGCCGATCTGGTGATTGGGGCTGTCCTCGTACCAGGACGGCGTCCGCCCCAGCTGATCTCACGTCAGCTGGTCAGCCAGATGCCGACGGGCGCGGTCATTGTCGACGTTGCCGTTGATCAGGGCGGCTGCATCGAAACTGTCCGACCCACTTCCCATACCGAACCCGTTTACACCGAAGCTGGCGTACTGCACTACGGCGTACCTAACATGCCTGGGGCTGTACCTCGGACCGCTACCGCAGCGCTGAACAATAGCACCCTACCCTACATCCTTAAGCTCGCCAATCAGGGACTCCAGGCTTTGGAGCAGGACCCCGCCCTAGCCGAAGGGCTCAATGTCCAACGGCAGCAGCTGATTCATCCAGCTGTTCAGCAGGTTTTTCCGGAATTAGCTTAGCACCCGCTGTTTTTTTAAAAAAACAGCTCAGTAATCTCACCGTTTCTACTCGATTTGTAAATGACTTAAAATTTAAGTATAGAAAATGCAAATTAAGGGTTGAACGGTGAGAATAGCTTCTACCGTTAGCCTTCGATTTGCTACTTGGAGCCCTTTGACTATGCAACGGCTAATCTTATCTAGATGCCTAGCATCGTTCGGTGTGAGCTTGACTCTGCTAGTAGGTATGAGTACCCCTAGCCTGGCAGAGATGCGAAGCAACGATACAGTTCGTCAAGGGCTACCTGGCAGACGCATCAGCGGTGGTTCCAGAGCCCCCCGGGCTGGCTGCGTCAGCCAGCCCAACCAGCGTCTGATTGCCCTCATACCCCGTAGTAATTTAGGTCTGACGGCGACGGCTCAGCCTACTTTTTGGTTTGACCTACCTGCCCTCGATACGGCCAAGCAGGTTGAATTCAATCTCTTCAATCAAGCCGAAGAGCAAATTTACAGCCAAGCGCTAATTGCAACTGGGGAGGCGGGCGTTGCTAGCATAACGCTACCAGAAACCCAGCAGCTCGCTCCGGGAGAAACCTATCGCTGGTCCTTTTCTATCATCTGTAATACCGAGAGTTCTGCCGCTAACCTCGCTGTCACGGGTTTCGTTCAACGCGTTGAGCTAACGCCAGAACTCACCGATCAAGTCGCCGAGATGTCGCTACAGGCCCGGCTTGACCTTTACGATCAGGCGGGAATCTGGTACGACGGACTGACTGCACTAATCGGCCTGCGAAGCAGCCAGCCCTGGAATACGGCTATCGACGCTCGCTGGCAGACCCTACTCCAGTCCATCGGGTTAGAGCACACAGTATCAGCCTCTTTGGTCAATTCACTATTTGAGAGTAACGAGAATCAGTTCTCGACGCCACCCAAGCAAAGCCGTTTGACTTTGGCTGATTATGCTGCCCGCTAGGGGGATGGGCCTGAGCAGATGGGTTCTAGGCTTTGCGGCTACAAGCTTAGCTTACCCGGATAAAGTCTTATCCGAAGTCACGCCAGCCTTAGACGGGACAGGTTCGCAGGTGACTCAGCAGGGAGAGCAGTTCAGGATAGAGGGTGGTTCTCTCTCGACTGACGGGAGGAATCTGTTCCATAGTTTTGAACAGTTCACGGTCGAGGCGGGACGGTCGGTTAACTTTCTCTCAGCCTCAGAAATTCAGAATATATTCGGTCGGATTTCGGGCAGCAACCCGGCTATCATCGATGGCCTGATTCAGGTGAGCGGGAGCAGCGCTAATCTCTATTTGCTCAGCCCCGTCGGCATAGTCTTTGGCCCAAATGCCAGTCTCAATCTGCCAGCTAGCTTTACAGCGACGACAGCGGTCGGCACTGGTTTCGGTGAAAGCTGGTTGGAGGCAGGGACGGCAGGTTCCTACGAGGCTTTAGTCGGAGCGCCCAGCGTCTTCACGTTTGCGACTCAGCCCGGTGTAATCGTCAATGCAGGTAACCTCACCGTTGGGCCAGGGCAGTCGCTGAATTTAATCGGGGGCCTGGTTGCCAACACCGGCACCCTAGCCGCGCCCGATGGGGCAATTACGCTGGCCGCAGTTACAGGCGACCAAACGGTGCGGCTCAGTCAAGCAGAAGCGCTACTCAGTCTAACCTTAGAGCCCGGGCTCAGTAATACCTCTGCCCCCAATCCACCGATCACCACACCGGCTGACTTGCCAACGCTATTGAGAGCCGGCCAAATCGATGCCGCCACCGGTTTGA
The DNA here is from genome assembly GCF_015207255.1 of Vasconcelosia minhoensis LEGE 07310. Lineage (GTDB taxonomy): Bacteria > Cyanobacteriota > Cyanobacteriia > Phormidesmidales > Phormidesmidaceae > Vasconcelosia > Vasconcelosia minhoensis. The sequence continues at coordinate 115,153 of NZ_JADEXG010000006.1, forward strand.
GCATAGAACCTGACGGGACGGTTCATCTGGTTGGTGAGCCCCTCAACCAAGCTCCTGGCGCTACGGTCGCTGCCGGTACGCTAACGGCAGCAGACGAGCAGGTAAACATCCTGAGAGGACTAGACGAGTCTGGTGTTGGAACAGCACCTTTAGAGCCATCCGCAGTCCCAGAAGACCTTGCGCTGGAACCCGTTTTGCCGGAGGAGGCGACTCTCACGGCATCAAATCCGACCTCGACTGAGAATTTATCCTCAGCCGTCGAAAACAATGGCCTGTCTACTGAGACGACGCTCTCTAATGATTCCTTAGCTTCTAACCGAGCCCGTAGCGAAGTAGGCCTGGCCCCATTGACTACGGCGGAGAACGATGTTGCTGAACCCGCCAGAACGGTTCAGCCTGTACAGGCTTTGCCATCATTAGACAGCCAGGATTTAGCCGCGGATATCCCGTTCTATCTAGCTGCGGTCGAGACCGATCTATCGCGAGGCTTTGAGGATTATCTAGAACTCCCTGCGAGCAGTGCCCCCCCAGCGACGCTAGACGCGATTAGCGCTACTTTACAGCGGGCCGAGGATACACTGGGGATTAAACCAGCTACGGTCTATATCCGCTTCAGCGACGCCGACCGGCTGACGCTGCTGATGATGACTTCATCGGGGCAGATTGTGCAGCAGGTCGAAGGTGTAACGCCAGCTCAGGTCAAGCTTGCAGCTAGGTCATTCCGCCAGCAGGTCACCGATGCGGTGCTGCCGCCTAGCCAATATTTACCTCTTGCGCAGCAGCTCTACGGTTGGCTAATCAAACCGATTGAGACCGATCTTGAAGCACAGAGGATAGACAGCATTGCGTTTGTTCTAGACGACGGGTTACGTCTGTTGCCCTTAGCCGCACTCCATGACGGTGATGAATTTCTAGTGGAGCGTTACAGCGTTGGTATTTTGCCCACTTTTGGATTGACTGACTTCAGTCGATTTAACCCGCTACAGAATGCCTCAACTCGCAATCCTGTATTGGCTATGGGCATGTCTGAGTTTGCCGATCAGAGCCGACTCGCGGCGGTGCCTTTGGAACTGATGCTGATTACTCAGCGGCTTTGGGGGGGAAAGTCCTATCTCAACGACGAGTTTACCCTGGCTAATCTACAGTCTCAGCTACAGCAAAAAGACTATGGGATTGTTCATTTCGCGACCCACGCTGTTTTTAATCCGGGCGCGATGAAGGAATCTTATCTGCAGCTCTGGGATCGGAAGCTACAGTTTGATCAAATGAGACAGCTGAACTTTCAGTCGCCGCCGATTTCCTTACTGGTGCTGAGTGCCTGTAGCACCGCTGTAGGGGACCGGTCGGCTGAGTATGGGTTTGCCGGGCTAGCGGTAAATGCCGGAGCGCAGACTGTGATGGCAAGCCTCTGGCCGGTCAGTGACGAAGGTACGTTAGGGTTTATGGACCAGTTTTACCAGAACCTGAAAACTACGCCGAGCCGATCTGAGGCCCTACAACAGGCTCAAATCGCGATGCTGCGAGGCGAGGTTTGGATCGACCAGGGCGAGCTGCGCGAAACGACCGGGGCGATCGCGATGCTGCCAGAACTGGCTGAAAGCGGCAGCTGGGATTTTTCGCATCCGGCCTATTGGTCAGCCTTTACGATGATTGGGAACCCTTGGTAGTTAACGAATAGCCGGTAGTTAGAAAGCAATGATCCAGGCTGGATCAATCGACGTTGCCAAATGGAGGTGACTTGTCTGTCTCGGCGGTTATGAAGCAAATCAAACGGCGGCCCTATGGGCTTGTCAGTCTTTTAGTCACCGGCTTGCTGCTTGGATTAGGGCCATTCGTCGGCCTCTCTATGTTAGAGCTAGCAGTTTTCGACCAGATGACGCGTAGCCGACCCGACCGGGGACCAGACCCGCGGTTACTCATCGTCGAGATTACTGAAGCAGATATTCGGGCTCAGGGGCGATGGCCCCTATCCGACCAGACGCTAGCCGATCTGATAGCTACGCTTCAGTCCTATCATCCCAGGGTCATCGGCCTAGACATTTATCGGGATATTCCCTTTCCTCCAGGGCAGGAAGCGCTTAGACAGCAGCTCCAATCCCCCAACCTGGTAACAATTACTGGGCTTGGGGTCAGCACCGACAGTGCGGTGCCGCCGCCGCCAGGACTGGACCCGGATCAGGTTGGGTTTAATGATTTTGTGATTGACCCAGACGGCATTTTGCGTCGCAATTTTATGTTTACGATGCTGGGGGAAGAAGAACTGTATTCCTTCGCCCTCCAGCTGAGTCGCCAATATCTGCAGCCTGAAAACAGTTCGCTGTCGGCAGATGCTGATGCCCTCACGCTAGGTCAGACTAAATTTTTGGCGCTGACGTCTGAGGCCGGTGGGTATACAGACATGAGCGATGCGGGCTATCAGATATTGCTTAACTATCGGTCAGCCGACCGGGTTGCCAGGCGAGTCACGCTGTCGCAGGTGCTGGACCAAAAGCTAAAACCAGAATGGATTGAGGATAGAGTCGTCCTGATTGGTGCTACGGCCCCAAGCCTCAAAGATTTTTTCTACACGCCCTACAGCCTAACGGCCGCCAGCAGCCAGGTTATGCCGGGGGTGGTTGTCCATGCCCAAATGGTCAGCCAAATTCTCAGCAGCGTCCTCGATCACCAGCCTCTTTACTGGTACTGGCCCGACTGGGCTGAAGCCCTTTGGATTTGGGTTTGGGCGTTTCTGGGGGGAAGCCTGGTTTGGCACCTGAGGCGCTCTGCCTGGTTGGGCCTGGCGCTATTGGCGGCGGTTGCGGGGCTAACGGCGACTGGATGGCTAATTTTTCTGCTGACGAATGGCTGGATTCCACTTGCAGCACCGGCGCTGGCGCTGTTGCTGACAAGCGTTGGCCTGGTCACCTACCAGGTTTTTCATCATTCTTTCTACGACGCACTGCTTGGCTTGCCAAATCGGTCTCTGTTTGTGGTGCAGCTACAAAAGGCTCTGAGAGGACTGCCAGTTAAGTCAACCGACGCGATCGCGGTTTTCTTGCTTGACGTCAATCACTTCAAAGCCATTAATGAAAGCTTTGGCCATCAGCTGGGTAACCAGTTGCTAATCCAGGCAGCAGCGCGGCTCAAAATCTGTCAGCCAGCTCAGGGGACGCTGGCTCGAATTGGTGGCGATGAGTTTTCCCTACAGTATCGGGTTGAGACCCAGCAGCAAGCTCTCGACCTAGCTCAGCATCTACAGCAGATGTTGGCAACGCCCTTTGAGCTTAACCGGTCGCCGCTGACCGTCACATTTAGTATGGGAATCGCCTTCGCCCAGTCATCGACTCACTCAGCTGAGAACCTAATTCAGGATGCCCATCGGGCAATGTCTCGAGCCCGGGTGTTGAAAGCTGAATGCTATGAAGTATTCAACCCTAAAATGCGATCAGAAGCGGTCCGACAGTTTCAGCTGGAAGCTGAGCTGCGCCGCGCCATTGAACGACAGGAATTTGTCCTGTACTATCAGCCTATTATTGCCCTCCAGACTCGACAATTGGCTGGGTTTGAAGCGCTAGTACGATGGCAGCATCCGCAGCGGGGCTTAATTTCGCCAGCTGAGTTCATTGGGCCAGCGGAAGAGACCGGACTGATTGTACCGCTGGGCCTCTGGATTTTGCGACAGGCCTGCCAGCAGATGTATGACTGGCATCAAGCCTTTCCTCAGCTAGGGCCGCTAATTATCAGCGTCAACCTCTCGCCTCGTCAGTTTAATCAATCCGATCTGACTCAGCAGGTCGCCCAGGTTTTGGCAGACTGTCACTTAGAGAGCTGTAGCCTGAAGCTAGAGCTGACCGAAAGCACAGCGATGGAAAACGTCAGCAGCACCATTGAGCAGCTGCTCAAGCTGAAAGCACTCAACCTAAAGCTGAGCCTGGATGACTTTGGCACAGGTTATTCTTCTCTGAGCTACCTGCACCACTTTCCTACCGATACGCTCAAGGTCGATCGGTCTTTTGTCAATCGCATGGTGGAGACCCAGGGCGACAGTGATATTGTGGGCACAATTATTGCCCTAGGCCATAAACTGGGAATGGATGTGATTGCCGAAGGGGTCGAGACTGAGGAGCAGTGTGTCCAGCTTCAGACCTTTGGCTGTCAATATGGACAGGGCTATCTTTTTTCTAAGCCGCTGCCCGCTCATACCGCAGCGGCGTTCATCGCTCAGCAGGTCACTCAGCTAAGTTAAGGGTAATCTAACTCTGGGGCGATGTTATTCGAGGACGTTGTTGGCTAGCTTCACAGGGCTACTGATAGGGTATGCCCTTGACCTACATTTTCTCACTGCTGGCAATCGGTCTAGTGCTACTAGTTGCGACGCTGGGCTCGGGCTGGATTGCCCGTTTGCCGCTTTCCTCAGCCCTGGTCTATCTGATTGTCGGCGTCTTGTTAGGGCCATATGGGATTGGCCTGGTACAGATGCGTCCGGAGGCGCTGATGGTTCAGCGCCTAATGGAGTTCGTCGTGATTGTCTCGGTATTTGGCTGTGGGCTGAAGATGAACCGGGCGCTGAAGCCATCGGCCTGGCAGAGTCCGATTCGGCTGCTTGGTCTGCTAATGCCGTTTTCGATTGTCGCGATCGCGCTTTCCACCCACTGGCTGCTGGGCCTGAACTGGGGCGCAGCGATTTTGCTAGGCGCAATCCTGGCCCCGACCGATCCGGTGCTGGCCTCTGAGGTGCAGCTGGCCCACGTTGAAGATGCGGACGAGCTGCGGTTTGGCCTGACCTCTGAGGGCGGGCTGAATGACTCCCTAGCCTTTCCGTTTGTCTATTTTGGTCTGTTTGCCCTGAAGGATAGCCAGTGGGAAAACTGGTTTGTCACCTGGGCACTGGTGGATTTTATCTGGGCGATCGCGGCGGGGATTGTCATGGGCATCGGCGTCGCTAAAGCTGTCGTCTGGCTTGACCATCGAATCCAGCGACGGCAGCCGGCAGATGACCTGATGGAGGACATCGTCGCCCTGAGTACGATTTTGCTGACCTATTCGCTGACCGAGCTGGTCAACGGCTATGGCTTTCTAGCCGTATTTATTGCAGGGGTGGTCGTCCAGCGAAACTACTACTGCGACCCTAACAAGCGACTGGCGCAGCTAAAATTCACTGAGCAGATGGAAAAGCTGCTAGAAGTCGCTGCAATGATTATCTTGGGTTCGCTACTTTTGGTTGACCCTATTCTCAGGTATGCTCCTGAGGGGCTGCTCACGGCTGCCCTCCTAATTTTGCTAATCCGGCCGCTGGGCGCTTTGCTAAGCCTATGCGGCAGCGGTATGCCTCTACCCACTCGCGGGCTGTTTGGTTGGTTTGGCATTCGCGGTGTAGGTTCGCTCTACTACCTCACCTATGCTCTGGGTAAAGGGCTGAGCGGAGATACGGCTGAGCGGCTGTCCTGGATTACCTATATTGTCGTAGTCACTTCTATTATCGTCCATGGGGTCAGTGCCTCGCCGCTGATGGAGTGGTACGAGCATGACTTTAAGAGCGATCCGCCGTTGGAGACTGACCCGATTGCCCGTCTGGAAGATAGATAAAGCGTCCGCAGGCGTTTAACCTAATTTCAGCAGTTCTGAGCCAGCTCAGACACTGGCTAAGCGTAGAGCGTACTGAGCCTGTTCTTCGGCGGGAGCCGAGAAGCTCTCTGACCTGACCGTGAAGCGCGAGATTTCCTGCTGCAGCTGTTGGGCCGCTTCGTTGAGTTGGGAAATGGCCCGGTTAATCTCCCGCAGCGAGTCGGTGGTGATGGCCAAAAGCTAACCATACTTAGAGTTTGCTTTGTAGAGTCAAAACTCTCGTCGAGAATCGCTTGTTCATTCGATGCGATTTCATCCGTCAGCGCATAGTAGTCTTCGATAATCGGTCTTGCGGACGGAATAGCCCAGCAGGGTTCTATCGCGAAGTTTGAGGTTAGCAAACATGAAAAGCTACCTAACTTTTAGATGAACTAAGTCTGACTGCTGCGGAAGTCATTAGACTCAGGAACAGAAGCTTGACGTCAGAAAGTTCAATTTGCTACTCAGATAGCTTGCCCAAAATCAAAGAAAGTTTCTCATCCGGGCTCGGCGGGTTGCCCTGACGAAAGGTTACGATTTAGCTATGCCGATCATCGACGTGCAAAACCTGAGCAAGGTCTATAGTGGACCCCAAAAACTGGACAGGTAGCTAAGCTCCGAATCACTCAAAAAATGATAGGAGTTATTCATGAGCAGAAAACGCAGACAGTATAGTCCAGAGTTCAAAGCAAAAATTGCGATTGCA
>NZ_JADEXG010000045.1 GCF_015207255.1 Vasconcelosia minhoensis LEGE 07310
GGCAGGGGATAGAGACAGCCTAATTCAGCGCCGCCGCAGCAAACTAGCGGTCAAAACACAATTCGTAGCAGTAATAAGACAATTTGTAACTCGATTAGGCATCAAAAATGGGGGTTTGGACCATAGGGCTCAAAGCTTGCAGCTCACAAAATATATGGCATATAAAAAATAATATTGCCTATTTAATAGGCGGGGATATTGAGCTGAATAACTGCCTAGAATGGATTGAAAATCTTCTTCACATCGTCGGCTGAAACATTCGTTTAAGTTTGTGTCGAAAGGTAAACGAAAGGTAAACGAAGGATTCGGTTGAGATTTATGAGGGATTGTTTTTTTCTATGAATAATATCTAATTAGGCTAGTCTCATCGGCGGGTTATCCCTTTATATGGGAAGGAGGCCTGTGTAATAGCCGTTTGTAGCGCATCTGGGACTTAATTTTTCATGCAACACTGACAAATAATTAGAAAAGTCAGGCATTCGCTGTTGGGAATCGCGCTCTCATGACGGCTTCTAGGCACCTCGCGATCGCGCATCCGCGTTGCCGGGGTCTTATTCAACGTTAGAAACACCAATGGTTCCCTGCTCTTTAGACCGAACGATTTGTGAGTCAATCCCGCGCCGTTATTCTGATTGCCGAAGATGACGATAGAGTCCGCGATACGCTGGAGCGGAGCCTGGCGGCTGCGGGCTTTGCAGTGATTACGGCGGCTGATGGGCAGGAGGCGCTGAAGCGCTTTCAGCAGGCAGAGATTGTCGATCTAATTATTTTAGATATTTTGATGCCGCGGCTGGACGGGTTTCAGGTCTGTCAGCTGCTGCGGCAGGTTTCAGACGTGCCGATTATCATGGCGACGGTGCTCAATAGCGCCTCCGACCGAGTGACCGGGCTGGAGCTTGGGGCTAACGACTATGTCGTCAAGCCCTATTCCACCAAAGAGCTGATCGCACGGATTCGCTCGATTCTGCGGCGGATGCCCCGCCGCGGTTCGATTGCTCCAGCCGCCAGCTTCGAGCGGCCCAATATGATTGAAGTAGGTCCGCTCACCCTCGATAGCGTCACCCGTAAGCTATATCGGGGCAGCCGCTATATTCGCCTGACCGAGGTCGAGTTTCGGCTATTGGAGCTGCTGGTTGGCGAACCTGGGCATATTTTTTCGCGGTCTGAGATTCTCCAGCGAATTTGGGGCTACGAAGCGAACAGCTTGGTCGATACGAAAACCGTCGATGTGCATATCTCGCGGCTGCGGGTGAAGCTGAAGGACGATACCCAGAGCCCGCAGTTCATCGTCACTATTCGGGGGCGGGGCTACATGTTTTTAGTTCAGCGGTAGGAATTTGGAGGTCAATAATATTCTGTTTTTTAGGGCAGGTTTGAAACCTGCTGCTACTTTTCGGTGGCGATCGCGCCCACCGTCCCCCGCACCGCCCGCAGATAGTCCGCCGTCGCCAGCAGGATCATCGTCCCTCGGATGCCAGCGGAGACGGCAATCCGCTCGTAAACCTCGGCCCACTCATCGACATAGACCGGATAGTCCTTCTTGCAGGCCAAGGCCGTCACACCGCCACGAATATAGCCGGTCAGGGGCTGCAATTCTTTCAGCGCGACGGTCTCCATTTTGCGATCGCCTGCCAGCTGGGCCAGCGCTTTCAGGTCGAGCTGGGCATTGCCGGGAATCACCGCCAGGCATACGCCGGTGCGATCGCCCCGAGTGACTAGGGTCTTGAACACCTGGTCGCTCGGCAGCTGGAGCTTAGTGGCAACGCTTTCGGCGGCTAAATTCTGCGGATCAACCTCGTAGGTCAGCAGTTCGTAGGCCAGGCCTAAGCGATCAAGCCTGCGGACGGCATTGGTTTTTGTCGGCATCGGGCTGGCGGGTTCGGCGTCAGCCAATATTTTACTCTACCACTTCCGAGCAGTATCGGTTACGCCCGTCGGCTTTGGCCTGGTAGAGCCCTTCATCAGCGATGGCGATTAGCGCTTCAGGAGAGATATCAAAGGGAGGTGTGATGGCAGCGATCCCCAGGCTCAGCGTAACTTGCTGAAGCGGAGATTGAGCGTGGGGCACTTGCAGCTGCTCAACGGTTTGCTGAATTTCGCTAGCGACCTGCTCGGCCCCCTGATGAGTGGTGTTGGGCAGAATGATGGCAAACTCCTCGCCGCCGTAGCGAGCGACTAGGTCAGTGGGCCGCTTCACCGCCTGGCAAATCGACTGAGCCACTTCTTTCAGGCAAACGTCGCCCGCCTGGTGGCCGTAGGTATCGTTGTAGTTTTTGAAATAGTCGATATCGCAGATTATCAGCGCCAGCGGCGTTTGCTGACGCTGACTACCCTGCCAAGACTGCTGTAGATAGTCGTCGAAGGCGCGGCGGTTGGGAACCTGGGTGAGGCCGTCCAGACGGGCCAGGCGTTCTAGCTCGCCGTTCATCTGATGAAGGGACTCCTCGGCCTGTTTGAGATCGGTGATATCGGTAGCGGTGCCAAAAAGCTGACTGGGACGACCGTCGGTATCGCGCTGGAAGATAGTTTCACGGATGAGCAGCCATCGCCATTGGCCCTGGTGGTGGCGCAGCCGGTATTCGCCCTCGACGACTCTGCTATCTTTGGTTTGCTTGAGCTGACGGCGCTGCGACAGCATGTCCTGCCGATCGTCGGGGTGGACCAGTTCCTCAAACTTATGTTTTTCAGAAAGCTTCATCATCTCGTCCGGCTGATAGCCCAACACCTGCTCTAGCCAGCGACTGATGAAAACGATATGCCCGTCTTTGCAGTCGAGCACGTAGAGAATATTGGTACTGGCGTCAATGATGCCTTGGATTAGCCGCTGGCTTTCATGCCAGGCCTGCTCGACCTGTTCCCGCTCGATCGTCTCCCGCTTGAGCTGTAGCTTCTGTCGGTTCAGGTCTAGACGCTGGGCCGCTTCCTGGGTCATCAGTTGCATATGGGCCAGGCTAGCGCCAACGTAGCTGGAAATCGTCTGCAGCTTGGTGAACTTGGCTGGATCCTGGCGATCGCTGAAATGCACCGTAATGCACCCGTTGGCCACACCCTGGTAGACCGTTCGTACCGCAATGAAATTACCCATAGCGCTAGCCAGCAGCGACGGTAGCAATAGCGACTGGCCATCACAGACCGCTTGCAGATCGACTTCAGGCCAGCAGGCTGGGAGAGCTGCGCCGAGTCGCGGATGACTGGCCAGCGAGTCATCATCTGAATCGCCATATTCAGCCATCAGTTGCCAGGCCGGGTCGTCGGGCTGAGCAGACCAAATCGCGCAGCGGTTAGCATCCAGGGCCTTACCTAAACAGGCCGCGATCTCAGTTAGGGCAGCGGTCTGACTGGTCGCATCGCCCAGCGCCTGGGCAATTTTTGGGTACAGGTCATCCTGCTGAAATAGCGGCTGAGCGACCGCCTCAGACCGGTTCTGCTGGGCCTCTAGCGCCAGCGAAAGCAGCGCCCCTACCGACCAGACAAACGCCTGATCGGCCGTTGACCAAGCCCGGGCCGTACCGACTTGCTCGCACCAAATCGCGCCAACGGTCTGATTATTCCGGCGGATCGGTACCGCTAGCAGCGCGCTCACCTGATGGGGCAGCAGCCAGCCCCGATAGAACTTAGGCAAATGAGTTGACTGCCAGCCCTTAGAAATAGCGACGCCTGTGCCAGCCGTCAGCGTTGCGAAATAGTCAGGATAGCTGGCAACGGCAAGCGACTGGCCGGCAAAATGGCGTTTTTGGCCGAGGGAGTAGGTATCTAATTGCTGAAACCGGTCGCCCGCTGCGTTGAGCAGCCAGATACTGAAGCGCTCAACAGCAAGCGCCTCGCCGGCAACTTGGGTCACCGTGCTAGCGGCAGCCGCCAAATCGCCACTATAAATGGCCGGGCATTGGGCTAAAACCAGCAGTCCATGCTGTTTCCGCTCTGCAGCTGACTGGGCAGAGGCCGAAGTCACAGATTGCTGAGGAAAAATTTGCATTTTAGAAACTAAAAAACGAATACGCTCGATTCAAGCGTAGATTTATGGTGCCCATTGATACAGAACGAACCGATACCCATTAATGAAGTTGCGATGTTTATTGACCTGCTATATATAAACCTAATGACCTGCCGCTCACCTGCCAGCGCGCTTTACCGCTGTCGCTATCGCTAAATCAATACAGTAGTTTCTAACCTGCTGTCCAAATATTTTGGGGTATAAAAGATAATCAGTCGCTGTACCCCCGTTTTCGGATGAATCAGATCATAGCGACTAGCGCTACGAAAAAAAGCCGCTACGACTAGTCGTAGCGGCTTTTGAATCTGAGCTTTTAGGACCCGATGGCTAGACGGCTAGTCCACCGCCGACCCCGGCGGCAATCGCAGAAATCAGCGCCGTCGCAAACAGCCACCAGGCTGCTGCCTCTGCCGCTCTTTGAGTTTCTTCGACCTGGCGCTGGGCTTGCAGCTTCAGATCGTTGAGCCGCGCCTGGAGCTGATACTCCAGCCGCTCGGCCCGGCGCAAAACGCTGTCTCGAGCGCTTTCCACCTGACCGACGACCTGCTCAGCATCGGCCTGGGAAATCCGGTCGTTGGAGCTGATAATCGCAATCAGCGTATTGCGATCAAACTGGCTAAGGCGATCGCGCAGGGCATCAAAACCGGCCTGGGGATCGTCAAACAGCGTCCGCACATCGCGGCTAACGCCTTCATAGTTGAGCTCGGGTCGGTCGAGGGAATTGAGATAGCGGCGAATCCGAGCGAAGATGCTGTCGATCATCGCCTCAATCCGCAGCTGAATCTGGCGGACCTGGGCCACAAACTGGTCGCGCACCGACAGCACCTGGTCAACGGTTTGGGCAGCTTCGGCCTCGGTCATATCCTCACGCTGGGCCAGCAGGGCAATCATCGTGCTGCGATCCATCCGCGAGAGCCGCTCACCAATGCGCTCGGCGCCCAGCCGGGGGTCGTCGAGCAGCACCTGGAGATCGCGCTTGATGCCCTCGGGGTTGAGCTCGGCTTTATCGGTACTGCGCAGGTAGTCCTCCAGGGCCGACTCAAACGACATCACCTGAGCCTGAGCCCGGCGGGCCAGCCGACGCGGCGTTTGTAAGACGGTTTGAATACCGTCGAGCAGCTGATCGATGGTTTGATTGATCTCGGCCTCGGTGAGGTCGTCACGCTGGTTGAGCAGCTGCACTAGGGTATCGCGATCCATCCGGGCCAGCCGGGCGCGAACTGCCTTGGCGCCGACCTGGGGATTTTCCACCAGGGTTTGCAGGTCGCGCTTAATACCTTCGGGGTTGAGCTCACTCTTGCCGGTACTGCGGAGGTAGTCTGCGATCGCGCTCGAAGCCTCGTTATACTTCGCCTGAGCCTGGGCCGTCATCGCCTGAGGCGCCCCTCGGAGGCTGTACCAGTTAGACTCTACGTGATCGATGATCTGATTGACCTCTTGCTCGGAAAGGTCGTTGCGCTGGCTCAAGAGCTGCACTAGGGTATCGCGGTTAAACCGGGTAACCCGCCAGCGAATTCGGCGAATGCCTGCCTCGGGCTCGTGCATCAGCGTTTTCAGGTCGCGCTCGATGCCCTCAGGGCTCAGCTCTGCTTTGTTGGTACTGCGCAGATAGTCCTGTAGCTGCTGCCACTGCTGGTCGGCCCGGACCGTCGCCGACTGCTGTAACCCTTCTGAATCGGCGGCAACCTTGTCTAGAATTTGCTGATATTTATCACTGAGCTGAATCGCTTCATCGGGATTGATATCGGCGCGGGCCACCAGCAGCTGCTGAATCAGCGCGGGCGTCACTTTAGCAAACCTGGCTCTGAGCTCACCGGCATCGGCATGGTCATCTTCTGCGATCGCGCTGAAGGCCTGCTCGCCCATATCGGTATAGAGTTCTTCCTTCGGCGTCAGCTGGAAAAAGATTTCCGTTTCTCGCAGCAGTTGCTTTTCAGCCTGAATATTCTGAGCTGCGATCACCTCGCGCAGCAGCTGCTGACGCACGACGTCTAACCGTAGGGAAATGCTGCGCAGCTCGGTCTGGGTGAACAGACCCCGAGACTTGAGAATATCGGCAAAATAAGCCCGGTTGACCTGTTCTAGCTCCTGCCGTAGGAGGTAGGGATCGGCCTGGGGGTCGAACAGCACCATCCGAAACTCGTCTTCTAGACGGGTACCGCGCATCTGCCAGGCGTAGGTATTGAGCAGATAGTTTTCAATATCGGCCTTGAAAATACTCGCATCGGGCTGATCACCCAGCTGAGCTGACAGGCTATCGGCCTGGGAAACGACCTGACTCCGAGCTTCCCTGATCTTGCCGATGATCTTTTCCACATCGAAGTCGGACAGATCTACCCTACCCATCGCGACTGCGCTAAGCATACTAAAGACTTGGGACATCATGGCCGCATTGTTGTTACCAGAGCCGCTGCTTTGCCGCCGCTGTTGGCGCAGCTCGTCGATCAGCTGGCCCAGACGGTCATCGGTGCTCTGAGACAGCAGCCGGTCGGGCGTAGCTGACTGAATGTAGTCGCGCAGCTCCCCCAGCAGGCCCTTGCGCGACGACCCCAGGTTGCGCTGCCAGCGCTTATAGAGCCGATCGGCCACCCGGTTAATATCCCGCTTAGATAGGTCGGTACGACTGCTGACCAGATCGACAAAGGCCTGCCGGTCAATCCGACTGAGCGATTCCATATCTTCAATGTCGCTGAAATCCGACCCCCTTAGCAGCCGGTCAAATTCGGCCTCAACTCGGTCGGCATCGAACTCAGGCGTCGGCAAACTGCCCAAATAGTCTTGCAGCTTGTATTGCAGGTCCTCAACGTCAATCGTCGAGGTAAGCTCCCGGCGCACAGCAGCGGCGGCCGCTTCGGCGGTTGACACAATCTGATTGCTCGCCGTTTTTGCCGTCAGGGCTGCGGTTGCGGTGCCCACCAGGGACTGAAAGCTCGAAGTGGCCGTCTTAACTACGGAGCCGATCATCGAGCCAACCGTGGTCGAGCTGACCCAAACCAGTAGCGTAAAATAGGTCCCCCAGATCACTAAGCCGGTAATCACGCCGAGCAGGGGGCTATTGTAAAGGCTCAGCTTAACCGCTAAGAAACAGGCTACAAACAGCGCTAGACTAACCACAATCAGCGTCGAGATGCCGAATGCAATACTGATCGTGCGGATGGGGTTGCCGCTGCTGCTATCGTCGCTGCTGGACTTTTTAGAACTGCTGGAACCTGAATGGGCCACAACCGAAACGCCCGCCGCCACTAAAAAGTTGGTCAGCAGCAGCTGAAAACCAAACGCCAGGACAATGCCTGACAGCAAGGCAGTGTAGAACTGGGGACCGGAAAAGATAAACGCGTTATCTCTTAGCTCTTCAGGATCGGGAACCCCGAGCTGAGCCAGCCACAAGCCGGCATCTGCGAGGTTCAGCGATACCGAGTCAAGGGGTGTCATGAAAATATCCTCTGGAAAAATTACAACTTACTGCGCCTACTGATGTCTATCGGTCGATGCGAAGGCCCAAAGCTGAGACCAGCAGTAAACCGTAAGCATAGCTTTGAGCCAGGCTCATCGTCGCAGGCAATACTCGGCGGCATCTCTTGCCTAAACTTAAGTCTAAAGTTTAATAAGACTCGTCAGTAGCCTCATCAAATCTCGTTATGAATAGGCTGTCATCTTTCTGGGGTAGTAGGCTGATTCTGCGGGCGCGCAGGTAGGCATCCAACTTAGCTAATTAGGCCTGAGCGTAGGGCTCTCACAGCAGCCTGAGTGCGATCGTTGGCACCGAGCTTGTTGAGTATATTACGAACGTGGGTCTTGACCGTTCCGACTGTCACGTAGAGCCGCTCAGCGATCTGAGCATTGCTACAGCCAGAGACGATCAGCTCTAGAATCTCTAGCTCACGCTCGGTCAGCGGGTAGGCTTCAATAATCTGCTCATACTCAGGATCGACGGCGCGAATTTCGACCGTGCGATCGCTAATCACCATCCCCGCCCCTACCGGCTGCTTAACCTGGGTCAGGACAATACTCGCGATCGCGGGATCAATCCAGGAATGCCCGTCGTGAGTCTCCTGGACCGCGTGCACCAGGTCTTCGGTGTCGATTTCCTTAGTGCAGTAGGAATCGGCCCCAGCGGCAAAAGCCGCAAGCACGGCCTTTTCATTGTCATGCATCGTCAGCATGAGAATCCGAGTGGTCGATTCGGGTTCCTGACCCTCGCGGAACTGGCGGATCAGCTCAATCCCATCGATATCCGGCAGGCCAATGTCAACGATGGCAACGTCTGGTGTCGTCTCGTTGAGCAGCTTCAGACCCTGAGCCCCGTTGGCTGCTTCGCCCACGAACACCAGCCCAGCCTGCTGGAGCGCCGCTCGGAGTCCCATCCGGGTCAGGTCGTGATCTTCAATCAGTGCAACGCGTATTTCGCTCATATATCTCGGGTCCTGCGGGTCGAAAAACATCTCGGATTGAGATACTTCAATAGATAGATTGTAAGCCACTTAGCATAAATACATTGGGAGATGGCTGTAAAATAAGCATCTATCCTTCGACATAGAGTCTAGCTAGGGCAGTATCCTCAAGTTAAGCTAGCCCGCTCAAGACCGCCGCTTCGAAAATTCGAAATATTTAGTACCCGACCAAAATTTGGCCTGTCATTTGCAGATGTCTAACCTACCCAGCCTATCCAGGTTTCATCCAGATTTTGAGTCGCTGGCCCAGCTGTCGCGGGATCTGCTCTGGGTCTTTGACGCCGCTGGCCGCTGCCGCTGGGTGAGCCCGTCGGTGCAGGCTATCCTGGGCTACCCGCCCGCCGACTGCCTAGAGCGACCGCTGACGCAGTGGGTTCATCCTGAAGATGTCGCGGCCAGCCAGCAGCAGCTGGAAATCGCGCTGACCCAAGGGCGCAGCGTGAGCTTTGAGAACCGCTGTCGCTGCCGAGAGGGGCGTTGGCAAACGCTGATGTGGACGATATCACCCGTCCATCAAGAAGAGTGCCATTGGCTGTACTGCCTGGCCCAGCCGTTGCTCTCTGCGCCAGCCGACCGAGCGCAGGTAGAAGCGGCCCAGACCGATATCTCGATGTACGTCAGCGCGATTCACAATATTCCGGTCGGCATTTACATTTGGCGGCTGGACGACTTAGCAGACGTGCGCAGCTTTCGACTGATAGCCACGAACCGAGCCGCGACACAGGCCACCGGCGTGGCGATGGAGGGCCTGCTCAATCGCGCTATGGCTGAGACGTTTCCCAAGCTGTTTGAGACCGACATTCCTCTGGCCTATGCTGACGTCGTCAGGACCGGTACCAGACGCAACCTGGGCGAAATGACCTATGCCGATCAGCGGGTTCAGCCCAGTATCTTTGCCGTTCAAGCGTTTCCCCTGCCGAATCAGTGCGTTGGGGTCGCCTTTGAGAACATTACTGACCGCAAGCGGGATGAGCAGCTGCGACGGCAGGGTGAGGAACAGCTGCGGATTATCTTTCAGGAGGCCGGGGTTGGAATGGCCCGAGTTGCGATTAGCGGTCGCTGGATCCAGGTCAATCAGAAGCTCTGTCAGCTGTTAGGCTATCAGGACACAGAGCTGTGTCAGCTGACCTTTGACCACATTATCCATCCTGACGACCATGCCCTCGATCAGGCTTACTACCAGCAGCTGCTAGCGCAGCCAAACGGCCTGACCCAAGAAAAACGCTGCCTGCGTAAGGACGGCTCGACCGTCTGGGTAGAGCTGACGGGCTCGCTGGTGAAGGATGACCAGGGGCAGCCCGGCTATTTCATTGCCGTTATCTCTGATGTGACCCAGCGCAAGCAGTCTGAGCTCAAGCTGCAACGGCAAAAAGACGAGCTGATGCAGATCAACCGCCGACTGGCCCACACGACTGCCACGCTGGAGCGGCGCAATCAGGAGCTAGATCAGTTCGCCTACGTCGCCTCCCACGACCTGAAGGCTCCCCTGCGCGCGATCGCAAACCTGGCTGCCTGGATCGAAGAAGACCTGACTGACACCCTACCGGCGGAGAATAAGCGCCAGCTCGACCTGCTGCAGGGCCGCATTCATCGGATGGAAGGGCTGATCGACGGGCTGCTGCGCTACTCCCGGGTCGGGCGCGAGCGGCAGCCGGTTGAAACGGTCCCGGTCGCGGCGCTGCTGGCCGAGGTGATTGACTCGCTCGCTCCGCCGGCTGGTGTAACCGTAGCAATAGTGACGCCAATGCCCACGCTACAGACCCAGCGGCTACCGCTGCGGCAGGTGTTTGCCAACCTGATCAGCAATGCCATCAAGCATCGCGATCGCCCTGAGGGGCGGGTGCAGATTGCCGCAGTGGAGCAGGATGACTGGTATGAGTTCTCGGTCACCGATGATGGTCCGGGCATTGCGGCAGCCTACCACAGCAAAATTTTCACCATTTTCCAGACGCTGATCGCCCGCGATAAGTCTGACCATACGGGCATTGGGCTCTCAATTGTCAAGAAAAGCGTAGAGGCTGAGGGGGGAGAAATTACGGTCGAGTCCGCGGAGGGTGAAGGGGCCACCTTTCGATTTACCTGGCCAAAGCAGTCAGCTTAAGCGAGATAAAGTGAAAGGCCGCTGCCATGAGTTTGTAATTACGAATTTTTTTCAATAAGTTCTCTCCAAGGGTAGAGGTTTGCTATCAGGACAGTTCTGCCTAGCAGATGATTGGGGTATCGCAGCAGTTGAGCTACTATCTTAATACTTGATATAAGTGTTGCTGCTTTGATCGGGCCCAGCTTGGCAGCAGCAATTTTTAACTCCCAAAGCTGCTCCATGGCAGCGCTAAGCCGACTGATACCGTTTTCTTGCTCTGCGCCACCCACTGAGGGGTAAATGCACAGGAGAAAATTGGTTTGAGCCCCGGTGAATAAATGAGGAATTCAGAACAATGGCTGAGAAGTTGATAAACGTTTTGCTGGTTGACGATGACGAAGTCGATGTGATGAATGTAGAGCGGGCGTTTCGGAAAAATCGAATTCAGAACCCGCTGTATGTTGCTGGCAATGGGCTAGAAGCGCTGACCATGCTACGAGGATACGGCGGTAACCCGCCAGCCGTTCCTAATCAGCGTCGGCTGATCCTCCTCGATCTGAACATGCCCAAGATGAACGGGATCGAATTCCTTAAGGCGCTGCGTCAGGATCCGGAACTACAGACAATCCCAGTGATTGTATTAACAACGTCCGATCAAGAGCAGGACAGAATCAAAGCTTACAATTTCAATGTTGCCGGATATATTCTCAAGCCGGTGACCTTTGCTAAGTTTGCCGATGTCGTATCGGCTTTGAACCAGTATTGGACGCTCTGTGAAATGCTTTAGAGCTCCATCTGACTGATAATTTATGGATGATTCTTTAGCGCTCCTGATCATAGACGACGATGAAGTTGATCGGATGGCGGTTCATCGAGTCTTAGACAAAACCGAGCTGACCTTTTCGCTAGCTGAAGCCACTAGCGCTGAGGTCGCTTTAGAGCTAACCCTAGATCAGTTTGACTGTATTCTTTTGGACTATCGCCTGCCTGACCAGGATGGGCTAGCGCTGGTCAAGCGGCTGCGCGATACCGGCAGCAAAGTGCCGCTGATCGTCCTGACCGGCCACGGGGATGAGCAAATTGCCGTCGAGCTGATGAAGGCTGGGGCCTCGGACTATCTTTCCAAATCCAAACTGTCGCCCGAGATCTTGCAGCACATGGTGCTCAATGCCATTCTGGTTTATCGGGCCGACCAGCTGGTGCACCGGGCCGACCAGCGAGTGGCCCTAGCGAATCAGCGGCTGCGGGAAAACAATGAGCTGCTGAAGCGTCAAAACCGAGAGCTAGAGCAGCAGCGGCAGCAGATCCAGCGGCAAAACCTCCAGCTGATTGAGGTCTCGCGCCTCAAAACAGAATTCTTGGCAACCATGTCCCACGAATTGAGAACGCCGTTAAATGCAATTATTGGGTTTTCGCAAATTTTGATGCGGCAGACCAAGGGACAGCTCAGCGACTACCAGCAAGATATGGTCGGTCGGATACTCATGAATGGCAAAAATCTGCTAGCCCTAATCAACGATGTTCTCGACCTATCCAAGATTGAGGCGGGTCGGCTAGACCTGAAACTGGAAGCGTTTAACCTCGAACAGCTGATTGCAGCAACCGTTAAGGAGCTGCAGACCCTAGCGGATCAGAAAAAGCTGGCTTTAGAAGTCAAGATTCGGCTCCAGGATCCGACCGTGCTCAACGACGCCCGGCGGCTGCGCCAGGTATTGACCAATCTGCTCTCTAACGCGATTAAGTTTACCGATCAGGGGTCTGTTTACATTAAAGCAGAGGATATTTCTCCAGACCGGATTGTAATTTGGGTTAAAGATACCGGCGTAGGAATTGCCCCTGAGCACCTCAGCGCTATCTTCGATGCTTTTCACCAAGCCGATCAGACGGTGACTCGCCGGCATGGAGGAACAGGCTTAGGGCTGTCAATTACTGACTTGCTGCTGAAGATGATGCAGGGCACTATCCGCGTTAGTAGCAAAGTCAACCAAGGAACGACCTTTCGGGTAGAGCTACCGCGGCGGGTGACGGTTGAGCCCAATCCAGTGGAGGAGGAAGGTCTCGCGAGCCCAGCTGAGCCGGTCAGGCCTGCCGTAATTTGAGGCCCTGCCGTAATTTGGGGGATAGTGGCGGCTATGTCCTTCGGCAGACGATTTTAACCGTCTCTCTTAACTACAGTCGTTGCAGGCAGTCCCGCTCAGCTGTAGGAATCATTTTTTTGAAAACTGCTTTTTTTACTCAACTTTAGCAATTCCTGTAGAAATGTGTCCCTTTGTTAGAAATGATTGCTGACCGGTCTATCCAAAAATTTAATATTCTTGCCGTTGACGATGCACCAGATAATTTATTTTTGCTCGAGTCAATTTTGGATGATCATGATGGGTACCAGCTGAACTGCGTCGAGAACGGCAGAGAAGCGCTGAGTAAAATTCACCAGTCGCCTCCGGATCTGGTTTTGCTCGACGTGATGATGCCTGAGCTAGACGGCTATGAAGTCACCCGCCGCGTCCGGCAGGATCAGTCCCTACCCTACATTCCGATTCTGCTGATTACGGCCCATGACGAGTCCAGCGTCGTCGAGGGGCTCGATGCTGGCGCCGACGACTTTATCCGTAAGCCCGTAGAGGTGAACGAGCTGCTGGCGCGGGTGCGATCGCTGCTGCGGCTAAAGCGCAGTATCGACGAGCGCGAAAATATGATGCGGCAGCGGGATGATTTTGTCGCTCGGCTCACCCACGACCTGCGAACGCCGCTGGTGGCGGCCAACCGGGTGCTCCAGCTTTGCCTGCAAGGGGTATTTGGTAAGGTCCCAGATGAAATGCAGGAGGTGCTAGGCAACGTCATCACCAATAACCAAAACCTCCTACAGATGGCCAATACGCTACTCGAAGTCTACCGCCACGAAGCCGGGCAGAAGTCGCTGTCAATGTCCAGGCTTTCGCTCTATGAGGTCGCCCAGGAGGTCGTTCAAGAGCTAAAGGCTCTGGCTAGTGAGAAGGGGCTAGCGCTGACTTTGGTCGTAGCGGGTAAAGACGATAGCCAACTGAGCGACGAAGACCAGGCGAAGCTGGCTAAGACCTACCAGATGCAGGGCGATCGGCTGGAGCTGAGGCGGCTGACGACCAACCTAGTGGGCAACGCAATCAAGTTTACTGATCAGGGCCATATTACCGTTCGGTTGAGCACCGAGAGCCCGCTGCGGACAGCGATCGAGAACCCGTTTGAGGTCGCCAGCCGCTGGCTGCGGCTAGAAGTCGAAGATACGGGGCCGGGTATCTCTCAAGAAGACATCGCTGAAATTTTTGGCTGGTTTCGCCAGGGCGATCACATGCGCGCCGGCAGCGGGCTGGGGCTACATCTTTCCCGCCGGATTGCCGAAATGCACAAAGGCAACCTGAATGCGACGTCGCAGCAGGGGGAGGGGAGCACCTTCACCCTACGGCTACCGGTTTTGCGCTAATGCCTTTTCGCCAAGGAGGGGCACCTCATGGGTCACTTAAACGCTGATTTTGACTATGACCTACTGGTGCTGGGTGCCGGCTCAGGGGGACTGGCAGCAGCCCAGCGAGCCGTTCAGATGGGCGCCAAAGTCGCGATCGCAGAGCGCGATGCCGTTGGCGGCACCTGCGTCAACCGCGGCTGCATTCCTAAAAAGCTGATGGTCTACGCTGCCAACTTTGTCCACCAGCAGCAAACGGCAGCGGCCTACGGCTGGGTCAATCCCAAGGGCCTGTTGGACTGGCCTAACCTTAGGCAGCTGCTGCAAACGCGCGTGGAGCAGCTGCAAAAAGCCCAGGCGGAAAAACTTAAGAAAGCCGGAATTGACCTGCTGCGAGCTGACGCAACCTTCATTGACGCGCATCGGGTTGCTCTGGGAGAGCAAATTGTTTCCGCTGCCAAGCTGATTATCGCGGTAGGTTCACAGCCGATCCTACCTGACCTACCGGGCATCGAGCAGGCCCTGACCTCACGCCAGATGTTTTCCCTAGAGGCGCTACCCCGGCGGCTCATGATTGTCGGTGGCGGCTATATCGGCGCTGAGTTTGGCCATATCTGCCATGCCCTGGGCAGCGAGGTGACCCTAGCCGATAGCTCAGAGGCGATTCTCCCCGGCTTTGACTTTGACCTGCGGCAGCGGCTCCAGCAGCACCTCCAGCAGCAGGGCATTCAGATATTGACTGAGACCCCACTGAAGGGCATCCAGTCAGAGCGCGGCGGCTATCGGGTTCAGGTATCGGGCCGTGAGCCGTTGGTCGCCGATGCCGTCCTCTGCGCGGTGGGACGCAAGCCGGCTTTAGACGGACTCGACTTGGACGCGGCGGGGGTTGAGACAGCGGCAGGCGCGATCGCGGTCGGCACTCACTATCAGACTTCTCAGCCCCATATCTGTGCGGTCGGGGACTGTATCGACCGACTGCCGCTGACGCCGGTAGCCAAAGCCGAAGGTCGGGCCGCAGCCGATTGGCTATTCGACCAGCTCCCCCACCCGGTGGACTACGACTGGGTCCCTTCCGCCGTTTTCACCTATCCCCAGGCCGCGGCCATCGGCCTGACCGAAAGCGCCGCTCGCCAGCAGCGGGACGATATTCGCTGCAGCTATGCCCGCTTTCAGCCGCTGCACTACAGCCCGCTAGAGTCTAGCTTTGAGGCGCTGATTAAGGTCGTCGTTGACCAAACGACAGAGCGCGTCGTCGGCGTCCATATCGTCGCCCCTCGCGCCGCCGAAATGGTGCAAATGCTGGCCCCGGCGCTCCGTCAGGGGCTGACCCAGGCCGAGCTCAGCCATCCGATTGGGATTCATCCCACACTGGGCGAAGAGCTGTTCAATATCTCCACTTAGCTCTCTGCTTCCACAACAGCCTCATGACTGATACTAGCCAGCCCTTTGTCTACGCCCCTGCCCCCCTCCAGCGCTACTTTGAGGCGTTTAACAGCGGCCAGTTTCAAACCGCTGCGACCCTTTTTTCTCCGCAGGGAGAGCTCTGTCCACCCTTTGAATCGGCGATCGTTGGTCCAGAGCAGATCGCCGACTATTTGCAGCGGGAAGCTAAAGAAATGCAGGCGTTGCCGCAGCTGTGGGAGCCGGAGCAGCCGGAGCAGCCGCATACGGTACGAGGTACCGTGCAGACGACGGTGTTTAAGGTGAACGTAGCCTGGCTGTTTTGGCTGAATGCGGAAGGCCAGATCGATCGCCTGCAGATTCGCCTGCTCGCCGCGCTGCAAGAGCTGCTCAATCTACGCCAATAAGCTCCTAACTGGACGCCGACCAGGACTTTTTTTGAGATTTCTCTTTCTTTGGAAAGAGTCCGGTCGGGCTGAGTTGCCTAACAATGTAAAGCAAATGTATTGATTTTCATTTAAGCGGTTTAATTTAAGCGAACTTCATAATCGGTTTAAGCCTCTGCCCCTCCAAGACCGCCCCCTTCCAGCCGGTCAGTCTAGCGCTAGAGCAGCCAGCATTTCTCTCATCTTTTCTCAAGATTATCCTTTCCTCGCAATAGCGTAGTAGTTATGGCATCCGCATCCGCTTCCACCGATCTGGTCAGAACCTATCTCAAGGAAATTGGCCGAGTTCCCCTACTGACCCACGAGCAGGAGATCGTCTACGGTAAGTCAACCCAGGCGATGATGCAGCTGCAAACGCTGCAAGCAGACCTCGCGGGCCAGCTCGACCGCGCGCCTAGCCTCAATGAATGGGCCACAGCTGCCGGTCTTTCAACAGCTGATCTGCAGGCGACCTTAGATCGGGGCGAACAGGCCAAAAGTAAGATGATCGAGGCCAATCTGAGGCTAGTTGTCTCGATTGCGAAAAAATACATCAAGCGCAACGTCGAGCTGCTAGACCTAATTCAGGAAGGTACCCTGGGGCTAAACCGGGGCGTCGAAAAATTCGACCCGGCTAAGGGCTATCGCTTTTCGACCTATGCTTACTGGTGGATCCGTCAGGCAATTACCCGGGCCATTGCGGAGAAGAGCCGCACCGTGCGCCTGCCGATTCATATTAATGAGAAGCTGAACAAAATTAAGAAAGTGCAGCGTCAGCTCTCCCAGCAGCTGGCCCGCTCTGCCACAATGTCAGAAATTGCTGCCGAACTCGACCTGACGGCTGAGCAGGTGCGCGAATATCTGCTCCAGGCCAGACAGCCCCTGTCGCTGGATCTGCGCTTGGGAGACAACCAGGACACCGAGCTGGGCGACCTGCTCGAAGACGATAAGCCTTCACCCGATGACTATGCCGTCAGCAATGCCCTGCGAGATGACCTCAATTTGATGATGGACGATCTGACTCCTCAGCAGCGCGAGGTGATTTCCCTGCGCTATGGGCTAACCGACGGTAAGCGCCTGACGCTGGCTAAGATTGGGGCTCGTCTCAGCATTAGTCGTGAGCGCGTCCGCCAGATTGAGCGCGAGGCTTTACGTCGGATGCGTCAGCAGCGCGGAGCCGTCCGAGATTACTTAACGGTCTGAGTTTAGCTGAAATTTCGATATTCGATAATAGAAGCCGGACGGGTCAACTCGTCCGGCTTCTATATGGCTCTTTTCCAGTTTATTTCTAAGCGTTAACCAGGCTATCGATCACGGGATAGCGCAGCGTCGCCGCGATGTCCCCACCGTTGGGCATGCGATCGCGCTCTACCATCAGCACCCGCCCGCCGTTCAGCAAGGTCTGCATCGCGGCCAGATTCAGCAAGTCTTCGCTATCGGCGGTTTGCTGGTCATGCTGCTCCAGCTGCCGACTTTGCGCATCGTAATGGCCCCAGCGCTGGGTCTGGGGAGCCAGCAGCAGCGTATCGACCTGGCCGGTATGGGCGGCAGCGACAATTTCGGCTAGCTCATCGGTAGACTGGTCTGCGCTTTGCAAGTTGCCATACTGGGTCAGCGCCGTTTCCTGGGCCTGATGGAAATGGGGCTCAATCAGGGACCAGGCGCGATCGCGCAGTTCCTCAGCCGACAGGTTGTCGGGGTTGGTCGCTACGGCCTCGTCCAATAAATGAGGGTAAGTGTTGGCCTCTTGATAGACCGGGAAGAGAAAATCGACGCCGATAAACACGAGCGGAGCCGTTTGCCCTTGAAGAATATTCTGTACGCCGTGATCTACCTTGTGGAAAAACCGCAGAACGTTGGTCTTATCCTCATTTGTACCTACGCCCTGACCATGAAAAATGGCTTGGCTGCCACCCCCTGAACCGCTATGGGACTGAAGCTGATCTTCCGGATCGTCGTACTTCAGCGCGGTTTCCAGACTGGCCGGCGTATCGCCCAGGTCCACCGCTTGGATGCTGTAGTGGGTCGCCTGGAACAGCCGCACCTGGTTTTGACTGGCTGCCAGCACATAGAACTGGCCATCATCGGTCAGCAGCGGCAGCAGCGGCTTGACTTGGGGCTGAGGCGTAACCGTCACCAGCGACTCTACGGCAATCGGCAGTTGATAGGTGAGCGTCTGGCCCGCTGCCAAAAACAGCGCTAAACCCTGCCCTTGATGCTGCCAGAAGGCGTAGTCTTCCTCCAGCCGGACAATGGGCTTGAGAAATTCAGCCGTCTCCTCTTCTGAAAGCCCCTCCTGCATCAGCAGCTGTTCGGCCCGGCTGAGCTGATTCTTAAACCGGATCGGGTTTTGCCGGGTCTCTGGACCTGCGACCTGAGTCGGCATGTAAATAGACAGGCAGCGATCGGCCTGGACATTCATTAATTTTTGCAGGTCGTTTTTTGAAAAGATAGGCATGTTGCTCCAATGAATCAGGTCAGTTGAGTGGTTAAATATGCTGGCCTTACTGGCCGCCGTGACTGCGCAAAATTTCAGCGGCGGGCTGAACTTTTGCTTGTTCGGTTTCGACGATCACCAGATAGCGCTGCGACAGCGTTTCCCGATCGGCCGAAGCGTCGGGTCGGGGCGCGTTACTGCCCGAAAATCCGCCTACAATTCCCGCGCCGACGGCGCCGACTAGCCCACCCAGCAGCGGCACGACTAGCCGCAGGGTGCCGCTGTAGACTTCGATGGTAGTCAAATTGGGGACGCTGGTACCAACGAGTACGATAAATGCCCCCAGCAGCCCGCCCGTAAGGCCGCCGACCAGCGCCGCCGCTCGTGAGCTGCGGCCTGCCTGGGACTGATCGACATGGGGCTCCGGATCGGGGACGTTGGGCTGAATCGTAATCTGATCGGCGCTGAAGCCCGCCTCGGTCAGCGCCTGACGCGCCCCTTCCGCCGCTGTCTGATCGGCGAAGCTGGCCGAGGTGCGTCGCTCTAGTGATGAAGGTGAAGTGCTATCCATGGTCGGTTTAGGTCAATTGACTGCGCGAGCAGGCGGATGTGTCGCCTCGATCGCCGAAAAGGTTTCCAGAATTTTGTAGGTGTGCGCCGCGCCCTTGGGCACAACCCAGGAATCGCCCACCTTCAGGCTCAGCGTTTTACCTTCGATCTCAAGCTCCGCTTTGCCTTTTAGCACATAGCCCACGGTTTCATAGTCGCGGCTGACCGAGGGCTTGCTCTCGCCGGGCTGCTCATCTTGCCAGAGTCGCATCGCGATCGCGTCTCCCTGGGCCAAATACTGCTGGCCCATACCACCAGCGGGAGCCTGCTGCTGATTGACGGTTTCGAGATTGGGGTTGCCCATAGGTATTTTTCTAGTTACTTCTTTTCTTTAAGGTAGGGGGCGCGATCGCATAAAACGTCCTTCACAAGAGAGAAATTTGCCCAATGCGTTTAGCAAAACTCCCGCTGCTGGAACCTAATCTACGACTATTGATCGAAATTTTGGCCTTAAACAACCCTCTTGACAGAGGTAGGGCACAGGCTCAGTTTTTATCATTGATAATGATGTCTTGTTAAGTTTTAAATCACCCTATCTATGGAATATTTGGTTGCCGTCCTATCTGACCGCCAGCAGGCCGAAGCGGCCTACTCTGCCCTAGCTGAGCAAAACCTGCCGATGGAGCAGGTCTCTCTACTGGGCGAAGGTCACGAAAGCGCCGACGAGTTTGGCCTGATCGAGCCCAACCTGCAGGCCAAGAAGCAGTCGAGTCGGCTGGCCTATTGGCTAATTCCCTTTGGATTCGCCGCGGGTTACGCTTTCAATGTCCTCACCCACATTGCTCTGGTCGGCAATGGCGGCATTTTTGACCATCTCTTTGGCGGTATTTTAGGGGCGGCTTCAGCCGCGTTAGGCGCGGTTCTGGTCGGCGGGGCCGTCGGCTGGACAACCGGCAGCGGCGATGCCCTGGCCTATCGCAATCGGCTCAATGCGGGTAAATACCTGATTGTCGCCAAGGGGACTGATGCCTTAGTGCGGCAGGCGACGCGTACCTTGCGACAGTTTGAGCCCGAGAATATCCAGGGCTACACTGAACCGGCTACCTCTTAGGATCAAGGATTTAATAAGATGCACAACTCCCGAGCCCTCATCCCCAACCCTTCTCCCGGGGGAGAAGGGGGCCGGATCTAGCTCCCTCTCCCCCGGGGAGAGGGCCGGGGTGAGGGCCGCGAGACATGCACAAATGGTTAAGTTATTTAATTCTCGATCCTTAGTTAAATCCGCGCATCACTAGAGCTCAGACGTAGAATAAACGACTCAGGAGACCCCATGGCAAAACCCAAAGTTGCATTTCTAATCGAAAGCGAATTCGAGGACTCAGAATTCCAGATTCCATTCAAAGCCCTGAAGCAGGCCGGGGCCCTGGTCACCGTACTGGGTTCGCGGATGAATGACGAATATACCGGCAAGCGCGGCAAAGTTTCCATTCGCCCGGATGCGACGGCCACTGAGGTGCGCTCAGAAGACTTCGACGCGATCGTCATCCCCGGTGGCGCCGCCCCAGATAAAATTCGTACCAATCCCAACGCGGTTAGGCTGATCCTCGACGCGATGGGCCAGGATAAGCTGATTGCGGCAGTCTGCCACGGCCCGCAAGTTCTTATTGAGGCCGATGCGCTGCGCGATCGCCAGGCTACCGGATTTGCCGCTATCCGCAAAGACCTCACCAATGCAGGAGCCCACTACGTCGATGAAGCCGTCGTCGTCGATGGTAATCTCATCACCTCGCGCTGCCCGGCGGACCTGGCCATGTTTACCATGACGCTGCTGAATCGGCTGGAACTGCCCCTCGGCGCCGCTGAGTCGTCAGCCACCCACGACCTGTGGCAGGTCGCCGAAGCCTGGGGTGGCTCGACTAAAGCCGACATCGTTGCCGCTTTGAATACGGCCTTGACGGGGGAGCGCTACACGCTTTCAGCCTTTGAAAAGTACGACGAAAAAATTAGCGACCCCGAGGCTAAACTGGCCGTGAGAGAGGCCGCAATCAGCAAGCGTCAGCATGTGACCCTGCTCGAAGAGAGGCTGGAAGCACTGGATGAAAAAGCCTCTTGGCAAGCCATCGGCGGCGAAATGCTGGCGACCCTTCAGACCTTTCTCCAGTCCAGCAATGACCTGGAAA
Organism: Vasconcelosia minhoensis LEGE 07310; assembly: GCF_015207255.1. Classification (GTDB taxonomy): domain Bacteria; phylum Cyanobacteriota; class Cyanobacteriia; order Phormidesmidales; family Phormidesmidaceae; genus Vasconcelosia; species Vasconcelosia minhoensis. The sequence continues at coordinate 20,954 of NZ_JADEXG010000045.1, forward strand.
TCCTCCGGCAGGCGCTAGGCGATATCCAGACGGGTATGGTTGATGCCAAGCGGCTGGCCAACCAGCTCACCGACCCCACCACCGCAGAGCTGATGCTGCAAATTCAGCAAAATCTAGAGCGCCACGAGGAGCACCTATCCACGGTATATCGGTCTCGGGCCGGGGCGAATGTGCAGGCTCCGAAGCCGACGACGATCGCGATTACCGCCTAGCCGCTACTATAATCGCCGGCTGGTGAAGAATACGCCCTATGCGGAGTGATGGGGTGTAGACGAGATCGCGGCTTCCCGTAGGGTAGGGGTGATCGGGCGTGAGCTAGGCTCGCGACTGAAACTCCTGACGGATCGACTCGATTCGCTTGCGGTTGACGCCCAGGTCAGACTTGCCCAGGCGGGCCGCCGAACGGACGTGAATGACTGAGCCGTCGGGTACCGCGTAGAACTCTACATCGTCTACAAAGCCCATTATCTTGCTGGCAAACTCGGCATAGAGGTAGGTATCCGTCGCTTCGTTGACGGTGGAGCCTTCCATAGATTTGACGATCTGCTGGAGGGTTGCGATCGCATCCTGAGCTGGCCCGCTGTGGGCGATGGGCTTAATGTAATGGTCTTTGTCAGACGCGATCGCCTGGCTGTTTACGCAGTTAGGCGTACCGGGGCAGGCCGTCAGCTGGCCCTGCTTAACGCCAAGATTCTTGGGCTTTTGGCCGGAAAAAGTGAACAGAGACATAGGACTAATGATGCGCAGAAGGGAGCCTGTACCAGGGCAAATGTGGATACTGGTGGTGCTCCCAATGATAGTCGAAGTGGTAGCAGGATAGGAATGAGCCTAGCGTAGAGGCCTGGCTGCTGACGGCGCGATGCTCATTGACATAGCCCTGGCCGGGACGGCGGTGGGGCCGGTAGGTGCCGAAGTAAAAGAGCTGTAGGGAGCTCAGCAGCTGAGGCAGCAGCCAAAAGCAAACTAGATTGAGCATGGGCGCATGGTAGAAAAACACGAGGGGATAAAATACAGCCGACATTCCCCAAAAAATTCCAATGCCTTGACGTCCCCAAACGTAGGCCAGCATAAAGCTCAGGTACCATTCCCAAAAGCTGCCTTCGTAAAAGTCCGGGTCGTCTGCCTGAGCCGGCGTGCGATGGTGCTGCTGATGGCGAGCTAGAAAATAGGGATAGGACAAAAAGCTGTACAGCCCTAGAAAAATTTGTCCCCCAATTGCATTTAGCCTTGGTGAAGCTGGGTTCAAAGTGCCGTGCATGGCATCATGGGCCAAGATAAATAGGCCCGTGTGCAAAAACGTACGCAGCCCAATCAAAAGCGCTAGAGCAACCAGGGGTAGACCCGACAGGTCAACCTGAAAGATGGTCCAGTAGGCCGTCAGCAGCCATAAACCCAGAATCGTACCGGCCAGAATAGGAGTGACGAGAGATTCTCTAAACCAATCTCGGGTATTTTTGTAAACAATCATAAACTTTTTAGAAAATCTCAAAAAAAACTGCCTCAATCGCCAGCGACAAGGCAGGGATACTGAAAATTAACAGCTCAATCAGACCAAACAACCCATATTTTGATAGAATCGCTCAACTTTAAACTGATTCTAGGTCGGGCGGTTGATCAAGCTCATCACTAGAGAAACGATGAAAATAACTAGGAAAACCCAGAATAGAATCTGAGCGATGCCCGCAGCTGCACCCGCGATACCGCTGAAGCCAAAGATGGCAGCAACAATAGCGACGACTAAGAAGATTAAAGCCCACTTAAGCATGGGAGTATGCTCCTTTCAAGAAAGAATACTTTTATTAAAGGATTTCTCTGCCCCAAATGAATCTACCGCAAAGGATGGCCGTACAAACGGACAACTATCTCTTTTGAGATAGAAGCCGCTAGCCCAGCGAGGCTTTGAAAAGGTCACCAACTCGCAAAGCGTTGGCAATAATGGTGAGAGTTGGATTAACGGCCCCCATGGCTGGGAAAAAGCTGGAATCAACGACATAGAGATTTTCGACATCGTGGGTGCGGCAATGGGTATCGAGGACGCTGGTTTTAGGGTCGGTGTCCATGCGGCAGGTGCCAGACTGATGCCAAACGACCGGAAGCCCCATGTACTTATGCCAAAACAGATAAAACCCAATTTGCTTTAGGTAGCCTTCTAAAACCGCAATCAGGTCGTGATGCGCCTTGAGGTTGTTGGGCTGATAGCTAATTTGGATGTCGCCTGTTGGCGTTAGCGTCACCCGGTTATCCGACGACGGCAGGTCTTCAGTGGTCACCCACCAGTCTACCGAATGCTGGGAAATATACTCCAGCATGGCCCGATCCATATCTTCGGGGGCCTGGTGCTTGAGCCGCTGCCACTTGGCCTTACCTGTTAGCTGAATCTGCCCCAGCGGATAGTCCTGATCTGGTCCGCCAAAGTAAAAATCATGCAGGCTCAGGGTCTTTTGAAACACGGTCGGGTTGGGCTCAGCGGAGACAGCCACCAGCGAAGTGTGATTGTGAAACATGAGGTTTCGCCCCACCTGGTCTGAGGAATTTGCTAGGCCGTTGGGATGGGCCTCGCTGGCCGAGCGCAGCAGCAGGGCTGCGGAATTGATCGCGCCGCAGGACACGACTATTCGATCGGCGGTCAGCATCCGCGTTTCGCCATCTGTTTGAACTTCGACCTGGGTCACCTGCTGCCCGCTGGCGTCGGTATGGAGCCTGGCGACATAGGCGTTTTTCAGCAGGCTGACATTGTCGTAGGCCAGGGCCGGATCTACGCAGGTGACCTGGGCGTCCGCTTTGGCATCGGCCAGGCAGGGATAGGGGTCGCAGGTATCGCAGCGAATGCAGGGGCGATTGTGGGGATTTTCGACATCGCGGTTTAGCGATAGGGTAGCGTGAAAGGGCTGTAGGCCTAGCTTTTGCAGCTGGTCGGCGACCTTTTGAATGCGGGGCTCATGGGGGAAGGGAGGAAAGGGAAAATCCGCAGACATCTGCGGCTCCGTCGGGTCTTCGCCCCGCCGACCGTGAATTTTGTAGAGGCTCTCGGCCCGGGTGTAGTAGGGCTCAAAGTCACCATAGCTAAAGGGCCAGGCGGGTGAAACACCGTCATAGTGCGCGAGTTCGCCAAAGTCCTGCTCTCGCATCCGCTGAAGAGCCGCACCGTAGACCTTGGTATTGCCCCCGACCACATAGTAGGCTTCTGGGTGAAAGGGCTGCTGCCGCTCGTCGTACCAGTCTTCCTGAATCTGATAGCGCTGCTCTAAAAAAATGGCCGTCGGGTCCCAGTTGGCTTTTTCCCGAGGAATATAGTCGCCCCGCTCGACGATTAGAATTTGCTGGCCGGTCGGCGCTAGGGCGTAGGCTAACGTGCCGCCACCGGCCCCCGAGCCGATGATGATGATGTCGTAGTCTGCCATAGGTTTTAAGAGGTGAGCTTTTCAGTCCAGTTAATATCGGTGTGGCTTAAACTATCGGCGGCAGGCAACTGGCGCAGCCGCATCAGTTCAGAAATGGCGGCGATGTCGCGATCGCGCCCACACCCGGCCACCGCCCGCACCTGATTAGCCTGGCAGTAAAAAGCCAGGAACTTTCGCTCTTCCAGGCTGCCCTGCACAATCAGGTCATCCCAATCCTCGGCATGGCCGACGTAGCGCATTTTTAAGTCAAACTGCCCGGTCCAGAAAAAGGGAATGCCGTCAAACGGCGTCGCTACACCGGCCATATTTAGCGCGGCCGTTTTGCCATGCTGTTCGGCCAGCCGCCAGTGCTCAATCCGCACCGGCTCTCCGGTCAAAGCATCTGGGAAACGCGCGATGTCCCCCGCCGCATAAATGCCATCGGTCGCCTGTAAATACTGATTAACCGGGACGCTCTGGTCTTTCTCATGCAGAGACAGAGCCGATAGAAAGTCAGTAGCCGGCTTCACCCCCACGCCGACAATCACCAGCTCCGCCGGCAGGGTCTCCCCCGATTCTAGAACTACTGACTCGACGCGATTGCCGCCCTTATCGCCGCCCTTATTGCCGCCCTTAAACTCGGTCGCCTTCATTCCCAGCCGAAACTGCACCCCGTGCTCCTCGTGCATTTCTTGAAACAGTTGCCCCACCTCAGCGCCCAAAATTTTCTCAAAGGGCACCGCGTCGGGGGAGACCACGGTCACCGCGAGACCGCGCTGAGCCAGACTAGAAGCCGCTTCCATACCGATAAAGCTAGAGCCAATGACCACCGCCTGCTGGGCCGATCCGACAGTTTTTAAGATCTGCCGCAGGTCCGATGCTCGGCGCAGCGTATATACGCCTGCGAGGTCCGTTCCTGAAAGATCCAGCTGGCGAGCCTGGCCGCCGGTCGCTACCAGCAGCTGATCGTAGGATAAGGAGCGACCCTCTTCGAAATAGACCGCCTTAGCCGCTGGGTCTACTCGCGATACCGTCTGGCCGGTCTGCACTTCGATGCCGTAGGTGGCGTAAAAGTCGAGCGATCGCAGTAGGCTCGGCTCGGCGTCGGCATCCCCATTTTGCAATGTCGCCTTGCTGAGCTTGGTGCGATCGTAGGGCAGCTCAGATTCTTCGGTGAGCAGCAAAACCCGCCCCTTGAATCCGGCCTGGCGCAGCCCTTCGGCCGCCGCCTGGCCCGCCGCCCCAGCCCCAATAATCACAAAGGTGCGACCATCGGCCGCAGGCTCAGCCTGGGCCATCTCAGGCAGCCGCTGCTGCTCAGGCGTATCGGGCAGCGTCAGCCAGACCTGACCGTCTTTGACCTGGGTGGAAAAATGCGTCAGCGCATTGCAGCCGGGCGGCTCTAACTGATCGCCGGTAGACAGGTCGTAGCAGGCATTGTGCCAGGGGCAGACGGCTCGGGCGCCCTGCAAGATACCCTTCTCCAAAGGCGCGCCGTAGTGGGTGCAGTAAGCGCCCGTAGCGTGAAACTCACCTCTGACATTAGCCAGCAGAATATCAGTTTCTGCGACCGTAAACTGCTTCATCTGGCCTGCTGACAGCTCGCTAGCCGAGCAAACGGCGACTTCCTGACTCATAACTCTCTGCTTCGATGCGGGGACAGTAGGGGGGGACAGTACGGTGGGAATAGGATATTTGTTGGCTGAAAAATAATAGACAAGTTTAAGCAATCAGGGGCAGATCATTTCTGCCCCTGATTCAGACCTTCGGATCGTCAAAACTATCGAACTCGACCTTCGGTCGTACCGCCAATTGCCTTCCAAGCCGGTAGGCCACCGCGCAGCGCAGAGACCTTTTTGAAGCCAGCGTCGCTCAGCTGCATCGCGGCCTGGGAAGTCAGCTCGTCGCTATCCCCGTAGACGTAGATGTCGCGATTGGGCTCCAGGGTTTCGGGGGCTCGGTCTACCAGTTCCTCAGAGGGCATAGAGACAGCGCCCATAATCCGCTCTTCGTTGAAGGCATCGCGATCGCGTACGTCAATAATGGTCAGGGCAGGCTCACCCCAGTCTAGACGGGACTTGAGGTCAGAGGCAGACGATACGGTATCAAACTTGGCGGGAGCCGGCGTTGCCTGTCGGGCCGGCTGCTTAGCGGCTTCGATGCCTTCATTGATGCCTGACATCACCTTTTCTTCGGCATTCTCAATTCCTTCTTTAGCCTGCTCTACAGCCTCTTTAGTCGCAGCCTGAGCTTCCTGTTTGACGGCCTCGGCTTCCTGCTTAGCCGTTTCAACTCCATTAGCAGCGTCGGTCATAGGATTATCCTCATAAAACTTCACTTTTCTATAAGGATACTGAAAAACCTGAGACGAAACATCTTTCGTCTGATATAGCTCAATGTCTCCCTTCAGAGAGTCGCCCAGACTGCTAACTCAGCCGCTTCAGCAGAAAATAGTTGAGTCCGCCGTTGAGCAGATGCGCGATCGCGAGTCCACCGCCCGTCACGATCACCACCACGTCCAGGACACGAATCGTTTTGGTAGGTTCATAAATAGCCGCGCCCTGGGGCTGAGTCATCGCCCGAGCCAGCAGTGAAATAGCGCCGATTTCCGTCCCAATCAGAGTCACCAGCACGCCGCCAAGGGCAACGAGCAGGGCTACCTCCAGCAGCCGTAGAACCTCTGGCTTAGGCGGCAGTGACCCCGTCTGGGGCACCTGCATCTGACGAGCCAGGCGGGTACAGCGAAAGGCCAGAAAGGTATTGACGCCTAGCACAATAATGCCGCAGACCGCTAGAAAAATAGTCAGCCCGGTCGTAGCGCTATTGGGCGAGTCGTCTAATCGGCGGCTGAGCATCGAGATTAGCAGCAAACTACTCGCCGCCGCGATCGCGAGCAGCTGCCCCCAAAAGCTGATGCGGCCGCCCCAGCGCAGCAGCCCGCCGGCTTTGTCGGCAGCGGGGACCGGCTTCGTTACCGGGTTCGGATTGGAAACCATGATTCTGACCTCCTGATAGAATGCGCCTGAGACGCCCTAAAATTAAAAACTGCTTTAGCTAGTAGGACTAGGATGATCTTCTGCAGAGCCGGGGTCGAGCTCCCAGCGATCGTCATCCCGCTCGTCTAGCTTTTCTTTGACCTGTAGGTCTTCGCCCGCGGACATGTCGAGCCCAGCCTGCTCTGAGAGCATGTCAATTGAGTTGTGATCAGGCGTTGGGTTAGGGTTGCCGGCGTAGGCGCTCTGACCATCTACGGCCTGCTGTTTCGGCTGACTATTGGTATTTTCCATGCAAATTTTATTGCTACTGCTGACTTAAACAATTTCAGCCTAGTCAATTTTGCAGTCGAATTCCTCCCCAGAGAGACAGACTTCTGGGCTAGATATCAGCCAAGTAACGGGCATAGCTGACTGCTAGCGACGACTGTGCCTATACTGATATTTGATAGAAGAGTAGTGCAAAGATAGGAACCGTAGGACGGCATATGCGCGGGTTGAAAGGAAAAAACGTCTTAGTGACCGGGGCGAGCACCGGAATCGGGCGCGCGATCGCGGTTCGGTTCGCTGAAGAAGGGGCCAACGTCGCGGTCAACTACTACAGCGGTGACGACGAAGCCAAAGAAACCCAGTCCCAGATGGCAGCAGCGCGTCAGGCGGCCGGGCAAGACGCTAAAGACTTGCTGATTCAGGCCGATGTCTCCAAAGACGACCAGGTCGAGACGATGTTTAGCAAGGTGCTCAGCCACTTCGGCGGCCTCGATATTCTGATCAACAATGCCGGTGTCCAGTTCCAGGCCCCCTCCCACGAGATTGAGCTGGAGAAGTTCGACAAGATGCTCGATATCAACCTGCGGGGGGCCTATCTCTGCGCTCGCAAGGCCATTCAGCATTTTTTAGCTCAGGGTAAAGGCGGCGTGATCATCAACGATTCCAGCGTCCATGAGGTGATTCCCCGACCCAAATATGTCGGCTACACCATCAGCAAGGCTGGGATGAAGAGCATGACCCAGACCCTGGCGCTGGAATATGCCCGCGATGGTATTCGGGTGAATTCCATCGGGCCGGGCGCGACCCTGACGCCAATCAACCCGTGGAAGGATGACCCAGAGGAGAAGGCCAAGATAGAAAGTAATATACCCATGGGCCGGGCCGGTACGCCTGAGGAGATGGCGGCAGTCACAGCTTTCCTCTCCTCCGACGATGCCGCCTACATCACGGGTCAAACGCTATTCGTAGACGGTGGGCTGACGCTGTATCCCTCCTTTCGCACGCCCTGGACCTAGCAGCGTACCCATCCTAGTCACCGGTAATCCCCATGAAGGCTCCCCCGAAGGCCCTAACCAAAGATTTGTCTAAGTTCCCGGCCAGACTGCTGACGGGCTATCCCCGCTATATGGCGTTTATCGCCGTCTGTAGTATCTTTTCGCTATTGGCCTTCAAGACAACGCCAGAGCAGTCTTTTTTAGGCGCTGCCGGGCTGGGCCTGGTGCTGGAGCTGGTGGCCGAGCGGGTGCTGGCGCAGCGGCGGGCGCAGCAGACGAGGGCCTGGCTGGAGCAGGATTCGGTTCGCTAATTTGGCTTCGGGATAGGAGAGTTCGCGATGGCGCTGGGTGCATTAGTTGAAGGCGAATGGAAGACGGCTCGCGACCAGGAAGACGGCGAGGGCAAGTTTGTCCGGCCTTCGACCACCTTTCGCGACTGGGTTACGGCCGAAGGGGGACGCTTCCCGGCTGAGGCAGGGCGCTACCACCTCTATGTTTCGCTGGCCTGCCCCTGGGCGCATCGCACCCTGATTATGCGCCAGCTGAAGGGGCTGGCCGAGGCGATCGGCGTCTCCGTCGTGCATCCCGAAATGGCGGAGGAAGGCTGGGAGTTTAAGCCCTTCCCCGGCAGCACGGCAGACCAGGCCAACGGCGTAGACTACCTGCGCCAGATTTACCTCAAGGCCGAGCCGCAGTTTACCGGTCGGGTCACAGTCCCTATTCTGTGGGATAAGCAAACCCAAACAATTGTGAATAACGAGTCCCGCGAAATCATTCGAATGCTCGACCGGGCCTTTGGCCAGATTGCGCAGTCCGACTGCGACCTCTGCCCTGCCGATTTGCAGCCCCAGATCGACGCGGCCATTGACGTGATCTATCAGCCGATCAACAACGGCGTTTACCGGGCCGGGTTTGCCACCCAGCAGTCTGCCTACGACGAAGCGGTCACCGAGCTGTTCGAGGCGCTAGACCATTGGGAAGCCGTGCTGGGCCGGCAGCGCTATCTCTGCGGCGACCGGCTGACCGAAGCCGATATTTGCCTGTTCACGACCCTGTTTCGCTTTGACGCGGTCTACTATGTCCATTTCAAATGCAACTTGCGGCGGATTGTGGACTATCCCAACCTCTGGAACTACCTCAAGGATCTGTACCAGACCGACGATATTCGCCGCACCTGCAACCTGGAGCAGATCAAGACCCACTATTACCGCAGCCATCCGAATGTGAATCCCACCCGAATTGTGCCGAAGGGGCCGGTGATTGACTTTGATGCTGCGCATAACCGCGATCGCGTTTAGGAGGCCCTACCGATGCTGAAGCCCTGGCTGCTGATCGGTGTCATCACCTTCGTCGTCGCCCTCGGGGCTAACGTTCTCCGCCCTAGGGATATCAAATGGTTTCGGCGGCTCCAGCGACCCCGATGGCTGACCTTTGAAAAGCTGATTCCCATGATCTGGACGATCGTATTCATCTGCGGAGCCTGGTCGGCCTATATTGTCTGGAAGCAAAACCCAGGTGCGCCCCAGACCTGGACCCTGATGGGGGCCTACCTGCTTTTGGAGCTGATTACCGTTGCCTACTCGCCCGTGACGCTGTGGACGCACAGCCTCAAAGCTGGAACTGCAATTGGCGGGGCAGGAGCTCTTTGGGGACTGATTGTAGCGATCTGGGTCAGCCAAATCTCGATTTGGGCCACGGTTCTGCTAATCCCCTATCTGCTCTGGAGCCCGGCAGGAACCTACATCACCTGGAAAATGGATCGGTTGAACTGATGCTATCCAGCTTTCCCAAAATTGACAAAGCTGGATAGTGACCTATTTGCCTTCAGTCAAATCCAAGGGCTGCAAACGTCCTCCCCGAGCATCCGTTAGGGTGCTGTTTGAGAGAATATCTAAGCGAGTGCCTTCAACCTGCCTGAGGTTTTTAGTGCCGCCCCGGTCTAGTGCAGCATAGCGGATAGACTGAGCTGTAAAGGTTTTTACTTCATTGGCCTGGGCAGCGGGCGCAGCAGATAGGGCGGCTGCGGTCAGTGCGAGAGCGGTCAAGATGTAGCGTTTCATGGTACAAGCTCCTGGTGTAGAGAAGTTTTAAGCTTCATTACCTACCAGGATGCAACCCTCATGTGAAGCTGGACTGATACCTATCTGATATCAGCTTAAGCGCTCAATGAGAATACTGAGAGGGCTATATAAAGAGTCCCCTATCGGTGAGTCCGCCAGCAGCCTGGAAAGAGACAGCAATAATCGTCAATGCTTTTCGCCAGGGGTTACTGCCCAAAAGCATGGCTCAATCCTACCCGCGACTAGAACTTGAGAAAGTGTACGGCGCGATCGCGTTTTATCTTGCCAACCGTTCCGAAATTGACGATTAAGCGGATCATTGCATTGAGCAGACCTACTTAAATCTAAGCCTGTATCCCGGAAACTCGCTGTCGTTCCTAATGGCTGATCATCCAGGGTCTGCCTCCGGCGGCGTGATTTCGCGGGGTTAGCGGCGGGGTTTCAGAACGTTCAACTAAGCGCGGAGACGGGCTTGAGCTGACCCGCAGCGTCCCCGAGGTGATCACCATTGGAGGTAAAAAAACGCGGCGGGCAGGTTGCTCGCAGGCAGGACAGACCGTAGGCTGCTCTAGCTCAGCCATTCGCATCCATTTTTCAAAAGCGCCGCAGTCGTCGCATTTAAAGTCGTAAAGGGGCATCGCTATCGTGACTTGGCTCAGCTACTTGGGCAAAATGTCTTGATCAAAAATCTCAGTGGGCAGGGCCAGGGTGCAGCAGGCATTAGGAATATCGACGATACCGCTGATTCGACCTTCGACCGGAGCGCAGCTCAGCAATAAATAGGCCTGTTCGCCGGTAAAGCCAAACTTTTTGAGATACTCAATCGCATTTAGGCAGGCTCGCCGATAGGCCACATGAGGATCGAGATAATACTGTTCTCCGGTGAATTCATCGACCGAGATACCTTCGAAAATGAGATATTCGGAATAATGCGGTTCAACCGGACCCGGCTTGAAAATCGGGTTCACCATACCGTATTTCTCGACTCCGCCCTTGATTAGGTCTACATGCAGGTCGATGTATCCCGACATCTCAATCGCACCGCAGAACGAAATCTCGCCGTCGCCCTGGGAAAAGTGAATGTCGCCCATCGACAGCTTCGCGCCCTCGACATAGACCGGGAAATAGATCCGCGACCCCTTCGAGAGATTCTTAATATCGCAGTTGCCGCCGTGTTCTCTAGGCGGAACGGTGCGAGCCCCTTCAGCGGCGACCCGGTCGAACTCAGGCCCTTTGTTCACATGACTGCCTAGCTCACCCAGAATGGCATAGTTGGGAGTCGGCAGCGCCGCGTATGGCGGGATTTCGGGCTTCCAGGGGGGTCCCCAGCCGGGGCCTTTCTCAACCAGGGCGGTTTCTCGCCGGTTCCAAGTTTGCAATAGCTCCATTGAAGGGGCACAGCCAATCAGCCCCGGATGGGTAATGCCCGCAAAGCGCACGCCGGGAATATGGCGAGACTGAGTATAAATGCCCTCCAGATCCCAACAGGCCTTGGCTGCCTCAGGAAAATGGTCGGTCAGGAAGCCGCCGCCGTTGTTTCGGTCAAAGATGCCCGTAAAGCCCCATTCGTCTCCCTGAAGCGCGCCGATGTCGAGTAGATCGACCACTAAAATATCGCCTGGTTCCGCCCCATTCACATAGATTGGGCCGCTGAGAACATGAACAACCTGAAGCTCAACATCGCGGATATCGTCGGGGCTGTCGTTGTTCTTAATCTGCCCGTCTGTCCAGTCCTTACATTCGATCCGAAAGATATCGCCTGGATTCACCGAAACTACCGCCGGAATGTCGGGATGCCAGCGGTTGTGGCCGGGCATGTCCTGCTCATGCATAGGCTTAGTCAGATCGACTTCGAACAGCTTCTTGGGCATGATGGGCACTCCTCAGGTGAGTCGATGAAATTGCACCGGCAGAAAAGCGGTCTTCGTTTATTCTCGTCTGACCATAAAACCCGCTGAAAATCTAAAATGCAGCATTGATTACAGTTCAGCCCTTTTTTGACCAAATTTAGCCAAAAAAGGGCTGAAACACCTGTCTATCCGTCAAAACTGAACAATTACTTTTTATGACGCCGCTGTTCCCTATCGCAGCGTCGCTAGCAAAACGCTATCCGGCGTCTACCGTTCCTGCTCTGCTAGCCAGGACTCTAAGTCAGAATGCGTAGAAAAATCTAACAGGGCTTCGCCTAAAGTCTCAAGCTGGGTGATAGGGAGTTGGTTGATCTGCGATCGCGCGGCTTCTGGAACTTCGCCGAGCTTACGAGCGAGCAGACGGAAGATCAGCGATCGCTCGCGCTCAATGCCCTGCTCAATGCCCTGCTCAATGCCCCGCTCAATGCCCCGCTCAATGCCCTGCTCAATGCCCCGCTCCATCCAGCTGGTCACAATTTCCATAATCCCCTCCCGCTCAGCTGGCTCTATTCTATCAATCGCTGCCTGAAACACCTGCTCCTCCGGCTGGCTCAGCCGCAGATAGGTATCGACGAAGCCCGAAATCAGCTGCGTCCTGGCTGGGTCCAGCCGCAGGGTCGCCAGCAGCCGCAGGCACTCTAGCTTCACCCTGGGGCGCTCCTCAGGTGCGATGCGCATCTTCGCCATCAGGGCAGCGGCTATGGGGTTGCGCTGCTGCAAAAAGTCTCGCCAGCGGAGCCGGTTGAGCTGAATGGCGCGAAAGTTAAACTCGACAACTTTCAGGTCGTCAAACGCGACGCTGTACTGATGGGGCTCTGGCCGATAGGGCTGGTCAAAGGAAAAGACGACTACTGGATAAATACGCTGGCGGAACTTCTGATGCAGCCGAGCGAAGTAGAAAAACATGCGCTGGGCGAAGTCTGCCTGGGATGACGCCTGAGCCTCGACATGGATGAGGAAGCCTACGTCCTGACCGGCTAGGCGAACGGCGGCGAGCAGGTCGATGATCCGGGTTTCGCCTGTGGTTAGGTCGGCAAAGTACTCTTGGGGCTGGAAGGCAATGGAGTCGCGGTCGATGGCGTTAGCGACCTGGGGAAGAAATAGTTCTAGAAATTCGACAAAGAAGGTGGAGAGCAGTTCTTTGAAAAGGCGATCGTGGTCGGTCATGGGCAAAGGCAGCTGATGGTCTGGCTCTGTATTAATCATTACATTGCCCATCCTAAAATCGTCCCATTATTCAGAAATAGGGCAGAAATAGGGCAGAAATAGGGCGACTTCGGATTGGCTGGTATTGCGAAGCATCAACACAGGGGGCACAGTCGGATGCGGATTCTTTTAGTTGAAGACGATCATCATTTAGCGGCATCGCTGTCGGAAGCCCTGGAGGCTGAGCGCTATACCGTCGATATTGCCTACAATGGCGAGATCGCCTGGCAGCAGATGCGGATACTGCCCTACGACCTGGCGCTGATGGATGTGACCCTGCCCCAGCTCGATGGATTGAGACTCTGCCAGCGAATGAGGTCTCACGGGGTCTGTTCTCCCGTCCTGATGCTGACCGCCCGCGATACCAGTGGAGATAAGGTCGCTGGGTTAGATTCCGGGGCAGACGCTTACATGGTGAAACCTTTTGACCTGGCTGAGCTGATTGCTCAAATCCGAGCTCTCCTGCGGCGGGGGGCGACGGCACCACCGCAGGCTTTGGCCTGGGGGGCGCTGCGACTCAATCCAACCACCTATGACGTAGGCTACCAGGACGCACCTGTCAGACTGACCCCTAAGGAATTTGCTATTCTAGAGCTGCTGCTGCGCAACGGGCGATGTGTCATCAGCCGACATTTCATTTTGGATTCGATCTGGAAATTAGACGATCCGCCGGGGGAGGAAACGGTCAAGGCTCATCTCAAGTCAATTCGTCAGAAACTGCGGAAAGCGGGCGCTCCTCGTCAATTTATCGAAACGGTGCACGGGTTGGGCTATCGGCTGATGAATCTCTAGGGCCGCAACAGTTTTTTGATTCGGTCTTCTCATTCAATGCGGGGCAGGACAGCGGTGAGGCAGGTTCCCCTACATGAACTACTTTGAACCGTTAGATAACCGCCGTGCAAATCGGCACAGGTCCTGGCCACAGCCAGTCCGAGCCCGGCACCTGGAACAGCGCCAACGTTCTTTCCCCGATAGAAGGCTTCAAAAATTTGTTCTAGCGCCTCAGACGGAATGCCGATTCCCCGATCGGCTACCTGAAAGTGTAAGCTTTGTGCTTCTGCTGTCACAATCAGGCGAATTTGGCTATCTTCAGGCGAATACTTAGCCGCATTAGAAAGCAGATTGATCAAAATTGAGTGCAGCAGCTTTTTATCCAGATAGGCCTTTCCTGAAACAGCTTTACCTTCTAAAGAGAGATTTTGCCCTGGCTTCAGCTGAATTTGTTCAAACAGCTGCTGACAAAATGGGGTGAGTTCTACAATTTCGGGGTTGAACTCCAGCTTGCCCGCTTCCGCCCGGGTGAGAGTAAGAATGTCGTTGACGAGCTGCCCCATGCGCCTGGCGGCGATCTGGATTCGCGCGATCGCGCCTTCCTGCTGCTGAAGCGATAAACTCTCCCGGTTAGCTCCCAGGGACTGAGCAGACACCGAAATCACACTCAGCGGCGTCCGCAGCTCATGGGAAGCCATGGAGAACAGCTGTAATTTCAGATCGCTGAGTTCGCGGGTGCGCCTCAGCTCAGCCTGCCAGCGGGCTAGATATATTAGCAAAACAGCCGTGATTAACAGGCCAATCAGCAGGGTGGCCAGAGTGCGCCAGAGCAGATAGGGGCGGTCGGAGGGTAAAAACAAAATCTGCCATTCTCGCTGTCCCAGACTAATGGTCTGTACACAGTTCAGGCCGCTGGGGCAAAGTGAGCTGACAGCCAGACGGGTCCGTGGGGGCTCACGGGTGACCAATCGCCTGGTCTGGGCATTGTAGAATCCCAACAGCTGTTCTTCAAGCTGAGCCGATTGGTCGAAAATATAAAAGTCAATGTCGCCGTTGAGGTCTCTAAGCGACTCTTCTACGACATCAGCCACTCTGAAAACGCCCAAGATGTAGCCCTGAAGCTGCTGACGCCGATTTGAACGAGATTGGGCAGGCTGATTGTAAATGGGGACGAAAACGAGGAAGCTGTATTGATCCTCGGCCTGATCCTGCACCAGCTGAATTCGACCGGTTGCGGCTGGCATCCCCGTATCTCGGGCTCGTTCTAGCGCTACTCTGCGAGTGGGATTGGAGGCCAGATCGAAGCCCAGGGCGGCCTCGTTGCTCTGCCAGGGTTCTAGAAAGGTGACGGGGACATAGCTGGAGCGAACGGCCGCCGGGGTGAGGTGGCCTGCGCGATCGCGTTCGGTAATACTTGCCTGTTCCCCGTTAGTCATCTCCTCCAGCCACAGCTCGTACTCAGCCCGTTCCGGCTGGTCAATCAGCGGTGCCCACTCTAGAGCTTGAATTCCAGGATAGGAACCGAGCGATCGTTGCACAAACCGGCTAAAGGTCGCCTCATCAATGGGCGCCTTAGACGCCCGGTAGAGGTCGCTAATAGACAGCAGCAGCTCGTTATAGCGATTAGTAGTGCGCTGGAGAGCGGTCGTTAAGCTATTCGTATGTTGTTGAAACTCGCTCTGCCGCAATAGGCGTTCCCATCGCCCGACTGCAGCAGTTGCAGCTAGGGTCACGCCTAGGCCCAAGATCAGAATTAGGCTGGTAGGTAAGGATCGAGAATTAAATAACTTGACCATTTGTGCATGTCTCGCGGCCCTCACCCCGGCCCTCTCCCCGGGGGAGAGGGAGCTAGATCCGGCCCCCTTCTCCCCCGGGAGAAGGGTTGGGGGATGAGGGCTCGGGAGTTGTGCATCTTATTAAATCCTTGATCCTAAGTAGCGTGAAAGAGAAGACATGATAGACAATGCGTCAGGTAGAGCGCTGACAGCGCTACGGGGCACTTCACCATAGGAAGGCTTTTGGCCAGCGAATTTTGTAGCGCTTGCAACAGTTTTATGAAAACAAAATAGATGCTAAGTATTCAGGAAATACGAAGAGAGCAGGCTATGCGATCCACAACTTCCGATTAGCTTAAATCTCGGTTAGGGGACGAAGCTACGAAATGTAACGGCATTGGGCGTGCTTAATAAAGAAAGGGTAAACAAGGCAAGCTGATTTGCCTACGTACTGCATACTGGTGCGAGCTTGAACGTGAAAGTCATGCTGATGACCTGAAATTTCATCAACCATTCAATCCAAAATGGCTGTAGCTGCGTATGCCTGACAGGTAAGCTCTTGTCGAATGCTCGTATCGCGAGCTGAGCCCTACCTCTGATTTTTGCTTAATCTATATCTAAAGTAAATCGCTTGCAATGCACAATCGAGTAGAGAGTCAATCCATACAAATTGCGATCGCGTGGTGTCTGGCCTGGGGTGACCAGGCCCAACCTCAGGTTGAGATTGCGGTGCTGTACCAGATGCGGCAGGCAATGCTGGGTGAGGGGACGATGCCAGAGGAAATGCGATCGCGCCTTGAGCAGGTGCGTCAGCTGGACGCGCTGGACTATCCCCAAACGCTAGACCAGCTTCAGGCATTGGCCGACCAGTATCCTGAGCTATGGAAGTCGCGCCTTGGATTGGTCTACGGCGGTGCCACCAAGATCAAGCAGTATGTATTCGAAGCCTCGAAGCTACAGGACATTCGCGGCGCCTCGGCCCTGTTAGATCGGATTAATCTGATCGACCTGCCCGCCTTTTTTAATCAGCCTCCTGAGTCCCAAGAGTTTGAGCCGCAGTTCAGCAAAACTCGGCAATGGCTTGACCGGAATAGTCCTGCTCGGGATGACTTCCAGAGTCTGACTGACGTGCTCATTCCCGAGCTAATTATCTATTCCACTGGGGGCAATATCCTGGCTTTTTGCCCGGCGGCCTACGTTCATGAGCTGTCAAACCTGATTGAAAAGCGCTACACCGAAGAAACGCTTACCGCCAACTCCTGCGCGGTGGGTGAGACCTTTCGGTTTCTAGAGCTGCGGTTTGGTTTGCTCAGAGATCCGATCGAGGAAACGTTCTGGCTGGGGGGCTATCAGAAGCAGGCGAGCAAAGACCTGGTCAAAGCCTATTACGGCGAACCCGAACCCAACCCGGCCGCCCAGTTTGAGCGCCGCAAAAGCTTTAACGAACTGGTGGGCAAACTGGCCACCCGCTTTAATCAGCGCCGCAGCGGCCACGACCAGCCCGCCGAAGATCGCCCTAGTCGTCGCTATCCGCCCCTGTTCGAGACGCATCCCTACGTCAGACGCGATGGCACAGATAGGCGCTCAGCCGTTTATCAGGCGAAGAACCTGCCCGGCTCCCCCTGGTTTTCGGAAACGACCGCTAGAAAGCGCCTGGTGGGGCAAAAAGCAAAGCGAGAAGATCAGAGCGATGCCTGGTATCGCCAGATGGGGTTTGATTGGGAGGCAGGCAATGTCGAAAGCTGGGTGCAGCGGTATGAGAAATTTCTAGCTGACAATCCTGAGCTCAAAAAGGAATACAACTCAACCGGCGAGACGCTTCAGGAGGCGCGATCGCTGCGGGAAATTGGCAATGCCAGCCAGGGCTTTGTCGCCTATATCTATGCCGATGGCAACAACATGGGCGGCTACATTCAAAATATTACGACCGCAGATAGCTACCAGCGCTTCAGCCAGGTCGTTTCTGAGGCCACTGAGCAGTCGGTGTATCAGGCACTGGCTCGCCACCTCGACCCTCACGAGCTACAAGGTATTAACGATGCAGAGACTCAGAATCGGGATGGCAAGCATGTTCATCCTTTCGAGATTCTGACAATTGGCGGCGACGACGTGATGCTGGTGGTGCCTGCAAACAAGGCTCTCGCGATCTCGCAGACCATCAGCGAAGAATTTGAGCAAATTTTACTGGCGCTGGATCCCTCACTGACCGTTCAGCCAGAGCCTCAGCCTGATCAGCAGACGATCCATCGATATTCTCCCAGCCAGGCTAGGGCATCGACGTGCGAGCTGAGCATGTCGGCTGGGGTGCTGATCACCGCCGAAAATACGCCCATCTACTATGCCGAAAACCTGACTAATCAGCTGCTCAAATCGGCGAAGAAAAAGGCTAAGCAGCTGAAGCAGAAGCATCGCTATTCTGGCGGCACCATCGACTTTCTCGTGATGAAGTCGGTTACCATGCTGACCTCTAAGGTGAGTGAATTTAGAGAATCAGCGTTGGTTTTTGGCAATAGCCCCAAACTCAAGCTATACGGAGCTCCCTATACGCTACACGAGGTTGGCGGCCTGATCGAGACGGCAAAGGCGCTAAAGGCAGCTGACTTTCCGCGATCGCAGCTTTACCAAATCCGCAGCCTGCTAGAGCGGGGCAAGCATACCGCGATGCTCAACTACCGCTATTTCTGGTCGCGTTTGGACAATAAAGCAGCTCAGCAACAGCTCAAACGAGCCTTTGAACAAGCCTGGTGCGAAGCCAGAACTAATAACGGCAACCTGGTTCCCTGGATGTGTGTGCCATCCCAGAAAGGTAAGTCAACTTACGAAACCATCTGGCGCGAGCTGATTGACCTCTATCCCTTCATTGACGAGCCCAAGCGGCAATCTGAGACGCCCGCAGCAGCTGAAGCGGAGGTCAGGTAATGGTGCAGCTGCGCGATCTGCTTCAAACCACAGGCGACTCTATCGCACTCACCGCTCGGGTTGACAGTGCGCTGTGCGTAGGCGCAGGCGGCTCGTCGGGCTCGCTAGCGGATAAGCCGATTATCCGAACGGCTAGCGGCCAGCTGCTGATTCCCGGCTCTCAGCTAAAGGGCCGCTTACGCCACGAATGCGAAAAGCTGGCGCGGGGACTGAGCTGGCCCATCTGCGGCGCTCCAGCACCTGAGACCATGTGCCCCCAAATCGGGCTCAGCAATTCTGACTTTCAGCGTCGGGGCTACAATATCGGCAGGCAGTTTGCCGACGGTCGCCAGCAGTACCACTGTCTGACCTGCCAGATGTTTGGCAATCCGGCTCTGCCGTCTCGGGTGATGGTAGACGATCTGATTTGCGACATTGAGCCAGATACCCTACCCGAGGTGCTGCGCCCCGGCGTTACGATTAACCGCCGCCGCCAGACAGCCGAAGACCAAAAGCTCTATTTTTTAGAAACGTCTCCGGTCAACGTAGCGCTTCCCTTCACAGGGCAGATTCACTTCGAAGCAGACTGCCCCGACCATGCCAAAGTTTTAATCCTAGCGGCCTTACAACACATCCATGCCCTGGGCGGAAGCAAGTCAGCCGGGCTGGGCTGGCTGAGGTGGGAATACGATCTATTAATAGATGCCCGGTCTTGGGATTTGCTGAAGGCAGAAGATAGCTGATGAAAGAGATCCTATTGACGATAACAGCGCTTTCTCCCCTGGCGATTGGCCGACAAAAACCGGGCGGATCAGTCAGCGAAGCGCAGTCCTACATTCCGGGATCGGTAATTCGGGGCGCGATCGCGGCCCAAATGCTGCGCCAGTCTAATAGCGGCGACCAGCCCGGCGGCGACTTTGAAACGCTTTTCCTGAGCGAGGATGCTGCTATCTTTAGCAATGCCTATCCTACAGTCAGAGGCCGACAGCCGTTAGTGCTGCCCGCCACCGCCGTCAGCTCAAAGACCAATCCGGGCTTTCAAACTGAGACAAACTCCAACGGCGGCGTGTTCGATACGCTGATGGATCGCTTCTGCGCCGAGGGCTATGGGCATCTATACGACCCAAACTGCCCAAGCGATCAGGGCCGAGTGGAGCCCTATGGTGGCTTCTATAGCGTTGAGGATAAGAAGTATAGGTCTCATTCTGCTGCGACCCGACTACTCACCCGAGTGGGTATCAACCGCAGGCGAGCAACCGCCCAGGAGCAGATGCTTTACAGCATTGAGGCCCTGAGTGAAACCGTGCGGGTCAAACATAAAAAGGCTGAAGGCGAAGATAACGATGAAGAGACCTACGAGTGGTCGCCATCGAACTTTGGCGGCACCATTCGCCTTGCGGATGCAGAACTGGCAGAGCAGCTGAAAAAATATATTGAATCCAGGAATCCGGAATCCGGTATTACCCAACCGAGCAGACTTCGACTAGGGGGTTCCATATCACGGGGGCTGGGAAAAGTCTCGATTGAAGCCACTATTCAGGATTACCAATCTAATGCTGCGTCGAGAATAGCAGCCTTTGATCAAACGCTGCGCGATCGCTGGGAGACCTGGAAAATTTTTGGCACTCCTGATGTTCCTTTAGCGAAAAACCGCACCTTTTTTACCATTGGTTTAACCTCAGACGCTATCCTCAGCGAGCAGTGGCGACGCACAACCGTGATTTCGCCAGAGATGCTTTGTCAGATGGCCGGGGTCAGCGATTCTGGCTTAGAGCTTCATGCTTCCTACAGCAGCTACGACCATCGCTCTGGCTGGAATGCGGCTTGGGGGCTGATGAAAGATGTAGAGCTGGTGACTAAGATGGGTAGCGTATTTCTGTTCAGTATTCCGAAGGAGCAAGAAAATGTCTGGATCAGTAAGCTGGCTAAGGTGGAGCGGCAGGGCATTGGCGATCGCACCAGCGAAGGCTTCGGGCAAGTCAGGATTTGCGACGAGTTTCATCAGATCAGGCGGGAGGCGGCAAAATGACTGATAATCCGGCTATCAACCTAGAAGAGCAGCTTCTGCTGAGAATCAACCGAGAAATGGGTATTCAGCTCGATGCTGTCATCAAAAAAGTTCAAGATTTAGCGAAGAAATTTTCAATTGATTCAGACCAGGAAAAATCGCCATTCAAAAATGTTCTTTCTGCCGCAACTGAGAACTATACATCCCTTGAGGTCATCAAAAACTTTATCCGCTATCAAGCAGGTCGTCAGCCTAGCAATATTTGGAAGAAACAAGGATTTGCCAAAGCATTAGTCCAAGACATTGATGGACTATCAAATGACGTCAATGATATTTTAGATCGCATTTCTAAAAAGCTTGATGAGGATCATCCCTTGGCCAAACATATCGTCGATAATCGCGATTCAATCTCGCGGTCTCTCCATTTACAGCTAACGCAGCTCTATCTTGGATATCTTAGCCGTGAACATACAGCTCGGCTTGGGGAAGAATCGAATAACTCTCATTCAAATAGCGCTTCAACTGCAGAAAAACCGAAAACCAATCGGCCAAATCGTAACCCAAACAGAGAATAGTGATACTTAACGCCTTTTGGGGTTCCTATAACCTTCGCCGCTAGTGATCTAGAGTATTCCAATGTCCCCAACTCAGTCTTCCCTCAAACTGTCCCTTGAAAAGTTTTTGGAGCTTCCTGAAACGAAGCCTGCCAGCGAGTATATCAATGGTCAAATTTATCCAAAGCCCATGCCCAAAGGGAAACATAGCCGTCTGCAAACCTACCTAGCGGCTGAGATTAACCGGGTCAGCGAATCTCAACAGCTTGCCTCTGCTTTTACTGAACTGCGTTGCACATTTGGAGGCCGGTCGGTTGTTCCCGATATTGCTGCCTTTTCTTGGCAGCGCATTCCAATAGATACAGCAGGGGAGATTGAAAATACATTTAACATTCCTCCTGATTGGACAATTGAAATACTGTCTCCAGAACAGAGCTCAGTCCGCGTTATCGACAATATTCTATTTTGCTTAAACCACGGTACGGAGCTTGGATGGTTGATTGATCCACAAGAGCGACTCGTCGTTATTTTTCGACCTGGGAAACAACCTGAAATTAGACAGGACGAAGATGAGCTGAGCGTTTTAAGTTTACTCAGCAATTTCCAAATATCAGTTTCAGTGATCTTTGGCTGGCTCAGTCTAACCTAATTCAACTTTCGACAACTTATACGCTTTACTCTTGCCATGACTCGAACTGTCTTAGTATCTACCGTTGGAACTAGCCTTCTGACGAATCAGATTAACCGCGCTGAGGCCGCTGAGAAAGATTGGTACGGCAGGCTCAGGGATGCGGCCAATCTGGCACCTGACCAAACGCCTGAAGCGGTATTGGCGATCATTGACACGCTGAAAAGCAGAGCGAGTCAAAAGCTGGTTCAGAGCTCAGTTGCTCAAATCCGGGCGGCCAGCGCAGAGCTAAATGGGGTGTATGGCTATTATCAAGAACAGCTCCAGCAGGGTAGTCAAGACATGAATCTGCTGATTGCTACCGATACGGCTCAGGGACAGGAGGCGGCTAACCTGGTTAAAGACTTTCTTGAACAGCAGGGGATCAATACGCAGATTATTATGCCAAAGGGGTTCTCCACCGAGAATACAGAAAAATTCACAGAGGGCATCGACCAGCTGATCAGCCGATTTGAGAGCGAGCTGCCGGGCTATAAAGAAAGCGGCTATCAGGTATGCTTTAACCTGGTAGGCAGCTTCAAGAGCCTCCAAGGCTATTTGAACACCATTGGCATGTTCTACGCGGATGAGATTATCTATATCTTTGAAGGACAGGGCTCTGAGGTGATTAAAATCCCTAGGCTGCCGATTGCGATTGATCAGTCGGCTATCGAGCCCTTTGCCGTCCAGTTTGCGCTGATGGAGGCCGGTTTCGATGCGGAGCGAGCCGAGCTTGAAGGTATCCAAGAGGCGCTAATCTATCCAATAGAAAATGACGTAACGCTTTCTGAATGGGGGAAGCTGATTTGGAAGCAGGCGAAAAAAGAGTCGCTCTCCGGCAGCCTGTTGGGATTTCCCTATCTGAAGTATGAAAGCTCCTTTATTCAAGATTATAAGACGCAAGCGAAGCAGGCCGAGCGGGTGAAGCTGCAGGAGACGCTAGCCAGAGTATCGGGCCTGCTCATAGAGAGCAATGGTAGTTTAGCGGCCCTTAGAAAAGACGGCGGCATTCAGTACAAGGACTACCGAAATGCAGATGTGGGCCATTTTAGGGTTTCGCTTGAGCTACGAGTGAGCTGTCTGATCGAAAATGGGCTGCTGTCTCTGAGGCGCTACGGCACCCATGACCACGTAGAACGCAGTGAAGGAGTTCGATAGGGGGAGCACATTATGTTTGATATTTTCAAAAATCGTCTGGAGCTGAGCGGCACCTTAACCACAGTGACGGCCCTTCATATTTCGCAGGGCCGCTCGACCGAGCCGATTGGGTCTGACCTACCGGTAGTGAAAGACTCGCTGGGCCAGCCGCTGATTCCAGGGGCGAGCTTTAAGGGGGCAATGCGATCGCGATTAGAAAGCTTCCTACGCGGTATAGACCTATCCTTAGCTAGAGATCCGGCTGAGCTGGTCAGTACCCACATGAGTAACCAGGTGAAGTCGCTCAAAGAGGCTCATAAAAATAACGATACTGATCTAACTGAGGCGCTAAATAAATTAACTGATGTAGCCTCCAGCGTGTTTGGAACCCCGTGGCAGGCCAGCAAATTTCAGATTCGCGATTTGACCATACTGCCAGACACCTGGTTTGGTCAGTATCAGGAGCGCGACGGCGTCTCCATCGAGCGCGATACCGAAACGGCTGCTAAAAGGAAGCTCTATGACTTTCAGGTGGTACCGGCGGGGACGCCGTTTGAGTTTAGAGCCGTGGTTGAGAATGCCAAAGATTGGGAGCTGGGCCTGCTTGCGATCGGGCTGCATCAGTTTGAGGCGGAGCAGATTCCCCTGGGGGGCGGTCGGTCGAGGGGCTTAGGCGTGGTCAAACTCGATATTACAGATGCTTGGTGGGTAGACTATCCGGACGAGCAGCCCGAGGAGCTTTTGACCTATCTTCAGCGCCTGATCAATGGCGAAAAGGATCATTATAAGCTTCAGCCAGAAACGTTTAATGAGTATAAGCAAGACTGGAGTAAGGCACTAATTGACCATCTGAGGGAGAGAATTCAGTCTTCGACAGCTGACGTAGTCGGTGGCTGACTATGCTGGATATGAATCTATCGCTTACCCGAGGTCAATATGCCTTTTAGCGTTTTTAAGAACCTGGGCGCAACTCTAAAAGAGTTTCAGGTTGTCTATGCCGAAGCTAATTTCATACAAGAGCTGCCCTTTGGGGTGTCAGACTACTTTCGGCAAGACCTTGATCTGATGATGAGTGAGGCTGTGGTGGACAATTCAGAGTTTGCAATCTGTGAAAACCTGGTCTACCCGATTCTCAAAGAGGTGTGGAAGCAGTATCGCAGCAAGTTTGTCCTCTGGAGCCACGAGTTTTTGAATCAGGATGCTCAGCTGTCGGGTTATCCAGAATATATCCTGGCTCGGCGATCGCCCCTGGGTAAGGTCGTCTTTGACAAACCCTACTTTCTGCTGGTGGAAGCGAAGCAGGACAATTTTGATGGCGGGTGGGGTCAGTGCCTGGCGGAGATGGTGGCAGCGCAGCGGCTAAATGAAGAGACTGACCTGGTGATTTATGGCATTGTCTCCAATGGCGATGTCTGGCAGTTTGGCAAACTGGAGAAACAGAGGTTTACTCAAAACAGAACTTTTTACTCGATTCAGGCTCTAGACCAGCTCTTTGCGGTCGTCAACTATATCTTTCAGCAGTGTGAAACCCAGCTTGACCAAAGACTTGCAGCCTCAGCCCTATAATTTTTTGACCTATGCATAAGCGACTTGTTAACCATTGCACCATTGACCTCACCCTGTCTCCCTGTGGGCCAATTTTATACTCTAGACGCCTGATATTTGGACTTTCTTAAAGGACTGAAAATTCATGGTCAACAAAGTTTCTAGCGATGCTTTGTGGGTCGTATTGGCCTGCTCAATACAAGTGTTAATCGCGTCCTTGAAC
>NZ_JADEXG010000130.1 GCF_015207255.1 Vasconcelosia minhoensis LEGE 07310
CCCCATCACCCTTCCCTCTTCCCTCTTCCCTCTTCCCTCTTCCCTCTTCCCTCTTCCCCCACCCCTCTCCAGCGTAATCACCGTCAGCTCCGGCGGGCACATAAACCGTCCCGGCAGATAAGTCCCCAGGCCGCGATTCACATAGAGCCAGTTATCCCCCACCTGATGTAGGCCCATCGCCCATTCCCAATGTCTGACGACTTTGACGCAGTTATCGCTGAGGTAGGGAATATAGTTGCGGATGGCCTTGGGAATAACCTGACGAATTTGCTTCCAGACCTCGGGGCCAGAGCCCAGGCCAGGAAAATAGACTTGGCCGCCGTGGGTATGGCCTGAAAGCTGGAGGTCAACCCGCCAGGGCCGCAGCGCTTCGGCGGTGTCAGGGTTGTGGGAAAGCACCAGCCGGGGCGTTTCCGGATCGAGCTGATTGAACACCGGTCCGGGCTTAAATTCGCGCGACCAGTAGTCGGCCAGGCCCACCACAGGAAAATCCGGCCCCAGCGGGTAGACAATCTGATTCCAGAGGACTGGGATATCCACCCGTTCCAGAGCGTGGGTAATGGTTTCGCGCGCGCCCTGGACTTTGATGTCGTGGTTGCCCAAAATTGCGAAGGTGCCGTAGCGGCTGGGCAAATGCTTCAGCCTGCGAGCCAGGGGATAGATGGGTGCCGGGTCTTCGGTGACCAGGTCACCCGTAAGGACAATCAGGTCAGGAGCAAGGTCATGGATGGCCGCGATCGCGTCTGCCAGCATCCGATCGTCCAGGTGAACGCCGTCATAATGCAGATCTGAAAGCTGGGCAATCGTCATTCCAGAGAGCGCTGGCGGCAGCCCTCGAATCGGAATGGTTAGCCGTTCAATCGTCAGCGGGCCGGTTAGCAGCGTATACATAGCCAGAAGGTGATGCCTCGCGATAGGCTCTATTGTGCCGTAAACCAAAGGCCGACGACAGTTGAGCCAGAGCCGACTGACTAAAATCTATCACCTTTGTCGCTTGAACAGACGTTGCCTAAAATACCTCTGCAGGGCGTTTGCGATTCGCGCTCGGCTCGCCGTCTGGGCAAATTCAATTCATTTTCAAGCATTAGGCATCGACAACCGCGCTAGTCGGCTTACTTTTCGTCTTTCGGGCCTGCGCTGTCGTTACATTTTTCAAAACAAACTCGATAATCTTACCGGCCACGTCTACGCCTGCCGCCGCTTCAATTCCCTCTAGTCCGGGGGACGAATTCACCTCCATCACGACCGGGCCGTGGTTCGAGCGCAAAATATCGACCCCGGCAATCCGCAGGCCCATCGCTTTGGCCGCGCGGATAGCCGTGCTGCGCTCCTCTGGGGTCAGCTTCACCTTGCCCGTACTACCGCCCCGATGGACATTTGAGCGAAATTCGCCGGGGGCGCCCTGGCGCTTCATCGAGGCCACAATTTTGTCACCGACGATGAAGCAGCGGATGTCAGAGCCGCCTGCCTCCTTAATATATTCCTGCACTAGAATATTGGCGTTGAGCCCGCGAAATGCTTCAATCACCGACTTGGCCGCCTGGTGGGTTTCGGCCAGCACCACGCCGATGCCCTGGGTACCCTCCAGCAGCTTGATCACCAGCGGCGCACCGCCGACCAGCTCAATCAGCCCTTCAATATCTTTAGTGGAATGGGCAAAACCGGTGACGGGGAGGCCAATGCCCTGCCGCGAGAGAATTTGCAGGCAGCGGAGCTTATCGCGCGATCGCGAAATCGCCTGCGACTCATTCGTCGTAAATACGCCCATCATCTCAAACTGCCGCACCACCGCCGTACCGTAAAACGTATTGGAAGCGCCAATGCGGGGGATCACCGCGTCAATGTCGGTGAGAGGGCTACCCTGATAGAGCACCTTGGGCCGGTGGGCCGTGATGTCCATGTAGCAGCGCATGTGGTCAATTACCTTGACAGCGCAGCCCTGCTGCTCGGCAGCCTCAACCAGACGGCGAGTGGAATAGAGCGAAGCGTCGCGGGATAAAACAGCAATTTTCATGGGGGTGATACCAGTAGCAAAATTTTAAAGTTGGAAATCTAGACCGGGTGGGAGGTGGCCGGAGCCGCCGAGCTGAGCAGATAGGAACGCCCTGGATCGACTAAAAACCGCTGGCGCACCGCCTGCCGCCCTAGCAGCATCCGAAAGCCCATGGCGTCGCGATTGGTCAAGGTGAGCTCAATCGGCCAGCAGAAATCGCCCAGCTGCACCGTCGTCATAATCACCGGTCGCTGCTGGGTGTGGCCGCCCGAGTCGCGTACCATCCGCTCTTCCAGCAGGTCGGCTTCGGCCTCGATGGTGTGCTGCTGCCGCTGTAGCGGATGCACCTTGAAGCGAACCCGGGCCTTGCCATCGACCCTAAAGGGCTGAATGTCAAACGCATGGAGGGCAGAGGAGCGCGCCCCGGTGTCGATTTTGGCCTTGACCCGCGCAATATTGAGCTTGGGCAGACCCAGCCATTCCCGCCAGCCAATCAGGGCCGACGGTGCTGCGGAAGGAGTGATGTCAGTCATTGGGTCAGTAATGTGAACAAAGCGGCTCTACGGCTATTATCGGCGGTCAGGGTCGGGACGCAAAACCACCAGCGGCGAGCTAATACTGGCTGAGGTCAGAGGCGACCAGCATCGAACCGATGCCTGAGTTAGAAAACGTCTCTAGCAGCAGCGCATGGGGTACTCGCCCATCGATGATGTGAGCGGCCCGCACCCCCTGGGCCAGAGAACGAACACAGCAGTTGACCTTAGGAATCATGCCGCCAGATACAACGCCACTGTCGATCAGCTGGCGCGCCTGCTGAATGTCGAGCGTATTAATCAGCGTAGCGGGGTTGTGATAGTCCTCCAGGATGCCCGCGGTGTCGGTGAGCAAGATCAGCTTTTCGGCATTCAGTGCGGCTGCCAGCTCCCCCGCAACGGTATCGGCGTTGATATTGTAGGCCTGACCGGCCTCATCGGCGGCAACGCTGGAAATAATCGGAATGTAGCCCGCTTCGACTAAAGAGCTGACGATATCGGCCCTGATTTGGCTGACATCGCCAACAAAACCAATACCTTTGACGCCCTGGGGACGAGCCGTAATCAGGTTGCCGTCTTTGCCACAGAGGCCCACTGCCGATCCGCCAGCCCGGCTGATTAGGGAGACTAGCTCCTTATTGACGCGACCCACCAGTACCATTTCAACCACGTCCATAGTCGCTGAATCGGTCACCCGCAGGCCGTCTTTAAACTGGGGCTCAATGTTCAGCTTGCCCAACCAGGTATTGATCTCCGGCCCGCCGCCGTGAACTAGCACGGGCCGGATGCCCACGCAGGCCATAAAAACCACGTCGCGGATCACCTTTGCCTTCAGGTTGGCGTCTTTCATCGCCGCGCCGCCGTACTTGACCACAAAGGTGCGGCCCCGAAACTGCTGAATATAGGGCAGGGCCTCACTCAAAACCCGAACGCGGGTCGCCTCAGCCTCTTGAAAATATTCGCTGTCGTGGTCAAGCGTCGAATCGGGGGAAAGGGTCATGGTATCGGCCTCGGCACAGATCCTAAAATAGAGCAATCTGCGGGGAATGTTCAACAAACACCCTGATTCCTCCATCACCCCTAACGCCTACGGCGACGCTTCGCGAACACCCCTAACGCCTACGGCGACGCTTCGCGAACACCCGCCCGATCCGACTTAACCACGGCCCCAATCGCCTCCAGCACCTGAGCCGCGATCGCGCCTACCCCACCCACTGCCTGCACCTGCACATCGGCCTGCCGATAGCGATTGGCCCGCTGCTGCCAAAGCGTCTCCAGCCGGTCTTTGAGGTCGGTGTCTTGCAAAAGGGGACGGCTGCGATCGCCCCTCAGCCGATTCATCAGCTCAGGCACCGGCACATCCAGCCAAACCACCACGCCGTACTGGAGGTAGCTCCAGTTCATCTGCTCGATGACGATGCCGCCACCGGTGGCAATCACCAGCCGGGTATAGGCCGAGACCTGGCTCAGCACCTGAGTCTCCAAAGCTCGAAAGCCCGCTTCCCCAGACTCGGCAAAAATGTCTGGAATCGGCTGACCCGCAGCCTGCTCAATCAGCTCGTCCGTGTCTAAAAAGCGGTAGCCCAGCTGCTGCGCCAGCTGTTTGCCGACGGTCGTTTTGCCCGTCCCCATCATACCGACCAAGTAAATATTCGTACCCTTCAGGTCGGCGGTCAGACGAGTACTGAGATCAGGAGCCATTGCAGTCACATACGCTTCAGCCATCCTACCAAACTCCCCCGATTGCCCCTAACGCCTACGGCGACGCTTCGCGAACACTCCATCACCCCACCACTCCATCACCCCATCACCCCACCACCCCATCAC
>NZ_JADEXG010000046.1 GCF_015207255.1 Vasconcelosia minhoensis LEGE 07310
CAAGTTGAACTATTTCAACACAGACTCAACGACGACCCGATTGCTCTTTCTCAACGCCTTTGGGTCTCGACTCAGCTCGACCCTGTTGTCGAAAAACTCCGGGTCTCTTCCTAGACGCGGTTTAAACACCTTCATGACTTCGTCGCCGAGGTGATTGATCACCTTGACGGCGATGCGGCCTGACTTTGGCTTATCAAACGGGCGAGAGGTCTCACTGTATAAGCTTTCCCAAGCTTCGTGGTCGATCTCAGCTTTGAGGGTGGTTTTTAGGGACTTGTAGGGGTCGTTCGCGCCGAGGAAGTAGGCGTGACGGACGAAGAAGCTTTCTTCATTGTAGTCGGTGTCGATGAACCAGCAGGCTATAGCATCCGTATCGCTGGCCCGCACCTCACCGGACTGGGGATGAAAGACATCAACGCCGTGGATGGTGACCTGAATCTTGTCGTCCTCGACTTCGTCGATGTCAATGTCGGGTTCGCCGAAGATGACAAAGAGGTTGCCTGCGCCAGTGTTCTTAAGGGTGTCGGCCATGTGGAGATCGGCATTCATGCGGGCTTTGAGAATTTGGATGCGGCCCAGATTTTTGAATTCTGAGGAGTGGGCGTCGTAGTTGAAGGCGCAGGCGATGACGACATCAAACCCGGCATCCCCGGCTTCTTTGGCGGCATCTACCAAATCAAGGCGGGAGACGGTGCCAAATTCGGGGCCAATGAAGATGCCCGCGCGTTTTTCGGTGTCGCTGTCGCCTTCGATGTATCGTCCCTCGGCGCAGATGTAGTCACCGGGCCAGCCGGTGAGGGTGGTAAAGCTGATTTTGTCGCTTTTGTCGGTCTGCTGAACGCCAGCTACCTTGAGGGTTTCGAGGATGACGCTGGCGAAGTCGGCTTCTTCGCTGCTGCGGTCTGGATTGGTGACGTTGGGGTCAATCAGCTCGTCGTCTTGGTCTACGGCGAGGACGCGGTGGGGGGAGAGGCTTTCGACGGTGAAGGGGCCAGCGACGCGAACAATGGATTTATCTTCGTAGGGTTTGTCGTAGAGAAATTCCTGGTCGGCGCTGGCGGCGATGGAGGCATCGATCTCTTTTTGGCGGGCAATGCGGGCTTGCAAGAAGGCGGAATGGGGGGTGTGAGTGGCTGGTGGCCAGTGGCTAGGGATCTCGCGGGGGACTTCCCATTCCAGCAGGGCGTTGGCGGGGGCGTCTTCGCCGGAGGGCAGCTTGACCGTGCCGCTGGCGGTGAAGTCGATTTTTTTGCCTTCTCTGCCGCCGGTGGTGACGGGGTAGGGTTTGCTGTGGCCCAAAAGGGCGGCGTTGAGGTCGGCTAAGGCTTGCTCAACCTGGGGCTGATATTGCTCCCAAATCACGTCGATTTCGGCGTTGTTGGCAATGGCTTTAAGGGTGATGTGGGGGACGCGATCGTAGACAAAGCCTTGGCGAATGGAGTTGTGGGTTGGTGGCTGGTGGTTTGTGGGTTGCGATTGGTCTCCAGACAAGCCACTAGCCACTAACAACTTGCCACCCTTCAACTCTGCTTCTTTCTCCTGCCCAGCCGGGGAGTCCTTAAGCAGGTAGTAGGGATAGCGGGCACCCATGATGCGGGCACGGGCGAGGGCGAGGGCAACGCGAGAGGTGTCGATGGTGATCCAGCGGCGTCCCCATTGTTCAGCGACGTAGGCACTGGTGCCAGAACCACACATTGGATCAAGCACAAGATCTCCAGGATCGGTAGCCATTAAAAGACATCTCTGAACAACTTTTGTGGCAGTTTGAACCACATATATTTTCTGCTCAGAGAAGCCACCTGCTGTCTCTGTCCATACGTTTGTTAGTTGGCTGACTGGATAGTCATCTAAAAATGATTTGAATCGAATCCCTTTCCCCAATTTTAGGACCCTATTGGCTAGTAATACGCGATTCATTCCGGATTCATTCGTTTTCCAGCTTCTCCTTGTAGGATTAAATATTTCGCCATGAAAATGTATTGGATAGTCACTGCTGCTAGCATAACCGGTAGCCATCAAGTCCATTCTTTGAAAGACTCTGGCCTCACGATTGTTAACCAGCTTTTCCTCTTTCGAGATTCTCCTATGGGTTCCGTCTGAAAATTGCAAAAGACTAAACTCATTGCTGTCTTCTGTCTCTTTTTCTAGATATATCTGTCGATACTTTAAACAGTCAATAGACTTTGAAAACCATAGTATATAATCATTGACACCCATTAAAAACTTGCTTCCGAGTGGAATTTTTGTGTTGAATGATATCTGAGATACAAAATTCTGTTCGCCAAATACTTCATTAAGAATGCAACGGACAGAATGTACATTGTCATCACCAATCTGCACAAAAATCGATCCACTATCACTCAACAAATCCCTCGCCACCATCAACCGATCGCGCAGATAGGTCAAATACGAGTGAATCCCATCCCGCCAGGTATCCCGAAACGCCTTCACCTGCTCCGGTTCCCGCGTAATGTGATCCGTCTTACCGTCCTTCACATCCCGGCTCGTCGTTGACCACTGAAAATTCGAGTTGAACTTAATCCCATAGGGCGGGTCGAGATAAATACACTGCACCTTCCCCCGCAGCCCTTCCCGTTCCGCCAAGCTCGCCATCACCTGCAAGCTATCGCCCAAAATCATCCGGTTCGTCCAGTGGGCATCGTGCTGGTAAAACTCCGTCCCCTGTGCCTCATCGGGGATACCGTTGAAATCGGCAAACAGGTCAAGCTGGGCATCCTGCCGCGACTCCGTGCGCTGCATCAGGTCATCGATCAGCACCTTCGGATGCACCTTCTCCTGGATGTAGAGCGGCGGCGCACTCACCACCAGATCACTCCAGTCCTGCTCATCCTTGCCGCGCCACACCAGCTGCGGGTCGAGGTCGCGGTTGCGGCGTTCATAGGCCACCTGGATTGGGCTGCGCTCATCCGCCGCCATCACCGACTGATACTCCGCCGTGGGAATGTTCTTGCGGGTGGCATCGTCGTGCTTGAGGGTTTTGACTTGCTTCGGTGATGCTGCCTTGGATTTTTTGGGTGCCATAACGGTGCCTATGGTGGTCTAGAAAACTTGGGTGAAAGCTGGGGGAGATCCCCCTAAATCCCCCTTAAGAAGGGGGACTTTGAGCTCCGGTTCCCCCCTTCCCAAGGGGGGCTAGGGGGGATCCTCTACGGTCGGGAGATGCTTTCGGGCAGCATCATTGTGTTTGAGGTTTTCTTAGGCATAGTTTTAGCAATTTAAAGCTTCAGGGCAGTGGAGCAGACAGGTTGAGGTCGTCAGCAATGTATCAACCATAATTGGCATCTGGGTCCTCCGGCGACGTGGAATATCCTCAATTTCAGGCTCGGAACCCCCTAACTGAGCAAGTGCCAGAGCGGCCTGTTTAGCTTTAAACAGATGCTCTGATTCTGGGGTTGTTTCTTCTAGCACAGTGACGATCACCCGCGCAGTTTTGAGTTCGTGATCTTCAGTGAGCCATTTGAACCAGTAATTCCAAATTCCAGACTAAGGACATCCGAAACCCTTGATTTATCGTTCGCCTCAAATCATGGTCAAATCGGGCTAGCGAGTCTGAATAGCTGGAACCCAGTAACCTCGTTCCCAATTGGGGCAAAATGTATGTCTGCAAGTTGGAATTTGGAATTGCTGCATTTGAACTGACCTTTTCGTAGATGGCTTCGTAGCTTTTTAGCATGGTTTTGAGTGGGTAATGTTGAGTGGGGGAGGGAATGGTAAGCAAGAAAGCGCGTTACGAAAACTGGATATCGGCTTGTTTCTCGATAGCTTTGAGAGTGCCGATGGGAATAACTTTTTTGCTATGGACTGGCACGATGGCGGTACGTCGGGTTTCAGCATTGAATAGCTTGAGATGGGCGCCCGTTTGGGAGGCTTCGACAAATCCGGCAACCTTGAGTTGCTTGATCGCTTGTTTAGCCGTTAGTCGAGGGGTTTTAGAAGACATGCAAACTCCATTACAGTGCCAGTTCGATCACTTCCTTTGAACTGTTGCCCTCTAAAAATTCATCAGGAATCGGCTTTAGCAGTAACTGGATAGCGTCTTTGAGATTGGCGATGGCGTCATCTTTGGTATCACCAAAGGAAGATACAAAATTCAGTTCTGGGCAGGTAGCAGAGTAGGTTTGGGATTCTTCATCCCACTCGATTACGGCTCGAATAATCATGGCGCTTTTCCTCACTCTTTATATGGATTATTCTATTCACTAATTACTACCCACCACCCACCGCTGCTTCGACCACCTGATTAAATTCTGACTCAATCTCAAACACCGCCTGAAATTCGGCAAAGTCCCAGCGGCCATAGCTGCCCAGGTTATTGACACCCGGAATCCAGTAGCTCTGCATCGTGCTGGCCTTATCTTTAGCATCTTCGCCCCGATAGCCCTTGATCTCCACAATCAGGTTTAGCGGATCGGGGCGGCCATCCTCTACCTGGACGATGAAGTCTGGCAGATACTTCCTGGGCGTAGAGCCGTAGAGATAGGGCACCTCCAGCCCCAGATTGTGATTCTTCACATAGGCTCGCACGCGCGGATGCGCTTCCGCCACGCGGCAAAACTCTGATTCCCAGTCGCTGTCCAGCACCACCCAGTTCACATGGCAGCGACGCGGGTCCGTCTTCCAGCGGGCCTGCTTCGACGTATTGAAATTCACATGGACCGTAGAGCCGACGGGGTTATAGGCATCCAGAATCGCCTTAATTGGCTTATCGCCGACGATTGCTTCGGTAATGGCTTTGCGGATGCGATCGCAGGCCATATCAGCAATCTCCTGATAAAGCACCTGAGCTGGATAGGTGCCGCCGGTGCAGCGCAGGTAGCCCTTCATCCACTGGTGGGCAATCCGCTTGAGCTGACCAAACAGGTGCATCTTCGGCTCCTCACCGGGATCGCGATACTTGGTGTAGATCAACCGCTTGGTCAGGTGAAACAGGATGGTCGATTTCCGCATCTTCTCCAGATGTTCAATGTTGAGATCCACGCCTTCACCGATGATGCCCTCGTTGCGAGTAATTGAAGGCCCTACTAGATTGGGCGTTAGCTCCAGCAGCGCGTCTTCACCAAACTCAGCCGTCAGGCGCGTATCCGGCAGCTCCACCCGATAGCCCTCGACCCTAGGAAAAGTGATTTCCAGCGAGTCGCGATCGGGCCGCACGGCGCAGACATGGATGGTTTTAGCCGGAGGCTGAATTTTAGCAATGACCGGCTTAGCGGTGAAGTCAAAGGGGATGCCCAGCACATCAGCATACTCCACATTGAATTTGCCTTCTTCGTTGACCTCGTAGGACTGTCGCCGCAGAGCGCGACCAATCACCTGCTCACACAGCAGCTGGGTCCCAAAGGCGCGCACGCCCAGCACATGGGTGACGGTATTGGCATCCCAGCCCTCAGTGAGCATCGACACCGACACCACACAGCGAATGGATTCGCCTAGCTTGCCTACTTTACCCACGGTGTTCATCACCTCCCGCAGCAGGTCCTGGTCAGAAAGCGTTTCCATCGCCGCTGCCCCCTCCCGCTGGCCGATTTCATAGCGGAAGCGGTCAATCTCATCCGCAGCGGCTGCCCGAAAGTTTTTATCGAGGGAATCGCCCGACTCCAGCTGCTCGCTGTCAATCAGCAGGGTGCGGGGCCGCGCTAACGGGTTGCCATAGTCGTCGGTATTGCAAAACAGGGCGAGGCGACCCTTTTGGGGAATCACTTTGCCGTCATCGCTCACCTGGTCAAAACCAGAGATGAAGTCGTACACCAGCTTTGACGTAGAGGTGTTGTTGCACACCACAATGAATACCGGCGGCACCTCAATGGCCTGTGCTTGCCACAGCTCGAAGGTCTTTTGGTAGTGGCCATAGAGGGCTTCGAGGGCTGTTTGTAGTTCCGCAGGCAGGCTCAGAGGTCTAGCGTCTTGGCCTTGCCGCGCCCCTTCTTCGGCATCCGCGTTCGAATGTGCTCCCACAAATTGCGGAACTTGGGCATCTCGCCCCCTGGCAAGTTGTCCGCTACGGGCACGCGCGGCAGCTTGACAATGCCGCACTCGATCGCATCCATCAGAGAAAAGTCGCTCACCGTCCAGGGAAACAAAGTCCCCTCAACATAGCCCGACCCGCGCAAAAAGAACGGCGTTGCGGAGAGATCATAGACCTTCTGCACCCCCAGCTTGCGCTTCACCACCTCAATGCCAGAAATCCAGAGACGGGCCGCTTCGTTATTTTTCTTAGCCTCGTCCTTATCGTCGCCCTTGAGGTCAGACACATCGTCCGTATCTGGCTTCTCCCGATAGCAGTGATGGGCCTCATCATTCAGCACCAGAATATTTTTCATCCCCATTAGCTCCGGCATTACCCGCTGAAGCATCTGGCCCTCGGTTTCTAGCGTGTCCAGCTCTGGTCCTCGGCCCTGCACCAGCTTTCTGGTACCGGTAGCCAGCTGCATCCGCTCCCGCAGCTTAAAGGCGTGATAGTTGGTGATGACGATCTTGGCCTTCTGCAAATCGGCCAGCAGGTCGCTGGGCACCAGTTCACGACTGGCGTAGTAGCTGTCTGGGTCATTGGGCTGGAGAACGCGGAGGCGATCGCGAATGGTAATCCCCGGCGTCACGACCAGAAAGCCTCGGGTAAATCGACTGCTCTGGGGATGGCGCACCGCATTCACCGTCTGCCAGGCGATCAGCATTGCCATCACCGTAGTTTTTCCTGCGCCAGTCGCCAGCTTCAGCGCCGTCCGCAGCAGGGCGGGGTTCGCCTCCTCGTTTACGCTGGCAATGTGCTCTAGGAAGGCTCGCTCCTTCTGACTACTTTTAGGCGCGACCTCCGCCAGCCAGATCGCTGTCTCCACCGCCTCAATCTGACAGAAAAAGGGCCGAATCGACTGAAACCCATGGTGCCGCCAGTGCTGAAGCAGCCGAGCCGTCTCAGGCGTCACCTTCCAATTCTGCGGGTTAGGCAGCTGCCGCCAGGCATTGACCTTCTCCCGCACGCTGTTGATGAACATCGACAGATCGTAGGTCTGGGACTCGTCAGAAATGCCCACCGTGTCAAACAGCGCCAGCGCCTGCTGCTCCGCCTGAGACTGCTTCCGCTTCTTAGGCTTGGGGATTGTCGTAATAAACTCAGCCGGGCGCCGGCTGGCTACGATTCGATTGGTCGGCTGACCCTCCGCATCTAGCTCCCAACGCTGCGAAGGGTATTCGTAAGGGGAATTGAGAATCGGCTTGTCAAAGAATTGAGACATAAATTTATGCTATCAGTACCCTCGAAATTGCCTAAACATAGGCTAACTTACCCCCAAAGGAAGATTCCATAACAGTCAATTTGCATTCTCATCAGAAGGTAGAAAAGCCAGCTCAATGCAGGAAGATAAGTGAATTTCTAGCTCGCCAAAATCCTTTGTATCAAAGCTCGAAGTCCTAATTATCTGTTGATATGCTACCTATACGGCTTACGTCTACAGATCAGAAAAACGCCTATTATGGTTTGTCTGCTTGACAGCAATTAGTCGTTACTCAATTCACCTCCGGTGGACCCGTCTGACAATCCAATAGCTGATGGAGAGGGAGAGAATCGCGATCGCGAGTCCAATCAAACTCACCCCAGACACTTTTTCTAAATCCAGAATAATAATCTTCCGCGCCACCGCCGTCAGTGAAGTGACGACCACCAGCTCGACCTGCACCACATGCTGCTTCAGGTAGGCGGTAATATTCTCTAAAATCTCTAGGGCAATTAGAACGCTGAGAAACAGGCCGAAAATCTCGCTCAGGGTCGTACTAAAAAAGCCAGCAGGACTGGGGTTAAACAGCGATGTCGAGAGAAACAAAATCAAATCGACAATGGTCACCATCACCACGACCACCATGGCAATAGAGAGAATTTTGGCCGTGAGTTCCTCAAACTTGCCCAGTCCTTTGACAAAACCGCGATCGCTGAGCTGCCAGCGGACCCGCCGCACCAGTTTTTGGAACCCGCTCATAACTGCCTGCTCTAGAACGATGGTCTAAGCCTAGAGCATCACCAGGACCGGTTCAATAGGTAGCAAATCCGATTGGATTTAGGACGCCTCCAAAAAATCCGGGCGCTAACCCCACTACCCCATCACTCCCCTACCCCATCGCTTTCTAGGGCGCATTCACCGTCTGTAAATTCGGCAGGGTATGCGGCACCGTCTGGCTCTCGTCCGCATCCTCCGGTTTCTGAATGGCCGTCAGCTGCACAGCGCAGGCCTTGAGCTCAGGCTGTAGCGACATCGGACAGACCTCTGGGTGGGTGAGGGCATTGACCTCGGCCTGATTGGCCCAGAGAAAGCCCCAGTGCATCGGCATAAAAACCGTACCGCGAGCAATATTCTGGGTGACCAAAACCGGCAGCCGGGCATAGCCTCGGCGCGATCGCACTTCAACCCACTCCTCTGACTGAATTTTCAGCTTCTGGGCATCGCGGGGATTGATTTCTAAAACCGGATGGGGATGCATCTCAGCCGTTTTCTCAATTCGCCCGGTGCGGGTTTGAGTATGCCAGTGACCATAGAGCCGCCCCGTTGTCAGTACAAAGGGATAGCTAGGGTCAGGGGGTTCAGCCAGCCCTTTAGCATGGAAGGGATGAAACCGGGCACGGCCGTCCTCAGTGGCAAATCGCAAATCGGTATAGAGCCGCTTGTCAAACTTATCGGCCGCGGTCTCAGCGCAGGTTGTCGCTGGGTAGGGCCACTGAACCGGGCCTTTGGCGAGCTGGTCATGGCTGAGCCCAGTCATATCGCAGAGCTGCCCCGCCGTCAGCGAAACAAATTCCCGGTACACCTGGGCTGCGTCCTGAAAGTCAAACTGGGGGCCAAAACCAAGCCGCCGTCCCACCTCGGCAAAGATTTCCCAGTCTGCCTTGGCCTCCCCAGGCGGCTGCCGAAAGGCCGGGCAGAGGGTGACCACCCGCTCAGAATTGGTCATCGTGCCGGTCTTTTCACCCCATTGGGCAGCGGGCAGCAGCAGATGGGCATAGGCTGCCGTCTCAGTCGGGTAGTAAGCGTCCTGGCAGATGGTAAAGGGCGACCGGCTGAGGGCAGCCTTAGTTCGCTCAATGTCGGGCATACTCACCGCCGGATTGGTTGCAGCTACCCAGAACAGACCCACTTCGCCGCGCTCTAACGCCAGCATCATATCCCAGGCCGCCAGTCCCGGCTGTGGTGCAATACTGCCTTCAGGCAGCTGCCAGCCCTGCTCAATCGCCCGCCGATGCTTGGCATTTTTGATCACCCGGTAGCCCGGTAGAATATGGCACAGTCCCCCAGCTTCGCGCCCACCCATGGCGTTGGGCTGGCCGGTCAGCGAAAAGGGTCCCGCTCCAGGCTTACCAATATTCCCCGTCATCAGGTGCAGGTTAATCAGCGAGCACACTTTGGCAGTACCATCGATCGACTGATTCATCCCCATCGACCAGAGTGAAAGCACGTGCTTGGACTGGCCCCACCAGTCCGCCGCCGTTTCCAGCTCCTGGACGGAGATGTCGCAGATTTCTGCGGTGCGCTCCGGCGGGTAATGCTGTACCAGTTCGGCATAGTCGCTAAAGCCGGTTGTGCAGTCATCAATCAGGGCGGCATCGAGGCGGCCCCGTTGAAGCAGCAGATGAGCGATGCCGTTGAGCAAAGCCACGTCGCTGCCGGGTCGAATTGCCAGATGCAGATCGGCTTCCTTAGCCGTATCGGTCCGGCGCGGATCGACGACGATCAGCTTTACCTTACGCTTATTTTTTTTGTGGTACTTGCGCAGCCGGTTGAAGATAATTGGATGGCAGTCTGCCGTATTGGTGCCAATCAGAAAGGCACAGTCGGTTTTCTCCAGGTCGTCGTAGCAGGGGGGCGGGCCGTCAGAGCCAAAGCTCTTGATATAGCCTGCCACGGCAGAAGCCATGCAGAGGCGCGAATTCGCGTCAAAATTGTTAGTCCCCAGGCAGCCCTTCAGCAGCTTTTGGGCAACGTAATAATCCTCGGTCTGAAACTGCCCCGAACCGTACATGCAGATGGCTTCGGGGCCGCGCTCAGCTCGGACCTGCTGAATTTCCTGCACAATCCGGCTAAATGCCGTTTCCCAAGTCACCTGTTTAAACGGCTGGTCGAGGGACTCTCGCAGCATCGGGTATTTCAACCGATCCCGGTCGAGCGACTCGCCCACCGTCGCGCCTTTCACACAGACCTTGCCTTTGCTAGAAGGATGGTCGCGATCTCCCCTGGCCTGCCAAATGGGATTGCCCTCGCCGTCGCGATTCACCGGGCGTCCGGGCCGAGCTGGCGGCAGCACTTCTAGACCACAGCCGACACCACAGTAGGGGCAAAGCGTTTTAGCAGGTTTCATAGCGGTACTTCACTTGTAGTCAATCTAAAAAAACAAAGCAGAGTGGGTAACGCTTCGGCGCTACCCACCCCACTGGGTTCAACGATTCAGGTAGGCTCGCCTATCCGTTTAATAGAGCGGCGCCGACTGGTCGTCTGCCACGGGTGCCGGATGGCCAATAGCGCCGGGGGCCTCTTCGCCCTCATGCATTTCTGCAAAGGACCCTTTGGGTTCTTCCAGAATGAAGAAGCAGAGGAAAGCCACAACTAGCCCCGCTACGCCTAGCGTCTGGAAGAAAATTTGGTTACCCGCGTCGCCGTCTGGGAGCAAGCTGTACAGCGTCAGGTAGGCGACTGCACCAACGTTTCCATAGGCACCGACGTTACCCGCCACCTGACCCGTAACCCGACGCTTCACCAGCGGCACCAGCGCAAAGGTCGATCCCTCACCCGCCTGGACAAAGAAGGAGCAGACCATCGTCATCACCACCGCCAGGGCAATCATGAAGCCGCCGCTGCCGCCGAGGGAATCGCGAACCGCCGGAATTGTGCCCATGACCAGGTAGCCAACGCCCATACAGAGGGTGAGAATCGCCATCGTCGTTTTACGGCTGCCCAGCTTATCGGAAATCAGACCGCCGCTGGGACGGGCGACCAGATTCATAAAGGCATAGCTGGCGGCAAGCATCCCCGCGAATTCCTTACTCAGGCCGAAGGTACCTTCAAAAAAGGCGGGCAGCATCGACACCACTGCCAGCTCAGAGCCGAAGTTGACGATATAGGTCAGCTCTAGAATAGCTACCTGCTTGAACTTGTATCGGTCCTCTGCCGGATAGCGCTTGCGACCCGCCAGCAGGTCTTTATTCACAACCCAGCAATTGTAAGCCTGGAACAGGTAGAGACCCAATAGGGCTATCAGCGCGATGATGAAAGCAGTGGGGGAAAAGAAACCGACGTTAGACAAGCGCCAGGCCAGCAGCATCAGAACAAGCGTCAGCGGCGCATTCATAATCATCAGAAACCAGAAATCGCGAATCGTCGTAACTTCTAAACCTCTGGCGCTGGTCGGCCGCTGATAGACCTTACCCGGCGGCGTATCTTCCACGCTAGCGTAGTATAAAATTCCATATAAGGCCGCAATCACGCCGGTGAGCGCGATTGCCATGCGCCAGTTTAGCAAGGGGCCGTCTGCAACTTGCAAAGAACCCGGGAAAAAGCTTAGAGCCGTTGCAACAGTCACTAGGGTAAACGCTGAAAACGCCGAGCCAAAATTACCCCAGCCGCCATAAATGCCTTCGGCTAAACCAATCTCCTTGGGTGGAAACCACTCAGCGACCATCCGAATGCCAATCACAAATCCCGCCCCAACGATACTAAGGGCTAAGCGGCTGATGACTAGCTGTCCAAAGGTCTGGGCTGAGGCAAAAGCAATACAGGGAATTGCCGCGTAGATCAGCAGCAGCGAAAAGGTTAGACGAGGACCATATCGGTCCAACAGCATGCCGATCATGATCCGGGCGGGAACGGTTAGCGCCACGTTGCAGATCGCCAGGGTACGAATCTGCGCCACCTCTAAGCCAAAATCTTCCTGGAGTGCGGTCGCAAGCGGAGCTAGGTTAAACCAGACCACAAACGTGAGGAAAAAGGCAAACCAGGTCATGTGAAGGATCTTGTAGCGTCCCGAAAAGGACCATATTTCTCCAAGCATTTATGTTAATCTCCCAGATAGGTAAACATTTCTTGATTTGAGAGCCCGTGTTCCAGCACGGGCTTTTTTTTCGCCCCAGGCGACTGGGACGACGCTAGAAATCGGCCAGATCTCTAGACGGACTGAACCGAGCCATTCCGCTGGGGAGCGGCGCTGGGTTTGGCGCCAAAATTCTCCGTCAGCAGATCCTTCAGCACCCCGGGCAGGTCCTCGCAGGCGATCCCCTTCATGACTCGACTGCCCAGCTCGGCGTCTTTGCCGACTTTGCCACCCATATAGACATCGACCGCCTCGACCACGTCGCCACTTTTGCGGGTTTTGGTGCCCAGCAGGCCAATATCGGCCACCTGGGGCTGGCCGCAGGAGTTGGGGCAGCCCGTCCAGTGAATTCTCACCGGCTCGGGCAGGTCGAGTTCGGCATCAAGCTGCTGCGCGATCGCGAGTGCCCGCTGCTTGGTCTCGATGATGGCAAAGTTGCAGAACCGGGAGCCGGTGCAGGATACCAGTTTCCGCACCAGGGGCGTTGGCTCGATTGAGAACTTCTGGACCAGCGGCTCTTCCAGAAACGCCGCCAGCCGGGAGTCGGGGATGTTGGGGATAATGGCGTTTTGCTCGACCGTCAGCCGAATTTCGCCATTGCCGTAAACCTCCGCCAGGCGAGCCAGGTCAAACATATCTTCGGCCTGGAGGCGGCCCACCGGCACCAGTAGGCCCACATAGTTGAGTCCCGGCTGCTTTTGAGGATAAACGCCGATGTGGTCGCGCTTCGCTTCTTGGGTAATCTCATCCTCCGGCGCGGCAGGGGCCAAGGATTTACCAAACTCGGCCTCGACCGCCTCGCGGAACTTATCCATGCCCCATTCTTCAATCAGCCACATCATCCGCGACTTCTGTCGATTGGCCCGCAGCCCGTGGTCTCGGTAAACAGTGAGAATAGCCCGACTGAGCTCCACCACGTCTTCATTCGGGGGCACCCAGGCATCGAGCGGTACCGCTGCGGCACAGCGCTTGGATGAAAAGAATCCGCCGACCAGCACGTTGAAGCCAATCTCGCCGTCTCGATAGGCCGGAATAAAGGCGATGTCGTTGATCTCGGCGTGGATT
Source organism: Vasconcelosia minhoensis LEGE 07310 (assembly GCF_015207255.1). Taxonomy (GTDB): domain Bacteria; phylum Cyanobacteriota; class Cyanobacteriia; order Phormidesmidales; family Phormidesmidaceae; genus Vasconcelosia; species Vasconcelosia minhoensis. Next base: position 13,144 of record NZ_JADEXG010000046.1, read on the forward strand.
GAATTGTCCCGACTGCCTTCGAGGGCAATGTTGAACTTGCGCGGCAGGTTAGTAAACTCATAGTTGCCCTTGCCATTGCCGGTGATCATGTCCTGCACCATGATCCCCAGACCCTGGGTGTCGATCAGCTCTTCGGCATCGATCCCGGCGACGGGCGAGCCGGTAATGTTACGCACGTTATCCATGCCGGACTGCACCGAAGTCATCCCCGCCTGCTCTAGCCGTTCAAATATATCGGGTACGTCCTCTAGTCGCACGCCGCGCAGCTGGATATTCTGGCGGGTGGTGATGTCGCCACTGCCGTCATCGCCGTAGCGCTGCACAATTCCGGCTAGAACTCGCATCTTATGGCTGGAAAGCACGCCGTTGGGCATCCGCATTCGCAGCATAAACTTGCCTGGCGTAACCGGGCGAAAAAAGACACCTAGCCATTTCAGCCGCTGGGTTAGGTCAGTCTCGTCAACCGCCTCCCAGCCCATCTCGGCAAACTTTTCAAGCTCGTCTCTAACGGCTAAACCGTCTTTTTCGTCCTTAAACCTTTCATACTTATTCTTTTTAGTTTTCGTATCGGTTGATGAACTAGCCACAGCCTTACCTATCAAAATTTGACATTAACTAAAACTATAAAGCGATGCTTATTTTTTGCAATGCTCAATCTCTCTAAAAACAAGTTTTTATATTATTTGACAAAAACTAAATGACTCAACTAAACAACTGACAAAAGAAATTAAGACGTTAACTATTTTTGGTTTACTGACGCTCAGCTTATTCAGCTTTAAAAAGAGGTAGGTGCAAACTTAAAAACATCCCTTTGCACCTACCAAACACACCTATAAGGAACCGCTTCAGGAGTTTCTCAAACTCGCTTGCTGTCGAGTTGTGCCTAGATTAGGCAAGAATGCCAAGATGATTTGTATGCGTTGATACGTTTTTTTGCCTTCGATACGTTTTTTGCATAAATCCTATGCGTATATTGGTGACAAGGTTGGATTGGACGTTCGCAACCTTTGCACATTCGATATTCGCCTGGTCGATGGCGAGCTAATTTTTCAAGCCCGTAGAGCCACTCTATATGCTCTTACTGCATGGAACAGACTGATTATTTGCATCGATCGATCGGCGGTTGGTGATAAACGATAAAGTTAATGAATAAACTATTGTCCAGAAGTTATTGACCTGCTGTCTCCGGAGCTAGATTTTTCTATGCGGCCCTCTACCCATTGTTCTGCCCAAGATTCTGCGCCAGCTGCGATCGCGTCGTTCCAGGCCATCACTACAGCCGAGTTTGACGCTTTGTTTGAACAACTGGTCGCCGGAGATTTTCAAGCCCGTTGGGATCTGGCTAAGCAGTTCCCCGACCTGGGAAAAGTCGCGATCGCGCCCCTGATCTGGCAGCTGCACTATGGCGACTTAGACACCGAGGCTCGCTGGTTTATCATTCGCATCTTGGGCAAGTTCAACCAGCCGGCCGTCGTTGCCGCGATTGCTAAGCTCATGGTGCAGACAGACGAAACCGAGCTAAGCGAGATTGCGGCCAGTACCCTGGCGGAAATGGGACCAACCGCCGTTGCCGCCCTCACCGATCTGCTCGACCAGCCTGAGCAGCGCCCCTTAGCCGCTAGAGCCCTAGCCAAAATTCGCAGCGTGAGTACGATAGAGCCGCTGCTGAAGATCGCCGTTGACCCCGAGCCTGCCCTGCGTAGTCTGGCGATTGAAGCGCTAGGCAGCTTTCACGACCCGCGGGTGACGCCAATTTTGCTAGGCGCGCTGGCCGACCCCGATAGTCAACCGCAGCGGGAAGCGGTGGCCGCCCTGGGTCGCCGACCCGATCTGCTGCCGCGCTATGACCTGCTAGCGGCGCTTACCCCCTGTTTAGCCAATCCCAACCTTCCGGTCAGTACTGCAGCCGCTGTCTCGATTGGGCGGCTGGGCAGTCGAGACAGCAGTCAAACCGGCAGTAAAGCCGCGGTTCAGGTGTTGGGTGAGAGCCTCCTACACCCAGCTCGGTCGGAGTCGCTTCAGGTCGCGGCGGTTCGGGCGCTGGGTTGGATAGAGCACAGCCTGGCGCTGGACTACCTGAGTCGGGTTTTGACCAAGGATCTGGATCTGGCGGAGAGCGCGATCGCGGTTCGCTGTGAGGCCGTCGGAGCGCTCAGCCAGTTTACCCAGCCCGAGCTGCAGGCGGCGGCGGCGGCAGACCTGCTGAACTACCTTGAGCAGCCCGCCTTTCGGGAGCAGCCGCTAGTGCTGAAGCAGGCGGTTGTTCTAGGATTGGCCCGTCTGAATGCGACCCAGGCTGCCGACAGTTTAATCAGGCATCTAGACGAGACCGAGCCCAGACTGCGGCTGCATATCATCGCCGCCTTGCGTCAGCTCGTTCCGCAAACGGCGCCCCAGCGCCTGCGGCAGCAGCTTCAGCAGCCTGACCTGTCAGCAAAACTAAAAGCTGGGCTAGAGGACGGCCTCAAGTTTTGGTAGGCGTAGATCTCCCAAAGCGATTGGCCAAGGCAATCGCCCGAAGCCGTTGCCGGTATCAAACCTTACCAAAAGGGGCCTTGCAATTAGCGTAAACTCAATCAGTTTAATAAATTTTGTCCGGTTGAGCCCTCGGCATTCACAACCCTACGAACAACACTATGCGATTAGAGCAGCTGCAGGCATTTCTAGCGGTATCGGAAACGGGTAGCTTCCAGGCGGCGGCACGGCGCTGTGGGGTGACTCAGTCCACGGTCAGCCGGCAGATTCAGGGCTTAGAAGAAGAGCTGGGGACGGTCGTTTTTCATCGGACGGCCCAGGCTAAACTGACGGTGGGCGGTGAGCGGCTGCTGCCCCGGGCGCGGCGAATTTGCATGGAGTGGCAGCAGGCTAACCAAGAAATTTCTGATTTGGTGGCGGGTAAACAGCCCGAGCTTTGTATCGCTGGCATTCACTCGGTATGCTCACACTTTCTACCGCCCATTATCACTCAGTTCTGTGAGAGCTACCCCAACGTGCAGCTGCGGGTGACGGCTCTAGGCAGCGATCGCTCCCTCAAGGTGCTGCGCGATGGCCTAGTCGATGTGGCGATTGTGATGCACAATCCGCTGCTCACCAGCAATCAGGAAATGGTCGTAATCCCGCTCTATGAAGAGCCGGTGGAGGTGCTGATGGCGGCTAACCATCCGCTCACCCAGTACCAGGCTGTGCCCTGGGCCGCGATCGCGCAGTATCCCCAGGTCGTCTTCAAGGATGGCTATGGGATGCAGCGACTGGTGCAAAAGCAGTTTCAGGACAGCGGTGCCGAGCTCAAGGCCGCGCTGGAACTGAATACCCTAGACGCCTTTCGCGGGATTGTCCGCCAGGGCGACATGGTGGCCCTGCTGCCGCAGTCGGCGCTGACGGAGAGCTACCTCGACTCGGGGCTAGCCGTGCGCCGAACGGCCGACCCCTTGCTGCTGCGCAAGGTCGTGCTGGTCACGACCCACGACCGGCTGAGCATTCCCCCCATCCGCAAATTCTGCGATCTGGTGCAGGAGCTGGTAGAAGAAGGCTTTCAGCAGTTTAACAGCACGCCTGTGCTGCTGGCGGCGAGCTGAGGCGGGCGGATGAGCAGGGTTTTCCGAGATCTGTTAAAAAAGGTCGGCAGCGGCAGCCATACCTCGACCGATCTCAGCCGTGAGGAAGCCGCGATCGCGACTCGCATGATGCTCAAGGAAGAAGCCACCCCGGTTCAGATTGGTGCCTTCATGATTGCCCATCGGATCAAGCGTCCTACCCCCGTGGAGCTGGCCGGCATGCTGGACTGCTACGACAGCCTGGGACCGCAGCTGGCCCTGATTACGGCTGACTATCCGGTGACAATTTTCAATTCGCCCTACGACGGGCGGACGCGCACCGCTCCGGTCAGCCCGATCACGGCGCTAACGCTTGCAGCGGCAGGCGCGCCCGCCATTTTGCACGGCGGCGATCGGATGCCGACCAAGCTGGGACTGCCGCTGATTGAGGTCTGGCAAGGGCTGGGCCTAGCCTGGGAGCGGCTGACCTTAACGCAGGTACAGCAGGTGCTGGAGACCACCGGGCTGGGGTTTGTCTACCTGCCCCATCACTTTCCTACGGCCCAGGCCATGGTGCCCTACCGTGACCAGATTGGCAAGCGCCCCCCCTTTGCTACCGTTGAGCTGATGTGGTCGCCCTACCCCAGCAGTGCCCATAACAGCCATTTGGTCAGCGGCTTTGTCCATCCGCCGACGGAAGACCGGACGCAGATCACCTTTCAGCTGCGTCAGACGCCCTTCTTCACCACGGTCAAGGGCTTAGAGGGCAGCTGCGATCTGGCCCGCAGCCGCACAGCCATCATCGGACTCGGTCAGCTCCGAAACGGCGAACTCAATTTTGAGCGTCTGCTCTTGCATCCCCGAGACTACGGCTTTGAAGGAGCCGATCCCGATTTACTGTCGCTGCCGGAGCTGACAGATACCTTTCAGGTCATCCTTCAGGGCAAGCCGGGGCCGCTAATGACTTCCGTGGTCTGGAATGCGGGCTTCTACCTCTGGCGCTGCGGCGCGACGCCGACGATCGAAGCTGGTTTCAAACAGGCCGAGAACCTGCTCCAGGCGGGTGCGGTGCGGGCCAAGCTGGCCGAGGTCAGGGGCGCGATCGCAGACTGCGCCCCTCAAACCGATTTGCTTACCGCTCACTGAGCTAATTCTTGCCCCAGCTCTTCGGCCAGCATGTCGGCATAGATCTTCGGCAAATAGGCCGACATGCTGTTAGATTCGATTCCATAGCCCAGACTGGTCCAGGTGCCAGACAGTATTGCTAACACCGTCTCTAGCTGTCCCTGTCGCAGCTGCTGCGACAGGTCTGTGCCCCAGGCTGACTTATCTATCAGCCAGTAGTAGACGACCTCATCCTGATACTCCGGCGAAAAGTCGTAGTCGCCCCAAATCGCGTACCATCCAGGCGGGTGGGGATGATATTTTGCTGCCTTGTCATGCCAGGTGGTCGATAAAAACTGATATCGCCCCGCCGCCGTTGTACAGTCCCCCAGGTTGGGGCCGGTGACGATTTCAACGCAGTCGTCGGGATGGTGGCTGAGGTCCTGGACTCGCGCCCCGCCGTAGAGCAGATAGTAGGGATTAGCCGTATTCGACTCTGCCGCAGAGATGGTCCGCATCAGAGCGCGAATGTAGGGATCGCCTCCGGTCATGACGAGCGGCACTGGCGAGTCTACCCAGTCCGGATTTTCCGGCCCTCGTCCCCTGGGGTCAGACGACCAGCGGTACAAAATTATCACAACCATCAGGAACATCAGCGCCGTCAGCAGCAGCGGACCGTGATCCTCGCGACCGCCAGCGCGAACACCCTTCGATCGATCCGCAGCTGACTTTGGGGATGATTCCACAGAAAACGCCGTCCGCTTGAAGCTGTTCAGATTTTAACCAGACTGTTCCCGATCTGCCCAGGGGGTCGGGCTACCCCTATGAAAAAGCGGTGGGAGTTTCGTAAACTCAGCCAACCCGGGCAGAATGCGCTGTAGATTAGAAATAGCGACGGGCCGTCCATGTCCGTTTCTGTGTAAGAGGTTGCACCATGTCGTCAGGTGAAGAAAATCGGTCTAGCATCCCTAGTGCCGCGCCCGAATCGGCGTCCAAAACGGCCATTCTGAAAACTCTGGCAATTGATATTGGCGGTAGCGGGGTCAAGGCGATTGTCCTCGACCCGGCGGGTCAGCCGCTGACTGAGCGAGGGCGGGCGAAAACCCCCAGTCCTGCTACCCCAAAGGCAATGCTAGCCGCGATCGCAGGCCTGACGTCCCAGCAGGGCAGCTTCGACCGAGTCTCCGTCGGGTTTCCTGGCGTGGTCCGGCGCGGCGTCATTTTTACCGCCGTCAACCTCGATTCAAGCTGGGTTGAATTTGACCTTGGCGCGGCCTTGGCCCGTCAGCTTGGCTGTCCTGTGCGGGTTGCCAATGATGCCGACATGCAGGGCATGGGCGCGGTAACCGGACAGGGGGTGGAGCTGGTAGTGACCCTGGGAACGGGATTTGGTTCGGCCCTATTTACCGAGGGGCGGCTGGTGCCGAATTTGGAGATGGCTCACCATCGCTTTCGCAAGGGAGAGACCTACGAGGCCCAGCTGGGCCGGGCGGCGCTTGAAAAAATAGGCGCTAAACGCTGGTCGCAGCGTTTGCTGAAAGCGATCGCTGCGCTCGAAAAGCTGTTCAACTACGACCATCTCTACATTGGCGGCGGCGAAGCCAGTAAGATTCAGGTCGATTTGCCCGAGCAGGTGACTGTGGTACCCAACATTTTAGGACTGCTTGGGGGAATTGCCCTCTGGCGGGACTAGCCTGACAGGGTATGTCATAGAGCCCCGTCGTCAGTGACGACGGGGCTCTATGGTGAGCTTAGATGAGACGGAAAGCGGCGCGAGAGCTAAGGAGCCGAGCTGTCATCATCGATCAGCGCATCGTCGCTAATCATGGACGGCAGGCCCGAGTCAGCCCCGCTCTCGTCCTCCGCACTACCGACCATGCCGTTACCCGAGAGCATTTCCAGACCGCCTTCGCGATCGTAGGCGCGGGCCGTGCGATCGTCTAGCACCATGTCCTGGAGAGATAGGTCGTTGTCTAAGAAAGTGCCGTCAAAGGAGGTATCGACCTCTGGCGACGACGGTTCTTCATAGGCATTAAAGCCCGTCCCGGCCGGGATCAGGCGGCCAATGATGACGTTTTCCTTCAGCCCGCGCAGCCAGTCGGACTTACCCTCGATTGCCGCTTCGGTCAGGACGCGAGTCGTTTCCTGAAAGCTGGCCGCCGAGATAAAGCTGTCGGTATTCAGCGATGCCTTGGTAATCCCCAGCAGGACCGGCGTATAGTCCGCCGGGGCACCGCCGGTAATTGACATGGCCTCATTCACCTGCTCAATCTGACGAATTTCGACTAGCTCACCAGGCAACATAGTGGTATCGCCGCCGTCTTCGACCCGCGCCTTGGAGGTCATCTGACGCACAATCACCTCGATATGCTTGTCAGAGATATCAATCCCCTGGGACTGATACACCGACTGCACCTCGTTCACCAGGAAGTTTTGCACCTGCTGCAGGCTGACCATCGCCGCTCCGTGAGCGCCCTGGCTTTCGCGGTGGTACTTAAAGAAGGACTCCAGAATCTGGTGCGGGTTAGCCGGGCCGTCGGTCAGCGCTTCAGAAACGGCCACCTGCTGACCGTCAGACACAATTACGTTTTGCCCTGGTCCGATCGGATAGTCCGTTGTCACGCCGTCAGCCTCGACCACCTTGACCTCAACGGTTTCGTCGTCGCCGTAAACCACCTGGGCAACGCCGGGGCGCTCTGCGAGCACGCAGGCTTCCTTAGGCTTGCGGGCCTCCAGCAGCTCTTCGATTCGCGGCAGGCCCTGGATGATGTCCCCGGTCTTGGCTCGCTCAAATACCAGCAGCACCAGGTTGTCCCCCCGCTGCACCAGATCCCCATCTTCAATATGCAGGACCGCCCCGGTTGAGATCCGGTAGGGACGGGCTACTCGCAGCACGATTTGACCCTCGCGGGCTGCCACCACCCGGCCTGACTCAGGCGAGCTGATACCGGCCGCCACCTCAGTTTCATCGACGATAAAGTCGCCCACGGCAACCTGGGTCGGCTGCCCTTGGGTATCAATGATCAGCCGGTCGGCATCGCGCACCACCAAAATTCGCCGAATCGCCTCGGTTCCTTCGCGGATACCGCGAACTTCGCCCGCCTCTTTGCTCTGAATTTCGGTGCGAGCAACGACTGCACCGGGCTCAATTGTCTGGCCATCCTCGACCAGCAGCCGGGTCTGGGTGCGGCCCTGGGTCTGGTCGGCAGACACGTCACGGCGGACCGTCAGCGTCTCTAAAATCACCAGCTGTAGCCGCATCAGCTCATCGTCGGTTTCGTCAGGCATGAGCTCGATATCCGCTGCCAGCTGGGTCGCCTCATCGTCGATTTCCAGGACCAGCTGGGTGCGTAAAATCTCCAGCCCCTCGACCGATTTGACCCGCTCACCGTCTTTGTAGACAATGCGCTGTAGCGCCCTCAGCCGAATCGAGTTGTCACCGCTATCGCTGACCGAGTCCTGACTGGGCACCGCTGGCTCATCGGGGACAACAAACTCCTGCACGGGCCGCAGCAGCAGCGCTGCCCCCTCAGGCGTTTCGACATATTCGACATAGCGTAGGTCAGCCGCTACGACGCCCGGCATCACCTCTTCACCCGCACTAACCAGCGATTCGTGCTTGCTTTCGCCCTCTTCCGGTACGTCCACCATGTGAATGTCGCCCGGCTTAATCACAATTTCCCGCAGGATGTCGTTTTTCTGGGTCACCTCAACCACGCCGTTCGTCTGGCAGAAGATGTCTTTGACGACTTCGGTGCCCGCTTCGACATACTGACCGTCTTCAACCAGCAGCAGCGAAATGTCTTTGTTGATTTCGTGGGCCTCTTCAGGAATCCAAAGCAGCGTGCCGCCTTTAGTTACCTCATAGCCCTGCTTAGCCTTGCCGCGCTTGGCGACCTCAACCCCAGAGAACTTAATAATGCCGCCGGTCTGGGTGCGATAGCGATCGTCTACCAGCTCAGCGACTACCTGGCCATTAGCGACTTTGGTCCCCGGCGTCGCAATCAGCGAAAAGCGCTGGCCGCCGGAGGTTTCCACGAAGTAATGCTCCCGACCCTGGCCGCTCTCCATCCTGACCTGGGCCTGGTCGAGCAGCACCGACGCGGTGATGATTTCGACCTCGCGGCCGCCCTTGCTGTCCGTGCTCCCTTCGGGTAGCCGGACTACGCCGCCCCGTTCGGTGACCAGCTTGGTTTCGGCTAAGATGCCGTCAGCGGCGATCGCGTCGCCGTTCTTGACCACCGGTTCAGCGCCAGGCGGTAGGTTATAGACCTCGCCCGAGAGCACCCACAGCAGCCCGCCCCGCTGGGCCAGGCGAGTCGTATTGCCCTGCCGGTCTTTCTTCTCTTCCTGTACCAGGCCGGCAAAGACCACTTCTCCAGAGAGGTCGGAGGTGACGTCCTTGCTGGCCTTTTCAGTGATCTTACGCATCCGACTCATGCTCGGCAGCTCGGCGATTAGGTCGCCTTTCTGGACAGTGTCGCCATCCAGGGAGAATAGGATTGCGCCCTGGGGAATCGACACAGAGTGGTCTTTGCCGTTGGCCGCGATCGCGATCTTGCCGTTAGCTTCAATCACCAGTGCATCTTCCCCGTGGCGGGTGCGGAAGGCACGGCTGCGCAGCTGCGGCGGCAGCTTGATCTGGCCGTCCCGAGGGGCTCGAATCTGGCGGGCCACTTCGCCCGTAAAGGTGCCGCCCGTGTGAAAGGTCCGCATGGTCAGCTGAGTGCCGGGCTCGCCAATCGACTGAGCCGCAATAATCCCCACGGCCTCACCCAGATCGACCAGGTGGGAGTGGGCCAGACTCCAGCCATAGCAGTGCTGACAGACTGAACGAGCTGCCTCGCAGGTGAGCGCAGAGCGCACCATCACCTCTTTAATGCCGCTCTCATAGACGGCCGTCGCCATATCGTCAGACAGGGGCTGGTTGCGCGGCACCACCACTTCTCCAGTCTGGGGATGAACGGCATCTTCAGCCAGCACCCGGCCCAGCAGCCGATCCGAGAGGGGAATCAGCACCCGCTCACCGTCGGTCATGCTGGTTAGCGGGATGCTGCGATCGGTGCCGCAGTCAAACTCCCGGATAATCACATCCTGAGAGACATCGACCAGCCGCCGGGTTAGGTAGCCTGAGTCCGCCGTTCGCAGGGCGGTATCAACTAGCCCTTTACGAGCGCCGTAGGACGAAATCACATATTCCGTTACCGTCAGCCCTTCGCGGAAGTTGGTTTTAATTGGCTGGTCAATAATCGCGCCTTGGGGGTCAGCCATCAGGCCGCGCATACCCACCAGCTGGCGCACCTGGGAAATATTGCCGCGAGCCCCCGAAAAGGCCATCATATAGACCGAATTGAGCGGGTTATTTTCCTTGAAGTTGCGAATGACTTCGTCCTTCAGCTCCTCGCTGGTGCCATTCCAGGTATCAATTACCTTTTGGAAGCGCTCAACTTCGGTGATCTCACCTCGGGTATAGCGCTCCTGGGTAGCCCGAATCTCATCCTCAGCCGACTCCAGCAGCTGTCGCTTGGTCGGCGGCACCCGTAGGTCTTCGATGCTGATGGAAACCCCAGCCCGAGTCGCATACTCAAAGCCTAAGCCTTTGAGCTCATCAGCCATCTGGGCTGTCCGGGCCGTTCCATAATGTTCAAACGACCAGGAAACCAGCTTCTTAAGCTGCTTTTTGTCGATCACCCGGTTGATAAAAACAACGGGATTGGTTTGTTCGGCTTGCTCTGCCATGCTGTCTCTTCGCCCTCAATTTCTGTTCGGTGTCGGTCGGTGTCGGTCAATAGCGGCTGAACGATGGTTTCAGCTTGCCTGCTCGGCTCAGAACTGCGGCTCGCCTAGTCCGCCAGTGCCGTATGAACGGTGTTGTTATAGATAATTCGGCCCGGTGTCGTCTCAATATACTGAGAAATGAGCTGACCCTCGCTGTCTTCTCGTACCCGCCGGAACTTGTAGAGCTTAGTGACTACGCCGTCTTCGCCCTGCTGCACCTCAACCGGCTCGTGGTCGGGTTCATCCGTCTCCACTTCTCCGTCGAATCTCAGCCAGACTTTGGCATGCAGCGCGACCATACCCTGCTCATAGGCCATGATGGCATCGTTCATGCTCGCGAAGTAGCGACCTGAGCCGTCCTGCTGCGTGGGGTTCTCCGCGGTTAGATAGTAGCAACCTAAAACCATATCCTGGCTTGGCGTGATAATCGGCCGCCCGGTCGCCGGGGATAGAATATTGTTCGACGCTAGCATCAGCAGCCGGGCTTCCGACTGAGCTTCCAGCGATAGCGGCACATGCACCGCCATCTGATCCCCATCGAAGTCGGCGTTAAAGGCTGGACAGACCAGCGGATGTAGCTGAATCGCGCGGCCCTCAACCAAGATTGGCTCAAACGCCTGAATCCCTAAACGGTGCAAGGTGGGCGCCCGATTGAGCATCACCGGATGGCTCTCAATCACCTCTTCGAGCACCTCCCAAACGCTGGGATCGTTCCGCTGGATTAGCTTCTTAGCCGCTTTAATATTATTCACTAAGCCCTGCCGAATTAGCCGATGAATCACAAACGGCTGGAACAGCTCGATGCCCATCTCCCGCGGTAGCCCGCACTGATGAATTTTGAGCTTTGGCCCAACCACAATCACCGAGCGACCAGAGTAGTCAACCCGCTTACCCAGCAGGTTTTGCCGAAAGCGTCCCTGTTTGCCTTCGATGATGTCCGACAGCGACTTCAGCGGGCGGTTATTGGCCCCGACTACCGTCCGACCCCGCCGACCGTTGTCAATTAGCGCATCGACGGCCTCTTGCAGCATCCGTTTCTCGTTGCGGACGATGATTTCCGGTGCCAGAATTTCTTGCAAACGCGCCAGTCGGTTATTCCGGTTGATGACCCGCCGGTAGAGATCGTTCAGGTCAGAGGTGGCAAACCGGCCGCCGTCGAGCTGAACCATCGGTCGCAGGTCGGGCGGAATCACCGGGATCACGTCCAACACCATCCAGTCGGGCTTGGAGCCGGTGGCAATAAAGTTGTCGATTACCCGCAGCCGCTTAATCAGCTTGGCTCGCTTTTGCCCCTTGGCGTTAGCAATGTCTTCCCGCAGCTGCTCCGCCGTCGACTCTAGCTCCAGGTCTTCCAGCAGTCGCTGCAGCGCTTCTGCCCCAATCCCGACCTCAATCCCCGAGAGCTGAGACTCCTCATCGTAGAGCTGGTCTTCAATCTCGATCCACTGATCTTCGGTCAGCAGCTGCTTGTAGGAGAGGTTGTCGGCATTGCCCGGGTCGAGTACAACATAGGCATTGAAATAGACAATCTGCTCGACGTCGCGCAGGGGCATATCCAGCAAAATCGCGATATAGCTGGGAATCCCCTTGAGATACCAGACATGGGCCACAGGTGCCGCTAGCTTGATAAAGCCCATGCGGTGACGGCGCACCCGCGACTCGGTCACCTCGACGCCGCAGCGCTCGCAGACAATTCCGCGGTGGCGCACCCGCTTGTATTTACCGCAGTGGCATTCCCAGTCTTTGGCCGGACCAAAAATGCGCTCGCAAAACAAGCCGTCCATCTCTGGCTTAAGGGTTCTGTAATTAATCGTCTCCGGCTTGGTCACTTCACCCACCACCGTGCCGTTGGGCAGGGTGCGTTCGCCCCACTGACGAATCCGCTCAGGGGAGGCTAAACCAATTTTGACGTAGTCAAACCGCTGTTCTAACTTTGGCATCACGCGCTTCCTTATCAATAGCTGGATATAAAGAGGGGGCTCCCGGTTCACCCAGGAGCAAAAGCAGAACGGCTATTCTTCAACCGTCTCAAACTCATCCCTCGAAATCGACTCATAGGTCGGTCGAGACGGCGTCCGGCGGTTGCCCACATCCGCCATCAGATTGACCTCTGTATCGCGGCTGGTGCCGTCTTCCTGGGTATCGAGCTTATGTACCGCAATATCGAGACAGAGCGACTGGAGCTCGCGCATCAGCACCTTGAACGACTCTGGCGTCCCCGGGCGGGGAATCGCCTTACCCTTAACGATCGCGTTTAGAGCCTCATTGCGGCCTTGCATATCATCGGACTTGACCGTCAGCAGCTCTTGCAGCGTATAGGCCGCGCCAAACGCCTCCAGCGCCCAAACTTCCATTTCTCCAAAGCGCTGGCCGCCCTGCTGTGCCTTACCCCCCAACGGCTGCTGGGTCACCAGGGAATAGGGACCCGTCGAGCGGGCATGGATTTTGTCATCAACCAGGTGCACCAGCTTCAGCATGTAGGCCTGACCCACCGTTACCGGCCGGTCAAAGGGCTCACCGGTCCGACCGTCATAAAGCTGGATCTTGCCCGGATCGTCGGGGTTGAAGACCCAGTCCTGACCAGACATTTCCCGGGCTTCCTGGAGCTTACCGTGGGTGGTGTTTTTAGAGGCTTCTTGGCCGTACATCTCATCGAAGGGCGTCACCTTAAACCGGGCATTCAGGTTCTGCCCAGCCCAGCCCAGCAGACATTCAAACACCTGGCCCACGTTCATCCGGGAAGGCACCCCCAGCGGATTGAGCACGATGTCAATGGGCGTACCGTCGGGCAGATAGGGCATGTCATGCACCGGCAGAATCCGGGAAATGATGCCCTTATTACCGTGGCGACCCGCCATCTTATCGCCGACCTGGATCTTGCGCTTTTGAGCCACATAGACCCGCACCACCATATTGGCCCCAGGCGGCAGCTCGTCCCCCTGCTCGCGGGTAAACTGTCGGACATCGACGACCCGGCCCTTTTCTCCGTTAGGCACCCGCAGCGAGTTGTCGCGGACATCCCGCGCCTTCTCGCCAAAAATGGCCCGCAGCAGCTTTTCCTCGGGCGGCTGGTCTGACTCTCCCTTGGGAGTCACCTTACCGACTAAGATATCGCCCGCTTCTACCCAGGCGCCGATGCGAATAATGCCGTCTTGGTCAAGCTGACGCAGCGCATCTTCCCCGACGTTGGGAATCTCTCGGGTAATTTCCTCAGGGCCAAGCTTAGTCTGACGGGCCTCAATCTCATACTTCTCAATGTGAATTGAGGTGTAGACATCGTCAAAGACCAGCCGCTCACTAATCAAGATGGCGTCTTCGTAGTTGTAGCCTTCCCAGGGCATATAGGTGATCAGCACGTTCTGCCCCAGGGCGATTTCGCCCCCCTCGGTGGCAGAGCCGTCGGCTAGCACCTGACCGGCAACCACCTGGTCACCCTGGTAGATCAGGGGGCGCTGGTTGAGGCAGGTATCCTGGTTAGAGCGCTGATACTTTTGCAGCTCGTACCAGTGGTCTGTGCCTTCGGGCGATCGCACCCGGATTTGGTTGGCGTCAACGTAGGTCACCTCGCCATCGGTGCGGCTAATGATCACCATGCCCGAGTCCCGAGCCGCCTGGGCTTCTAGCCCGGTTCCCACCAGAGGACGCTCTGGGCGCAGTAGCGGTACCGCCTGCCGCTGCATGTTAGAACCCATCAGAGCGCGGTTGGCGTCGTCGTGCTCCAGGAAGGGAATTAGCGACGTCGCTACCGAGATAATCTGTACCGGCGAAACCGCAACATGGTCCACCTCGCTGGGCGTGGCGCTAATAAAGTCTTGACGATAGCGCACCGTCACTGTCTCACCCAGAATATTGTGCTCCAGGTCGATTGGGATATCACCCGCCGCCACTCGCAGGTCGTCTTCCTCATCTGCCGTCATATAGACCGGCTGCTCTTCTTTAACAATCCGGCCATTGTCTACTCGATAGAACGGTGTCTCAATAAAGCCGAAAGAGTTCACCCGCGCATGGGTAGCCAAAGAGCCAATCAGACCGGCATTCGGGCCTTCTGGCGTCTCGATCGGACAGATCCGGCCGTAGTGGGAGGGATGAATGTCGCGCACCGCAAACCCAGCCCGCTCCCGAGTTAGACCACCGGGACCGAGGGCGCTCAGCCGACGCTTGTGGGTCAGCTCCGCCAGCGGATTCGTCTGATCCATAAACTGGGAGAGCTGGCTGGAGCCAAAGAACTCCTTAATGGCTGCCACCAGCGGCTTGGGGTTAACCAGCGAAGCCGGGGTAAGGGAATCGGCGTCAGATACCGTCATCCGCTCGCGAATGATTCGCTCTAACCGGTTGAGCCCCACCCGCACCTGATTTTGCAGCAGTTCGCCTACAGAGCGCACGCGCCGGTTGCCCAGATGGTCAATGTCGTCGGGGTTCCCAATATCAAATTCCAGGTTGATCAGGTAGTCCACCGCCGAGAGAATATCCTGCGGCGTCAGTACCCGGGTGCTGTCGGGAATATTCAGCCGCAGCTTGCGATTGAGCTTGTAGCGCCCGACCCGACCCAGGTCGTAGCGCTTGGGATCGAAAAAGCGGGAGTCGAGCAGCTGCTGGCCGCCGTTAACCGTTGGCGGCTCACCCGGTCGCAGCTTACGGTATAGCTCCAACAGCGCTTCTTCTTCACTAAACTGGCCCTCTTTTTCAATCGTTTTCTGAAAATATTCGGGATGGCGCAGCGAGTCAAAAATCTCGTTGTCCGTCAGCCCCAGGGCCTTGAGCAGAACCTGAGCCGACAGCTTGCGCGTTTTGTCAATCCGCACCCAGACCAGATCGTTTTTATCGGTCTCAAATTTTAGCCAAGCGCCCCGGTTAGGAATCAGGCTGGCGTTGTAGGTACGGCGACCGTTTTTATCGGTTTCAGCTTTGTAATATACGCCAGGACTGCGGACGATCTGGTTGACAATAACGCGCTCGGCCCCGTTGATGATGAAGGTGCCGCGGTCGGTCATCAACGGCAGGTCGCCAATGAATACCTCCTGCTCATTGATTTCCCCGGTCTCTTTACTGATCAGTCGAGTCGGTACATACATCTGTACCGAGTAGGTACTGTCTCGACGCTTGGCCTCATCGACGCTGTATTTTGGGCTCTTGAGCCGATAGTCGCGGCCCAGGAAGTGAAGCTCTAGCTTGCCGGTATAGTCGGTGATGGGCGAAAAGCTCTCCAGCTCTTCGACCAGCCCTTCCGCTAGAAACCAGCGAAAGCTAGCCCGCTGAATTTCAACCAGATCGGGCATCAGGTAGGAAGCGGGAGGGGTTGTCGGGGTGGTTAGGTCAGTCATGCATCTCCTCGAGCAGGTTACGCCCCGGGCAAAGCGAACGGTGGGTCAGCATTTGCCTGGATTTAGTTACTTGGCCTTAAACAGGGCCGTTGAAAGGCCCTTGATGAAAGAAAAGGCCGGTGAAAAATCAGATTTTTAGATTTGGACTCAGCAGGGTGGGGGTCAGAGAACGGAGTTTGGCCAGGGCTGTCAAAGCACCGCCTAGAGAGCGACTAGAGGGTTAAGCTGGGCTTTCAAACGAGGCTGCGGGCAGCTTGAATAAGCGACGCGCGTTGTCGGTTGTTTGCGCCGCCAGGGTCTCAAGCGAGACGTTTCTCAGCTCGGCCACGTGCTCGGCCACATGCCGAACAAAGGCAGGCTGATTGCGCTTTTCTTTGCGCTTAGGCACCGGCGAGAGAAACGGGCAGTCGGTCTCGACGAGAAGACGATCGCGCGGGACCCGCTGCGCCGATGCCTTGACCTGGGCAGCATTCTTAAACGTGACAATGCCGCTGAAGCTGATAAAAAAGCCCAGATCGAGAAACCGCTGGGTTTCCGCCGGGTCTCCCGTCCAGCAGTGCATCACTCCGGCCACGGGCCCCTGAACTTGCCAGAACGCCTCTAATAGCTCAGCCATCTCGGCCGCCGCCTCCCGACAGTGAATAATCACCGGCAGGCCTAAGCGTTGGGCCACGGCTAGCTGAGCTTGAAAGGCAGCTTTTTGCAGCTCGGCGTCATCCGATTTAAAGAAGTCCAGACCAATCTCGCCAATCGCAACCACTCGCCCGTCGGACTGAGCGAGTCGGTGAATCCGGTCGGGCAGCTGGTCTGACCACTGGTCCATATCCAGAGGGTGCAGCCCCACCGCAAAGGAAATTTCGGGGTAGCGGTTTGCGATCGCCTGAATCTGGTCAAAGTCAGCCGGAGTCACGCAGGAGTGAACTAAATGCACAATCCCAGCCTGTCTCCAGGCCTGGGCAACCGCATCTAAATCGGCGTCAAACGATTCAAAATTTAAATGGACGTGGGTATCAACAAGCTGCATCAGACCTAGCCTAACGCTTCAGTAAAGAATCATGTACCCCTAACTGCGAGTAAGCAGCAGGGGATGTATGGCCCTTACGAAGCAGCAGACTGGGACCGAGCCTTAAGCGCCTTAGCCAATCGAGATTTGCGTCTGGCCGCAGCGTTGGGATGGATGACCCCCCGCTTGACGGCCTTGTCGATCTTGCTGTATGCCTCTGAGAGGTTCTGATTTACCGTCTTCTGAACCTCTTCGGAAGGATTGGCTGCATAGTCTTCAAGTACGCTGTGGTACCGCTTGGTTAGCGTTTTAACCGCCGACCGATAAGATTTATTGCGCAAACGATTCCGCTCTGCAATTTGAATGCGCTTAAGTGCGGATTTGGAATTTGCCACGGTTCGCCCTAGTAGTTAAGATTGCCGGATATATAATAATAGCACTAAAATTTCATTTATACTCAGCAGATCTTTAATGAAGATATCCAACCCCTCCGAATTTCCACGCTAAGCTTATAGGGAACCGGATAGGTGTATTCGGGCATCAGGCCGTCTCTGTCTCTATTTCTAACGCTGCAATGCTGCGAATTATTCATCAGCTAAGCGACGCTCAAACAGAGCTACAACGCGTTTGCGCGCGCACCCACGATGAGCAGGTCTTCCATAAAGAGGCAACGGTGCGCGAGGTGCTGCAGACGGTGCAGCGGCAGGGAGATGAGGCGCTGTTACGCTACACGGCCGAGTTTGACCACCAGACCCTGACGGCAGAAGAGCTGCGGGTCAGCGGGGCCGACTTAGATGCGGCCTATCAGCAAATCTCGCAGCCGCTGCTGGAGGCGATTCGCTTGGCCTGTCGAAACATTGAGACGTTTCACCGGCAGCGGCTGCCGCAGAACTGGGTGCAGTTTGAGCCCGACGGCGTTGTTTTGGGCAAGCGCTACAGCCCGGTCGATCGGGCCGGAATCTATGTCCCTGGTGGGCAGGCGTCCTACCCCAGTACAGTGATGATGAACGCCAT
Organism: Vasconcelosia minhoensis LEGE 07310; assembly: GCF_015207255.1. Taxonomy (GTDB): domain Bacteria; phylum Cyanobacteriota; class Cyanobacteriia; order Phormidesmidales; family Phormidesmidaceae; genus Vasconcelosia; species Vasconcelosia minhoensis. The sequence goes on from NZ_JADEXG010000046.1 coordinate 30,897, forward strand.
TCCCGCTCGCGTCGCGGGCGTACCGCGGATCGTGATGGTGACGCCGCCCGGCGGTAGCAGCGGCATTAGTCCAGCGGTGCTGGTTGCGGCGCAAGAGGCAGGCATTCACGAGATCTATCGAGTGGGTGGGGCGCAGGCGATCGCGGCCCTGGCCTACGGGACGAAAACGGTTCCCCACGTCGATGTGATCACCGGTCCCGGCAACATCTACGTCACCTTGGCGAAGAAGCTGGTCTACGGCACAGTCGGTATAGACTCCTTAGCGGGTCCTTCGGAGGTGCTGATTATCGCCGACGCCACCGCTAACCCAGCGCATGTGGCTGCCGATCTGCTGGCCCAGGCGGAGCATGATGCCATGGCCGCTGCGGTGCTGATTACTCCCGACAAGGCCCTGGCTGAAGCGGTCGTGGCAGAGGTTTCTCGCCAGCTGCTCGACCATCCTCGCCAAACCCTAACCGAAAAGGCGATCGCCCACTACGGTCTGGCCATTGTGGTCGATTCGCTAGCGACCGCCGTCCAGCTGTCGAACCAGTTTGCGCCGGAGCACCTGGAACTCGAAGTCGAAGAGCCTTGGGAGCTGCTTGAGCAAGTTCGCCATGCCGGGGCGATTTTCCTCGGCCATTCCACCCCAGAGGCGGTCGGCGACTATCTGGCAGGCCCCAATCACACCCTGCCGACGTCGGGCGCGGCTCGCTACGCTTCGCCGCTGAGTACTGAAACCTTTATGAAGCACTCCAGCCTAATTCAATATTCGCCCGAGGCCCTACAACAGGTTGCCGGGGCAATTGATGCCCTGACCGCAGCCGAGGGCCTGCCCTCCCACGGGGATTCGGTGCGGCTGCGCTGCGATCGCGCTTCCGATCGCACCCACTAGGACTGCGCTAGGCCTGCCCCCGCTGGACTGCCGACGAGAAACTGTCGCAGCCGCAGCAGCCCCAGGGTCTGACTGAGGTTGAGCGGTAGCAGTGAAACCCCTTCGAGCCGTGATTGCACCCAGCCATCGCCCCAATGCCAGGCATGGAACCCATCAATCCCCCCGCTGAGTAGCAGGCAGATACTCTGCGGGGTCAACGCTTCGACTCGATGCTGGATGACGATGAGCCCTAGCCGACTTTCAAAGCGTTTGCCAACGGTGAGCGGCCCAGTGGCGCTAAGCTGCTGCGGCCAGAGCCACCGCTGTAGCTGCTCGGCCTGGGTGAGGCTGTTGCTAATCTGCCCGGCGGTCGCGTCAACTTCAATCCGCAGGGTGCTGTGCTGATAGGTGCCAAACATAGATGCCAAAGAGAGGCCAGCGAGAAGCTAGCGAAAACAAAGATGCTGCTACCAGTATGACAAATTGCTCTAAAAGGATGTACGCGCTTTGTCGGGATGTCTGCCGTCAGCTGAGATCAACCCTTCTACAATAAGTAACGAGCAGATAGAACGTAGAGATAGTCAAGAACGTCCCCATGGCAGATCAGTTAATTAGGGCAATCGCAGCAAACGGTGGCATTCGGGTGGTTGGAGTCACGACAACTCGACTGGTAGAGGTTGCAAAGCAGCGGCATCAGCTCTCCTATGTTGCGACGGCGGCCCTGGGTCGCACCCTGACCGCTGGGCTGCTGCTGGCGTCGAGTATGAAACGTCCTGAATCGAGGGTCAATATTCGAGTCAAGGGGGACGGTCCGCTGCGGGGTATTCTGGTCGATGCCGGACTAGACGGCACCGCTCGCGGCTACGTCGATAACCCCCAGGTTGAGCTACCGCCCAACGCTGAAAGTAAGCTGGACGTGGGCGCTGCGGTCGGTCAGAAGGGCTATCTCTACGTGGTGCGCGATGTTGGCTATGGCTACCCCTACTCCAGCACGGTAGAGCTGGTTTCCGGTGAAATTGGCGACGACCTGACTCACTATTTAATGAATTCTGAACAGACGCCATCGGCGCTGGTGCTAGGCGTTTTTGTCGGCGCGGATGGGGTCGAGGCTGCCGGGGGCTTGCTGCTCCAGGTATTGCCCAAGGCTGCGCAGGACGAGGCGCTGGTCTCGACGCTGGAGGCGCGCCTATCAACGCTGACCGGCTTCACTCCCCTACTGCGGGCGGGGAAGACGCTGCCCCAAATTTTTGAGGAACTCGTGGGTGATATGGGGCTCGAAATTCTACCGGGCACTCAGCTCGTCCGGTTTAACTGCCCCTGTACCTATGAGCGCATGCTGGGAGCGCTGAAGCTGCTGGGTCAGGACGAGCTCCAGGATATGATCGAGACCGACGACGGGGCCGAAGCGATCTGTCACTTCTGCAATGAAGTTTATATCGCCAATAGCCAGCAGCTGGCCGACCTGATTACAGAGCTGAAGCAGGAACAGGCTCAGTCCTGATCTCCTCACCTAGGGTCCTAGCGGCATACTAGGGGTCGTTTTAGGGGTCGTGCTGTTGCTATTCCTACTGGGCTACATCTAGCGGGCGTGAGTACTCAGGCGCTGACAGACGGTCGCGATCGCGCCTTCCCCCCCGACATTCCCCGGAAATAGCACCACCGGTAAATTGGGAAACTGGGGATGGTCGGCGGGCGTTCTCACCACCGACACCCCAGGCAAAACCTGCCCCAACAGCCGGGCTGAGGTCAGCGCCAGCCCCCGGCTGAGGGTGTCGTTAGACGTAATTCCGCCTTTGCTGATCAGAAAAGCGATATCCGCAGGCAGCCCCCGCACAATGTCCATCAGCAGGGTTGAAACCGCCGCCCCAAAGGCCAGGCGAGTCTCCTTATCCCCAAACGTCAGCTCCTGACGGCTGGTGTAAATGGCAGGCGTCTGGCCCTGGTCATAGGCCGTATTCACAGCCGCCAATACCTGCTCCAAAATATCGGCATGGGCCTGAGCATCGGCCTTGAGCCGCACGACGTCTACTTCAATGCCGACCACATGAGGCAGCTGGAGCAGCTGTTTGAGCTGCTGAGTGGTTTTCTGCACGTGAGAGCCGACCAAGATCGCGCCCGGATGCGTGCCGCGAGCATACTGACCCATATCTGCCGCCGCGACCGGCTGCGGCGGCAGATTGGCCAGGGAGGTCAGCAAGCTGGCGGCGCTACGAAAGAGAAAGCGCTGGCCCCGGGCAGCAGCGGTGAGCAGATCCTGGGCAAAGCGGTCCATATCCTGCTGGGTTTCGGCATCGACGGCGACGCAGACATTGTCCTGAAGCTGCATTAGCCGCTCCAAGGTGCCCTGGCGAATGTCCTCCAGCCGAAACTGCTCGACCTGCTCGGCGGCAATCTTACCCTGGGTCTTTTCGGCCACATAGTCGGGCAGGTAGCTGTGGTGGTAGCCAAAGACCGAATCCTGCGCAAACTCGGTCTCATGGACCGGCGTCCGGCGATCGCCCGATTGAATGTAGTGCGTACTGTCAACGGTCACCCGCCCGCCCTCAAAGAAGGCCGGGGTCATAAAGTGAGCGTCGAAGGGGCCGAGCTCGGCGGCAATTACGTCGGTTTCAATCGGGTAGTGCCCCCGCAGGGTAGAGTCCGAGCGGCTGACCAAGAGAAATTCTGTGGTGTGAGTATTTTTGAGCGCCTGCTGGAGATTCTGACAGACAGCGCGGGTGACCGCTGCCGCCTCGCCCGGCGGCAGCGCGCGGGTGTTGGTCAGCACAAAGAAAATCGGCGATTCGTCTTGCAGCCCCAGCTCCAGCGTATCTACCTCCCACTTCAGCAGCAGCAGACAGCTGTGGACGGTCTGAGAGCCGGTCGGATCGTCGTCGAGCACAATAATCTTGGGCTGATCGGTCATCAGACGCCTCACGCTAAAATGTCACCTTATTACAGAGTACCTGCTCAGGGATCGGCGAGAGGGCTGGGAGGGATGATGACAGGGATGTAAATGAATAGTGGCCGGGCTAACGCTTTGGCGGCGAGATCGCGTTTTCATCCAGCAGGTCTTTATTTTCGCCGACCCATTTCACAATCGCTTTGGCAATAGAGGCTTTCATCTTGATTGCCCGCACGGCGCGATCGGGGTCAATTTGGTTCAGCGTTTCGGGATGGGACAGATCAAACATATCGGTGAGGACCAGTTCAATCTGATTGAATTCGGCTTCTAGCTGGGTAAAAACATCTAAAAAATAGAGGGCGGTATCCCAGTGGGGGGGATTGATTTTTAATTCCTGGCTATTCGTCCAAAGCGTATTCACAGAATGAGTTTCCTTGATTCGTTGGGGGCTGCATAGGTCTTCTACCCTCTATTTGCCCGCAGAAACGCACTCTGCCGCTATAAAATTTTCAAGATTTACGCTTTCTAGTCAGTTCGCGGCTGCATGGGTTAAGCCAAGGTAAAGAAAGATACCGACCCAATCCTTGAAGGGCAGACCTTCAGACCTGCCCCGAATCAGAAATATTTTTATAGACCTGCCCGAAATAGGCCAGAGGGAAAGAGGGGTTCAGTCAGATTTAGCCAAATCGACCGCTGACGTACCGCTGGGTGGATTCTTCCTGAGGTTGGCTGAAGATCCGCTCGGTGGGGCCGTACTCCACTAGGAAGCCGTAGCGCTTGCCGTCATCAGACGCCTCGGCGTTGAAGAAAGCCGTTTCATCGGCAACCCGGGTGGCCTGCTGCATATTGTGGGTGACGATGACAATCGTGTAGTCATTGGTCAATTCCTGGAGCAGGTCTTCCACCTTCAGGGTCGAAATCGGGTCCAGGGATGAGCAAGGCTCATCCATCAGAATCACGTCCGGGGTAGTCGAAATGGCGCGAGCGATGCAGAGCCGCTGCTGCTGACCGCCAGATAGGGAAAGGCCGTTGGCCCCGAGCTTGTCTTTCACCTCATCCCAAAGAGCCGCCTGGCGAAGCGATTTTTCGACCAGTTCATCCATATCATCGATCTGCATACCCGTGACCCTAGCCCCGTAGGCTATGTTGTTGTAAATCGACTTGGGAAAGGGGTTGGGCTGTTGAAAAACCATGCCGATCCGCCGCCGCACCGCGACCGGATCCACATCGTCAGCAAACAGATCCTGGTCGTGATAGTAGGCTTTACCCTTTAGATGGAAGCTGGGAATCAGGTCGTTCAGGCGATTAAAGCAGCGCAGCAGGGTGCTCTTGCCGCAGCCAGAAGGCCCGATGAAAGCCGTGATTTTGCGCGGCTGAATCTCCATGCTCACACCGCGAACGGCGAGAAAATCGCCGTAGTAAATGTTGAGGTCCTCAGTCCGAAAAACCGGTTCTTTAGATTTTTGGTCCTGGGCGTTAGACTCAGCGGTATGGCTAGAATTCATGGTCGTTGATCTCTGATAAAAAGGTGTATTGAACGGGGTGAGGGATGTAACAGCAAGATGGAAGCCCGCTAGTAAACCTGCTTGCGGGTGGCCCAGCGAGACAGAATGCTGGTCAGCAGCACGATTAGGACCAGAATCAGGGAAGCGGCCCAGGCTAGCTCCCGCTGATTTTCGTAGGGCACCGCGGCAAAGTTGTAAACCAGTACGGATAGGGAAGCAATGGGGCTAAGCAGGTCATCGGTCCAATACTGGGCAAACAGCGCCGTAAAGATGAGAGGCGCCGTTTCCCCCGCCGCCCGGGCGACAGCTAGGGTCAGGCCGGTTGCGATCGCGGGCAGGGCCGCCGGTAGCACCACCCGCAGCACCGTCTGAAACTTCGATGCACCCATCCCCAGCGACGCCCAACGGACGGACTGGGGCACAATTTGCAGCGACTCATCGGTCGTGCGGACGATAATCGGCAGCATCAGTACCGCCAGGGCGGCACCGCCCGCGATCGCGGAAAAGCCAAAGAACGGCAGCACCAGCAGACCGTAGATAAATACCCCCATCAGAATCGAAGGGACGCCGCTTAGCACGTTGGTCGCGAACCGAATCCAGCGGGGTATCTGCCCGGAGCTGAATTCGGCCAGATAAATGGCTGCTAGAACGCCAAAGGGGACGCTAATCAAAGCCCCAATGGCAACCATGATCAGCGTTCCGGCTAGGGCATTGGCAAAGCCCCCCTCATTTGCCGAAAGGGGCGGCGGTGGTAGTCGGGTAAAGGCTGCAACATCGAGCCGGGAAAATCCTTGGACCAGGACGTAGGCGATAACTAGAAAGAGGGGGACGAGCGCCGTGAGCAGACAAAGCCCCGCCACAACGGTCCAGGCTGTCTCGCCAAGCGATTGGCGAGAGCCTTTTTTTCGGGTGATGTTCTTGGCATTCTGATCGGGCTGCCGGGAGTCGGCCTGAGAATGGGAAGTCATAGGTTTTGGTGAGGCAGTTTAGCGAGACGGGCGTAGAGGATTAATCCAAAAGCATAGGCAGCAGCTTAATAGGGCTTGAGCTTCCGAATGATCAGCTCAGCCAGCACATTCACAATCAGCGTCATCAAGAATAGGACCAGCCCGGCATACATCAGCGCGGCCACCTGGAGGCCGCTGGCTTCAGCAAACTGATTTGCCATCAGAGACGCGATCGTATTGGCTGGAGCCAAAATCGAAATATTGAAGTTATTCGAGTTGCCAATCAGCAGGGTCACCGCCATGGTTTCTCCTAAGGCTCGGCCTAGGGCCAGCATGGTGCCGCCGATGATGCCAGAGATGCCCGCCGGAATCAGCACCCGAAAAATGGTCGTCCAGCGGGTCGCACCCATGCCCATCGACGCCTGCCTGAGGCTGGGCGGCAGGGAAGTCAGAGAATCGCGAGAAATTGCCGTAATCACCGGCAAAATCATCACGGTGAGGATAATCCCCGCCGGCAGCATCCCAGGGCCAATGTAATCTGTCCTAAAGAGCGGAAACCAGCCCAGGGTATCGTGCAGCCAGCCGCCAATGGGCTTCAGGAAAGGAATGAGCACGTAGATTCCCCAAAGGCCATAGACCACGCTGGGAATCGCTGCCAGCAGCTCGACCATAAAGGCCAGCGGGGTACGAATCTTAGCGGGCAGAAAATCTTCGCTGAGAAAAATAGCTGTACCGACCCCCAACGGAAACGCCAGCAGCAGTGCGATGAAAGAGCTCACCAGCGTCCCGTAGATCATCGGCAGCGCGCCGTAGACGCTCTCTACTGGGTTCCAAGCGCTTGTATAGATAAAGCTCAGCCCAAATTCGCGAATTGCTGGCCAAGCATTGATTGTGACCTGAATGCCAATAATCACTAGGACAGCTGCTACCGCTAGCGCAAAGCCCTGGGTCACTATCCGAAAACCCCGATCGAGCCACTTGGATTGACCCGATCGAGCGGGGATAGCGGCTTGAGAACTATCGTTGTAAGCGGGTGCGGTCATGCCGGGATACCAATCGGATTGGGAGGGGGACAGGGCAAACTAGGTCAGAAGATTCAGATCAGCTAATTGGCCTACAGGATTATAGGAAATCAAGGTAAAGAGAACATTAACAGCGGAAGGGCTATGTTTTCTGCTGTTCTGGCCTGAAAGCGCTTTTACGCATTCCTTCTCGACAGCTTCTACTTCACAGACAACTGTCTTGGAGGGTATGGAGTCGGGTCACCTCCATCAACAGCCGTATCGCTTGTGCTTATGGAATTGAGCGCTGACATCGTCATTCGCTCCAACCGGTGATCAGCGATTATGTTCCTTATGAAAAAAACATCTACCGAGAGCAAGATTATTGTTCGGAACTCAAGCGACGAAGGATAGAAACGCTATAAGCTTTCCTAATACTGACTGGGCAGGCTGGGTTTTGTTAACCTTCTCTTTACGATACCCACCTATGATTGCTACGAAATAGTTAAGGAACGCAAACTCAGACATGGTACTGCTTAAAAAGTTTGACCCCAAACAAAAAATGCTCTTTGCCGCCTTCGCGGCGCTAGCGCTCGGCACCGCTGGCTGCGCTACCGATACGTCGGAAGCGCCAGCCCCTTCAGAGGACGCCGGAGCGGCCGGTGAAACTACCTCAGACTCCGGTGGACAAGAGTTTGATATGACGCTGAACGGTGCGGGTGCCTCTTTCCCGGCGCCGCTCTATCAGAGCTGGTTCTCTAAAATTCAGCAGGACGTCTATCCGGGGCTGAAGATCAACTATCAGTCCGTTGGTAGTGGTGCTGGGGTTGAGCAGTATCTGGCCGGAACCGTTGACTTTGGCGCTAGCGATGCGCCGCTGACGGACGAAGAAAAGTCACAGTTCAGCAGTCAGTATGGGGCAGACCCGATTCAGGTACCGATGACGGGCGGTCTAGTGGTCTTTGCCTACAATCTGTCGGGCGTTGACAATCTACAGCTCAGCCGCGAAGACTACTGCGGCATTGTGAGCGGTGACATTACGAGCTGGGACGACCCGGCGATTGTCGAAGCGAATCCCGATGCCGAGTTGCCCAGCGAACCGATTAATTTTGTCCACCGCTCTGACGGCAGCGGTACCACCTTCCTATTTACGAATCACATTCAAGCCGCCTGCCCCAATTGGACTGCGGGAGCGGCAAAGACCGTAGACTGGCCCGTGGGCGTCGGCGCTAAGGGTAATGAAGGCATTGCCGCTCAGATCCAGCAAACCAATGGCTCTATCGGCTACGTTGAGTATACCTACGCCAACGAAAATAATATTTCGATGGCAAGCCTGGAGAATCAGGCAGGTAACTACATCGAGCCGTCGCCTGAAGCGGGTGCAGCCGTTTTAGAGGGGCAGGAAATTCCTGACGATTTTGCCTTGACCGTTCCCGACCCGGAAGGCGATCAGGCTTATCCGATTGTCGGCCTGACTTGGATGCTGCTCTACCCGGAGTATGACGACCCTCAAAAAGCCGAGGCGATCAATGCCATGGTTGAATGGGCTCTGCAAGAGGGAGACGAGCAGGCAACGGAACTGGGCTATATTCCTCTGACCGAAGGCGTGCAGGAAAGCGTCGTGAGCACCGTCAAGGAGCAGGTTAAGTAGGTCAAATTGGCCCAAGCTATCTTCACATTGCCTACGGGCGAATGATTCAGCTCAACTTCTGGGGTTGCCTTTTGGGGCAGCCCTTTTGTCTGTTGGGCCAGTCAGGGACTATAGTACGGTTGTCCAGAGCTGGGCTTGAGCAGGCGATGCAGATCCTTTCGGTTACGCTGACCAATTTCAAGACTCACCGCGATCGCCATTTTGAATTTCAGCCTGGTACAAACGCCATCTGCGGCGAAAACGGCGCGGGCAAGTCCAGCATTCTAGAAGCGATCGCCTGGACCCTGTTTAACTACCAGGGCAGCTACCGGCAGGAAGACCTGATCCGCAACGGCAGCAGCAGCGCCCAGGTGAGGATTGCCTTTGTTTCTAGCCGCGATGGTCGCACCTACGACGTGCAGCGCAGCACCGGTAAGGGCTATGTCCTATTTGACCCGCAGCTCAATCAGCGGCTGCCCTACACCCACTATAAAGAGGACGTTGCCCCCTGGCTGCGGCAGCATCTGGGCGTCCCCCCCGGCACCGATCTGAGCCAGCTGTTTGCCAATACCATCGGCGTCCCCCAGGGCACCTTCACCGTTGACTTTTTGCTCAGCCCGGAAAAGCGCAAGCCAATTTTTGACACCGTGCTCAAGGTAGAGGAATACCGGGCCGTATTTACCCAGACCAACGGCCTGCGCAAATACGCCGAGGCCCAGTCGCAGCGGCTGAAGGATCTGATCGCCCAGTACGAAGAACGCCTGGAGTCCTGGGAGGGCTTGCAGACCCGCCATCAGGCCATGCAGCAGGCGATCGCGCAGGCCGAAACCCAGCTCCAGCAGCTGCAAACCCAGCTCCAGCAGCTGCAAACCCAAAGGCAGCAGCTCCAGGCCCAGCAGGCCCAGCTTCAGCAGGTGCAGCAGCAGCTCCAGACCTTGATGAACCAGGCCGAAGCCCAGCGGCAGCGGCAGCAGATGCTCGACCAGGCCCGGACGCGATCGCAGCAGGCCCTCACCCTCTGCCAGACCCATCAGCCTGCCCACGATGCCTTTCGCGCCGCCGAAGCCCAGCTTCAGGTATTGGCCCAGCAGCAGCAGCAGCAAAAAGCTTTGCTCACCCAGCAGCAGCAGCAGCAAAAAGCTCTGACTCAGCGGCAGGACGACCTCACCCGGTTTCAGCTCCAGCTAGAGCAGTTTGAGCAGACCGAGGTCGAGCTGCAGGGGCTGGCCGCTGCCGTTCAGCAGCAGCAGCAGCTCGAAGCCCAGCAGCAGCAGGTGACGCAGCAGCAGCAGGCACTAGCCCAGGTGCGTTTGCAGCAGCAGCAGGCGACGGCCCAGCAACAGAATCTAATTCAGGAAATCGACCAGATTGACCAGAAAATCCAGCAGCTCCAGGCGCTGAGCCCAGCGGTGGAGCCGATTCCCGAGTGGGAGCAGCAGCGCGATCGCGTCCAGCGGCAGCTCAGCCGCATCGCCGCCGCCCAGCAGTTTGCCGCCGACCTAGAAACGCTCTTGGCCAGCGGCCAGCAGCAGCAGCAGGACTATCAGCAGCAGGTTTCGGTCGCTTTACAGCAGCTAGAAGCCCTACCGGCGGAGGGAGCAAGTGCGGCTGCGGTAATTGAGTCGGTACGCAGCGTGATCGCCACCGGCCAGCGGCTGACCCAAGCTAGCCTCAACGGCATTCAGGAAATTTTGCAAGACCTGACCGGCCAGGTTGATCAGGCTCGTTTAAATCAGCAGCTAACGGACTTGCAAACCCGTTTGCAGCAGGGCTACCGCCAGCGAGCCGAGCTGTCCACCCTGGCAGACCGACAGGCCCAGCGATCGCAGCGATCGCAGCAGCAGCGGCAGCTAGAAACTGAGCTGGCTGAACTGGCCCAGACCCTGACGGCAGAGCCCGAGCTCAAAGCTCAGCAGGCCGAGCTGTCCCAAAGCCTCCAGCAGCTGAATAATCCCCAGGGCCGCAGCCGTCTACTGCAAGACCAGCTGAAGCAGCAGCCTAAAGTGCGGCAGCAGTACAGCCAGATGCAGAAAACCCAGACCGACTTAGAGCAGCGGCTGAAAGCGCTAGAAATAGAACTACAGGCGTTTGCAACGCTTGACGCCGAAGTTCAGCAGCAGCAGCAGCACCGACAGACCCACCAGGCCGGGTATCTGCTTTATATCCAAAATCAGCAAACGGCAGAACAGCTGCCCCAGAATGAGGCCGACTTTCAGGGCGCGATCGCGACACTCACCCAGCTCCAAACCCAAATCGACGCCCTCCAAAACCGCCATCAAACCCTCTCCGACGGCTTTGACCCGCAGGCTCTGGCCCAGCTAGAGCAGCAGTGTAGCGAACTCAAGTCCCAGGCCGACCAGCTCAGCGGCGGCCTACCCCAGCAGCGTCAGCTCGAACAGGAGCTGGCTAGCCAGATTGCGGCCCTGCAGGCGACCGCCGAGAAACGCGATCAGGCTCAGGCCGACCTGAAGCAGCGCGATCGCACCAAGCGCTTTATCAACTTTGCCCGTAAGGTTTACAAAACTGCCGGACCCCGGATTACCGAACGCTACGTACAGAACGTCTCCCGCGAAGCTGACCGGCTGTTTCGCGACCTGCTCAACCGGCCCAATGTCGCCCTCACCTGGACCCGGGACTACGAAATCATCGTGCAGGAAGGCGAGCACCGCCGCCGCTTTGTGAATCTATCCGGCGGCGAGCAAATGTGTGCGGCCCTAGCGGTGCGCCTGGCCTTACTGAAGGTGCTAGCCGATATTGACGTGGCCTTCTTTGACGAGCCAACCACGAATATGGATCGGCAGAGGCGCGAAAGCCTGGCCGAAGCGATCGGACGCATCCGCGCCTTCAAGCAGCTCTTCGTCATCAGCCACGATGACACCTTTGAAAAAGTCACCGAAAACGTCATCATCGTAGAGCGAGACGGCGATGCCTAAACTCGGCTGACTTTTACGGAATAGGCCATGGCACTATTATTCTGGTCTGGGGTACTGCTCGTCTCGGTGTGGGCGGCCCACTGGGGCTCAGACAAGCTAGCGGTGCCGTTGGAAAAGCTGCAGCGGCAGTGGGGTTTGAGTGAGGCAGCGGGAGCCGCCTTTGTCGCCTTGGCCACGGCCAGTCCCGAGATCGGCACCAATACGGCCAGCGCGGTGCAGGGACTGTCGGACATTGGCCTGGGCAATCTGCTGGGCAGCAACATTATTTCTGTCCCCGCGATTGTCACCGTGGCTTTCCTGGCGTCGCGCACCGAAGGCAGCGGGCAGAAACAGCGGCCCGAGCTACAGGTTAAAGTGGAGGCGCTGACGATACAGGCGCTGCCCTATATCGCCATCATTATTCTGGCCGCCATTCTGACTGTACCGCCTGCCTGGCGCGGGCTTCAGCCTGTAGACGGCTGGATTATGCTGGCAGCCTATGCGGTCTACGTGGCTCAGGCCATTTTGCGACAGCGACAGCGGGGGCAGCGGGTGCGGTGGGGTCGGAGGGAAATTGCGATCGCCCTCCTCGGTGTCCTCGTCCTCGCTTTGGGCGCCTATTTTGTAGTGACGGCAACCGAGAAAATCGTCTCGATCCTGGGCATTTCCGAACTGATCGGCGGCCTGTTCATCACCTCTACCCTCAGCATTGCGCCGGAAGTTTTCGCCACCTGGAGCGTCGCCCGCAGCGGTCAGGTGACGGCGGCCACCGCCAGCGTGATTGCTGACAATACGGCGACGATGACCCTGGCCTTCTTTCCCCTAGCGCTGGTGACCCTGCCGATTGAGAATATGCTTCTGTATAGCGTCAACCTGGCCTTTGTCGCCATCTTTGCCCTGCTGTACGCCGCCTTTATCCAATGGGGAAAGCTGGCCCACAGCTTTGAGCGTTGGGAAGTGCTGACGCTGATTGCTGTTTATCTCATTTATTTAGCAGTCATTGTGTTCGGCGTATTCAGGGATTTGTTGCATGAATTGAGAAAGGGACAGGGGTTTCCCATCTCGGTCGTTTTCTAGGCTGCAACGCGGTAGCTATCAGGCATTCCGAGCTGCGTCATCCGGTTGAGCGCCTTACATTCAATCATCAACTCGGTGGTTTGAGCTGCTATCTTTCTGGCACACACCTCACCTGTGAAAACGGTTTTGAGTCGGTACATCCCCGTCTCGCTGAGCGAACGGCGGTGATAGTTGACTTCTTCTTTCCAAGCTGAGCGATCCACTTTGCGGATGCGTC
>NZ_JADEXG010000047.1 GCF_015207255.1 Vasconcelosia minhoensis LEGE 07310
TGAGCGCATTCAAGTGACGGGGGCACGCTGGAAGCCTGAACGGGTGCCGCAGATCCTGGCGCTTCGCTGCGCCTATCTCAATGGCGACCTGGACTCTTTTTCTCTCGTTGAAGTATGACGCGCTCCCGGGATGGCCTCCCCATTGTCGTCAAGCACAACGTAGGTAGAGCTGATGCTCAATGGCTTAATTTCAGTCATTAACCTAATTCCAAATTACTACAGTTTAAACCTGATAAATCTGTATCAGGTTGCCGCAGGTGTCATCAAAAATGGCAGCGGTTACTTCGCCCATTTTTTCGGGTTCCGTACGAAACGTAACCCCCAGTTCCTTCAGCCTTTTGTACTCGGCTTGAATGGCTTTAACTTCAAAGGCCGTTGCCGGTATGCCTTGTCCAAAAATAGCCTCTTGATATGTTTTAGCGGCAGGGTTCCCGTTTGGTTCAAGCAACAGCTCAGTTCCGTTCAGTTCGTCAGAAGAAACAACCGTTAACCACTTGGCAGCCCCCATCGGGATGTCTAGCTTTTTAACAAAGCCCAAAACCTCCGTATAAAACTTGAGGGCTTTATCCTGGTCATCTACAAATACGCTGCTAAGTTTAATCTTCATAACGATTTTTATCTTGCTCCGATTGAAGGTCACTGGAACAAGAGGACTTTCCGCAGTTTCCTTGATTTGCGCTGTCCTCTTGTTCACATCGTTCAGGTTTGGTATTCCCTATCAGTGCTTTCGCCAATAGTGCGCTGTCATAAACTGGTGCCACTGACCATCTTCGCCCAGCGCATGCGATGTCAGTATCCGGTGATCGTCGCCCTCAAACTCGATGACGTCTTTGTAATTTGCCATTTTTTCCTCGCCAGTCATGGCAGGACCCTGAGAATTCAGCGTCAGCACCTTTTTATCTGCGTCCAGCTCACCGTCATACACCCAGAGATAGGTCATCATCGACCCCACCCAGGTACCGACGTAGCGCTGCTTTTGCGGATCGTAGCCGAGCGTAATCATCATCGTTACGGCACCGCAGCCGGGCATTTCGCCCTGCCCTTCGGCTACAATCCAAAGTCCACCGAGCGATCTCACATTCTCGGTCCCCGTCGCCTTTTCTGAAGGCTGGTCTGGTCCCATGCTCGCTTCGGTTTCATAAGTCCACTCGCCGACGAGCTTTTGTAGCCATTGGTGTTCATACTGCGGTTCAGCGTTCATCATTGACTCTTGCTGTGCAGTGGTCGTTTCCATTTTTCGATTTTCCTTATGTTAATGATTTGCAGGTGAATCTGTCCTGATAGTGCCGTGTAACTCCTGCGATTTGCGCACTGCGATCAGCAGAAATAGCGGAATGCGCGATCGCCGCTCATACTCCTCCTCACATAGAAAATTCTCCTTTTTGGGACATGATTCTCGAATACGCTCTAGCTCAAATCCAGCGTTTGTAAACAAGTCTAAATATTCCTCTAAGGTGCGATGATACTTTGTGACCTTATGTCCAAGCCAGGTATGAAACCTTGGACCTGGCTTGAAATAGTTGTCTACCAACCATGTCGTCCGCCGACCCCTCGCTAAGCTCTCAAAGCTTGATGTAATGACAGGGTGCTCAACCGATATGACCACTCGGCCACTGGGGCGAAGCGCCCTGTTGACTTGTTGAAATACGGGTTCGAGATTTTCAACATAGTTCAACGCCAGCCGCGACGTCACCAAATTAGCCTGACCTGCTTGCGATCGCCATGTTTCTATCCCTTCGTGATAGATTTTCCCTGACGTTTCTATCAGCTTCTGTTGAGCAATATCAACCATCGCCCTAGAAACTTCAATGCCTGTGTACGACCGTGCCCCCTGAAGAAGTGCCTCTTTGCCGAACGAAGCATCGCCACATCCCAGGTCAACGATGTCAAGGTTGCCCAGATTTCCTACCAGTTCTAAAAAGAGAGGTCTTTCTAGTACGTCGTTAGGATTGTCAGGTCGAGCGCGATGGGCAAAGTATTGTTCTTGTACCCCAGGGTTATCGTAGAACGGCTTGCCTTCAGTCATCTCACTCTAATCCCACAAGATCAATGTTGCATGAGCGTAAGCAGGTATGCATGCTTAGGGTGAACAAGACCTGGCTTATCAAGTAGCCTGGTCGCAGTTGATCATCCAGGGAATGCCAAACTGATCGACCAGCATACCAAAGCGAGCAGCCCAGAAGGTCTCTCCGATTGGCATTTTGATAGTTCCGTTTTCTGCCAGGGATTTAAAAATACGCTCTGCTTCCGCCGGGTTGTCAATGCTGATTGATACCGAGAAGCCTTTGGGCTCGTCATAATACTCAGGTGGACTGTCAGAACCCATCAGCTCTTCATTACCCACCGGCAAGCTAATGTGCATAACTTTATCACGCCATTCGGGGGAGACCTGACCGGCCATTGGGTCATCATCTGGCAACTCACCCCAGGTCATCATCGCATTGATTTTGCTGCCTAAACACTGCTCGTAGAACTTAAACGCGGCCTCACATTGGCCATTGAAACTGAGATAGGGATTTAACTGCATTTTGCGCTCCTTGGATTAGTCGAGTATGAAGTGAAATGCTCTAAAACTGGCGTCACGCCATCGCATGAAAATAGTAAACTGCGTGGTTAATGCCTATGGTTCAATAGTACTACTTTTCTAGGAGTCTGCCAGTTGTTGAAATTTAACTTAATAAGGAAAAACAAGATGTGTTAGAGACGACTTGAATCGTTGATGTCCTGGCTACGGATGAGTGGATAAGAACGGTGAGAACTGGCGTCGGGAAGAAATCCTGTTTTTTTGAGCAGTCGCTGTAGATCCTGATGTGGAAGTTTTGTATATTTCCGGCTATTCCCCCATATCTCAAAATAAAAGTTTCGCATCAGCGTAATGATACTGCGGTACTTTACAATGCTTTCGACATAGAATTCATCTAAGCTCATAGTTCCGTCAGTATGTATCTGCTCAACGTTTTTGAGCAGTTGGCTTCCTAGCTCGTAGGATTGTAAATCTTCGCTGATGCCGTATTTTCCCGCTATCCTGCGTTTATCCTCCTCTGGGCATAAATCATACGACGTTCGAATGAGGTGGCCAAGATTTCGCAGAACTTCGCCGTAGTCGTAATAGATGTTCTGCTCAAAGAAAGTTTCCTCATCTTTCGTTAAAGCAAAATTCTTATCCAGAGCTAACCCAAAATCGATCAAATATGTCTGCTCGCCATCGGTGAGAACATTGCGGAAATGTGCGTCGAAGTGAATAATTCCTTTGTCTCTCAAAAAGTCAAGCGTCGCATGCAGTTCCTCCAAGGGTTTCTGAAGTTTACCGGGGTTCTCCAGCAGCCATGCTTCCAGACCTTGCGGGAAGTGCTCTAGAAACAGAATTAACTCATAGTTGGCGTTTGCTCTGTCTAGCATGTAACGACCGGCGTTCACACTATTTCCCCAGTACTCTATAAATCCTTTCAAACGCTCCCTGTCGACGTTTATACGGGGTCCAGAATATGGAATAATTCGATAGTGGTACATTAGCGGGAAGGTGGCAACCTCTTCCTCCAATACCCAGTGGGTGGTTTTGATATGGGTTACCAGTTCACGGAAAACGCATAGTCCAGCGACTCCCAAACCAGCAGAACCGAGGCCGTAGTTGAAGTATGTTGGCAGGTCATAGAAGTTCTTAGTAAAGAATAGATTGTCATACTCAAGATTCGTGACCGGGATGCGTTTTACGAAAACCTTGGATTGGCGTAGGGCTATGGTATGAGTCAACACCCAACCTAAATTTGATTTACCGTCGTCGAGTAGAGAACGCAACTTTACATTATCCATCCGGGCAATTTGTGAACTGAGGTAGAAATACTTATTCTTTCTAATTTTGATAGAATTTTCTGCCATTCTCCCTCGGTCAAATTATGTTGGGGACCACTCAACTAGCTAGAAGATAACGCCATTAGAGTCAGTCAGTTGTTAAGCGGCAATAACTTACAAAACATAATGACTCGCTCAGCTATTGGCAATCCGGCTTCAATCTCTTGAAATCTAATCTCTTGAAAACTGGCAGTTATTTCAAATTCGTTGAGAATTCGAAACCCTAATTTTGAGTAAAAAGGAGCATTCCAGGGAATGTCTCGGAAGGTTGATAACGATACCACACTGTACCCATTAAATCTTGCCCAAGAACAAACTTCATTAACCAACGCAGATCCAATCCCTCTTTGACTGTGTTTGGGCTCAACATCTATTTGTTGAAGGTATATTGTGCTATCAACCTCACGAGTCATGGCATACCCAACTACGGCATCATGTCGATCTACTGCAACCCACACCTGTCCTGCTTGAAATCTTTGCCATACAAAGTCTAGAGGCAGTGGTTCAGCGTTAGCCAAAAAGGAATAGAGAGTATCGAGAAATAGAGCTGCGGCTGACTGCTCAATATGAGACAGCAAAGCTAATTCTTCAATGACAGCAGAGCGTATTACATAACCTGACTCAACAGTTCTCATAATTTGCACTACAGGCTTCCTGCTATCCGCCCCATGGGTTTGTTAGAAGGCTTTGCTGAACCATCGTTATCCGCTTACAATCGCGGATAAATGGCGGCTATACCTTGAGGTTCATTGATGTACGTAAAAACGACTACCTCCGGACTTTCTGGAAAATTGACCTGATAAACGAAGTAACTCATACATCTATACTCCTGACAGTTTTCATTGCAGAGCAAACGGGCAATCGAATCACCCAACTGATTTATATCAAACCAAGATACTAAGCTGCATCAGAATAAGCAATTAGTTGAATATACAAAATTCATTAATTATCCGCCAGCGAACCATGTACAGAACTAGTTCCTAGGGGTAATTCACTCAACCAGCTGAAAAATGATTCCGTTAGGGTCAATCATTTGAAAGAACCGCTCGCCCCAGGGTTCAGTTTCAATCGGAGTAACAATTTTCACGCCTTCTGTCTGCAAGCGGGTGTATTCTGTATCAATGTCATCCACGACAAAAACAACCAGCAGGCCATCTGCTCGATGTCCCCGCATATGGATTGGTTTGAAAGTCTCTAACCCAGACTTTAAAAAGATCAGATTAAACCCGGCATCCTGACGGGAAAGCGATACAAAACCATCAGCTGACATGTCTTCACTAAAGCCAAGATGTCGCTTGACGAACGTAGCAGATGCTGTCACATCATCGACGTTGAGTGAAATAGCTGAAGTCGTAATTATCATATCTGCTCCTCGCAGGGCGATTTATGTGAACTTAGGATTTAACGGCGGGCACGAGTTCAAGGTCATCATTAAACAGCTTACCTGGGCTTTGGAACTCGAACATTTCTGTATGTGTTTACGTTCGTTTCTCAGAGCTTTCTATTCCTAGCTTATGGGATGGATGTGGACGTTGTGATGCCGCGATCGCGTTAACCGCAACGACCAAAATCAGCCAGCACCCGGTATCAATATCCAGCACGATACCAAACCCCGCAACTGCTAGAAGCCCTAAGCCTACAAACAATGGCAGGGTTTGACTCAACTGGTTTTCAATCCAGTAACATAGGAAACCATAGAGGATTACTAAGAACCCTGTCATCAGGAACCAATAATAGCCCCAGATACGAAGAGAGTTTACACTGACGGCATCAAAAACACCGACATTGACGATTTCCTGCCAGATGTCGCTAAACCCAATTGCGCCAGGCATCACTAATGCAATCAGGCTGTGAAGCAGCCCAATCATAATCAGTGCAAGGCCACTAATCTTTCTCATACCGTTTTCCTCAAGAAATAGCGATGACGATCGCGACCAGGCTCAAGATCGCAAAACCTGCTCGGGCTACGTGCGAATATTCCCAGCGATCGCGCAGCTCCATCCAGTCGGGCGGACAAGTTTCGCTTTCAGCCTGAGCCTTATTTGTGCCAAACGAAAAGAAATCAGAACTAAAGCGATCTAAATTCTCACCCTCGACCCAGAACTTGTTGATCGGGTGCGTAAAGAACCAGTAAACGGCTTGCATCCCAATCAGTCCAAGCAAGGCTACAAGCGTCAGCCAGAAGTTAGTGCTTCTCGACGGCATAAGCACTAAGAGGACGGTCGTTGAGAGGATGCCAATAGGTTCACAAGCACCCCCGTAGGTGAACCCCGGATAATAGATAGACTGCGTAGCGTAGTACGCTTCCCTGTCAAGCCTCATTTTTCCTGGCAGCTCAAGCGCATGGGCCAGCGCCAGAGCCATTGCTATGGCTATGAGCATCACGGTCAAAACCTGTAGGATATTGAACATTAATTTGCACCTCTTAAATTTACTTCAGGTCTATCGATAACCGGTTACATCGGCAGGTTTGCCTGCATCCTGAACTTCGGTGACGTACCTCCAGGCATCGGGCTGGCTGCCGTCGAAATCGGTGAAACCGTAGATCTTCGCCAGCTGCCCGCTGGAGAGGGACTGTCCATTCCATCGCGACAGGTCGGGATTTTGTGCAAGTGTCGCTACCGCTCACCTGGTACAGACGGTGTGTAGCAGGCTAGGGGTTTATACTGTCTTTGTTCCAAGGATTTCGCACCAGGCCTGAGCGAAAACAGCATCCGGCTGTTGGCTCCACAATCGCAAAGTATTCGCCTCAGCATCGGGCAACTTTAAAGCAAGGTATTCAGCAATAAGCTGCGGTGATTGACAGCAATCGTACGTAGCCGAAAAGCGTAACAAGTCGAAGCCAGCTGAGCGAAGCAAACCGGGTAGCTTGCGCCCAACAAAAACATCACCACCATTAGCAACTTGAATCTTTGCATAAGAATCGATTGCTGCCTCAAGTCCAGGAACATCTGGAGAAACCAGAAATCCACCCCAGTCAGGACTACGAATTGCTGCTATACCACCAGGAACCAGAACACGAAACACCTCACTTAGCGCAGCATTAGGAGAAGCTAAATGTTCAAAGATTGCATGGGCAAATACAACGTCGAAGGACGAATCCGAAAAAGGCAACTCATAAATAGAGCCAATGTTAAAAGTTATGTTTGTAAGATTACGACTCACTGCGCGATTGCGAGCCAATTCAATTTGAGAACTTTCCCGATCAATCCCAATAACATGGCCAGAAGTAAGGACACTCGCGAAATCGCAGCTAATCGAACCAGGACCACAACCACAATCAAGTAACCGTGATGATTTCTGAAGATGCGGCATTAGGAACGCAGCGTGGTTATTTGCGGATCGCTGCGCCATAAAGTTGCTTGCGTTTTGAGTATACCCAGGTGTATATTCTTCGCTGTGTTTCATTTGAGTAAGGTACGGTTGCAGTAAGTAGATCAACTTAATCGATTACAAAATAAGTAGCAAGTTTGATTGCTGGCGTAGGCTGAATGGGGGACTCAGGGAGTCTCAATATCTGGAAAATAGTTTTGCTTATCTACTTACGCATAGCTTTCGCTGTAGGTGATGCCGCCAGCAGCAACTGATTGAGATTTTTTGACGGGTAGGTTCACGAAAAATTTTAGTTGCCATATCTTCTCCTGTTGAATGTTAATTGCCTGCCTGAAGCGTCAGAAAACAGGGCCTATGCTATTCAGCTAAGAATTAGCATACTTTTCAGCCTCCGCGCGGATGCGCTCTTCCTGCTCCCTGAGTTCTGGCGTGAACGCTTCTCCAAAGTCCTCCGCTTCGAAGACCTGACGAAGCTCGATCTCAGATTCCCCCTCCATCGGATTTGGACAGCGTTTGACCCACTCAATAGCCTCTTCCCAGGATTTTACCTGCCAGAGCCAGTAGCCTGCAACTAGCTCCTTTGTCTCAGTGAACGGCCCATCGACCACGGTTCGATTCGGAGGACCTGAGAATCGAATACGCACTCCTCTAGAGCTGGGATGCAGCCCTTCACCAGCGAGCAAAATACCTGCCTTAACCAGTTCTTCGTTGTAATTTCCCATTGCAGTCAGTAACTCTTCGCTAGGCATCACGCCCGCCTCAGAGTCCGAGTTGGCTTTGACTAAAACCATGACTTTCATCGTCAGAGCTCCTTTTATGTACTAGTGTGGATTTGGACTATAGCCAGAGGAATTAAGTTCTAACCCTGGCTCTACCCTTTAGTCGAACGAGCCTCTAAGAAATCGACAGGCCTGCCAATTTTTTATCACACAGGTAGCAGCCCCCTGGTCATTCAGGTTTACACGTTGCTATCAGCGTCAGTCTTCGTAAAATCCTCCTTCAGAATGTCATGCCGCTGCGAGCTCGGCAATTTTGATACGAGCTTTGGCGATTGACTCTACCAAATTATTCTCCCCATACTCACTCTTTTCAACATGAATAAAGGTGATATCAGTGATACCCATGAATCCAAAAACCGCATTCAGGTAAGGATCGTGATGATTCATTGGCTCGTAGCGTCCACCGGGCTCAAAACCAGAATCCCCTCGGGCTTCGACAACAAACATTTTTTTACCCGATACTAGAGGTTTGTAAACATGGCCAGCATCATTGGGCTCAAAGGCAACAGTTCTTCCAATCCGCACAATCTGATCAATGTAAGACTTAAATACACCCGGAACGCTGAAATTGTACATGGGAACACCAACGACGTAGACATCTGCCGCCAGG
The DNA here is from genome assembly GCF_015207255.1 of Vasconcelosia minhoensis LEGE 07310. Lineage (GTDB taxonomy): Bacteria > Cyanobacteriota > Cyanobacteriia > Phormidesmidales > Phormidesmidaceae > Vasconcelosia > Vasconcelosia minhoensis. Next base: position 8,572 of record NZ_JADEXG010000047.1, read on the forward strand.
AATTCGTCTACTAGCTGATTGCTAAGGCGAATGGCATCGCGCAGTTCAGGAGTATGTTGCTCAGGGGGTGTGAAAGCAGCCGCAATCCATAGCTCATCTACATAGGGAACAGGGTTGCGACCAATATCCCGGTAGGTGACGGTATCATGTGGATGAGCTTGCTTCCATTGGTTAACGAACTCTTGGGTCATGCGGCGAGAGTGCGATCGCTCACCCCGAGGACTCGAATCAATATGCAATAAATGTGCCATAGCGATAAATTTCCTAAATTCAGGCACTGTTCCAGTTTAGGGATGCCGCCCATGCTGAGCTATCTAATTCATGTGCTGCTGTCAAAATCTTGCGGTCGATATTCTGCTTGTTGGAGCAACCTTTAGCTGAATTGAATAAGTACCTAAGCAATGTAAATTACACAATATTCTGATAATATCGACGACGTATTAAGGGCTATGGCTTTTCTGTTATGTAATTGATTTTGAACGACTACTTATAATCAAGGATGGACGCGTTAGATTTGCCTTATGAAGCCTCTAGCCACCCGTCAGATTGAATGTTCTCAACCCCCCATTTTTTCTAGCCGCAGCCAGGGCTGGGAAAATATTCTGGTCGAAGAATTTCAGCACCCACCGGGGGAAGGCAAAGTTCAATACTGCCATGAACATGCGATTTGCTTATCCCTAGCCCCCCGTCCGGTTCGCTTTCTGCAAATTAAGGGCGGTAAGTCTTACACCAGCCTGTATGGGAAAGGGGACATCTCGATTACGCCCGCTCAAACACCGTTTTTTGCTCGCTGGGATGGAGATGATCACTACTTCCATATTCGGATTGCGTCTGATTTTATCCAGAGCGTTGCGACAGCAGACCTGGCGATGAATTCCGATCAGCTTGAACTCCGCTCCGAATTTCGAATTCGCGACCCTCAGATTGAGGCAATTGGCCTGATGCTGCTGAATGAGTTCAAACAGGAAAACTTAGGTGCCAGACTCTATATTGAATCCCTGGTCAATGTTCTAGCCGTGCATTTGATCCGGCAGTACTCTGCGGTTAACCCTCGTCTTACTTTTTATGAAGGCGGCTTACCTGAGCGACAGCTTTTACAGGTGCTCGACTACATAAGGGACCATCTAGATCAAGACATTAAACTAGCAGATTTAGCGGCGTTGCTGGATATGAGTCAGTTCCATTTTAGTCGTCTGTTTAAGCAGTCGATCGGTATAACGCCCTACCAGTATTTAATGCAACAGCGGATAGAGCGGGCCAAACAGCTGCTGTTGCAAACGGATCATGCCATTACAGACATCGCCTTCCATTGCGGATTCAACAGCCATAGCCATCTGAGTAAACAGTTTCGGCAACTTACCGGTATGACACCCACGGCCTACAAAGAAAATTGAGAAGGAGTCTAGCGCTGATAGTATGTGATCGGCTTCCACCTACAGTCGTTCAAAAATGGTTGCCATACCTTGAGGTTCATTGATGTATTTACCGCTCTGCGAAGGTTTATAGGTCTCGTTATACAGACATAGACTCTTTGGGTTATGGGTTCTCGGAGGGTGCTGACCTCTTCATTGACTGAAGCTCAATTCCTGCTCTATCAAATAGTCGAACTGAGGCTTTCGAGATCGACAAGGTAAGCCAATTTTTCCCTAAAAAGATCGAAAAGCTCTCACTGAGCAATATTGACGACAGCTACTGCTCCGATGGCAGGCCCGCCAGCTCTAGAATCGGTCTAATTTCGACGATCCCTTTTCGGGCTGCGGGAATGCGTCCGGCGATGTTGATTGCTTCGTCGAGATCTGCCGCGTCAATTAAAAAGTAGCCGCCGAGTTGTTCACGGGTTTCGGCAAAGGGGCCATCGATCGCCCAACTCCCCTGTAACCCCAGGGGAAGATTGATCTGGCCTGCTGATGAAAATAACTGGTGGATCAACTCAATGTGGCGATCGTTCATATTTATAGCGCTCCATTATGCCGTATTCTGCTGGATTGCCTCAATCATCACAGACCAATCATCGGGATGTAGTTCATGTCCTGTTCTAGGCAATATGAGCAGTTTAGCTTTTGGAATCTCCGCTTTTAACGCCAAGCTATGGGCATAGGGCAGAACAAGATCTTCTGTGCCGTGAATGATCAGCGTTGGAACTGCAATTTCGTCAAGGCGGTTTAGCCATTGCTCTCCACCCCCAAGTAGAGCGTGGTTAAAGGCAGTGGTGAGATTGGGTGTGAGATCGAAGTCTGTTCCTGCCAATTCGCGAATAATTGACTCGTTAAAGGAATGGGCTGAACCGGATAGCAATCGCCATGCACCAACCTGATATTCAATTACTGCCTCGCGGTTTGTCCAATCCAGTTCACTAGCTTTTGCGTGGTAATTGAGAACGGATGGAGCAATCTCAGGCATGGTAGAGTCTGCTTCAGCCAGCCTTTCTGAAGCAATCAAGGTCAAACTTTTGATGCGTTGAGGATATTTGAGCGCCATGAGTTGAGCAAGATACCCGCCCAGCGACATCCCAACCACATGGGCACTCTGAATCCCATAGCCGTCCAGAACACAAAACGCATCATCTGCCAGATCTTCAACAGAATAGTTGATCTGTCCCGGCTCGTAGCTAGTTGAGCGTCCGGTATCTCGGTGATCATAACGAATCACATATCGTCCCACAGCCGCTAGCTGATGGCAGAATGCTTCCGGCCACCAAATGCCGGAAGACATAGCTCCCATGATGAATAAAATTGGAGTGTCATCTGGAGAGCCAAAGGATTCTGAGAAAAGGTGAATCTCATTATTGCTAATTAGTTTGCTTTTCATACATTGAATGACTCATTTATTGAGGTGACGCAGGAAAGGCTTATCATCAGATCTCTGATTAAAAAGGGGTATGACATTATGCCTCAACGTTATGACCATGACCATCTGGATCTTAAAATGGAGGCACTATAGTAATCGGGGTAATAGTCAGTTCCAGTAGTTCCAGTAGTTTCAGATGTGTCACCACAGTCGCTGCTGAGGCGGCTAAATGTCTTTTGAAATGCTTATGGAGAAAGAGTTCCAGGGCAAGTGGTCCGATTTTACATGGGTCGTTGCCATAGCCTTAGAAGGCATGGTTTTCGTTGAAACTGGGATTGCAAAGTGTGCGATTCACTCCATAGCTTGCGGCTCAAGATTCCGTGACTTGGTTATGTCACCCAGAACCATCACCGGTAGCTAGCTTGATCGTGGCCTTCGTTCAGTCATCAATCGGCTCAACACCAAGTCGCTCAAGCCGTTCTAGTCCGTCCTTCATTGCTTTGATCGTTTCTGGTGAGTGTCCCTGCCAATTGGTGATCTCGCCTGTGATCCGTATCGGCTCACGGGATCGGAATGACTTCGTCGGATTACCCCGAAACTTCTGATTCGTTAGATTGGGGTCATCTTCAATTGGGCCAGTCGGTTCCACGATGTAAATTCTGCCGCGACCTTCACCAGCCGCTAGTTCCGCTCCCCACGTGGCGGCATCCAAAGTGCGGGTTAGATAGACATGGGGTGTCGTCCTATCTCTATTGCCAAAGTTTGGGATATAACCCGCCTTAATCAGATCCCCTGACTTTAGGTCAGCCCGAGTGCCATGGTAAAGGGGCCACTCCGTGACCTCGCCTGTGACCCGCAACGGCTCGCGTGAAAAATATGACATCGATGGATGTCCTGGAGACTTGTGCTCCGTCTGGTCGGAGGTATCTTCAATTGGGCCGATCGGTTCCACTATATAAACTCTGCCGGGATCTTCGCCGATCGCGAGTTCTGCCTCCCAGATGGCTTCATCCAGATGGGGGGTCAGGTAGACATAGGGTGTCATCCTGCCTCGCTCACCAACGTCTGGAGGATTGCTGGGCTTGATCAGATCTCCTGGATTCAACTCAGCTCGTGTGCCATGGTAGAACCGCTGCGGCTGCAGGTTGTCGGTGGTGCTAAGAATATCTTGGTTCATGTCTGTATTCTCCTAATCTGTAGACTTAATCGGTAATAAAAGGGCAAAAATGCTCTCAAAGCCATATATGGCAAGGTATTCGGTATAATTTCACTCGATCGCTGAAAGCCATATATAGCAAGGATCTCACTATTTCCGATTAAGTTTTGTGATGACACCGGTCATTCGGTTTGCCTTTATACACTTCGCGGGAAAACTATAGAAGTGGCCGTGAGTACCAACTCTGTTCACACCTCGCCCGTCCTGACGACTGAACCGTCAGCCTCGCAAAGCCGCCACTTACCATCCTTCTGGATTGAATTCAACATAAGTCGTAAATCCTGCACCATGCTGTCGCCTACACATAGAACAATGGCAGTGATCTGCATTAAAAAGTCGTCCGGTGATTTCGTAGCAATCTCTGTCGCACAAACATCCACCTTTAATTGCCAGCATGATTTCTCCTTTATGCTCTACGTTGTACTCGTCTATCAGTGATGCGGCCTGGAGCGTTTGAATCAAATTGCCGCTGCCAGTAAACTGCAGGGTCGAAACCTGATGCTGAGAAGTCCATGCCCTGGTCCGAAAAGTTGAACATCCAGCCGCCCAGGGTAAAACCGCCAGTCGGGCCTCCTTCCGGTCCGCCGGGTGCTTGCATGATTCCGTCAAGCGACGCAAACGTAGATACGATGAGCCTTCTCATATTGATTTCTCCATTAACTTTGCCTATCAAGAGCGCCAAAAAAAACGAGCTTCTAATACTGGTCGAGTGAGAATCGGCTAAATCGACAATCTGATGCCTAACTCTTACGGAAACCCAAGAAACTTCTTGACCCAGTGCGTAACCTCCTGCGGATCAAGCTCTAACCATGCGATACTTCGCAGATAATTTGCGATAGGAGCGCGATCGCATTGCCATCACGGTGACCAACAAGCCGATGAACCCAGTCACCGTAAAGAGTAGGGCAATACCTCGATCTGTCCCCGTACCAAACCAGGGACCCAGGAGCTTGACCCCAGCCCCTGTCGTCATAAAGGGAATGAAGATGAACTGAGCGATAGGGCCAATCATAAACGCCGTAAGCGGGGAAGCGGCCTGCTCGATACTTTGGGCAAATCCAAAGACACGACCCTGCCGTTCGAGCGGAATCACGGCTTGCAAGATTGTTTGCTCAGCCGCCTCGACAGCGGGGATCAGGCAAAGGTAAATAAATGCCCCAACCGCTAACAGAACAATCGACGCCTGAACCGTAAAGAAAATAGTAACAATCCACAACACAATATTAGCTAGAAAAAGCGTTTTCAGCGGATTTTGTCCTAATCCTTTGCGAGCGATCACTAATCCGCCTACGATAAATCCAAAGCTAAGAATCCCCCATAAAAGGCCCCAAGCCTGAACTGAAACCAATGACAACCCATAGGCATCCATGAGGGACATGAAGACACCCCCCAGAAAGTTGTTAAAGGTATTGAAAAAAATCAATCCGAATAGTCCAGGAACCAAGTGAATGACCCGAATTGTGCCGCGAATATCGATGTGATTTGCGTGTGACTCAGTTTGGATAACTTTTGCTTCGGGAATGGCGATCGCGCCCAAATGGATAATGTTGAGCAGGGTTAAGCCGATCGCTAAAACCAACATCCAATAGACGCCCAAAAACCCGATGACTAACCCACTGAATATAGACGCAACCAAGAACGAAACTCCGTTGACCGTACCTACCAGGCCGTTAGCTTGAGCTCGCCTGGGTTCAGGGATTAAGAGGGTCACAATGGTTGGCAGCGCAATGGTGCGTAAATTGCCCGCGATCGCCCCCACTAATGTGAGGAGAATGAAGCCCCAAAGCGGCAGACTAGCAGGATTTGTAAACACTGCTGGTGTAGTAGACACGAAGAGGCCGTAGGCCAGGAGGTATAAAAAGAGGGAGCAGAGGCTGGAGAGCAGCATTACGGTTTTCTTTCTGTAGCGATCGACCAGCGAGCCAAGAAAAAAACCAGAAACGGAAACGGTGACCAGGTAAATACCCGCCATCACCGACATCGCCATCACATTTTGAGTTTGCAGATACACCCAAAAGGTGACCGCAAACCAGACGAAGGTGTTCGTCAGCGACGCAGCGAGTGTGTTAGCCAAAATGACGTAAAACGTTTTTGTCATACTTTAAAGAAATGGGTATTCACCCCATTATTCAAACGATCTTCTGTTTGAGTCGCGACGCCACGATCGCATTAATAGCAACAACTAGCACCAGCCAGAAGCCCGTATCGATATCCAGAACAATGCCAAAGAGGGCGATCGCCAGCAGCCCCCAGCCTACAAAGGACGGCAGGGGAAGGTCTAGTTGATGCTCAATCCAGTAGCACAGCAGGCCGAAAGGGATTAGCAAAAACCCTGGCATCAGCAACCAGTAGTAGCCCCAGATGCGGAGTGATTCCGGGCTCGCAGCATCAACTACTCCGGCAGCAGCAATGTCCTGCCAGATGTCGCTGAAACCGAAAATTCCCGGCATCAGAAGCGCTAGCAAGGAGTGAAGCAGACCAATCGCGATTAGGGCAGTACCGCTAATCTTACTCATATTGTCCTCAAGAGGTGGTAATGATCATTGAGACTAGGCTTAAGAATGTAAAACCGGCTCGTGCTACATAAGAATATTCCCAGCGATCGCGAAGCTTAGTCCAGTTGGGACGTACTTTTCGCGGGACCTTGCGGGCATTTTACCAGCGGCCCAGCCCCAAAAGTCGTAGGTTTGTGTTGGAAACCCCTTGAGTACGCTGGTAGCGTTGCTCAAGCCAGATGCGTATCTCGGCTTCAGAGACTCCGCCAATCCACTGATGGGTGACCGGGTCGTATCCGTCGAACCGGGGCTCACCGGTAGAGCTGGAACGGCAGGTGACCACGGGCTCATCGGTTGCCACGAATACCTGCCTTAGCTGCCCCACAAAATAGCGCAAACCCCTGAGTAGATTAGCTTTAACGGTAGGGCGAAGACTATTGGCCGGCAGCAGCTCAAGTTCTTCGTATAGCGTGAGTTTGGATTTCATTGTTCTATTCCTCAAAAACGAGAGGGGATAACACCGAACCGCAGCCTTGAATAGCTGCCGCACAGATCCGCCGAGGCTTCAGCATATGCCTGCTTAAGTTCGTTGATATCGAGCTTTTTCATTTTTAGCATTGCCGTCGTGACGTTTTGCTATTTTTCAACACTGGCGTCATTGAGCATTTCGATTAGCACGCTGGAAATGATTTGCCATGAGACGCCATATTTGTCCTTGAGCCAGCCACATTGTTGCGCTGTCTCATCCCCTCCCTTAGAGAGCTGCTCCCAGTAATAATCTATATCTTCCTGCGTCTCGCAGTTGACCTCAAATGAAATAGCCTCGTTGAATTTGAAGCTTGAACCACCATTGAGCGCTGTAAAGGTCTGCCCATTGAGTTCAAAGGCTACGGTCATGACCGTTCCTGCTGGTTTACCGTGAATCTCATATCCAGCTTCCCCATACCGAGACATACGGACAATCTTAGAATTTCTAAAAATTCCCGTATAAAATTCAGCAGCCTCTTCGGCCTGATCATCAAACCACAGACATGGCGTAATCGCATGAATATTTTGCATGGTGCTTCTCCCGAGTAAGTTTTGGTCAGGTTTAGGTCTCTAGCTTCGATTCAGTTGAAATATGAGCTTTAAAGGACTAACGGTGGTACTCAATAGCGAAGTGTGAGAGAAAACACTGCTGCTGAGGCCAGTGCGGCTATCGTCCGAACGTGGTTCCAGGCTGTCCAATTAGTGAGGTAGCGAGACCATAGGATAGCACCCTCAGTACTATTGGGTTTGACAACTGCCAGCGCATCATTCAGCGGTACATTACCCACGATCGTCACCAGGAAGGTGCCAATGAGATAGAGCAGGCTGCCGAGGAGCAGATAGGGAGCCCCTGGCTGGTGCCACTTGAGCACAGAGGCGATCGCCAAAAAGACGCAAAGCGCCGCTGTGCCCATAAACGTTAGCATGAACCCCGGATTAATCACCGTGATATTGATTGACTGCATCGCAGCGATTCCCTCAGGTGGCTGAAGGCGGCCCAGGGCACTCATCACAAAGGATGAGAAGGCGAAGAAGACACCCGCAACTAGACCGCAGCCTAGTGCCGAGAGAAGTTTCAATGTGAAGTAGGACTGTTGTGAAATTAAGTGTTTCACCATTAGCTTAACCTCCGGTTAGCTGAGCAATTTTGGTCTGAGCAGAGGCGATTGATTGTGCCATAGTTTCTCGTTAACCACTCTCCTAGATTAGGAAAACATCTCATGCTCAGCTATCTAATTCCTGTGAAACTATTAAAATCTTGCTGTCAGTTTTGGCTGAAGCAGCCTTTTCAGATTCGTTCAGGTGGCATAAAGGGGATGGAGCAATGCTCATGGATGATCTGCCATCTGCCCTGACTCCGATAGTAGCTAGCGGTGATCCGAAACTCCATCTGCGCCGCCGGATGCTCTGACTCGATGCCTGTGAAGTGGAAGGTCCAGTGCGCGATCGCGAGGTCGCCGCTAACGTTGATGTTGAGATCTTGCATCTCCGTCCCGGAGGAAGCTGGCATACAGGGTAAGCACGCCTCCCACATCCGCCGCCAGGCATCGGCCCCAATGATTTGAAAGGGCGGTTTGACATCGAAGGCAACTACATTTGGGGCGTAGTGAGCCATGATTTTGTCCACATCTTTGGCCCGGATGGCATTGGCCTGATCGGTAATGAGCTGACGAATCTGAACTTCGTCACAGGTTTGGGTGGTTGTTATAGGGGTAGTTGTCATAGTGGTATCTCCTGCGATTAGGGGCTTGCATTCAAATGAAATACCTATCAGGCAAGGAGCTTCTAGTAGGTTGAGCAACCTGATGGGTACATCGTTAACTTGAGAATCCTTACTGTTTCTGCCAATAGTGCGCGGTCATGAACTGGTGCCATTGTCCGTCATCGCTCAGCACATGCGATGTCAGCACCCGATGATCTTCATTGATGAACTCGATGATGTCCTGGTACTTTGCCATCTTGCCTTCTTCAGTCATACTCGGTCCCTCGGCATTCAGCGTCAGTCTTGTTTGGGCTGTGTCTAGTTCGCCCTCGTAGATCCAGAGGTAGGACATCATTGAGACAATAAACGTGCCCACGAACCTCTGTTTCTGCGGATCATAGCCAAGGGTCATCATGGTTGTGGCGGTGTCGTTGCAGCCAGGCATCTCGCCCTGACCTTCGGCCAGAATCCAGAGTCCACCGAGCGATCTCACACTCTCAGTCCCCGTAGACTTCTCAGGAGTCTGATCCGGCCCCATCATCGCCTCAGTTTCATAGGTCCACTCGCCGACCAGCTTCTGTAGCCATTGGTGTTCATCCTGCGGTTCAGTTTTCATGGTTAACTCCTTCTGCGGTTCAGTTTTCATGATTAACTCCTGTTGTGTGTTGGTTAAAGAATTAGCTAGCCTGGTCGCAGTTAACCATCCAGGGGATGCCAAACTGATCGACTAGCATGCCAAAGCGAGCAGCCCAGAAGGTCTCCTGGATTGGCATCTTGATAGTTCCGTTTTCTGCCAGGGCTTTAAAGACACGTTCTGCTTCTGCCGGACCGTCAATGCTGATCGAAATAGAGAAGCCTTTGGGTTCTTCATAGTACTCAGGCGGACTGTCAGAACCCATCAGCTCTCTATCGCCCACCGGCAAGCTGATGTGCATGACTTTATCACGCCATTCGGGGGAGACCTGACCGGCCATTGGGTCATCATCTGGCAACTCACCCCATGACATCATCGCGTTGATTTTGCTGCCTAAACACTGCTCGTAGAACTTAAACGCGGCTTCGCACTGGCCATTAAAACTGAGATACGGATTCAGCTGCATTTTGTGCTCCTTGAATTAATGAGGATGAAATGAAATGCTCCAAAACTGGCTTTTAGCTATGGCGTGAAACGGTAGGGAAATAGAAAACAGCTATCCCCTGCTGCATGAATTAGTCGAATTAAGGCTCACGAGATCGACAGGTTGGACTGATTTTCTCTGAAAAAGCTCGAAAAGCCGGTGGGAAGCGCCCGCTGAGCGATGTTGACGGCAGCTACTGCTCTGGTAGCAAGCCCTTCAGTTCTAGAATCGGGCGGATTTCGACGGTGCCTTTGCGGGCGGCGGGGATGCGTCCGGCGATCGCGATCGCGTCATCCAGATTCGCTGCGTCAACCAGAAAATAGCCGCCTAGCTGTTCCCGCGTTTCCGCGAACGGGCCATCGGTCACCAGCCGCTTACCGTCCCGAACCCGAACGCTGGTTGCGGTTGAAACGGGTTGAAGCGGTGAGGAGCCCAGGTATTGGCCGTTCGCGTTCAGCTTTTGGGTTAGCTCTATAGACTCTTTGTAGCAGTGCTTCTGCTCGCTCTCGGTCCAGGCATTTTCGTCACTGTAGATGAGCAACATGTATTTCATTCTTTGTCTCCTAAATTTGGCTAAATCTACCCATAGGTCGGCTGCTGCGGCCAGCCCGGCGGCGAGTCCTCAAAGTCCTCCTGCCGACCGTAGGGTGTCACATCGAGGAGGCTGTAAGCGTTGGTCAATCCTTCACAGCCTCGGGCATAGGTCGAATAGGTGTGAAAGACGTCGTCGTCGAGGCGGAAGAATACGCTCAGTCCATGACTTTCGCCTTTCATGAAATGTCCCTCTCCTTTACTCTCCAGTTCCGCTTTGCTGCGATAGTTGTACTGAACTGGGGCAACAGATTCGTCCAGAGAGACGTGGAAGTCGTAGTTGAAGTCGCTACTAAAGGATGAAGCCCACGGCAGACTCCATCCCTGCTTGGCCTTGTATCGCTCAAGCTTTTCTAGCGGTGCCCGAGAAATGAGAACAAAAGTTGTGTCGCGGGCATTCAGCAGGGACAGGTCACCCAGCGCGTTCACAAGACCTGTGCAGCCTGAGCAGCCTATATCCCACGCGGGGTCGAACATGAAATGGTAGACGAGCAGCTGACGCCGACCCTCGAACAGGTCAAGCAGGTTTGTCTCACCGTTAGAACCCTCAAAGCTATAGTCCTTGTCTATCTTGACCATCGGCAGCCGACGACGCCTGGCATTTACGCGATCGCGCTGCCGGGTCAGTTCCTTTTCCTCCGCCAGAAGTGCTTTTCGCTCGTTGAGCCAAGCTGCCTGCGATATAACCGGCGGATGCGCAATTGTGCTAGTTTTCATGATGATTTCTCCTAATTTAATCCAGGGACTTAGTTTTGCTGGAGGCTCTTTTCGCGGTCTGCCACCAGCGCATTGATTTCCTCATCCGCCGGGCGAATTTCAAAGGGGCCGCTGCGGACGCCCGGATGTTGGGACATTAGCTGAATCGCGTGGTTCAGGTCTCTGGCCTCAAGCAGTAGAATGCCACCCAGCTGTTCCTTAGTTTCGGCGTAGGGGCCATCCGTGACCGTGACCTTGCCATTGCGATATCGTATCGTCGCAGCATTGCGGAAACATTGGAGGGCTTCCCCGCCGATGAAGTGTCCGCCCCGCCGCAGCTCGTCATCGTAGGCAAAGCATTCCTCCATCAGGGCAGTTTGCTCAGTTTTAGAGAGCCGATCCCACTGCGTTTCGTCAAAGTATCCCAGGCAGATAAATTTCATCGTTACCTCCAGAATTTGATCTGAAATTGTCACCTTTGTTGAGTAGTCGTTCGGCGAGGCTGTAAATCGACAGGCAAGAAAATACTTTTTTAGCCCAGTTCACGCAGACGTCTTTCAAGAAAGCGGCGCTCGGGTTCTTGCTTCACCAGGGCGAGCGCCCTTTGGTAGGATGCTTCGGCGTCAGCCGTTTTTTCCAACCGCCGACACAGATCGGCCCGCGCCGCGTGGGCCAGATGATAGTTGGCCAAATTACCATCAGCCAGGATGGCGTCAATCAGCCGTAGTCCCGCTGCGGGACCGTCACGCATCGCCACGGCGACCGCCCGATTCAGGTCAATAATGGGAGAGTGCTCTATCTGCCCAAGCAGGGTGTATAGGGCCACAATCTGCGCCCAGTCAGTTGCAGCGGTGCTCGGAGCCTCGGCATGGACTGCCGCGATCGCACCCTGAAGCGTATAAGCGCCAATCCGCTGCGAAGCGAGCGCCTGCTGCACCAGTGCCCTCCCTTCAGATATCTGAGCCGGGTTCCAGAGCGATCGGTCCTGGTCTTCTAACAGGATCAGATCGCCGGTTGACGTGGTACGAGCGTTGCGCCGCGATTCTTGCAGCAGCATCAGCGCCAGCAGACCCATCACCTCAGGTTCCGGCAATAGCGCCATGACCAGCCGTCCCAGGCGGATCGCTTCGCCTGAAAGATCGGCCCGCGTCAGCGATGCGCCAGAGGAGGCTGCATACCCTTCGTTAAAGACCAGATAAATCACCTGGAGCACGGTATCTAACCGCTCTGGCAAATCGGTCCTAGACGGCACTTGATAGGGAATGCGCGCATCGCGGATTTTTGCTTTGGCCCGCACAATCCGCTGCGCCAGCGTCGGGGGAGCGACCAGGAAAGCGCTGGCAATTGCCTCCGTCTTGAGCCCGCAGACCTCCCGCAGCGTCAGCGCGATCTGAGCGTCCTGCGGCAGGGCGGGGTGGCAGCAGGTAAAGATCAGACGCAGGCGATCGTCTTCAACGTTCTCATCATCTTTCACCTCAATGCCGCTGCTGTCGAGCCGCTGCCCAAGTTCCGCCAGGGACACATCAAAGCGGGTCCGACGACGAATCGCATCAATGGCTTTGAATCGGCCCACTGAAACAAGCCAGGTTCGCGGGTTGGCGGGCATGCCCTCACCGGGCCATTTTTCCGCAGCCACCGCAAAGGCTTCGTGCATTGCCTCTTCCGCCAGGTCGAAGTCACCAAGCAGGCGAATCAGGGTGGCAAAAACACGACGCGACTCGGAGCGGTAGATATGGTCTACCTGCTTCCGCATCTGATTAACCTTAGTCTCTTGCATTGATCGATCTGCCTCTAAAGCATCTCTGTCCCACGGGTTTGGGTGCGCGATCTGATAAAGAAAAACCGTATACCGAATGCACAGTAGTTCAAATATACTTATTCGGGCTAAGTTTGCTCACTAACGAAATCTATCTTAAGGAAAGCCCGCTTCGCCTTGAATCCGGCCTCCCCCAGAATTGGGGGATTGAGGGGGCGTCAACATTTAGAAAATAACTTGGATCACCTACTGATCACAGGCTTCAAGAAACTTTCTCCCAAGAGGACTGCCAGTATGCCACAAGTTATCATGAGGGCCGCTCGTATTTCTTCGTGTGCCATGGGAGATACCGATGAAATCATTTAATTCAGTATGGCGTGTTCATCTTCATCGGTCACTAGCCGAAAGGATAGGCGGAGGGCGACTCTATTATGTACCCTACAGATAAGGATTCGTGCAGACGTTCGACTCGACATGGCTAGCCCCCTGTTAGTGACTAAGTTCCATCTTCAATCGCGGCGATCGCCTGTGGTAAAACGCGATCGCCTTTTTCAGCAGCTCAATCAGGGTTTAACCAGCAGGCTGATTCTGATTTCGGCGGCGGCGGGCTTTGGGAAGACGACCGTACTGAGCGAATGGGTGCAGCAAACGCAGCTGCCCGTTAGCTGGTTGGCCCTGGATCAGCGGGATAACGATTCGACTCGCTTCTGGACATACATCGTGGCCGCCTTGCAGCAGACGGATAGGGCTGTTGGGGAAGCTACACTATCAATTTTGCAGTCTTCCGAAGCGGGCTCCTTTGAGGCATTTTTGCCGCCGCTGCTGAATGAGCTGGCACAGCTTCAGACCGATTTAATTCTCTCTTTAGATGATTATCATCTGATTACGGCGCCAGAGATTCACGCCGCCCTGGCTTTTTTTCTAGACTATTTACCTGCCCAGGTTCACCTTGCGATCGCGACTCGCACCGATCCTCCGCTACCCTTAGCCAGACTGCGTGCCCGCGCCCAGCTAACAGAATTGCGAGCCGCAGATCTCCGATTTACTGATGAGGAAGCAGCAGAGTTTCTACAGCAGTCCCTATCGCAGCCGCTCACAGCGCCACAGGTCGAAGCTTTGCAAAAGCAAACCGAAGGCTGGATTGCCGGGTTGCAGCTAGCGATGCTTTCACTGCGAGATACGGCCCAATCCGAAGCGTTAATTGATTCCTTCAGAGGCAACCAGCGATACGTTCTAGATTACTTAATAGAAGAGGTTTTAGACCGGCAGCCGCCAGCGCTCCAAACCTTTTTGCTAAGGACTTCTGTTCTAGAGCAGATGTGCGGTTCGCTCTGTGAAGCCGTTGTAGGAGAAGAAACGGTCAATGGGGTCGAGGTGCTAGAGCAGCTAGAGCATCAAAACCTGTTTGTCGTTCCCTTAGATCGCGATCGCACCTGGTATCGCTATCACCACCTGTTTGCAGAGTCACTGCGACACCTGCTGCAACGGACTGACCCAGATTATATGCTGGCCTGTCACCACCGGGCTGCCCAATGGTACGAACACCAGGGATACATCGCCGATGCGCTTGATCACGTCATTGCTGCTGGCTCCTTTGAGGACGCTGCTAGCCTGATTGAGCAAGAAATGCAGACGCACGAGAACCCTCGTCTGGATGCGATTGTGCTGCGAAGTGCCCTGGCGGCAATGCCCCCTAAACTGACTCATAGCCGCCCCTGGCTGCTGGCGGCACAAGCTTGGGTGGGGTTTACCTCCTCTCGATTTGCCGAGGCGATCTCAGTCATCCACATCCTCGAAGAATTACTGGATCAGAACTTGCCTGCGGCTGAAAATTCAGATCAGCTTTGGGGCTTAGTCGTCGCCTTGAAGGGAATGAAGGCCCGCCAGCAGGGCCATGTTGCTGAATCAGTCGCCTTTATGGAAAAGGCGCTGCAATTGTTGCCTCAAGACTATTCCTGGTTGCGATCGCTAATTCTGCTCAATCTCGGTGTCACCTATTTTGTAGCCGATAATTATGAGGCGGCAAAACAACTGCTGCCAGAAGTCAGTCGGATTGGTAAGGCACGCGGCACGGCGGACCCGGCGATCGCGGGGCTTTACTTGCAGGCCCAGTTTCTCGCCTTGCGAGGGCGCATGGATGCAGCTACTTCGCTTTGCCAGCAAGGCTTGAACCTGGCCACAGAACGGCACTGGTTAGCAACCTACGCAGGTGTATTGGTCGAGGTTGCGCTAGCTGACCTTTTACGAGAGCAAAATCAGCTGGAAGCCGCTGCCCAACATCTGACCCAAAGCATCGATCGCGCTATTCAAAACCAGCAGCCTGGTTTGATGATGGGCTACATTACACTGGCCCGAGTGCGTCAGGCGCAGGGAGACTTTCAAGCAGCATGGGCTGCGATTCAGGCGGCTGAACGCTGTCAGCCCTGGCTCTGGTCTACCATCCTTTCCGTTGCGACTTGTAAAGCCAGATTACAGCTGGCAGAAGGTCATCTGGACGGAGCGATTGCCTGGGTAGAAAAGAGCGGCCTGAGCGTGGAAGGTGAGCTGCACTATAGCCCGACCGAACAGTATCCAGCGGCTGCTGAACTCGACTATCTCACCTATGCCAGAGTGCTGTTGGCTCAAGCAAGGTTACAGTCATCGTCATCTCATTTACAGGATGCCCTGCGGCTGCTCAATCGTCTGTATGAGTTTGCCAAGACCGGAGGGCGAACTATTCGCGTGATGGAAGTGCTGCTGTTACAGGCATTGGCCTTTCATCTAGAAGAAAATCAGAAGCAGGCATTAGACGCCCTGAATCACGCCTTGAATGTCCCTCGTGAGGGCAAATACTTTCGCTTGTTCCTGGACGAAGGAAACCCAATGGCAGAGCTGTTAAAGTTTGCGGCCTCAAAAAACATTTATTCCCAGGAAGTAAACTATCTGCTAGCCGAATTGAGTTCAGTGAAGGAAGATAAATCGGCTTCAGCTCAACCTCTGATTGAGCCATTAACTGACCGTGAACTGGAAGTATTGCACTATCTGGCAACCGGCATGACCAATCAAGCGATCGCGGATCGGCTATTTGTCAGTCTCGCAGCAGTCAAATGGCACGCCCGCAATATTTACGGCAAGCTAGCGGTAAACAATCGTACACAAGCAGTGGCAAGAGCCAGAGAATCGAGAATTTTAAATTAGCCAGAACCCTAACCTCTAGCTCTCCTGGCGATATGGTTAAAAACAATTATGGATAAAGCCTTTTCAAGTTCCCATTTTCTGAGGTCCTTACCGCGCCAGCTAATAAACTTTGCCTATGCTCATATACCTAGGAGAACCGATCCGCGTGTCATCATCGCCGCTGAGCAAGTGTTATCAACTGCAGTTGGTAGTCCCATTCGATTCACTCGGGTTGAGCGTGTTTCAGAAGGGGGGAGAAGAAACTTGTTGCTACGATGTTACAGCTCATCTAGTAGTTTGCCGTCAAGCCTGATGATCAAAAAGGTCGAAGTAAACGCCTATAGTCCAGAAGATATAAATTCTTGGGATACAATGCGTTTTTTCAGTGATTGGATAGGTTCTCAATTCTTGAGCACGATCCCCGGCAAGTTCAAGCATAGCCCTCACTTTTATGGAGGCGATCGCCACTTAGGTTTAATCATTTTAGAGGATATACAGTATCGTACCCGTTTAGTCGAACCTTTGCTAGGGGATAGTCGCTCTCAAGCAGAATCGGCCTTGCTTCAGTATGCAGCCTGTCTGGCTCAACTTCATGCCGACACCATCGGCAAAGTCGCAAAATACGAGAAGTTTTTTAGGGCGCTCTCTCCTCGCGGAAAACCCATTGGAGAAATAGTTGATATTCACAAACACCAAATTCTGTTAGAGAGCTTGGGAATCCAACCTGATAGCAGTTGGCTACGTGACTTAGAAGCGATTAATACAGCTGTGAATTCGCCTGGGGAGTTTTTAGCCTATATTCATGCCGATGCATGCCCCGATAACGTCTTAGATACGGGTAAAGCATTACGATTGGTTGACTTCGAAACAGGACATTTTGGTCATGCCCTCATTGATGCCGTTTATGGTAGGATGATGTTTCCCAGCTGTTGGTGTGCCAACCGTCTGCCACACGCTATAGTTCAGCAGATGGAGAACACCTACCGAGCACTCCTTTGCCAACAGTGTCCAGCCGCAGAAGACGATCGGATCTTTGAAGCGGCTTTAGTCAAGGCCTGTGGCTTTTGGCTTTTGTATACCTTAACGCGGCATTTTGAATCTGCTTCAAGAAAAGATATAAGCTGGGGAGTTTCTACCATTCGCCAGCGGATTTTGGCTCGATTGGAAGCTTTTATAGCGACGTCCCAAGAGTTCAACCAACTCCCTGGTCTGTGCAATACATCCGAACAGCTGCTAGCACGTCTACGTCAGCATTGGTCAAACGTACCCGATCTACCCCTTTATCCGGCATTTCAAAGGAGGTAATTCTACGTTTAAAGGATCAGTAATTCTAATATATAGCCAGGTGCCACCAACCCGTCCCCCTTTTATGCACGCCGCCATGTCTGACCATGCTGCTACCCTTGCCGCCGCTCTCATCCGGAATTTCAACGAGATTCCGCTGACGCACCGATTCCGAGACCCGAACTATGACACGCGCTTTGCGCGACTCGCTCGCGACACGGCTGCTCAGAAGCTGGGTGCGACTATTGATGTGCTAGAGCCAGGAAAGCGAGGGTGTCCATATCACCTTCACCACGCCCAAGAGGAGATGTTCATTGTCGTTGAAGGCGAAGGAACGCTCCGCGTCGCAGGCGAGATGCTCCCGCTGAAAGCAGGCGACGTCGTCTTCATTCCTGCCGGTCCCGAGTACCCGCATCAGATCATCAACACCTCAGATGCACAGCTGAAGTATCTTTCAATCAGTACCCTGGAAGCACCTGAGATCTGCGAGTACCCGGATTCTGGCAAATACATGGCAGAGGGTAGTCTGGACAAAAGTGACCCGTTCGAAGTCATCGAGCGTAAAGGGCCGAGCCTTGACTACTGGGATGGCGAGCCCTGACCGAAGTGCCGCCTATCTCCACGCTCAGCAAATGGTAGAGCGGCCTCAATCCTTATCCACCGTGAAAACGGTTTTGCGGAGATGGCAGCATTACTAAAGCGCTCCTTCCTATCCTTTCGGTTAGGGTAGCTTTGATATGATTGCACCATCATAAAACCTCAGAGGTACTGCGACCATAGCCAAGAGGTTTGGTCGTATGGGGAATAGGAGCGGCGCGACAGCGCCAATCACTCACCGCTACCCGCCTGACACGACACAGCAGCCAATCTTCCAGAACACCAGTTTATGGTACGATCATACTACCAATGGAAACCGTCTATCGCTTTAAGCTGATTCCCAGTATTCGCCAGGCAGAAACGATGGCCTCCTGGCTGGGAATGCTGCGTGGGATGGTCAACTACAATCTAGCAGACCGCATCGATAGCTACAGCCAAGGGTTCATTCAGGGCAATTTCTGCTCCCTACGATTCAAGGCTGAAGCTTGCCCGTTAACCTGTTCGGTTGTTCGTTCTGCTTCCAATGGACATCCTTGGAAGCAGAACAAGCCTACCCTGCGGCGTAGAAAGCCAAAGCTAGATCAGCCGTTCAACCCCAGACGCAGCGCGTACGAAATGCAGTCCTCTGGGCTGCCGGGTTTGAAGCAATCTCGACCCTGGTACCAGGCGGTGAATGCAGACGTGCTGCAGCAAGCCTTGAGACATCTCGACACGGCATTCAACCAATTCTTCCAAGGCAAGTCCGGCTTTCCTCAGTTCAAACGCCGAAACGATTTCAATTCGTTTGAGTTCAAACCCAAAACGGTCAAAGTCAATGGCAACCACATCATGCTGCCGACCTTGGGCGAGATGCGATTCTTCAAGTCCAGAGACATTCCTAACTCTTGGGAAATTCGCACTGTAACGGTCACCCAGAAAGCGGACGGCTGGTATGCCAGTCTACTGCTGCGAGATGACAGCGTTCCTGAAAAGCCGAAGAAAGCGGTAGCGGAATTGCAGTCGGTGAACGGGGTGGACCGTGGCATCACGAAAATCGCGGCCATGGCTGATGGCACGGTTGAGCTGAATCCGCATATTGGCAAACGCTATCAGCGTCGGCTGGGAATCCGACAGCGTCGCTTATCGCGCAAGAAGAAAGGCTCTGCGAACCGAGCCAAAGTGCGTCAGCGAGTCGCCCGGCTACATCAGAAGATTCGTCGTGTGCGCACCGACTTCCAGTGGAAGCTGGCGCGGCGGATTGCTCGCAGCGCCGACTTGATTGGGTTTGAAGACCTCAATATCAAAGGGATGAAGCAGCGCTGCAAACCGAAACAAGACCCTCAGACGGGTCGATACATTCAGAATGGACAAACGGCTAAGACCGCTTTGAACAAAGCAATCTCTGATGCTTCCTGGTACAGTTTGCGCGTCAAAACCGAGCATCAAGCCCGTAAGCTGGGAAACTGGGTGGTTGATGCTCCGGCCCACCACTCTAGCCAGGAATGCTCTGAGTGTCACTACATCAGTCCGGGAAACCGAGTCGGTGAAAAGTTTATCTGCGAAAGTTGCGGTCATCACGAAGATGCAGACGTCGATGCTGCGGTGGTGATTGCAGACCGAGCCAGAGTTAAAATTGGTCAGCCCAATCTACCGATGGTCAGTCGGGAAGTTACGCCCAAGCCTGAATTAACAGGTTGCAAGGAGTCATCACTCGCGTTAGTGGGTGAGCCTGGGAACCGACCTGGAAACCCTGAACGAACTGCTGCCACGGTGCAGCTGTCTTTGTTTGAGCTTGTTTCTGGGGAATCCCCTTCTATATCGCTCTGCGGTTAGGAGGGGAGGATGTCAAACTAAACCAATGGATGTAAATGGAGGCTTCCGCCATGGACAGTAATCCCAGCATTCTTTCACATGTCTCGATTGGCACAAATGACTTTGAACGCGCGATCGCGTTCTACGACCAGGTACTCCCTACGCTCGGCTGCAAGCGACTGATGGAGCATCCCGGTGCTATTGCCTATGGCAAACAGTATCCCGAATTTTGGGTGCAAACGCCGATCGATCGTCGGCCTGCATCGGTTGGCAATGGCACGCATATTGGCTTCATTGCTCCCTCAAAGGATGCCGTTTATGCTTTTCATCAGGCAGCACTGGCAGCGGGTGGCGTAGACGAAGGTGCTCCAGGGGGTAGAACCGAATACGGAGAGCCATACTACGGCTGCTTCGTTCGCGATCCGGACGGACATAAGGTAGAAGCAGCTTATTGGGATGAGCAGCTTGATCGCAATCTCACCTGATCAATTGAGCTGATGGGTGCCAGCCATGGAGATCATCACTAAGAGATTTCTCCTACGGGATTTTAATCAGGCAGATGAACCTGCTTTCCTTACCTATCGGGCTGAGCCCCGCTATGCCGAATTCTGCGCGCCAGAAGAAGTCACACCGGAGTTTAGTCACGAGCTGCTTCAACGATTCCGGCAGTGGGCAGTCGAATATCCCCGTCGTAATTATCAGCTAGCCATTATCGATCGCCGCAAATCGGAACTGATTGGCTGTGGCGGGCTACGCCGGGATGGATATGAGCCCGAGCAGGCCGAACTCGGTATTGAGCTAGCGCCCCAGTTTTGGGGGCGTTATGCCTACGCCATTGAAATTGGCAAAGCGCTGATAGAATTTGGGTTCCGTGATCTAGGGCTGACCGAAATTCGCGGTATTTCTATCAGCGCGAACTTGCGGGTGTCTCGATTGGCGGAGCGATACGAATTCGTTTCGGTTGGGACGTTGCCCAGCCCCGATTGGATGAGGGTGCGAGGATGGCACCAGAGGGAATGGCAGCTTACGCGAGATAGATGGGAGAAATATCAGGAGTAAATAGGAGTGAGCTGAATGAAAAAGCAAATGGTTCATCTTTTCGTATTCGATACGCTGGCCGATTGGGAAACAGGATTTGCGATCGCGGGTATCAACAACCCAGATTTCCAAAAGCATCCCGGACGCTATGGCATACAGACGGTTGGCTTGAGCGCTGACCCCGTCACGACAATAGGCGGCATGACCATTCTTCCCGACATCAGCATTGACGAGCTGGAGCCGGGAGCGATGCTGATCCTGCCTGGTGGCGAAGCCTGGGATGCCGGTCAAAACGCTAAAATTTTAGAAACATCCAAGGCGTTTCTAACCGCGAATATCCCCGTAGCAGCTATTTGCGGTGCAACCGCAGGGCTAGCCCGAGCCGGGATATTAGATGACAGGCCCCACACCAGCAATGCCGCAGAATACTTGCTGGCCACGAACTATAAAGGTGCAGTCCATTACCTAAACCAGCCCGCTGTCACGGCTGGGCCTGTCATTACCGCAAACTCAACTGCCCCGATCGAGTTTGCCTACCATATCTTCAAAACGCTCGATCTTTACGATGCCGAGATTCTGGAAGCTTGGTATGGACTCTTCAAGACGGGTGATGCCTCGTACTACTTCACGCTAGAACAGCTAACCAACTCGCCTAACGTATAGCTGAAGGGAAAAATGAAAGCGATTGTAAAAGACTATTTCAAGGCAGAACTCTGTAAGGCCAAGACAGCCGCTGCAGAGCGAGATTTTGAAGCCGCCTGGATAGCCCTGCAGCGGGCTCATATTTTAGGGCAAACGGACGAGATCGCGCACACAGTTGCCCACTGGCATATGCTGAAGCTTGCCTGGAGACAGCGGGATTTTCGAGAAGTTATCGCTGGGCAACTCATCCAAACCCTGCTGGCCTTTCCTCTAACCGTTTTATTTGGGCAGATGAGAGCCCTCAGAGGTGGCAGAGCCAACGTTAAAGGTTCAGAGAGAATGACCGTCCCAGAAGATATTCAACAGATCTTAAACCAGTAGCTGTGTGCCTGAATCCTGCAAAACTATCCTCACAACTATCCCTTCGATCAGGGATGAAACTAACCTCAAGCACGATAGTGAAATGCAGTTGCCTATCAGTGAGGTTTCACCATGGAATGGACGATTGGATGGTGGCAGGTTTCGGTTCAGCGAGTCTATCCAACCAACGAGCAACTGTCTCAAACTTATAGTAAAGCCGCTTTCTGGTGGCATCAACATCTTCGCCTTCTGGGATATCGACATGCCTATCGGCAGCTATGGCGATCGCTTAAAACCACCAATGCTTTGCCCGATTGGGAAGGCAATTTAGCGATTTGTGACTGCGGCATTGGCACAGCCGCCTTCAGCCTTGCCTTTGCTCAGGCTATAACCCCGCAAGCGCGGATCGCTGGAGTAGACCTTTCAGCTAAAATGCTCAATACAGCCCATCAAAAACTGACGCAGGCAAACATTCACCATCAAATATTTCACAGTGATGTGAAGCGGTTACCCTTTGCAGATCGCTCTTTTGACGGTGTCATCAGTGCCCACATGCTTGAACACCTGGCTGACCCCGAACAGGGATTGCGAGAAATAGTCAGAGTTCTACGCCCCGGAGCGCCGTTAGTGCTCGTAGTCACGCAAACTGGGCTACTCGGTTGGCTGATTCAGTGCGGCTGGGGAAATCGCTGCTTCAGTCGAGAACAGCTCTCGGCTCTGATGCATGAGATCGGACTAATCAACCTTCAGTTTGTTACATTTCCATTTAGCATAGCCCGATTTACTAGCATGGCCTGTGTTGCCTATAGGAGATTGTAATGTTGCTAAAAATCTGGCGTTTGATTACGCTCATTATCGCCCTCGGCATAAGTCAGCTTCAGCTGCACATCCTGCCGACTGCCGACATTACCAAACTGCCAGACCACCGGCTGCGGGTCGGCAGCCATGCTGATATTGTTGGCCTCGTTGGCTTCCGCGATGCTGAAATGAAAACTCTCTCCCACGCCGTCGATTGTAGGCGTCCGTCAGCATTTTCCCTCTCAGTAGGGATACGCAAGTTTTCATCAAGTCGTGTTGCGATATTCAACCACAGCAGGTCATGCAGAACACATTTCATCCCAATCAGCCATCGGCATCCGTAGAGTTACTGGTTAGGTCTCTAGTTTCGTTCCCACTTGGAGCAATAATGCAATGGGCGATACAAGTGAGTCTGCTGAAGAGGATTGATTCGCTTTTATTTGCGATCGCCCGCCCGCTCGGCTGCTCGCCGCTGTCGTTTTAGTCGCCAAGAGCGCCAGGTCATCGTTCCTAACACCAGCAGCGTCAGCGGCACTACGACAAATCTGAGAATCGCGCCGACCCAGATTGAGCTCTCGGCATCGGTAGCGTGGAGGATTAGATAAATCGTGTAGGTGATGTAGTAGCTGAGCAGCAGGCCACCTTCCCAGCGCGAAATCGAGTTGCCGGTGAAGACGATCGGAAAGCACATGATAGAAACGGCTACCATAATCGGGATATCAAACGTGATCGCCGTATTCGAAACGCTGATGCCGGTCGGCGATAGGGCGCTGGTCAGCCCCAGCACAATCAAAATGTTGAAAATATTGCTGCCGACCACGTTCCCCACGGCGATGTCGCGCTCGCCCCGGATGCTGGCGATCAGCGAAGTCGCCAGTTCTGGGAGAGAAGTGCCAAAGGCAACAATAGTCAGGCCAACCACCAGCGGACTGGCCCCGAGCGCAGTGGCAATATCTACCGCATTGTCGACCAGCATGTTCGAGCCGGTGACCAGCAGTCCCATGCCCACTAAAAAAAACAGCAGATTGACCCCGGCTGACTTGAGCGAAAAGGGCTGCCGACTGTACCTAGCGTACTCATCTTGGACAATTGGATTGGTTTCTCGGCGGCTTTGAAACACAAGAAACAGCGTATAGACAATTCCGCCTATAAATAGAATAGTTCCGTCAGAGGTGGTTATTGCGCCGTCTAAGCCAAATACCAGCATCAGAATCGATACGCCAATCATAATCGGCACATCGAGCCGTACGAGCTGCTGAGCCACGATCAGCGGTGCAATTAGAGAAGAAATGCCAAGAATTAGCAGAATATTGCAGATGTTGCTGCCGACGACATTCCCTAGGGCAATATCGGCCTGGCCGCTAAAGCTGGCGCGCAGGCTGACGGCGAGCTCTGGGGCACTAGTGCCAAACGCCACGACCGTCAGCCCAATTACCAGAGAGGAGATCCCAACTAGGGCCGCGAGCCGTGACGCCCCGCGAACCAATAGCTCTGCTCCCAGTACCAGTAAAACTAGACCGATGACCAGTAGAACGATAGACGTAATATTCATATGGAGGGCGATCGCACCCACAGTCCCCAAGCAATCTGTCTTTTATTAAACTGCTAAAAGTCAATCCTGGTCTAGAAATCCCTGACTTATTTACATGAATTTAGCCCCCTGGCGGCCGCTGGTCGCCCGTGCCCTGCATCGCAATCGAGCCCAGGCCGAGTCGCGATATCTTCAGCTTGCGACGGTTCGCGGGTCGGGGCAGCCCGCTAACCGGACCGTCGTTTTCCGCGGTTTTTTAGAAGACAGCGACTGCCTCCAGTTTGCCGTGGACCGCCGCAGTGAGAAAATTCATCAGCTCGAAGCCTGCCCTTGGGGAGAAGTCTGCTGGTACTTTACGAAAACGCGGGAGCAGTTTCGAGTTTTGGGTCGGCTGACGCTGGTTGACCGAGATACGGCCGAGCCGCCCCTCGCCGCCGCTCGCGATGCGCTCTGGCAGAACCTGTCAGGCAGCGCCCGAAAGCAGTTTGCCTGGCCCCATCCCCAGCATGAGAGAGCCCGGAAAGCCGCCTTTGAGCCACCGCAGCCAGATCCGAACCAGCCGCTGCCGCAGTTTTGCCTGTTGCTGTTGGCGCCTGAGACCGTCGATCACCTGGAGCTGCAGGGCGACCCTCAAAACCGCTGTATTTATGAGCTGAAGCAAACCTGGATGAGCCGCGCCGTGAATCCTTAGATACCCGTGCCGTCTAAAAATTCTTCGATGGCGCGATCGCCAATCCGACAGCAGTCACTGTCATCCCCGAGCGGCCTATAGCTGACTTGGGAGTTCGCGCCCGCAGTCACTAGACGGTGAGAACGGTCAAGGCGATCAGGCTGCTGAGCCTGGAGCTCACCCACCTGCTGCTCCAGATCCTCAATCCGGTCAAGCAGCGCGCGAATGGCCCGGGCCTCAGAGTCGGGCAGCAGGCCATGCTCCAGCGGGTCAACCCGTTCGCCCGAGCGGTAGACCACCCGGCCCGGAACGCCGACCACCGTACAGTCCGAGGGCACCTCCCGCAGCACAACGGAGCCTGCCCCAATCCTCACGTTATGACCGATCAGGATATTGCCCAGCACCTTAGCACCCGCCCCGACGACGACATTTTCACCCAGAGTCGGGTGGCGCTTGCCGCTTTCTTTACCCGTGCCGCCCAGAGTAACGCCCTGATAAATCAGAGCATAGTCCCCAATAATCGCGGTTTCACCAATGACGACGCCCATGCCGTGGTCGATAAAGACGCCGCAGCCAATGGTTGCGCCGGGGTGAATTTCAATTCCGGTTAGCAGCCGGGCGATATGGGAAAGCATCCGAGGGAAGAAGGGCAGTCCCAAGGTCCAGAATGCGTGGCTGATGCGATGCAGCAGCAAGGCCTGCAAGCCGGGATAGAAAAATATAACTTCTAGCCAGTTCCGAGCGGCCGGATCGCGCTCGAAAATAATTCGGAAATCTTTGGCTAGGGCTTTGAACACAGGTTGTTCCTCTAGTCAGAATCGGCTGACGGCGATTAATAAAAATCAACCAGACTTATCTTAACGCTATTGGGGTGCGGACTCAGGGGCTCTATTGCGGCGGGGAGGGTTCGCCCACGCTGAGCCGATAGTCATAGCGCGCCCCGGCGTCAAAGGTGCCAACCCAGATCTGGTAGATCCCAGCGGGCCAGTCGGCATCGCTAATTCTGGCATCGCGATCGCGGCGGCTGGCATTGTCATTGCATCTAACGACGCTGTCTGGCCCTTGAACCAGCAGCGTTGTGTCATTCCCACCGCTATCGACAGCAATGGTCAAATTCGGGAAATCCTGCTCCAGGACAAGGATATGATCGGGCGTGGTATCGGCATAGCCCAGGCAGAGATTGCCGCCGCGATCGCGGGCAGACAGATTTGATAGACGATAGGAGCCAGCGGTGAATCCAGCTAGTCGGGACGGCTCAGCCGCTTCCCCCCGGGCCAGGGTCACCCCGGCAAAATTTGCGGTTTGGGCCACAGCAGGCAGCCCGACTAAGGCAGCCCCTAGCATGGCTGCGGTCAGCCGTCGGAGGCAACGTCCTAGGGTTTGGTAGGTCATGGCTAACGCGGTTGGGGGCTAAAGCGACGGTTTAAAGTGACCGAGATCGCATCAGCAATCCGGATACTTATGTGACTAATCTAACAATTCCGCCTCTGCTCTACCAGGTCAGATCGGGCGGGATAACCGACGGTCGCCTAAGTCGCGCCGATGCCTAACCGTCCGGCCAAACTCGGCGTCAGGGGGAGCAGCGTCACCAGCATGAGAAATAGGATTAGCAGCCCAAGAGCAGCGCGGGCATCATCGGGTTCGCTCAGGTCGTCTAGGCAGGGGCGCTCCAGCCGCCGCTGCAAAAATAGAATCAGAATCGCCCAGTAGAGGGCCAGCGGATTGACCAGCGAAACGAGGGCCAGCCCGATCAGGGTGATCGTCGTCGCCCGGCCCGTAGTTTTGCGACCGTAGATCGCCTGGACGATGCGGCCGCCGTCTAGCTGGCCGGCGGGCATCACGTTGAGGGCCGTAATCGCCAGGCCCAGCCAGCCCACCAGGGTGAGCGGATGGACATCGACGACGGCCTGCTGTAGCGCATCGCCCAGCACGACGCGAGCCAATGCTCCGACCAGGATAGAACTCTGGAAATAGGCGGCCGGCAGCTGAAAATAGCTGCCGGGGTGAGAGATCACCAGTCCCACCAGCAAAAAGAGCAGGGACAGCAGGCCGCCCGCTGCGGGTCCCGCAAAGGCGATATCGAACAGCACCGAACGGTTGGGCAGCAGCGACTCAAACCGCATCAGCCCGCCAAACGACCCCAGCTGCCAGGCAGGGAGAAAGAACGGCGGGCTGATGCGAATATCGTAGCGCTCAGCGACCAGCCGATGACCAACCTCATGGACAACTAAAACTGCGGCTAGCCCCAGCGCAAAGGGAAGCGCCTCGGGCCACCGCTGCGGCTGGCGGAAAAAGTCAAATTCCTGGATAATCCCAGCGGTTTCTAGGCAGGTCGCAAAGGTCGCGATCGCCAGCACCCCAGCCAGAATTTTCTGGCCCAGCGTCGTCGGCTGCGGATCGGCAGTGCTCGGCAGCCCAACCGCGACCGGCTTGCCCTCTGGTCCCTCGATTAAAAATAGGTGATAGCGCTCGTCTAAACGTTCGGCCAGCAGCTGATTGAGCTTTTCAGCCGTCTCAGCCGGCTGACCGCGCAGGTTGCCCTTAAAAATAGCGCCTTGATCGTAGGGAATCGTTTCCGTGCGAAAAAATGTATCAATGCCAAAAATTCCTTCAATCGCCGCCAGGTCTTCAGCGGGTATCGGTGCTGGTACCGCTGCTTCAGCGTCGGGAGGGTCAGTTTTAAGGGATTCAGTCGGCTCAGCTTCCACTCCCGCTGAACTCGGCTCATTCTCCAGCGCTGAAGGATCGGCTGACGGCGTTTCGGTTGAGCTTTCCATGGCCTTCGCGGCTAGGGCCTCGGCTCGCTTGGTGGCGAGCTCGTCCTGACCACTCGCCCGCAGCAGCCGACCTAAATAGATGTAGAGACCGGCTGAGACCAGGACTAGAGCCAGCACCCAGACCAGATTGAGATAGATGCCCGCCGCAAACAGACCAAAAAACAGCAGCCACGGCGTCATCAACACGACCGACTGGAGCCAGGCCAAAATGCCTATCCGACCGTAGGGGCGAGCCCGCCCAAAGCCCCAGGCCAAAACGCCGAAGGCCGCTAGCAAAATCAGAGCAGTTGTTGTCATCAATTTATCTCCACCATCTATTGTTGGCGACTGGCGTCTTAAATGGAGCCATCGCTGCCACGACTGACCCATAGGTATCCACCAAGCACCGGAGCTTTCGGGTACACTCTCTGTGAGACGTCTGCCCACTGGCCCAATCTGGACAGCGGTAATCCCAAGCTATGGCTTCCGACCCATCCCAATCAAACCGCTCGCGCCAGCCCCAAGAGCAGCTCCCATCAGCCGAGGCCAACCCGTGGGTTACACCCCGCCCTCAGCATGGATCGGAGAACGGGTCGCGATCGCCCTACGATGAGCCGTTCACTCTAGATTACAACCCCGACCCCGACTTTCCCCCCGAATCGGCCGCTGGCTCGGCCGATAGCATCGGCGCGGACTCCAGTCACGCTGAGGCTTTTGATGCAGTTGCCCCAAGCAGTTCGCGCTCAGCTCAGCTCAGCCGCTCGCGCGATCGCTTTCCAGCTGGTCAGCCGCCGATTAATCTAGTCGCGATCGCCGCGGCGCTAGTCGTTTTACTGGGGCTGTGGCTCAACAGTTTCTGGCTGATCCTGGTGGGCTCCCTAGGCGCGTCTGGGGTGGCGCTACGATTGCTCAACCCCACCTTTCAGGAAATTGCTCGGGAGCTCTCGCCGCGGCAGCAGTCGCTGTTCGTCGCCGTACCGACGCTGCTGCTGGGGCTGGTCGGTCTGCTCAAGATCAGCGGCTTGAATCAGCGGGTAATCCAGTGGGAAAGCAGCATCCGCTGGGACATTGTCGGCTCGATCGGGGACTTTCTGGGGGCAATTGGCCAAATCTTTATCGCTATCCTGGCCGTCTATGTGGCCTGGCGGCAGTACATTATCTCCCGCGACCTGACCCTACAGCAAAACCTGATTACCCAGCAGCAGACGATCGATGCCTATTTCCAGGGCATTTCAGAGCTGGTGCTGGACGATGAGGGGCTACTCGAAGACTGGCCTCAGGAGCGAGTGATTGCCGAAGCCCGGACGGCGGCAATCCTCAGCAGCATTGACGCCAACGGCAAGGCCAAGGTGCTGCGCTTCCTCTCCCGCTCCAAGCTGCTGACGCCGCTGGCCCGCGATCGCCGTCTAGGTCGCCCCATCCTCGACGGTGCGGGTGGGTATGCCGAAGACCGGCAGCACGGTACCCGCGTCATCGATATTGGCGTCATGCTGGCCGCTAGCGACCTGTCAGGCACCGACCTGCGGTGGATCGACCTGAGCGCAGCTAATCTGATTCGGGCTAATTTCACCGGCTGCGATCTGGTCAGGGTCAACTTTGCCGGGACGATTCTCTGTGATGCCCAGTTTGTTGGGGCTGACCTATTTGGCGTCCAGCTCTTCCATGGCGATATTGAAACCGCGACGCCGCGCACCCGCAGCCAGCCGCCCAACCACAGTACCGGTGAGTTTTCGGGTGCAGTCGTAGAAGGGGCTGACTTCACCGCCGCTGAGCGCATGTCCGAGGCGCAGCGTCGCTACTGCTGTGCCTGGGGCGGAGAAAAAACCCGAGCCACCGTCCCCGGCGGCTGCGAAGATATCCCCAACCGACTGGGGCGATGATGAAGTTCCTGAAAATATGCCGAGCGATTTGACAAGTTTTTGTACAGCCTGATGTCTAACCTCCGTAGAATCTGAGGAATGACGGCTCTTTTGGGTAAATTTGTATAGGCTCTTTCATTTAGCGGCAATATGGCTAAAAAGCGACCTCCTAAAAAGCAGGCTAAAAAACGGTCCAAAAAACGTAGGACCCGGGATCGAGCTGGCCAGACAGAGACGCTTAGTCCGAAAGCGCAAATGCTGCAAAAACGAGCAGCGGCCAGCGCTCGGCAGCAGGTGATTAAAGATATTGCCTCGACCGTTTTTGGGACAACGCTGCTGGGGCTGGTGGTGGGCTTGCTGGTCGAACCGAAGCTTGGGATTGCCCTCGTAGCGGCGCTGTCCAGCCTGATTTTGTCTTTTAAGTATCAGCGTCAGGCCCTCTATGCCCTGATCATCTACGTTCCGTTTGCCGGTACGGTGGTCTACGCCCTGGGGGGCAGCGCTATTCTCCAGCTGGCCAAAGACCTCTTTTATATTCCAGCCCTGCTTGGCGTGGTGCAATTTTGCCGCAAGAATCGCCTGCCGCTCGTCATCCCGGCTGCGATTAAGCTGCCGCTCGGGCTGCTGCTAACGCTCGTGCTGCTGACCCTGCTGCTGGTGAATGCGCCCCAGCAGTTTCAATCGGAGGGCGAGCAACCCATTATCATGGGCATTTTAGGACTCAAGATACTGCTGGGCTACCTGCCGCTGATTGCCTGCATCTACTACCTCATTCGCACCAGCAAAGACCTTTACTTTCTGCTGCGGCTGCAAGTGGTGCTGGTGCTAGTCGCCTGCAGCCTCGGCATGATCCAGTACCTGATGCTGAAGACGGGCATCTGTTCTGCCACGGCAGGAACGGGGGAGGAACTGTTTAGGGCTTCTACCGCAGCGCGCTGCTTGGTCGGCGGCTCCCTCCTCTATGCCCCTGGGGAAGGCCAGATTCGGCTACCGGGAACCTTTGCCGCGCCCTGGCAGTGGGGTTGGTTTCTGATTTCCAGTGCTTTTTTCAGCTTTGGCACGACCTTTAATGACCGTTCCCCCTTTTGGCGATTGCTGGGTCTAATTTCGCTCGTCGCTGTGATGATTATGTCGGTGATCTCAGGCCAGCGAATTGCGCTACTGCTGGTGCCATCCGCTATCGTATTGCTCAGCGTGCTGACGGGCCAAATCGCCAATCTCAAGCGGTTTGTGCCAATCGCCATTGTCATGGGGCTGATTCTGACGTTTTTAATCGTGAGAAATCCCGACGTGGTTCAAGCCCGGATTAACAGCTTCCAGTCCCGATGGAACGCCTCGCCCCCGATCGGATTTATTCAGAATCAGTTTGGTCAGGTCATGGGTGAGCAAGAAGGCATTTTTGGCCGTGGGGTTGGACGCGCCACGAATGCAACCCGAACCTTTGGTGAGACGGTTTTGCTCGAAACCTATCATCCCAAGCTGCTCTATGAGATTGGGCCGCTAGGGCTGCTAGCGGTGCTGATGCTCTACACGACGCTGACGATCTCAACCTTCAGAGCCTACCGAGCGACCAAAGATAAATACCTGCGGGGCTATGCCGCTTCGATGTGGGTATTCGTCCTGTTTATCAGCTATTTTCCCTACTACTATCCCCTCGACGTAGACCCAGTTGGGGTCTATTACTGGCTGGCCGCTGGCATTGCCCTCAAGCTGCCCGAAATTGACCGAGAGGAGCGCGAGGCCGCTGAGGCGTTCAGGGCTGAAGCTGAAGGTCGGTCTCCCAGGCTGAAGCGGCGGCGAAAGAAAACGCCGGAATTTGTCTAAACGTCTCATCCCTGTCGGTCGAATAAACTACTGCAATGGTATCTGCGATGATCTGGCCTTTGATTTCAGTAATTGTGCCGACCTACGGCCGAGAAGAGGTGCTCTGCTCTACCCTCGCCAATGTGCTAGAGCAGACCTACCCGGCCTACGAGGTGATTGTGGTTGACCAGACTCAGCAGCACCAGCCCGAAACAGCGGCCTATTTACAGCGTCTGACGGATGAGCAAAAAATTCGCTTTTATCGGGTGGACTGGGCGAGCCTGCCCGGTGCCCGGAACTATGCGATTGAGCGATCGCACGGCGAAATTCTGCTCTTTATCGACGACGATGTGGAACTTCCCCCCGGCTATCTCCAGGCCCATGCCCAGAACTATTTAGATCGAGAAGACATTGGCGCGGTGGCGGGGCGAGTCTTTGACCGGATGAAGCTGGCGGAGTCGCAGTCGGCCAAGCAAATCGAAACCCTGCCGCCGGCGGCGATGGATCCCGGCATTGCTTGGTACCACATCGATTTGGTGCATACGGTTAAGCCGCAACAGGTGCTGACAGCGCGGGGCTGTAATATGTCATTCCGGCGATTGCTATTTGAGCGGCACGGGCTGCGCTTTGACGAACGCTTCCAGGGCAGCGCGGTGCGGGAAGAATCGGACTTTTGTCTGCGGATTCGCGCCACCGGCTACAAAATCTGGTACGACCCGGCGGCCCACCTGGTGCACCTGGGCGAAGAAACCGGCGGCTGCCACGATATCAGCACGCGATCGCTCAAGTATCAGACCACCTTTTATCACAACCATTTTCTGCTGGGGCTGAAAAACCTAACGCCGGGGCAGCTGGCCCGACTATCGGCTAGCCTGTTCGACTGCCACGTCCTGGGCAACCCGCCCTGCAATAAAAGCGGCTCGCCGATCAAAATCATCAGCCGTTTTGGCTTCTACAGCCTGGGCTTCCTCAAAGCCTGTGGCACCTTGCTCAAGGCTCAAGGGCGCGATGGGCGTCTCTATAGCCGCCAGCCGATGGAGCCGGTGGCTGCGGCGACTCCCGAAGTCAGCGCCAGTTAATCTCTGGAGATCCTCGCGCTATGAAAGTTCTGGTTGCCAGCCACACCTACATCGTTGATCTCAACTGCGAAAAGCTCAGGGCGCTGGCCCAGCTGCGGCCCGATGTCGAAGTCACGGTCGTGGTGCCAAAGCGCTGGAGTCCGGGCGGCGTGCAGAATCGGGTGATTGAGCCCGAGCCCCGGGAGGAGGGCCGGTTTCGGATTGTCCCGATTGCCAACTTCAGCCAGAATAATCAGGGCCTACTCAGTTTTGGACTGGAGATTGTAGACCTGCTGCGCCGCTTTCGGCCTGACATCATTCAAGTCGAGCAGGGAGCTAAGGCACTGGGCTATGCCGAGCTAATTACGCTCAACCGACTGCTGGGGCTCAGGGCCAAAAAAGTCTTCTTTACCTGGTGGAACCTGCCCTACCAGCTTAAATTCCCGGTTTCGCTGCTGGAGGCGTACAACCTTCGCCATACGGATGGCTTGCTGGTGGGCAATCAGGACGGGGCCGATATTTTACGCGATCGCGGCTACCTCGGCCCCACCTGCATCATGCCCCAGCTGGGCGTAGACGAGCGCCTGTTCCGGCCCCAACCCCAGCCCCAGCTGGCGGCGCAGCATGGGATTGAACCCGACGACTGGGTGATTGGCTTCGTCGGTCGGTTTGTCCCCGAAAAGGGACTGCGGACGCTGCTGACGGCCCTGACGCAGCTCCAGGACAAACGCTGGAAGCTGCTGCTGCTAGGTCGGGGGCCGCTGCGGCAGGAATTGGCGCAGGAGGCAGAGGCGGCGGGAATTGGCGATCGCATCTGCTGGGTGGAAAGCGTCCCTCACGACGACGTGCCTCGCTACATCAACCTGATGCAGACGCTGGTACTGCCGTCGGAGACTACCTACAATTTTAAGACCCTCACCGCCGCGGGTTGGAAGGAGCAGTTTGGCCATGTGCTAATCGAGGCGATGGCCTGCCGGGTGCCGGTGATCGGCTCTGACTCGGGCGAAATTCCCCACGTGATTGGCGAAGCGGGACTGGTTTTTCCCGAAGGCCAGCCCGACGCCCTAGCCGCCTGTCTATCCCAGCTGATGGAGCAGCCCGCCCGGCACGAAGCGCTGGCCCAACAGGGCTATGACCGGGCCATGACCCAATATACGAATCGCGCCCTGGCCAAGCGGCAGCTAGAGTTCTATGAAAAACTGATCGCTTAGGCCCCCATACCCGGCTGCAACCTGATGACCGCTCCGCTCAAAATTCTCCAAATTGTTCCCTCTATCTCGCTAGTCTATGGCGGCCCTAGCCAGATGGTGCGGGGCCTGTCTGCGGCGCTAGCGTCCTATGCCCAGGTGACCGTGCTGACCACCGACGCCAACGGCGATGTCGATCAGCCACCGCTGGACGTGCCGCTGGGTCAGCCTATGGCCGAGGACGGCTACGAGGTGATCTACTTTCGCTGCTCGCCCTTCCGCCGCTACAAGTTTTCCGTGGGACTGCTGAACTGGCTCTGGGCCAATGCCCACCGCTACGATGTGGCCCATATCCACGCCCTGTTTTCCCCAGTCAGCACCGCCGCCGCGACTGTGGCTCGCTGGCGGGGTCTGCCCTATATCCTGCGCCCGCTAGGCACCCTTGACCCGGCTGACCTGCGGAAAAAACGGCGGCTCAAGCAGATTTATGTTTCCCTGGCCGAACGGGCCAATATTGCCGGGGCGGCGGCAATTCACTTCACCAGCCCCCAGGAGGCCAAGGTCTCCGAGCGGTTTGGCCTGAAGACGCAGGACTGGGTGTTTCCGCTGGGCGTGTCGCTGCCGCCGACGGCGGACCGCGAAGCAGCCCGGAAAGCCCTCCAGCAGCAGTTTCAAATTCCAGCCGGGGGACCGATCGTCCTATTTATGTCGCGGATTGATCCCAAAAAAGGCTTCGACCTGCTGCTTCCCGCCCTAGAAAAGGTCCAGCAGCAGGGCCAGGGCTTTCACTTTCTGCTCTGCGGCGCCAATCCCCAGGATCGGGCTTACGAAGCGGCTATCCATCAGCAGATTCAGGCCTCATCGCTAGCCGCCTGCACGACGCTAACCGGTTTTGTCACCGGCGAAATGAAAGCTCAGATTCTAGCCGCCGCCGACCTGTTTGTCCTGCCTTCCTACTACGAGAATTTTGGCATTGCCGTGGCTGAGGCGATGGCCGCCGGACTGCCGGTAGTAATTTCTGACCAGGTGCATATCTGGCCGGATATTCAGCGCAGCAGTTCGGGCTGGGTGACGCCTTGTGAGGTCGAACCGCTAGCGGCGGCGTTGGCTCAAGCGATCGCAGACCCCGCCGAGCGCCAAAAGCGCGGCCAGCAGGCCCGGGACTATGCGGCAGAGTGCTATAGCTGGGACGCGATCGCGCAGCAGATGCGGGTGGCCTATGGG
>NZ_JADEXG010000048.1 GCF_015207255.1 Vasconcelosia minhoensis LEGE 07310
GCTCTGCCGCACATTGCCCCCATTTGTCGACCTTCACTCTCAGCATGGCTTCCCTGACTCATTCAGTTGATGGATACCTATTTTGACCCATTCTTAAAACTACTGGTTCCAAGTTGGACGGGGTTTATCTAGGGCCAGTGCTGATAGAAAAGTGGACAGACACCAAGCATCCACCCACTCTTTTTATCAAAATGACAGTTGCTGGCCGCTGTCGGCTTAGACAACGACGGCTTCGCTGTTGTCCAGAGCAGCTTCTGAAGACTCTTCTAGATCCTGCACCTGGCTCAGCATCTGGCGCAGGGCGGAGCCTTCGATCACCTCATCTTCGAGCAGCTGTTGGGCAATTGTTTCCAGCAGGTCGCGGTTTTTGCGCAGCAGCGCTAGCGCGGTCTCGTGGGCTGCTTCGACGATGCCTTTGACCTCGGCGTCGATTGCTCTGGCCGTTTCTTCGCTGACCGATCGGCGGGCGTTGGGCATCATGCCGTTGTCCAGGAAGTTGTTTTGCTTACCGCGCTCGTAGGCTAGCGGTCCCAGCACCTGGCTCATGCCGTAGGTCGTCACCATTTGCTCGGCTAGGTCGGTAGCCCGCTGGAGGTCGTTCGAGGCACCGGTGGTAATCGAGCCAAAGACGACTTCCTCGGCCGAGCGGCCTCCCAGCATCATGGCAATCTGCGCCTTGAGTTCGGCCTCATCGCGCAGAAAGCGATCTTCGGTCGGCAGCTGCAGGGTATAGCCCAGGGCGGCCATGCCCCGAGGGACAATCGAGATTTTTTCGATGGTGTCACCGCCTGCGATCACAGCTCCGACCATGGCGTGGCCGACCTCGTGATAGGCGACGATTTCCTTTTCCTTATCGTTCAGCACGCGGCTCTTTTTCTCCAGCCCGGCCACCACTCGCTCGATCGCTTCGGCAAAGTCGGCCTGGGTAACCGACTGGCGGTGGTTGCGGGCGGCCAGCAGGGCAGCCTCATTCACTAGGTTAGCTAGGTCTGCCCCGGCAAAGCCCGGCGTGCGGGTGGCAATGGTCTTCAGATCGACGCCCTCGCCCAGCTTGACTTCTTTCGCATGGATTTCCAAAATCGCCAGGCGGCCCTTCAGGTCGGGCCGGTCTACCAGCACCTGGCGGTCAAAGCGCCCGGGACGCAGCAGCGCCGGATCCAAAGTCTCGGGTCGGTTCGTCGCCGCCAGCACGATGATAGTGTTCTCGCTGGCGTTGAAGCCGTCCATCTCGGCCAGCAGCTGGTTTAGCGTCTGCTCGCGCTCATCATTGCCGCCGTAGAAGCCACCGCTGGAGCGGGACTTACCGATGGCATCGAGCTCGTCGATAAAGATGATGCAGGGAGCCTGCTTTTTGGCCTGCTCAAACAGGTCGCGAACGCGGGAAGAGCCCACACCGACAAACATCTCGATAAATTCAGAGCCGGAAATGCTGAAGAAGGGAACGCCTGCTTCGCCAGCGACGGCCTTGGCCAGCAGCGTCTTACCGGTTCCCGGCGGCCCCACCAGCAGCACGCCCTTAGGAATGCGAGCGCCAATATCCTTGAAGCGCTTGGAATCTTTGAGGAAATCGACGATTTCGACCAGCTCTGTTTTCGCTTCTTCGACCCCGGCTACGTCCTCGAAAGTGGTTTTGGTGGCCTCATCCTCGACGTAAACTTTGGCTTTGCTCTTGCCGATCGACAGCGCCCCACCGGCTCCGCCCGCGCCGCGCGTCAGGAAAAATCGCCAGACCGCGACGAAGATCAGCGGCGGGATCACCCAGCCCAACAGGCTGGTAAACCAGCGGTTGGCCGGGGGCGGCTGGGCCGAAAACTCTACTCCGTTCTCCTGAAGCACGGTCGGCAGCTGTAGGTCAAGAATCGGCGTGGTCGAATACACCTGCCCCGGCTCGCCGCTCTCATCTTTTACCTGGTAGCGAATTTCGTTTTCTCCTACCTGGGCGCGTACCACCTCATGTTTTTCAACCTGATGGATAAACATGCTGTAGGGCGTTTTAGGGACGGATTCCCCAAACGACCCCGGTAGAAACAGGCTGATTACGAGCAGCCCGCTCAGCGCCAAGAAAACCCAGTTGAGAATCTGGCGCGATCGCGGGGGCCGCGAGTCCTTGATTGGCATTGGTTTTGCTCCTGAAATAGATGCTTTTAGCCTAGCAAGTGGGGCCAGGCGGGCAGTCTATCGAAGGGGGATGATTACCGTACCGGCGGCAGAATTGTCTACCTGACCAGCAGCGGGGCTGCCTTCAGCAAAGTTTGCGTGTAGGGATGCTGCGGTCGGCTGAACAGGTCTTCGGTGGGGCCGAGTTCGACAATTTTGCCCTGGTTCATGACGGCGATGCGATCGCACAGAAAACGGGCCACCCAAAGATCGTGGGTAATAAATAGATAGGTCAGGTCGAGTTCGGCTTTGAGCTGGAGCATCAGCGCTAGCACCTGGGCCTGAATGCTGGCGTCGAGCATACTCACCGGCTCATCGCAGATCACCAGTTTAGGATGAGTGATCAGGGCGCGGGCGATCGCGACTCGCTGCTGCTGGCCGCCGGAGAGGTCGCCGGGGTAGCGGTCGTAATAGTCTGCCGTCAGGCCTACCCGCTCTAGCATGGCATGAACCTGCTGCGCCGCCTCGGCAGGCGTAGCTAGCCTATGGATTAACAGCGGGTCGGCAATTCCCCGACCAACGGTCATCATCGGGTTGAGGCAGGCGTGGGGATCTTGAAAGATCATCTGCATCTGCCGCCGCTGGGCCTGGAGGGCGCTGCGGGAAAGATCGATCAGATTGGTGCCCAGGAATTCGACCCGACCTGAGGTGGGTTTGATTAGCTGGAGTACCGTGCGCGATAGGGTACTCTTGCCGCAGCCCGACTCGCCCACCAAGCCGAGGATTTCGCCGGGGTAGAGGTCTAATGAAACATCATCGACGGCCCGGATCGTCTCCGAGGCGGACTGGCCAAAGTAGCGCATCAGGCCGGGCTCAATCCGGTAGTGCTTGGTCAGCTGATCCAGCCTCAGCAGCGGCTGACCGTCCGTAGTGGACTGCGACAGACCAGCCAGGGAGCGCTCGGCCCCTTCGGTTTGCAGCTGGTGAGCGGCTTGCAGCAGCGATCGCGTATAGTCGTGCTGCGGCTGAGAGAAAACTTCCGTCGTCAGCCCCACCTCAACCAGCTTGCCCTGGTGCATCACGGCGATGCGATCGCAGTATTCCCCCACCAGCGGCAGGTCATGGGAAATCAGGATCAGCGCCATCTGGCGGGCCTGACACAGATCCGTCAGCAGCTCTAGAATCTGGGCCGAAACCGTCACGTCCAGGCTGGTGGTCGGCTCGTCGGCCACGATCAGCTTGGGGTCGAGCAGCAGGGCCAGCGCGATCGCCACCCGCTGCCGCATGCCGCCGCTGAATTCGTGGGGATACTGGCCCCAGCGGCTCGCCGGGATGCTGACCGATTCCAGGGTTTCCAGGGCGATGGACTTAGCGGCTTTGGAACTGAGCTCGGGGCGGTGCGATCGCAGTGTCTCAACGCAGTGATCCCCGATTGTCATCAGCGGGTCGAGCCGGGTCATTGGGTCTTGAAAAATCAGCGCCACGGCCTCGCCGCGAAACCGCCGCAGCTGCCGGGGCGAATAGTCAAAGACCGACTGGCCCTCAAACAGGGCGCGACCCTCAATCTGGCTGCTGGCGGGCAGCAGCCGCAGCGCCGCCCGGCCCAGGGTAGACTTGCCGCAGCCCGACTCGCCCACCAGCCCCAGCTTTTCGCCCTGGCGCAGGGCCAGCGAAACCCCATCGACGGCCCAGACCGATTGCCCCGGGTAGGCCACCCGAAAATCTTCGATTGCAAATAGCGACTCTGCCATGGGCCTAGCTTACTTCGGTCTGGCCGGTTTCTAGCTGGATTTCTGGCCAGCTCATTTTTGTAAATGCCGCATCAGGTAGGCGACGCCAAAATCGCCCTGGGGATGAGCCTCTAGCAGCGCCGCCAGCTCAAAGATGCGATTGGCAATCTCCGGCCCCAGCTTTTCTACCGTGGCCTGACGCTCGCGAGCGGCGGTTTCCAGCCGTCGCAGCTGGGCCTGCCGTTCGGGTAGAAAAATCGATCCAATGTGGGTATCGATGCCGAGCTGTTCTAGAATTGGCCACTCGCCGCGATCGCACCAGATTCCCTCGCAGGACCGACAGCGCTCGACGTAAAAGGGCACCTTGCTGAGGTTAATCCGGGCTCGGACTAGGTAATAGCCGCATTCTGGGCAGAGACCGGCCCGGCCATCTAAAGGAGCAGGCTGAAAGTCGGTTTCCAGCGAGCTGGGCAGCACCTTAGGCGCGGGCACCGCGTCGGGATTGGTGCGTTCGGCCTGCCAGCGTTTGTAGTCTGTCGCGGCAATCCAGGCTCCGCCGCAGTCCGGGCAGTCTTGCGTCGGTAGACCGGGGATCATTTGCCCCGCAGTCAGTTCCGTCTCTTCCTTTGGGCAGCGCACCGGCTCAACCCTCCCCCTCTGCTGATGTCCTGATTTCCAGGATTTCTAACGCACTCCCGCCGTGATCAAAGACGGTGATGTTCTTTTTTACTGGCAAAGCGACCGTTTGCGCAACTGCTGGGTTTTAGCCCAGAGCGGTTTGTCCCGCCTGGCAAAGGGTTTGCAGCTGGCTCAACCGCTCCCCAATCTGGGCCAGGCGAGCCTGTAAGGTTTGAGCCTGCCGCGCAGTTTTGAGAAAAGCCGCATCGAGAGCAATCAGCCGTACCAATCGATTGCTCTCAGTTAGATAGGGCCTGATCTGAGACTCGGTCCCCGGCGGCAGAGGCGTTTCCGCCGCTAGTGACAGGATTTTTTGAAACTGCGGCTGGAGCGATCGGCACTGATCCTGGAGGGTTGAGAGGTCAGGCGCGTCCTCACCAGGGCCGGACTGGAGTATAGTCTGGAGCCCCGATTGAAGCTTGACCAGCTGCTGCAAAAATTCGTCTATGCGCGTCCGTAGGATGGAAGTAGAGTCTGTCATCCGCCGGACTTTAGCTGAACTTCAAAGACTGCGCAAGCTGAAAAGGAAGTGCCCAGGGTAACCATAGCAGAATTCAGATTTTTCTTGAGTCGTTTGCCCGCTGTAGGCGCAGTTTTGTCTATGATTGACTAAATGTATTTATTGCAACGTTTAACCTTAAGACAGGCATGACGCAGGGAACATCTGGCGGGCGGTATAGAGCACCCTTACCGCGTCAAAGCCTTTTTTCAGCCCCGCTCGTGTCCTCAAGACAGTGCTCAGCAGTTTAGTACCGGACGGGCGCTGTGCTTTTTTATTTTTAGTTATTTGTAGTGAATTATTGACAGCCTTCTGAACCCTAGTTCCGTCAATCCCGCCGTCAACCCCATCCAAAGGCTATGAACGTAACCGCGCCCGCGCTTCCCTCCGACTGCACCCTGCCGAACTGGCTAGAAGACTGCATCCTGGATCAGCATCAGAGCGCTGACGGCCAATCTGCCGAGGGCGGTGCCGAGGGCTCAGCTCACAAAGACAATAATCAGCTGGTCTGTCGAGCCTTTGAATTTGCCTATCAGCTGCATAAGGGGCAGATGCGGGCGTCGGGGGAGCCCTACATCGCTCATCCGGTGGCGGTGGCAGGGCTGCTGCGCGGGCTGGGGGGCGACAGTGCCATGATTGCCGCGGGCTTTTTGCACGACGTGGTCGAGGATACCGAGGTCACCGCCGAAGAAATTGAGAATCTGTTTGGGGCTGAGGTGCGGCAGCTGGTGGAGGGCGTCACCAAGCTGTCTAAGTTTAATTTTCGCAGTAAGAGGGAACGCCAGGCTGAAAATTTTCGCCGCATGTTCCTGGCGATGGCCCAGGACATTCGGGTGATTGTAGTAAAGCTGGCTGACCGGCTGCACAACATGCGGACGCTGGAGCATCTACCGCCAGAAAAGCAGCGCCGGATTGCCCGGGAGACGGCTGAGATTTTTGCGCCCCTCGCCAACCGTCTGGGGATCGGGCGGTTTAAGTGGGAACTGGAGGATCTGTCCTTTAAGTATCTAGAGCCGGAAGCCTATGGCCAGCTGCGCGGGCTGGTGGTTGATAAGCGGGCCGACCGCGAAAATCGGCTAAAGCAGGTGGCCGCAGCCCTGCGCGATCGCCTCAGCGACATTGGCATTCAATGCCACGAGGTCAGCAGCCGTCCCAAGCACCTCTACAGCATCTATCGCAAGATGGAGCGGCAGCAGAAGGACTTCCATGAGATTTACGACATTGCGGCTGTCCGGCTGATTGTCGGCACCAATGATGAATGCTACCGGGCGCTGGCCGTCGTCCATGACCTCTATCGCCCCATTCCCGGTCGGTTCAAGGACTACATCGGCCTGCCCAAGCCGAATCGCTACCAGTCCCTCCATACGGTGGTGATCGGCAGCCACGGTCGCCCGATCGAAGTGCAGATTCGCACAATCGAGATGCATCACATCGCCGAATACGGGATCGCGGCCCACTGGAAATATAAGGAGACCGGCAATAGCAACATTCAGGTCAGTTCTGACGATGAGAAATTTACCTGGCTGCGTCAGCTGCTGGACTGGCAGAGCGACCTCAAGGACGCCCAGGAATATCTCACCGATGTCAAAGACAACCTGTTTGACGAAGAGGTCTACGTCTTTACCCCTGACGGCGATGTGCTGCCGCTGAGCCGCAATGCAACACCGGTGGATTTTGCCTACCGCATTCATACCGAGGTCGGCAATCACTGCTCCGGGGCCAAGGTCAACGGCCGTATGGTCACCCTCGACACCGAGCTGCAAAACGGCGATATCGTCGAGATCATTACCCAAAAGAACGCCCATCCCAATCTGGACTGGCTCAACTTTGTCGTCAGCGCCGGGGCCAGAAATCGGATTCGGCAGTGGTATAAGCGCTCCCATCGAGACGAAAATCTGGCTCGCGGACGCGACATGCTAGAGAAGGTGATGGGCAAAAACGGTCTGGAGGCGCTGCTGAAGTCAGCCTCCGCTCAGGCCGCTGCCGAACGCTGTAACTACAGCAGCGTCGAAGACCTGCTGGCGGGCCTGGGCTACGGCGAAGTCACGCTCAACTCTACGGTCAACCGGCTGCAAGAAGCAGTCAAAGCGGCCCAGCCGATTCAAACCGAGAGTCAAACCGCCGAGAGCCCGGTCGAGAGTTTAGAAGAAGAGCTGGCGGTGAGTAAGTCAACTCTGCTCAACAAGGCTTCTCGCTCGGCGACGAGCCAGAGCCCGATTATTGGGGTTGAGGGTCTGCTGCACCATATTGCCGGCTGCTGCAATCCGCTGCCCGGCGAGTCGATTATCGGCGTCGTTGCCCTCGCTAGCCGGGGTATTGCCATCCATCGGCAGGGCTGCCCCAACCTGGAGAGTATGCCCGGTGAGCGGCTGATCCCAGTCAGCTGGAACTCGACTGAATTCAACACCGGACGGCCCAACACCTATCCCGTTCAGGTCAAGATTGAAGTGATCGACCGAGTGGGCGTCCTGAAGGATATTCTGTCCCACCTATCGGATCTCAAGATCAACGTCCACAAGGCGGGGGTCAAAACGTTTCCCGGCCAGACTGCCGAAATCGAGCTGGGGATCGACGTCCGGGATCACGCTCACCTGAATAAAACTTTCAATCAGATTCGCAAAATGTCAGATGTGCTGAAGCTGCGGCGGGTGAGCGAGTTAGAGTAGTCACAAGTCGTAACGCTGCCCCCCTGAATGCCCGCCAATCCCCTTTTATCGCTGCCCTACGAGTCTGCCCTGGTCGAGCTGGGCGACGATTATTTTGATCCGGTAGCCGCTGCCAAGTTTCCCCGATGTCATCTGCGCTTTCGTAACGATCGGCTGCTCCAGCAGCTAGGGCTGGAGGCCAGTCAGGTGACCGACGAGGACTTTATTCAAGCCTTTGGCCGCTTCGAGGGCTGCGCCCCGTTCTTAGCCCTGCGCTACCATGGCTACCAGTTTGGCGAGTACAACCCGTTTCTAGGCGATGGTCGCGGCTTCCTCTACGGTCAGCTGCGCAATCCGGCGGGGGTGCTGTACGACCTGGGCACGAAGGGGTCGGGGACGACGCCCTACTCGCGGGGGGGAGACGGTCGGCTGACCCTCAAGGGCGGCGTGCGGGAAGTCCTCGCCGCCGAGGCGCTGCACGCACTAGGGGTGAGAACCAGCCGCTGTCTGAGCCTGGTTGAGACCGGCGAGGCCCTCTGGCGCGGTGATGAGCCATCTCCCACCCGCTCCGCCGTGATGGTGCGCTGGAGCCATACCCACATTCGCTTTGGCACCTTTGAACGGCTGGACTATCTGGGCCGACCCGATCTGATGCGCCAGCTGCTGGATCACGCGATCTCAACTTACTACCCCCACCTCAAAGACCAGCCGGCCGCCGAGCGCGATGCCCAGTTTTTTGCCGAGCTGGTGGCGCGCGTCGCCAGCCTAGTCGCGCAGTGGATGTCCGCAGGCTTCTGCCATGCCGTACTCAACACCGACAATATGTCGATCGTCGGCGAGAGCTTTGACTATGGCCCCTATGCCTTTATTCCAGAATACGACCCCAAGTTTACGGCGGCTTACTTTGACTACTCTGGTCGCTACAGCTACGGCAATCAGCCTGCGGTCTGCCGGTGGAATTTGCAAATGCTGGCGAAAGTGCTGTCGAGCATAGTCGATCGGGCCGATTTAGAAGCCGGGCTGGCCCCGTTTGAATCGCACTATCAGACCGCCTACCGGCAGCGAATGCTGCAAAAGCTGGGCTTTGAGCTCCTGCCGCTAGAATTAGCTGAGTTGCTATTACAACAGACGATTGAGCTGCTGAGCGAAGTTCGGGTGGGCTATCACGAGTTCTTTGCCGGGCTGGCTCAGCAGTTCAGCCCCGACTGGCGATCGCATCCCCAAACCATCCTCCAGGCCACGCTAGAACATTCCGATCCCGCCGCTGTCGCCCTGCTCAAGCAGTGGCGGCAAACCTACCAGCGCGGACTCAGCCAGCTTCCGGCTGATGCCATGGCCGCAGTTGGTCAGCGCCTCCGTCAGCACAATCCGAGCCCGGTGCTGCTGCGACCCCTGATTGAAGCTGTATGGGAGCCAATTACCACAGCCGACGACTGGCAGCCCTTCTACGACCTGATCGAAAGAATTCAGCCTTCATGACTGAAGCCGCCCTTTAAAGCCCTGCCAGACCAACCAGACAAGGCCCAGCCCCCCCAGCAGCGGCGTCAGCCAGTCGCCCCAGCGCACATACAGAGTGCGGGTCTGACGGCGATAAATGGTGGCAATATGTGTGACATACTGATTGGGCTCGGACAGCCAGCGGGTATGGCCGTGGGGGTCCACAATCCCCGAAAGACCCGTGTTAGTTACCCTCACCGCCCAGCGATCGGTCTCTATCGCCCGCATCAGGTCCTGGGCATGGTGCTGGGCCATCATCCGCGGCGGATAGGGGTCGTTATTAGAAGCCGTCAGGATGAACCGGCCGCCATCCGCCACCTGTTGCCGGAAGAGCTGGCTGTAGGGCGACTCGTAGCAAATCCCGACCGCCGCCAGCCCCAAAGAGGTCTCAAAGCGCTGACCAAAGCTACCGGGGCTGAGGCTGCTGTCGATGGGTGAAAGGCGGCCAATGATCTGACCCAGCAGGCTGGCCAGAGGAATATATTCGCCCAGCGGCACCAGCTTCACCTTGTTGTATCGGCCCACCGTTTCGCCATCGGGCGCGATTGCGAACAGACTCTGCGTCAGCGGTGCTTCAGCCGCATTGCTAGCTTTGGCAAATGTCCCCAGCCAAAGCGCCACCCGGTTTTCCAGAACGGCTTGATAAATGGGGCTCCGAGCCTGAACCGAGGGATCCCAGACGGTTGGCAGAGCCCCCTCCGGCGTAGCAACAGCGTCTACCCCCCGAGCGGCCAGACTTTCGTAGCCATTCAGATAGATCTGGTAGGCCCGCAGAACGCCCTGGCGGGTAAGCTTTTCTCGAGTGGGGATGTTGCCCTGAATCAGCCCCACTCGCAGGGCCGTTTCAGCCGGTTCGACCAGCGGCTGGCTGTACAGCCAGCCCCCGAGCAGGTGAGCGACGAGCAGTAACGCGATCGCGGTCCCGCCCCAGCGCGAAACATTTAGCCGGGACTGGGGCCAGCGGACTGCCGCGATCGCCTCGGCCAGCAGCCCGTTCACCACCACGATCGCCGCTGTGACCAGCAGCGGCCCCGAGAGCTGCCCTAGGTGTAAAATC
The DNA here is from genome assembly GCF_015207255.1 of Vasconcelosia minhoensis LEGE 07310. Lineage (GTDB taxonomy): Bacteria > Cyanobacteriota > Cyanobacteriia > Phormidesmidales > Phormidesmidaceae > Vasconcelosia > Vasconcelosia minhoensis. The sequence continues at coordinate 10,204 of NZ_JADEXG010000048.1, forward strand.
GGCAGGTTGTAGGGGCTTTGGGTATAGGCCAGCGACGTCCACCACAGCGGCCCTCGGCTCCAGAGCGACTCAATCGCGCACCATAGGGCCGTACCGACCAGCAGCCGACCCATAGCATTGCCTAGCCAAGGCCGCAGGAGGCTCATCCCCAACATCCAGCTCCCCCCAATTGCCGTGCCCCAGAGGGTGATAAAGACCCAGGCAAAGGCCGCGATCGCAATGCTGCCCAACCAGGGAATGCCCATCCACATCAGCGGATGCAGGCCGGTAATCCAGAACAGAGCCAGGCCGTGATAGCCCAGCCCCCAGCAGCCCGCGAGCAAAAGTCGGTAGCCGTCATTAATTGGCCCAGCGGGCCGACTTGGGTGAATCAGCAGCCACAGCGGTATCAGCGCTAGCCAGGCTAGCGGCCAGGCATGGAAGGGAGCCGGGGTCAGGCCCATCAGTCCACCGCTGAGAAAAAACAGACTGGCGAGCGGGAGTAATTTTTTGGGACGGGGGTTGAACAAAAATCCCGGGGCCGGTTTGGCCAGTAGCGATTAGCCCCTATGCTAGCGCTGAGCGAACGAATGACGGCTCTCAGCGCCTGATATAATTGCCTCTCAAGGCGACCGTTGGCGCGTCTGGTCACGCATGCGAGGGTTAGAGATGGCAGACTGGCAGGTCGTAGCAGGCGGCGTCACCGCGCCAAAGGGATTTCAAGCGGCGGGAATTGCGGCTAATCTAAAGCCGTCGGGTGCCCCCGACCTGGTGCTGATTGTGTCAGAGAGCGACGCGATCGCGGCGGGGGTTTTCACCAAGTCGCAGGTGCGAGCGGCCTGTGTAGACTATTGCCGCCAGCGGCTAGAGGCCAAACCCAACGCCCGGGCGATTCTGTGCAATGCTGGTCAGGCCAATGCCTGCACTGGAGCGCAGGGCTGGCAAGACGGGCTCGACAGTGCGGCGGCAGCGGCCAAGGCGCTGGGAATTTCAGCCGGGCAGGTGCTGATCGCTTCAACCGGGGTGATTGGCCAGCGGATCAGGATGGAGGCGCTTCAGGCCGGGATTCCTAAGCTGATCGAGCAGCTGTCACCCCAGGGCTCAGCGGCGGCGGCCCGGGCCATTGTCACCACCGACCTGGTCGCTAAGTCTATTGCCCTGGAAGCCGAAATCGGCGGTCGGCCTGTTCGCGTTGGCGGCATTGCCAAGGGCTCGGGCATGATCCATCCCAACATGGCTACGATGCTCTGCTTTGTCACCTGCGACGCGGCGGTCTCACCCCCGCTCTGGCAGGATATGCTGCGGCGGGCGGCAGACCGCAGCTTCAATCAGATCACCGTAGACGGCGATACCAGCACCAACGACTGCATCCTGGCCCTGGCCAATGGCGAATCGCGCACGCCTGCCATCACCGCCCCCGGCCCCGACGCCGACCGGCTGGAAACTCTCCTCAGCCAGGTCTGTATCCATCTGGCTAAGTCGGTTGCCCGCGATGGTGAAGGGGCCACCTGCCTGTTTGAGGTGACGGTGACCGGTGCGGCCAGCGATGCCGCAGCGCGCCAGGTCGCCCGTACGATCGCGGGCTCATCCCTGGTTAAGTCCGCCCTATTTGGCCGCGATCCGAACTGGGGCCGACTTGCCGCCGCCGCTGGGCGAGCGGGCGTTCCCTTCGAGCAGGACAATCTTCGCATTCAGCTGGGCGATATTCTGCTGATGGAAAACGGGCAACCCCTCCCCTTTGACCGCGTCGCCGCCAGTCAGTATCTCCAACAGCAGGCCGATCACAGCACCCACGCTATGACTCAGCAAATCAAAGCGGGTAGCGCAGACGCCGCTGCCGCCCTGGCTCAGCCCGTCCAGGTTACGCTCAGCTTGGGTATGGGTGCAGGGCAAGGAACTGCCTGGGGCTGCGACCTGAGCTATGACTACGTAAAAATTAACGCAGAATACACGACATAGAACGACCCCATCACGCATTTCACGCGCTTGAGTACAGCTCTAGCCTCTCATCAACGGTCATCTCAGTAGTCTCACCGATCTTGATAGTGACGAAAAAACGTCATATCAGGATTCGATAAGGAATCATTTGGGAAAAATAAAAATTGAGTAAGCCTACCGAGCTATTAGCACCAGGCAGCGTTCATCGAGGGTATTCTCAATAAATACAGCATAAATACAGCCTCAATAATCTACCAGCAACTTAAAATCTATCGACACCTTAGTCAAATCATCTATCGACACCTTAGTCAAATCCTCAGGTGGCGGCTGCTGATGCGCTCTGGACCATTGCTATCTTTATAAAAGATGAAAACGTACCGTTTCTGGATTCTATCGAGCCGCAAGCTGGTGGCTTCACCTGCCTGGGCAGGCAGTTTTGAAATAGAAAACCTGTTTATAAAGTGGTGCAAGGCACACCTAGTAGCCCCTGAAGCAAAATTTACCTATCGCTATGCGACCCTCAACTGCAGCTTTTGGTCAAAGGCCGTAGAAAAAATGGGTAGAATTGGTGGTTCCTTCTATCCAACTCACATCGAGCCCTCACCGCAAGACTGTAATATCTTGCTGATGATGGATACTTCTGCCAATGCTTTAAAGAAAGTAGCCTCGATTGCTAACTGGCGACAAAAGTTTGATATTGTCGCGGCCTATGTAGAGGACTGCTGGCTACTAGACTCATTTCCGCACGCTGTCAAGCAGTTTGATCGTCTTTTTATTCCCCACGTTGAGTTTCAATCTCAGCTCGAACAGCAGCTTAATATTCCAGTTTCTGTTCTTCCCTGTGCGTTTGACGTACTGACTCATGGGGCGGGTATTAAGCCAAGAACGGTTGATGTCTTTAGCTATGGTAGAACGCCTCGAAATTATTATTTAGAGCTACAGTCAATCCTCAACGCAGCGGGTTCCGGCTGTTTCTACTACCATCAAACCTTTGACCAGAAGGAACTTTTCCCCAAGCTAACTTACTGCAGCGAGCGATTTGACTATCTCCATCGGCTTCAGCTCAAAAAGCTACTTAAGCGAAGTAAACTCACGCTAGCCTTCGATTTCAGCTACACCGTTCCCAGAGCGGCTCTGCATGAATCGATGAAGTTTCATCCGTCTCATAAGTGCGGTCAGTCTGTGCTGAACAGACGGTGGTTTGAGGGTGCCGCTGCTGGCACCGTATTGGTCGGAAAGCGGCCTCAGACCGAGATGATGAGCCAATACTTCGATTGGGAAGATGCCACAATTGAGCTGCCGGACCAGCCGGCTGAAGGCGCCGAATTGATTCAAGACCTACTGAGCGACCGGGAGCGCCTAGAGGCCGTTAGCCAACGCAATTACGTTCAAAGCCTCGCCAAAAATGACTGGCGGCTGAGAATCCGCGACATGCTCAAGCAGTTGGATATTCCCCTGCCGTCTGGATTAGAGCTAGAGCTGGAGCAGCTGCAGCGCAAGATTCATTCGCTGAGACCTTCCTTGGCAACCTGAGCTAGGGGCTGGACGGGGGCTGTCGGCGGGCAGGGAACGACGATATAGCCGGATGACCGATCGCCGAGCACCTGATTTCGTAAATGCCCCCAATACCACCAGTGGGCGGCCACGTAGGCACAAATGAGGCTGTCGAGCCGATCCTCAACTGCCTTCAGCTCTACCCCACGGTGGGGAATCTCAGGTAGGTCGGCCAGCAGCAGCGGTGGCGACAGTCGCGGCAGATCCGTCAGTAGGTAGGCGCGGAGCTGGAGTAGTCCCCGACGGCGCTCGGCTACGCGACCTTTTTTATACTTCAAAATCTGCGGCAGGCTGAACAGTTGAACCATTGCCGGATGGGGGAAAACCTCAATCTGATAGCGCCCCGGCCGCTGTGGAGCAACGGTCGGGGCATGGGAAAATCCCCGGCGTTCGAGCTCGTGGCCAAACTGAACTAGCCGCTGAGCAAAAGGTCGAGCCTGATTGGCTGGATAGGCCCCGGCGTGGTATTTACCAAAGTGGCGGTGGGCCAAGCGGTCGGGCAGCCTCATGCCGGTAGCGTTGGGAATTAGGGTAGGCGCATCTACAGCGACCATAGCCGCCGTCTCGGCAGGCGCGATCGCATCGACCCAGGCCAGTGTTTCCGTCAGGCTGGACAGCCGGTCGAGCTGCTCTAGCCGCAGCTGGCCAGATTGCTCGCCGGCTTGTAGGCTGAGACAGCACAGTCCGCTCGGCCCGCTCTGCCAGCCCAAATCAATGCCGATAAATTTCATCTTGCCGTCCTCGCCACCAGCCTAGACCCGTCGCTAACGCCTCTTAGCTTAGTCGGCGCTTAGTCGGACTGGGCCAGGCTGCCAGTGTCTATGGGCCAGATTCATCAGCCATGCTAATAGGCCGGGCTGAGCTCAACGACGTTTTCGCGATCGCGAATGGTCATGTCATAGCCGCTGAGGAAGTCATTCCCCAGCAGCCCAATTTCGATGGTATCGCCAATGCTGATCTCCGGATTTGACAGGGTGATGTCGCCTACCGAAATCGACTGCAATCGGCCGGTTTCGAAGATCACTTCTTCATGGCTGGCGGTGGTTGCCCGCATCTGTCCGGTGGTGACCACGCCAAGCTGCTGGGCCATGGCTCGGGTGAGCAGGGTACGGCTGGCTCCCGTATCTAAAATCATTTCGTAGGTTTGCCGATCGTTGAAGACTACCCGGATGACGGGCGTTCCATGCTGACGGCGGACAATCGGAATGGTTTGAGTCCCAGCTGGGGCTGAGGGCGCGACCGGTTTGGGCGCGACAGGCACCGGGGCCGGACGGGACCGCACCCCCGGCACTGACGCGATTGCAATATCTGGGGGATGATTGAGCTGCTCAATCCGCTTTTGAGCATAGGTGACCTGGTGGGCATAGTCAGCGAGCTTAGTCTGCGCCACCGCATACTGAGGATCTTCCGGGGGGACAGCCTTCAGTTTTTCAATCGCCCTTTGCCAACGCCCCGACACCAGCAGCCAGTCATCGGGGGAGGCCGCTTTCTGGCCTAGTAGATAGGCGCTAGAGGCCAGGTTAATCGCTTCGGCGTAGGCCGCCTGGGGCGCGGCGGGCGCCGGCGGCTCGGCCGGCCGGCCGGCTTCAACCGGTTCAACCGTAGCTGAAACCGGCCTGGAACTAACCGGATCCTCTGACAAAGCGCTGCAGCCGTAGAGCCCTAAAGCGACAGAACTAGGCAATAATATGAGGCGGTAAAGATATCGGCAGCCCATAGCAGCGACTGTCCATTGAGACAGCCCTAGGTCACCTGTCTATTTTTCCCAGCCCCTGGCGTACCGATATCGCATTCACCGTAAAACTTATGTTTGCTTCATCTGCTCACCCACCTGCCCTGCTCGTTCTAGAAGACGGCTCGATCTATCGCGGCTGGTCCTTCGGTGCGGCAGGTACGGCCCTGGGTGAAGTCGTCTTCAATACGGGCATGACCGGCTATCAAGAAGTCCTCACCGATCCCAGCTACCGCGGCCAGATTATTACCTTCACCTATCCTGAGCTGGGTAATACCGGCGTCAACGCCGGCGATGAAGAATCGGCCCGTCCCCAGGTCCAAGGCGCGATCGCGCGCAACATCTGCGATCGCCCCAGCAGCTGGCGCGCGACTCAATCCCTACCGGCCTACCTGAAGCAGCACAACATTCCCGGCATCTATGGCGTCGATACGCGAGCCCTGACGCGCAAAATTCGCACCGCTGGCGCCATGAACGGTGCTATCTCCAGCGAGGTGCTCGACCCTGAAGATCTGCTGCAGCGGCTGCAAGATGCCCCGTCAATGGCTGGGCTCAACCTCGTTAAAGAGGTGACTACCGATCAGGTCTACGAATGGGCGGAAGCGGACGAGGATATTTGGGAATTTGGTCCGGCGGCAGACCCGACCACCGACCCGCTGACTGTGGTGGCGATTGACTTTGGCATCAAGCGCAATATCCTCCGTCGTCTGACTCGCTATGGCTGTCGGGTGATTGTCGTACCGGTCGATACGTCGCCCGAAAAAATCCTCAGCTACCAGCCCGACGGCATTTTTCTGTCCAATGGCCCCGGCGACCCTGCCGCCGTCACGGATGCGCCCGAGCTTGCCCGAGCGCTGATGGAGACCCAACTGCCGACCTTTGGGATCTGCATGGGGCACCAGATCCTGGGCCTGTCCCTGGGAGCAAAGACCTTTAAGCTCAAGTTTGGTCATCGCGGCCTCAATCAGCCCTGTGGCCTTACCCAGCAGGTCGAAATTACCAGCCAGAACCACGGCTTTGCGCTCGATGCCGATTCCATTGGCGATGCCGACGTAGAGATTACCCATCTCAATCTGAATGACCGCACCGTAGCGGGCATTCGACATAAAAAGCTGCCGCTATTTTCGGTTCAATATCATCCCGAAGCCAGCCCAGGCCCCCACGATGCCGACTATCTTTTTGCACAGTTTGTCCGTACTATGCAGGAACATCAAGCTAACAATCGGGCCGAGAGTAGCTAAATTTTCTTTAATAGCTGCTTAATCTTGCGGTTGACCTGGGTATTATCTGGGCAGGCTAGGGTTAATCAATTTATCTTGCAGTTCGCAATGAGTTGACCTATACTAAAACGTCAGATTGTGCTCTATATATGTATTGTAGGAGGTTCCCATCGCTGAGTCGCTTAATCTAACGGTTAGTTTAAGAGGCACCCGCGACGTAAGGGGGAAATGTCAGATTTTTCGTCTGACAGGTCTCCTCGATGCATTTTCTGAACCTACTTTTCGTAAAGTCTTGGGTAAATGCATCGAAGACGGGCCAGCCCATATCATCCTAGATCTGTCTACTATTGACTTCGTCGATAGCTCCGGTCTAGGTGCGCTTGTGCAGTTGGTCAAAAAGGCCAAGGGCGAAGGCGGTAGCGTTCAAGTCGTTTCCAATCCCCGCGTCACTCAAACTGTCAAGCTCGTACGTTTAGAGCAGTTTTTATCGCTTCAGCCCAATGTAGACGCCGCTGTTGAGAATTTAAAAGATACCTAAATAATCCTGAGGCTCAATTCCCTGAATGTCGCGGTGTCAAAGCTCAGGTCGGCTAAACTTGGTAGAGCTTCAGGCGTTCCAGGGCTTACTAACTCAGCTGGAGTTCATGTCCAGTCGAGATAGTTTGCCATCGGTGTCGGCCGTCAGTCCGCTCGCGCTCGCATATTTAGGCGACGCGGTCTACGAACTCTATATGCGCAGTCAGCTGCTGATGCCGCTGAAGCGAATTCGCGACTATCATCAGCAGGTCGTAGACCAGGTCAAAGCAGAGCAGCAGGCTGACTATGTCGATGTTCTTCTGCCCTATCTTTCCCCTGTCGAGCACGATATTTTGCGTCGGGGGCGAAATGCCTCTACCCGGCGCCATTCTAGAGTCGATAGTCAAACCTACCAAAAGGCAACCGCCTTTGAGGCGCTGCTGGGCTATCTCTATCTGCACGATCAGCCGCGGCTGTTTGAGCTCCTCAATCAGCTCAGCCAGCCCACTTAAGCTGCCAGGGCGTCAGCATCGCTCAGAGTTAGATAGGATTAACCGAGGCGGTTCATTGCCGCTCACCACGACTGCGCGGCTGATGCCAGAGCCCGCAGCTAGCCAGTAGAGGGAGTTGAACATGACGAGACCGCAGCAGCCATCCAACCGCAAGCCAGGCAAACCCTTTAAGCGAGCCGGTGGTCCAAAATTGCGTCAGACCGCTGGGGGAGCTGCCTCGTCAGATCGACCCAAGCGATCGTTCAAGCGCACCAATCGGGCCAAGCCAGAGGGCTCATTTGAGCGCCCCATTGTTAAACCCTCGGGTAAAGGGCACTCGGGTAAAGGCGATACAGGCGAGGAATTTTCTGCCCCCGTGCCCAGACGCGCCCCGCGACCTTCAAACAGACGCCGGGATAGCGCTGCGCGCGATCGCTGGCGTGCCCCGTCCCCACAGCACCCATCAGAACTAGAAGCGGATTCCCGGCCCGACCTAATCTACGGCCGCCATCCGGTAGAGGCAGCGATTGAAAGCCAGCGATCGCTCAACCGGATTTGGGTTAACGCTAGATTAAAGTATGATGCTCACTTTCGTCCCCTGATTTTAGCCGCCAAGGCCAATGGGGCGGTGATCGACGAAGTTGACAATCAGCGCCTCAATCAGCTGACCCAGGGAGCTAATCACCAGGGGATCGCCGCTCAGGTTTCCTCCTATGAATATGTCGAGCTAGACCCGCTGATTCAGCAGGCTAAGGCCGCTGTCCGGCGACCGGTGATTGTGGCCGCCGATGGGATCACCGATCCCCATAACCTGGGCGCCATTATTCGCTCCGCCGAGGCCGTTGGCGCTCAGGGGATCGTGATCCCGCAGCGGCGGGCGGTGGGGATCACCTCTACCGTCGCCAAAGTTGCAGCAGGCGCTCTGGAAACTATGCCTATTGCTAGAGTTGTGAATCTAGGACGGGCGTTAGAACAGTGTAAAGAAGCTGGTTTTTGGGTCTATGGCCTGTCCAGTAAGGGCTCGCAACCGGTCTATAGGGCGGCTTTCACAGCGCCTGTTGTACTTGTCGTAGGAGCAGAAGGAGATGGCCTGAGCCTGTCGATTCAGAATCTATGTGATAGTTTGGTAGCAATTCCGCTTAAGGGTAAAACTCCGAGCTTAAATGCATCCGTTGCTACAGGCATGGCGCTGTACGAGATCTATCGTCAAGAGTGGGTGGATCAGCCGCCTCCTCTATCCATTAGCCCTCAACCGACTGGCCCAGAAACAGGCCCAGAAACAGGCCCAGAAACAGGCCCAGAAACAGGCCCAGAAACAGGCCCAGAAACAGGCCCAGAAACAGGCCCAGAAACAGGCGATGGGGGCGAAGAACTGTGAGGAGTCTAAAAAGAGATGGAAGAGTTTCCATTTCTCTCATCTTTCTTTGATAATTTCATTTCTGTAGAATACTGAGATTTTTTTACTCGTATGAATAGTATTTTGGACAGCTTGCTTGGGCTGCTGGGTTTTTCCTCTAAAGATTGGTGGGTCAAACTCACCACCGTCAGTCCCGACTGCATCTATTACTTTGGCCCCTTTGAGACCGAGGCTGAAGCGATGCAGGCTAAGCCCGGCTACATCGAAGATCTAGAAGCTGAAGGGACTCAGGAAATCCTCACGGCTGTGCTCCACTGTAAGCAGCCCGATCAGCTTACGATTGAGCTAGCGGGCTCGACGAGCAATCTTTCCCCGGCCTGGAGCAACCGATAGCTGACGGTTCAGCGCGCAGCTAATCTCCATTTCTCCTAGCGGCTGACGGCCATTGATCAGACCGTACCGCTAGCCAGTTCGCAATATCTTGCTGAACCTGCTGGGGAATCTCCCAGGGAAAGAGGTGAGCAACGTCGGGATAGCGGATGGTTGTGCAGTTAGGCAGCGCTGCCGCGGTCTCCAAGCTTGAAGCCAGCGTAATATGACAGTCGCCCTCAGCGCAGAGCATCAGGCAGGGAATCTCCAGCTGCTTCAGATCGTCCAACCGGCTATAGCCTTGGCGAATGGCTTGATTTAAGGCCCGAGTCGCATAGCCTGAGGTCCTCAAATAGGCAGGCGCCCCTTGGTAAGCCAAATAGCGATAGGCGGCAGGCGTATGCTGCCGGATTAGGTAGCGAAAGAGCGACTGTTGCCCCCAATCCCGCGCCCAGGCGTTGCCCGGGCTAATTAGGTTAGCTGCCGAGGCCAGTCCGGTCATCAGGTTGTCTTGCCAGGACAGCGGCGGATGGGCGCTATGGGGCCGGGCTGCCGTCGCTACCAGGATCAGTCCGCAGACCCGCTGGGGTAGCCGGAGCGCTAGTTCCAGCGCGAGGATGCCGCCCAGCGACCAGCCCAGCACCAGACATTGAGAAACCTCGAAACGGTCGAGTACCGCTTCGAGGTCATCCAGGTGGTCCTGCATTTGGAAATCGGCGCTGGCGCGGCTGCGGCCATAGCCCCGCAGGTCGGGGGTGAGCGTCTGGAACTGCTGCGAGAGCGGATCGGTAAACACGCTCATACTGCGGCTGTCGCCGGGATGCCCGTGCAGACAGAGAATCGGCAATCCCTCCCCTCGAACCTGAACCGCTAGCACCGCCGCCTAACCTTTTGGCGCGGCGACATTGGCGGGCTCAAAAGCGAGCGCCACACCATTCAGGCAGTACCGCTGTCCGGTGGGCTGGGGGCCATCGTTGAACACGTGGCCGAGGTGGGCATCGCATATCGCGCAGACAACCTCAGTCCGGAGCATAAACATGCTCAAGTCCCGACGGGTATCAATATTTTCCGGCTTGCTAGGCGCCCAAAAGCTAGGCCAGCCGGTTCCTGAATCAAACTTGGTTGCCGAAGAAAACAGCTCCGAGCCGCAGCAGACGCAGTTGTAAATGCCTTCTTCTTTGTTATCGTGCAGCGGGCTGCTGTAGGGTCTCTCAGTACCCTTTTTGCGAGCGACCTCATATTGCTCAGGCGTGAGCTGAGCCTTCCATTCGGCGTCGGTTTTACTGATCTTAGCTGCCATAGTTTAATCTCCAATTTATGCTTATCCTAACGTACTGATTCTGGCTCAGCAGGTGGGATAACCCCACAGTTGGGGCCAGGGCTCAGGTCGATGATGACGGCGGCCGTAGCCAGGGAGTATGCTGCGATCCCAGCCATTTCCGCCCAGTCCGGCCAGCTCCAGGGTAGAGGCCGCTCGTCGCATGGGCTTATTCAAGCGCGGAGTCGCACGCTTTGATTTTACTGCCTGGTCTAGCGCTCAGCAGGCAAAGGCGTCGGTGGCTTCAACCAGGGCACTGGCAATGCCGGGTTCGGTGGCGGCGTGACCGGCATTCGGCACAATCACGAGTTTGGCTTCTGGCCAGGCCCGGTGCAGTTCCCAGGCTGAAACCATGGGGCAAACTACGTCGTAGCGGCCCTGGACGATTACAGCAGGGATCGTCCGAATCCGGTCTACGTTTTCCAGCAGCTGGTCGTCCTGGGTCAAAAAGCCACCGTTGATAAAATAGTGGCATTCAATCCGGGCGAAGGCTTCGGCAAAGCGATCGCCGCTGAAGCGCTGCACCAGCCCCGGGTCGGGCGTCAGTTTGCTGGTGCTGGCCTCCCAAACCGACCAGGCCCGGGCCGCCGCCTGTCGCACCGCAGGGTCAGGACTGGTCAGCCGCCGATAGTAGGCCGCGACCAGGTCATCGCGCTCTTCTGTAGGAATTGGGCTCAGATATTCTTCCCAAGCGTCAGGAAAGATAGCGCTAGCGCCTGCTTGATAAAACCAGCGAATTTCTTTACGGCGCAGCATGAAAATACCGCGCAGGATCAGGCCGCTACAGCGCTCGGGGTGGGTTTGGCTATAGGCCAGAGCTAAGGTACTGCCCCAGCTGCCGCCGAAGACCGTCCACTGAGGAATGTCGAGGTGCGATCGCAGCCGCTCAATATCGGCGACCAGATCCCAGGTCGTATTCTCGGCCAGCTCTGCATGGGGCGTACTCTGACCGCAGCCGCGCTGGTCAAACAGCACGATCCGCCAGCGCTGGGGATCAAAAAATTGACGATAGGTGGCGATCAGTCCGCCCCCCGGACCGCCGTGCAAAAAGACAACCGGCTTGCCTTGGGGATTACCTGCTTCCTCAAAGTACAGCCGGTGTCGGTCTGAAACGGTCAGGGTAGACTGTCGGTACGGCTCAATCGGTGGGTACAGGGAACGCATGCTTGGGCTCGGCTAGTTCACAGGGCTATAAGCCACTATGACAGAAGCATTTGCCTGGCTGCGCTGCTGGGCCGATTATTGTATTGACTATCTGACTTGACCACGTACCACTGACCCGTTTGGGGATCGCGATGGGACGTGAACGGATTTGGCTTCAGAGGCTTGCTACAAGCTTTTGGCATCATAGGAGGAAGTCAACGCTGTGCCTCTTATGGTATTGGGGCAGGGATAGAACACCTGTGATGGTTGCTGGCCTCCCATAGTGATCTATGTCACAAGAATAGGGATTGCCCATCGTTGTCCTAGCAGGACTACATCGCCTGCCGGTAAATCGCTGCTTAGCGGGGAAAGCTGCCACAGGGTTGAGAAACCTATCCTTTCCTGTCTCTGGAATAGGCATAGCTTGATAAGATGAATTTTTCAAGTTCGCTCTCAGATATATCTGCTGGATTTATCGAGCTAACATCGAATCCAATTAAAGGCGCATCTAGAGCATCGCCGCGAGATCTATGGATTGGGAAATTTGGCCAGGGCGGGCACATCCGCTGGGAGCAACATGGGACGGGCAGGGCACGAACTTCGCCCTATTTTCTGAAAATGCCACCGGCGTTGAGCTGTGCCTGTTTGACGATAGGGACCAGGAAACCCGAATACCGCTGCCGAAAGTCACGAACTATGTCTGGCATGGCTACCTGCCAGGTATCGGCCCTGGGCAGCGCTACGGCTTTCGGGTGGACGGTCCCTACAAGCCGGAAATGGGGCATAAGTTCAACCCCCATAAGCTGCTGATCGATCCCTATGCGCGCGCGATCGCGGGCGACCTCAGGTTTGGTCCTGAAATCTTTGCCTACCCTATCGATCACTTCAGCGAAAGCGATAGAGACCTAGAATTTTCCGATCTTGACAGCGCCCAAGCCATTCCCAAGTGCGTCGTCGTCGATTCACAGTTTGACTGGCAGGGCGACCAGTATCCCGATACGCCCTGGCATCGCACGATCATCTATGAGATGCACGTGAAGGGGTTCACCCAGCAGCATCCCGACATTCCCCCGGAGCTGCGAGGCACCTATGCTGGGCTGGGCCATCCGGCAGCGGTTGACTATCTAAAAAATCTTGGCGTAACTGCCGTTGAGCTGCTACCGGTACATCATTTCAACGTAGTGCCGGGTCACCTGGTCGCCGCCGGACTGCATAACTATTGGGGCTACGACTCGCTCGGCTTCTTTGCCCCTCACGCCAGCTACAGCGCCGCGGGTCATGGTGGCGAGCAGGTCAACGAATTCAAATCGATGGTCAAAGCCCTCCACGCCGCCGGAATCGAGGTCATCCTCGACGTGGTCTACAACCACACCGGCGAAGGCAGCCACCTGGGGCCGATGCTGTCTTTTCGCGGCATCGACAATGCGGCCTACTACCGGCTAGTCGAGAGCGATCCGCGCTACGACATGGACTTTACCGGCTGCGGCAACTCGCTCAACGTGCGCCATCCGCAGGTGCTAAAGCTGATTATGGACAGCCTGCGCTACTGGGTGCTGGAGATGCATGTCGATGGCTTTCGCTTTGACCTGGCCTCGGCCCTGGCCCGGGAGCTGTATGAGGTGAATCGACTCTCCAGCTTTTTCGACATTATTCATCAGGATCCGGTGCTGTCTACCACCAAGCTGATTGCCGAGCCCTGGGATCTGGGCGAAGGCGGCTACCAGGTGGGAAATTTTCCGCTGCTGTGGTCGGAGTGGAATGGCAAATACCGCGATACGATGCGCGACTTCTGGCGCGGTGAACAATGCGGCCTGGGCGAGTTTGCCTTTCGCTTTACCGGCAGCTCCGACCTGTATCAGGACGATGGTCGCCTGCCCCACGCCAGCGTCAACTTCATTACGGCCCATGACGGATTTACGATTAACGATCTGGTCAGCTATAACGAAAAGCACAATGAGGCAAACGGCGAAGACAACCGCGATGGCGAAAGCTACAACCGCTCCTGGAACTGCGGTGCCGAAGGCGAAACAGACGACCACGAGATTCTGGCGCTGAGGGCGCGACAGCGGCGCAACTTGCTCGCAACGCTGCTGCTATCTCAGGGCGTGCCGATGCTGCTGGGCGGCGATGAGCATGGCCGGACGACATTGGGGAACAACAACACCTACTGTCAGGACAACGAGCTGTCCTGGTTTGACTGGCGCTGTCAGCAACAGAATTCCGACCTGTTCAAGTTTACTCGGCAGCTGATGCAGTTTCGTCAGCAGCATCCGGTCTTCTGCCGCCGCGAGTGGTTTCTCGGTCGCGAGATTCATGGTTCTGGTGTGGTCGATATTGGCTGGTTTAGCCCAGATGGGACGCCCATCGATGGTGAAGAATGGCAGAACGGAGAGCTTAAGTCGATCGGCATTTTCTTAAACGGTGAAGAACTGATCAGTCCCGACAGCAAGGGCAACCGAATCGTAGACGATAGCTTTCTCCTGCTGTTCAACGCTTCCCCAGAACCCTGTATTTTTGTCATCCCGCCTGCCATCGACCGGCAGCAGTGGCAGGTGCTGCTAGACACTCAGTCGCCAACGGGCTTTGTTGACAGCGGTCGAACCTATGAAAAAAAACAGGGCGTGTTGGTTGAGGCGCGATCGCTGATCATGCTGCACTGCCCCCACTGCTTCCAGGAGTCAGAAATCAGCTGCGATCTGCCCGTGTCAGCCTAGTCCCCATGTCCTGCTATCCCCGCATTTACGACATTGTTCGGCAGATTCCCCATGGCAAAGTCGCCACCTACGGCCAGGTTGCAGAGCTCGCCGGACTCTTTGGCAAACCCCGAGTTGTCGGCTACGCCCTCTACCGGGGCGCTCCTGAGCAGGAGATTCCCTGGCACCGCGTGATCAATGCTAAAGGAGAGGTCTCTCGCTCTGCCTTCAGAGACGGCAGCGACGACCTGCAACAGCTGCTGCTGGAGTCAGAAGGAATTGTCTTTGAACTGGGGAAGCTCAGCCTGGCTCAATATCGCTGGCAGCCGCCGCGATCGCTGCTAGCGCAAATTCAGCAAATCCCAAAATCTGACCCAGGCTAAGGGCAGATCAGCTGCGATTGCTCGATAATAGAGTCAGTATGCCAGCCGAGTAGACTACGATGACGACCGCCGTTCAAAAACTGACTTTTGAAGCATACCTGAGCTATGACGACGGCAGCGATACCCGTTACGAACTGGTCGATGGAGAACTCGTGCCTATGAGCCTGGGGACGGGTCAGCATGGAGCCGTCATCGAGTTTTTGAACGATCAATTTCGGGAGGAAATCAAGCGCCAGCAGCTTTCGTGGACGGCGAAGGCGATGATGGTTGGGGTGAGATCGCCCCGGGGGCGACGCTGGGATACCTCCCGGATTCCAGACGTAGTCGTCCTGCCATCGGCCCAGTGGGAAGCTATGGCTGACCGGGAAGCGGTGATTAACTTCAACGAACCGCCACCGCTGCTAATTGTCGAAGTCGTCAGCCCCTCGACTAAAACCGACGACTACCGCTCCAAACGCTCCGAATATGGCCTTTTGGAAGTACCCGAATACTGGATCGTAGACCCCCAGGCGGCAAAAATAACCCTCTGCAACCTGGATCACCAGTTCTACGATTTGGCTGAATTTCAAGGCGATCAGCGGCTTCAGTCGCCGACCTTCCCCAATCTCAGTCTCACCGCCGCGCAGATTTTGGCTGCTAAGCTGTAAGCGCCTATCTCAGGGCTAGTCCTATGCCTTCCATCCCTACAAAGGCCCTTACCTTTGAAGATTTTGTGGCCCAATACAGGAACGACTTTCGCTACGAGCTGGCCGACGGAGAGCTGATCGACACGGAACCTACCGGCCCTCACGAAATGGTCAGCGGTCAGCTAGCTGGCTATGTTGGCATTGCCATTAACAACGCCCAGCGCCGCTGGTTCATTCCCCGGAGCTGTCTGCTGAAACCTTTTGCGGGTATCGCCACCGCTCGCCGCCCTGACGTCATCGTTTTGGACGAAACGATGCTGGCTAATGAGCCCCTGTGGGACCAGGAAGCCGTGATTATCCGGGCAAAATCAATCAAGCTAGTCGTAGAAGTGGTCGGCAATGGCTGGGAAAATGACTACACCCGCAAGGCTGAAGAATATGCCCTGCTCGGCATTCCTGAATATTGGAGCGTCGATTTTCGCGGACGGGGCGGCATGGACTTTATCGGCAAACCCAAACAGCCTACCTTTACCGTCTGTCAGCTGAGCGGAGATGAGTATCGTCAGCAGCAGTATAGATTAGGGGACGTAGTTTCATCCCCTTTGCTACCCAACTTACAGCTGCGTTTAGACGACGTTCTTCCCCAATAGTCACATGACTATCGTGACGGAAGGATGACTGCCCTGCTGCGAAGAGCAGAGTGACTCATAATAGAAGAATTCGGAGCTAGGGAGCTAGAGCGAGCTGATGACTGCCGTTATCTCAGAGCATATTGAAATTACTCCCGGCACCTGTGGCGGTAAACCACGGATTGCCGGTCATCGTATTCGAGTTCAAGATGTCGTCATCTGGTACAAGCATCAGGGCATGACCTCTGACGAAATTGTATATCAGCATCCCAGCATTACATTGGCAGATGTTCACGCGGCGCTGGCCTATTACTACGACCATATGGAAGAGATTCGGCAGCAAATCCGCGAGAGCAAAGCGTTTGCTGCTCAGATGGCTGCAAAAACGCCATCTATCTTTCAACGTCAAAACAGACAAGAACACTCCAGTTAAAGGGTTAGGGATTACACTCGGGGTAAATTCTCGTAGCGCATTGCTCCCCCACCTAGCATGAAGATTGTCATTCCCGATTCCTTTGACCTGCTGGAGTCTGACCGGCAGCAGCTAGAGGCGATGGGGGCTGAAATTTATGATGACATTCCCGACTCGGAGCAGGTCGTGATTGAGCGGATTGCAGATGCAGACGCGATCGCGGTCGGCTGGGTCGATATCACTCAGGCCGTCATTGAGCAAAGTCCGCAGTTGAAATACATCATCGTGGCTGCGGTGGGCTACGACCAGATCGACCTGGCCGCTGCCAACGCGCGAGGGATTCCGGTGATCAACTGCCCGACCCACAATTCGCGGGCGGTGGCGGAATATACGATTGGCCTAATGCTGGCGGTGACCCGGCAGATTGGGGCGGCCCAGAACGCGATCGCGCAGGGCAAATGGAATCCGCGCGCCCACTGCGGCCTGGAACTGCGGGGCAGGCGACTGGTGCTGCTAGGGCATGGTCACATCGGTCAGCAGGTCGCCCAGCTCGCCAAAGCCTTTGGCATGACGGTGGATTGGACCGACTCTCGCACGCCCGCCGCCGAACTCGACCGGCTGATCGCCAGCGCCGATATCCTCAGCCTGCACCTGCCGCTGAACGAGCAGACCCGTCAGCTGCTAGACGCCCGCCGCATTGGATTAATGCAGACCCATGCCTATCTGATTAATACGGCGCGGGGAGACATCGTTGACCAGGCCGCCCTATTGGACGCGCTTCAGCAGGGCCAGATTGCCGGGGCCGCGCTGGACGTGTTTGCCAGTGAGCCCGCCACCGGTGCGCCACCGCAGATTGAAGCCTTTCTGGAATTGGAAAACGCGATCGCGACGCCCCACATTGCCTACAACACGGCTGAAACCACCGACCGACTGGGCAAAGAGCTGATTGCCAACCTGGAAGCCTGCCTCAGCGGCGAGCCGATCAACGTCGTGAATCAGCCCCGGGGCTAGCCCGAATAGCGGCGGCTTCGCGCCAGCAGCGGCGATTGTAAAGTTTATGTTGCTGCTGGGCTGAGAGTAACTAAACGTAATAAAAAAGTGAGCAAACCCCTCAGGCCGCTCCTTGAGGCAGCGGCACCGTCAGGCATCGGGGGCAGTCAAAGCCGCGTTTGGCCATATGGCTAAGGATTGGGGGCTTTGATGTCGCCGAGTTTGGATGGAGTCAAGTCTTTGTCTTTTGTACCGCTTTTTATAGATAAGGATTAGACAAACTTGACCTGAGGCGATTTTCTGGATTCTGCCAGCTTTAGAGCGGGATGGGTTCAATCCAGGCAAATTTGAAGCTTCAGGCAGTCTTTTTCTATTGCGTTTGATTAAGACCCCCCTTCCGTATGCCCGGGGGTTTGACGATAATGCTTAGCAGCGAAGAAAAACCCAATCCAAAGCCCAGTCAAAAGATTAAAGAAGTCCAGTATCTGAGGAAACTGCTTGTGAAACTCTCTGTTTATGGAAAAGGCGGTATCGGCAAATCCACCACGAGCTGCAATATTTCGGTAGCGCTGGCCAAGCGGGGTAAGAAAGTCCTCCAGATTGGATGCGACCCGAAGCACGACAGCACCTTTACCCTGACCGGGTTTCTGATCCCGACCATCATCGACACGCTGCAAGAGAAGGACTACCACTACGAGGACGTCTGGCCCGAGGATGTGATCTATAAGGGCTACGGCGGCGTGGACTGTGTAGAAGCGGGCGGCCCCCCGGCGGGCGCGGGCTGCGGCGGCTATGTGGTCGGCGAAACGGTGAAGCTGCTGAAGGAGCTCAACGCCTTTGACGAATATGACGTCATCCTCTTTGACGTGCTGGGCGACGTGGTCTGCGGCGGCTTTGCGGCCCCGCTGAACTATTCTGACTACTGCATGATCGTCACCGACAACGGCTTTGACGCCCTGTTTGCCGCCAATCGGATTGCCGCCTCGGTGCGCGAAAAGGCCCGCACCCATACGCTGCGGCTGGCTGGCCTAATCGGCAACCGCACCACCAAGCGCGACCTGATCGACAAATATATTGAAGCGGTGCCCATGCCGGTGCTGGAAATTCTGCCGCTGATTGAAGACATTCGGGTGTCGCGGGTGAAGGGCAAGACCATCTTTGAGATGGCCGAGACCGATCCCTCCCTAGAGCCGGTTTGTCAGTACTACCTGAATATTGCTGACCAGGTGCTGGCCAACCCCGAAGGCGTCGTGCCCAAGGATGCGGCTGACCGCGACCTGTTCTCGCTGCTGTCTGACTTCTACCTGAATCCGCCTGAGGATGCCCCGGCCCAGGCTCAGGTCGAAGAGCTGATGATGGTTTAGACCGGCGAGCCGACGGAGCTTTGATGCGCCATGGGATTAGGCCCACATAAACCTGGTCAGAACGGGATTAGAGTGATAGATTGCTGCGAGGTTAGGGTGTACGCACTTTAGGTATATCTTTTCTGTAGCAGTCTTACCGGGTTGAAACCGTGGCTTTCTTTGAAAACTTCACTTCCGTTATTAGAGACAAATGGCTGGACTACGTTCGCGCCAACCGGAACTGGCTAGAGGTACAAATGCGCGGCACCTCAGTCAGAACCCCGGAGGGCGGACGGCGGCCTTCTTCGTTTCTGATTTTGGGGGTCGTCAATGCCCTAGAGCCCAAGCTATCTAACCTGATGACGCCGTTCTACCAGCTCAATTCCGATGAAGATGCCCTAGTTGAGGTGCTCGGCCTCAACTTCGATCCCGAAATGGTATTAGACAACGGCAGCGTAAAACAAACGATTGATGCCTCAAGCGAGGATGATATGCCGCTCCTGACCGACGGCTGATCCGACCAGACCATAACATAAGGAACTCGATTGCTATGACCCTTGCCAATACTCAACCTCAGGCCCTGGAGTTTGACTGCGACACCGGCAACTACCATACCTTTTGCCCGATTAGCTGTGTCGCCTGGCTGTATCAAAAGATTGAAGACAGCTTCTTTCTGGTCATTGGCACGAAGACCTGCGGCTATTTCTTGCAGAACGCCATGGGCGTGATGATCTTCGCCGAGCCTCGCTATGCCATGGCCGAGCTGGAGGAGGGCGATATTTCTGCCCAGCTCAACGACTATGAGGAGCTGAAGCGGCTGTGCTTGCAGATTAAGCGCGATCGCAACCCCAGCGTAATCGTCTGGATCGGCACCTGCACCACCGAAATCATCAAAATGGACCTGGAAGGGCTGGCCCCGCGCCTGGAAGCCGAGATTGGCATCCCCATCGTCGTCGCCCGGGCGAACGGTCTGGACTATGCCTTTACCCAGGGCGAAGACACGGTGCTGGCGGCGATGGCCCACCGCTGCCCCAGCGAAGCTCCCCAGCTGGAATCTGAGAAAGAAGAGCGGGGCGGGATTACCAAGCTGCTCAACTTCGGTCGCAAAAAAGAAGACGTGGCCGCCGAGCAGTCTGACTATGTAGACCATCCGCCGCTGGTGCTGTTCGGCTCTATCCCCGACCCGGTGGTGACCCAGCTGTCTCTAGAGCTGAAAAAGCAGGGCATCCAGGTTTCGGGCTGGCTGCCTGCCAAGCGCTATACCGAGCTACCGGTGATTGCGGAAGGCAACTACGTCTGCGGCATCAACCCCTTCCTCTCACGCACCGCCTCCACGCTGATGCGCCGCCGCAAGTGCAAGCTGATCGGCGCGCCCTTCCCGATTGGCCCCGACGGTACTCGGGCTTGGATTGAGAAAATCTGCTCGGTATTTGGGATTGAGCCCCAGGGGCTGGAAGAGCGCGAGGCTAAAATTTGGGAGTCGGTGGAAGACTATGTCAAGCTGATTCGCGGCAAGTCGGTCTACCTGATGGGCGATAACCTGTTGGAAATCTCCATGGCCCGCTTCCTGGTGCGCTGCGGCATGACCGTTCACGAAATCGGCATCCCCTATATGGATAAGCGCTATCAGGCGGCGGAGCTCAACCTGCTGGCCCAAACCTGCGCTGAGATGGGCGTCCCGGCTCCCAAGATTGTGGAGAAGCCGGACAACTACAACCAGATTAAGCAGATTATGGAACTCCAGCCGGACCTAGTCATCACCGGCATGGCCCATGCTAACCCGCTGGAGGCGCGCGGCATTACCACCAAGTGGTCGGTGGAGTTTACCTTCGCCCAAATCCACGGCTTCGGCAATACCCGCGACATTTTGGAGCTGGTGACTCGTCCGCTGCGCCGCAATGAGAATCTGAAAGGGCTGGGCTGGAATCAGCTGGTCAAGGAAGAGGCAAACGTTTAATCTCCCATGACGTCTCAGTGGCAGCGTCTGCTGAAAAATACCGGCACCTGGCAGGGGTCCTTTACTCGACTGTCGCCCCAGGGTCAGGTGCTGACCGACACGCCCAGCGAAGTGCTGCTGGAGCCCTATGACGACAACCAGGCGATGCGGCAAATCGTCTGCCGCTGGCCTGCCGCTCAGCCGGTGCAGGAGCAGACGCTGGACTATCGCAGCGTTAGCCGTGCCACCCTGTTTTGTGAAAATGGGGCCTTTTCCTATGGCTCGATGCAGTGGTCGCCCTTTTCTGAATTTGGGGCTGAGCTGGGACTGATCGACCGAGATCGCCGTTTGCGCCTGGTGCAGCTCTTCGAAAAAGGCCAGCAGCTCCAGTCCATTACCCTGATCCGCGAAGTCCTCAAGGGCACTGACCCGCCAGAGATTCCGCCGCTTCAGCTGGAGGAGCTGCTGGGCACCTGGCAGGGCGAAGCGGTGACGGTCTATCCTGACCTGAGTCCTGATAGCAGTCAGGCGACGATGCTGACGATTGAGCGGGTGAGCGATCGCGAAATTCAGCAAACCCTCGAATTTGATTCAGGCGCTCCCATCCGCTCAGTCGGCCAGGTAGAGGGCAACCGCATCCGCTTCGAAGTCGGCTCTCAACCGATTCAGGTGCTACTGCTCTCCTATGGCGCATCCTCCACCTGCCCAACCCAGATCCAACCCCGCCAGCCGCTCTTCCTAGAAGCCGGTTGGCGACTAGAGCCGGGCCGCCGCCAGCGCCTGATCCGCCGCTATGACGCCAGCGGAGCCTGGAGCAGCCTCACCCTGGTTACCGAGCAAAAAGTTTAGACTGCCTTGAGAGCGCCAGGGTATTGACCCTGAAACTAAGGCAGAATTGAAGTAGCTGATTGAGAAACTCCGGAAGCCATGGCGATCGCATCCTCCCCGACTGAAATCTATACCGCTGAAGAATATCTGGCTTTAGAGGTCGAGTCAGACCTTCGCAGCGAATATCGAAATGGAGCCATCGTCCCCATGACTGGCGGCACGCCTGAACACAATCGCATTACGAGCGCATTGAATGCATTGCTGTGGTTTGGCTTGCGGGGTAAGCCCTACAGCATTTTCATCACCGACCAGCGCCTCTGGATTCCTGCGGTGGATCGCTATACCTATCCAGATGTGATGGCGATCGCAAATCCGGTAGAGCTTAAACCAGGCCGTAAAGATACAGTTACCAATCCGGTGCTGATTGCAGAAGTTCTGTCAGACTCGACCCGGGCCTATGACCGGGGTGACAAATTTGAGGCGTATCGGACAATTCCTACCTTTCAGGAATATCTGTTAATCGACCCATATCGACTTCACATAGAGCAGTTCGTGAAGCAGTCCAACAATCAGTGGTTATTCACAGAATACAGCGGTTTAGACGATCGGATCAGCCTGTCATCATTGCCAGCTGAGATCAGCCTACGAGATCTTTATGAGGGAGTTTTAGAAGCTGATGGAGAGCTAGAACAATAATTATCCGAGCTATGAGTGGCAGCGCCTAGCATCATGACTGAAATAGGGTACTACCTAGGTATCAATTACCGTCCGATAATCTGTTCAAGAGCGATAGCTCAGCTGATTCAGCTGAGCTATCGCTCCTACCGTTAAGCTGCTAGCTTACGCTTGAGGCCAGTGCCAAGGCCAAAAACCATCGCTAAGCCTAAAATAGTTGCGGGTTCGGGCACCGCTTCACTGGGAGTAGTACCGACCTTAAATTGATAGGCCAGCTGGCTGCCACTAGGCGTAGCATTACCAAAAGTAAAGGTCGATTTTCCGGTCAGAGTGAAGGGCGAAGTAATGTCTGTGATAGCCAAATAGTCTACATCTGCCCCGCTATTGGTGCCGTTAGAAGTCAGTCCCGGTGTGTAGGCTTGCCCATTGAAAAACAGATTGGTGAGGGCAACTGATCCCAGGGGTTTATTACCTCCAGACCCGCGAGTACGGATGAAAATTTTGCTGACGTCGCCAGTAAAGGCCATGCTGCTCAGCGCTATGCCGTCAACGGAGTAGGTAACCTTGCTACCGTCGTACTGGAGCAAAAAGTCGCTGGCTGTGCCGCTCAGCCATTTGTATTGACCCTGGGCAACAGGTGCGCCAGTCGCGGTGTTGATGCCCAACTCGCGATCGCCATTATTGGCGTTATTCCCAATGCGGCTTTCGGTCACGAATAGCTCAGTAAATGCTCCTGAGCTCACTTCGTTTTGAAAATCAGAATCAGTGAAACTAGTCAGCGGTGTGAAGCTAAAGGCTTGAGCAGCGGTGGGTAGTACCGCATTTCCCAGGGTAGCTAACAGGATTGGCAAAGCGTATTTGAGGCTTTTCATGATGAACATCCTATACAAAGCAGTAGATTTACTGTTTCGATAGTAAGCTCAGGATTTTGAAAGGTCAGTGGGTAAACTGCATTTTTCACTGACTTCTCATATTGGCAAAAAATATCTCGTACATATTTTCAAAATATCAGTAAATTCACTTAGCTTTGATGCGGCATGATTGCGCCTTGTTCAAAACTGAGCAATCAAAGGCCGAGCAACTGTCGTGTGGTCTCACTGGAAAATCCACCAGGCAAATCCACGATGCCAATAGCAGGTTCAGTTGCTATGTAAACTGAAATGAGCAACACCCTAAACTCCGGAGGTTTTTTATGGCTGGGATGAATCAGTTGAAAACCCTGCTGCTGCTGGCATTACTCAGCGGCCTGATCGTACTGGCGGGCTATCTGCTGGTGGGCAATGAGCAGGGCCTGTACTACGGGCTGGGCTTTGCGGCCCTGAGCAGCTTTGGGTCTTGGTATTATTCCGACCGGGCGGCGCTGTCTGCCTTCAAGGCCAAGCCGACGCCGCGCGAGCAGGCTCCCGAGCTGTATGAGCGAATTGAGCAACTGAGCGATCGCGCTGGCGTTCCCAATCCCGCACTCTACATTGTGCCCTCAGAGTCGCCCAACGCCTTTGCCACCGGGCGCGACCCCAACCATGCCGCGATCGCGCTGACCGAAGGCATCATCGAGCTTTTGCCCGCCGACGAACTCGACGCTGTAATTGCCCATGAGCTAACCCACGTGCGCAATCGCGACACCCTCACCCAGGCGGTGGCCGGCACCCTAGCCGGGTCGCTGACCTATCTGGGCCGCATTCTCACCCTGGGCGCACTGTACTTTCCCGTAGCGCGGGTGGGGCGGCGAGGCAATAATCCCCTCGCAATTTTATTTTTGTTAGTGATTGGTCCCTTCAGTGCCGGACTGCTGCGCATGGCGATTTCTCGAACCCGAGAATATGCCGCCGATGCGGGAGCCGCCGAGATTACCGAGAATCCGCTAGCGCTGGTGCGTGCCCTCGAAACCCTGGAGGCGACCGGTCAAAAAAATCCGATTCACGGCAATCCTGCCTTTGCTGCGCTGTTCATCGTGAATCCGCTCTCCAAGGAAGGCTTGATGAAGCTATTTATGACCCATCCGCCAACCGAAGATCGGATCAAGCGTCTAAAGGCGCTGGCAGAAGGTACCGATGCTTCTGCGGATAGTTCTGAAAAACTGAGCCCGGCCTAGATCCTGGCCTGAGGGCGCGATCGCGAGCCCAATCCGGAAGCACTGGTGCCCTATGAGGTGAGCTCAGAGGTTCTAGTTGATTAAGATAGGGTAGTGGATTGGTTTTCTCTCAAGAAATGGCTTTACTGACTCGCCCGCTCACGCTACAAGCATTTTTGCGTTTACCTAACATCGAGGAATCGCCTGCCTGGGAGCTGATTCATGGCCAGCCTTTGCAAAAGCCTATGCCAGCTCTGCATCATAGTCGTCTACAGAAGCGATTAGTGGCAGCAATCGAGCAGGTAGATAGCCCTTTTTGCCCGAAATTGCACTCAGGCTGACGGCAAATCAGGTTTTTGGCTGGTTGGGTGCGTAGCTTGAGGGGTTTCTGAGAAACCTGAGAGGGCTATTGCTCGCCGGTGGGCTGCTGACAAAGCCCTCTCAGGTCTATCCGTAGGAAGCTGTTAGGCGTTCAAATCGAAGCGGTCAAGGTTCATCACCTTGTCCCACGCCGCTACAAAGTCCTGCACAAACTTCGGCTGTGAGTCCCTACATCCATAAACTTCCGCGATCGCGCGCAGCTGCGAGTTCGATCCGAAGATCAGGTCGACCCGGGTACCCGTCCATTTGAGTTCGCCCGTTGCGCGATCGCGGCCCTCAAACAGCTCGTCAGCGTCCGAGGTTGCCTTCCAGGTCGTGCCAAGGTCGAGCAGGTTCGCGAAAAAGTCATGGGTGAGCGTCTCTGGCCGCTCGGTAAAGACCCCGTGCTTAGCGTCTCCGACGTTCGCGCCGAGAACGCGCAGGCCGCCCACGAGAACCGTCATCTCAGGTGCGGATAGCGTCAGCAGCTGCGACCGATCGACCAGCATTTCTTCCGCAGATAGGGTATGTTCCCCTCTGAGGTAGTTACGGAAGCCGTCCGCGGTGGGTTCGAGTACGGCGAAAGACTCGACATCTGTTTGCTCCTGCGACGCATCTGCCCGTCCCGGCGTGAAGGGAACGGTCACCTCATGGCCGGCGTTCTTCGCGGCTTGCTCAACGCCTGCACAGCCCCCCAGCACGATTAGGTCAGCGAGTGAAACCTGCTTTCCACCAGACTGCGAGTCGTTGAACTCTTTTTGGATTCCCTCCAGGGTTTGTAGCACAGTGGCTAGCTGCTCCGGCTGATTAACCTGCCAATCCTTCTGCGGCGCCAGACGAATGCGGGCTCCGTTTGCCCCACCGCGCATATCAGAACCCCGGTAGGTCACCGCCGAGGCCCAAGCAGTTGAAACGAGTTGAGATACAGACAGCCCCGCAGCGAGAATTTTGGCCTTGAGCGCAGCAATGTCTTGCTCGTCAATCAACTCATGCTCGACTACAGGGATGGGATCTTGCCATAGGAACTCTTCTTCTGGAACCTCGGGGCCGAGATAGCGAAATTTCGGACCCATGTCGCGATGCGTCAGCTTGAACCAGGCCTTGGCAAAAGCCTCGTCGAGCTGATCGGGGTTCTCACGGTAGCGCCGCGAAATGGGCTCGTAGACCGGGTCCTTCTTCATCGCCATGTCCGCCGTGGTCATCATCGGGGCGTGCCGCTTTGACGGATCGTGCGCGTCCGGTACCGTGTCTGCGCCAGCGCCATCCTTAGGTTTCCACTGCCATGCGCCAGCGGGGCTCTTCTTCAGCTCCCAGTCATATTTGAACAGGGTTTCGAGATAGCTGTGGTCCCACTTTGTGGGTGTGGGTGTCCAGGCTCCTTCAATACCGCTGGTGATGGCATCGACGCCAACACCCGTATTAAACGTACTCTTCCAGCCGAGGCCCTGATCCACAATGGTCGCGCCCTCGGGTTCAGGACCGACGTGGGCCGCATCGCCCGCACCGTGGCATTTACCAAAGGTATGTCCACCAACGGTGAGCGCGACCGTCTCCTCATCATTCATCGCCATCCGCCCAAAGGTTTCGCGAATGTCGCGACCAGAGCCAACCGGATCGGGCTCGCCATCCGGCCCTTCCGGATTCACGTAAATCAGGCCCATCTGAACGGCGGCGAGAGGATTCTGAAGAACGCGATCGCCGGTGTATCGCTCGTTCTCGAGCCAGACTTCCTCAGCGCCCCAGTAGATGTCTTCCTCCGGCTCCCAAACATCCCTGCGCCCACCGGCAAAGCCGAGCGTTTTGAAACCCATCGACTCTAGAGCACAGGTACCAGCCAGGACCATGAGGTCGGCCCAGGAGATTTTCTCACCGTATTTCTGCTTGATGGGCCAAAGCAACATCCGCGCCTTGTCGAGGTTAGCATTGTCGGGCCAGCTGTTGAGCGGCGCAAACCGCTGGCTACCCGAGCCTGCACCGCCGCGACCGTCACCGATGCGGTAGGTGCCAGCGCTATGCCACGCCATGCGGATGAAAAGCGGCCCGTAGTGGCCATAGTCGGCTGGCCACCAGTCTTGGGAAGTGGTCATGAGCTCGAAAATATCCGCCTTCAGGGCCGGAAAGTCGAGACTTTTGAAAGCCTCAGCGTAGTTGAACGCCTTGTCCATGGGGTCGGACGAGGGGGAGTGCTGGTGCAGGATTCTCAGGTTCAGCTGATTCGGCCACCAGTCTCTATTTAACGTGCCGCCACCGGCTGTAAACTTTTGGGGGCTCCCCATAAACGGACATTGGCTGGCGCTGCTCCTGGCGTCGGTGGTCATGGCCTGTGGGCTGTTATTTCCTGAGACTTCTGCGCTATTCGCTTCTATTCTGCTGGCTTCTAGAAAAGAGCGCATCGCCCGCCACATTTCCATTAGTTTCCCGCCCATGATCGGGAATGGACATCTCATCTGGCTACTCGTCATATTTTCCTTCCTTCTGAAAAAGGGTAATGGCATTTAAGTCGTACTCATTACGACTTCTTTTAGGATGATAGGCTAAGCTTACACCAGCCCACCCTGTTTCGGAATGTCAAAGCGGCATTTCGGTTACAATGCTTAATGTCAGCGCGAAAACTGATATGTCGCGCGAAAGTAGGCTCCTGACAGAACGGAAACCGTTAACGCTGTTGCAAGACCTGAAAGCGAAAATTTTCGAGTTGCCGTTCGCAGGTCGGCCTGCGTCGGTGAGCGCCATTGTTGAGCCCTGATAGAACACGTCAGTCGTTTAGCCTGAACGCTGATCAGTCTCGATTCGACCTGCTATGTCCCGCTGCAAATCTTGAGGCCAGCGGTTTGCCTAAGCAGAGAGCATCGCTCGGCACATTTGCATCAGCACAGCCGTCTGCTCGGGTTTCTCGGCTGCCGGGTTGAGATAGGACAACATCGTCTCAGCATTAGAGACTTCGGGTATCGACTCAAAACCATCTCGTTCAATGAACATTTTTTCAATCATCCTGTTCTTGACTAGCATAGAATAGCGCCAAGAGCGCTGCCCCATCCCTTTGTCAGAAAGGTTCACCATCATGCCCATGGCGCGGGTAAAGTCGCCATTTACATCGGGAATGAAGCGTACCCGATCGGCCTTTTCTTCCTTAGCCCAAGTCGCCAGCGAAAACGGATCATTCACCGAAATACAGATAATGTCATCGACCCCGTTGGCTCGAAAGACCTCGGCGTACTCGTTGTATCCTAGCAATTGAACAGGAGAGTATGGACAGGTAAAGGCTCCCGTAACTGCAAACACGACTACGGTTTTGAAATCAAAGAGATCTACCGTTGAAAGATCGTAACAACCCGTCTCTGACAGCATCCGAAAGGTGACTTGGGGGACAGGCTGTCCCTCACGGTTGAACAGCATTTTCCCAGCTCCTGACTCACAGACAACATCCATACCGTTTGCCTAGAATGTAGTCACTACTCGTTTGTTATATCTAGCATAGTCAGTGCAGCTCGAAGGGCGGGTTGGCGATTCAGGATCTGTCGCAAAAATTAATGATTGCATCCATCTGGACAGGTTCCGGCTTCGTTAATGGAAAGCGTCCTGCCGCTGACCGCTGACGACGGTGGCCTGTTCTGCCGTGACACCCGTATCACTGGCTCATACAGCGGGTGGTCGGCTGCTGCATCCACAATCCCTGATGAAACCTTTGGGTTTATTCGGCAGGCCCGCCCGCTGCGGCAGTGATGCTGTTGACGATATAGGTGAGCGCGGCATAGGCCCCGTAAACGCCTTTACCCAGCTGGTCTAGCTGATCTGATTCGCTCGCGGCTTCGATCAGGGCGTTGAACTGGTCGATGGCGATCGCAATATCGCTGGGGCTAGTGCCGTCGATCTCGATGGACTGGAGGGCAACGGCCAGCTCGGTCGCGAGCTGAACCAGCGTGGCATCCAGGCTAACGGCATCTGTATTCAGGAAGCTTTGGATCGTGCTGTTCAGGACATTGTCGGGCAGGCTAGTGATTTGCGCGATCGCGACCTGCCCCTCGCCATCGGGCGTAAAGGTAGGCGCTTCAAAACTTTCAGCTGATGCTGAGCCAATTAGGCTGCTGATCAGGTTGCCATCGGCAAAGCTAATGGTCTCCGCCTGACCAGCCGAGTTAACCAGCGTGACCTGATCGATCTCGACAGTTTCGCCCGATTCGAAACCCAGCAAGGTCCGTTCGGCATAGCTGCCGTCGCTGACTAGCGCAACAGAATCGCTCACCGTCTGTTGCACTGCGGCTGAGTCCCAATCGCGGCGAATGAGGATTACCATAAAAGGCTCTGACCGGAGACGCCACGTAAACGATTCCTTCTATGAGTTCTGCTTTGAAGTTTTCCGGAGTTGCTGCGTAGCGGCGTTTGATCCATGAGCCGCTATGGCAGCAGGAACCCGCGATCACGTCGGGAGCTTCGATCGACAGCTGAGACCCATGGCTATGCCGGAGAGTCTACGTCAGGTCGTCCGCTTCCGCTGCTTTCCAAACGCCAGCAGGCCGGTTCCCAGGGCCAGGCCCATCGCCAGTCCCGTCATCGGCTCAGGCGTAGAGACGGCCACCGTTTTAAAGTCAAACTCAGTTGTGATATTCGTATCCGAGCCCTGGCGCAGCCAGAACGTATAGGTACCTGCCCCCAGCGGAATCTCAAACCCCTCTGCGCCGGGCACCCACTGGTCCCCCAGGGCAAGTAGCCGCGCTGGCAGCTCCGGATCGGCCGCTAAGAGATCATCTGGGTAAGAATCGGCTTCCTCCGCATAGAAGTCATCGACCCCATTCTGACTGGGGGCGCTATCCGAGACCGACATCTCAACAAGCACTTTGTTCGTTCCGACCTGGGTACTGCGCAGATGAGACCATCCTAAGAGGCCGTTGGCATTGCTGCGGTCGGCAGGAACGACAAAGTCAAAGACTGACCCCTTCTGCACAGCCATAAAAGCAATATCTTCAAAACTCGGCTCAGCCTTCCAGCTGAGCAGCTCAACTGCCGACAGCGCTAACCCTTTGGGCACTTCAACGGTGAAATAGTCCGGTGACGGGTCGGCAGCTCCGGCGTTGAAGGTGGCCTTCAAAAAATTAGATCCAGAAACCAGGGGGGACAGCTGGGTGGGATTGAGACCGACATCGGACAGGTCGCCATCGGTAGACTCGTTCCACAGAATGGCTGCCGAGGCTGCGGGCGCAGTACTCAGCACAACTGGTGCAGCCATCAGGGCTGCAATACATAGGCTCAAACCAGTGAATTTCATAGGAAATGCTTTAAAACGTTCCTAGAAAGTATCACGGTATACGTAGAATCACTGGCCCGTTTTATGTTTTTATCGCTGAGATGGGTCAAGAAATAGTAAAGATTGTGCCGGCAGGGGTGCTGATCGGGAGTTGTAGGCTTTGCAGATTCTCCTGTGTAGGCGTGACAGAAACGCAAATGATGACTTCGACTTTCATAAAACCGGTAGGTAAACTCGCTATTTTAACGGCGGCCTAAAGCATGGGGAAACTCGCTATTTAGATTGCGGATTCCGGACAGCTAGAAGCGTCTCTACGATCTCTGTTTTGAGGCTGCCCGATGCCGACCGTTTAAGCCGCTTGAGACTGACTCTCACCTCTGGAGACTGCTCCAACTGATCTAGAATAAAATCCCCATAGTAGGCTTCCATAGCCTGCTTAGCCTGCCTGATATTTTTCCAAACCTGGGCCTCTTCTAGCTCACTCGTGATACCGATAAAAGGGCCTTCTTCGCCTCTAAAGTCAAGCGACAACTTAGCCGCATAGGCGTTCACCGCCGGCATCAAGTCCAAAACATACCCGAACTGCTGATCTGTCTGAGTTCCAAATCCTTTTGCCATCGTTCGTCGCCGATACCTTACCTAGCTCAAGGTTATACAGAATTCAGTAAAACCAGTACCCGATCGCTCAACCTTTCGCCTGCCCAATTCGCTGCAAAATCTGCAAAGTGCTGTAGAGTTCCCCCGCTGACGTGAATGGCGCAAATACCCGGGATAGAGCATATTGCGGCTGCGATCGCGTCGCCAGTTTCACAAACAGAATATCGTCATCGTTCGTCACCATGCCAAAGCTCGGCTGCTCGGGCTGAGGGTTGGCCATCAGATAGGCCAGCGTTTGAGGCAGGGCCGCCCAGACTGAAAGGGCCGTTTTCTTCGATTCCAGCACCACAACCCACAGCTGATCCAGTAGGACTAACACGTCTATTCGTCCCTGGAGCACCTCTTCGCCATCATCTAGCGTCAGCTGCACCGATTCTTCTGCCCTAACCTTGAAGGGTGGATCGTAGAAGCCCGCGATCGCGAGTAATGGAGAGGCCAGCAGTAAAGTAACGGTTCCTTCTAATAGCTGCCCTTCAGACCGCTGATAAAGGTACCTTCTCCGCAGCTCATCCAGTGCTACCTTTTCAGCCTGTGAAAGCTCTGGCAAACCCGTCTGCCATTCTGAGAAAAAAGCTTCGTCTTCAGTTCGTGACAGGCTAAACCGGCGCTCTGCCTCGGCCAGGGTTTTAATCGCTTCGGTAATGGCGGCTGTCATCAGATATTCGGGCGATGTAGCGGTTAGATATCTAGAGTTTACCTGCCAAAACTTGAGCTGCCCTGAGCCATAGGGTGGTAAAAGTTGGCGACTGAATCTGCCGATCGCCGCTGAACTCAGCGGAATCATAGAGCTGATGCGCCAGCTCGCATAGCGTTATCTGCTCTGCTACAGGGTCTACGATCCAATATTCAGAAATCTCCAGCAGGCCGTACTCTGCCCGCTTAGAGCGATAGTCATCGGTTTTCGTAGACGGGCTGACGACTTCGACTACCGCCAGCGGCGGCGGCTCGTTAAAATCAATCACCGCTTCCCGGTCGGCCATTGACTCCCACTGGGCCAAAGGCAAGACCGTCACGTCAGGAATTCGGGACGTCTCCCAGCGTCGGCCCCGCGGCGACCGCACCCCCACCAGCCCAGGCAACGCTACCCAGTCCCGACCGGCTTGAGCCGAAGCCTGCTCAAACTGACGCACTAAGAATCGGATGATGGCATCATGCTGACCCGTGCCTAAGCTGATTGGGATGAGCGCCCCATCGACCAGCTCTTAGCGAGTGTCGGTTCCGTCCTCATAGCTGAGGTATTCCTCAAAGGAAAATTTTTGAGCTACGGTCGTCATCACAGCCGTCCAGTTGCGCTTCATTCATTATGCAATACCCCCGCTACCAGTCGTTTTTTCAACTGCCGTAGTAGGCTTAGCAGAACTCAGTGAGAATACTAGCTTGCAAGGTGAGTGGGACGCAAAATGCAGGTTTCGCCAAATTTTGCCTTGCTGCGGGACGAAAGCCTACAGTCAGCGGAGGATCTGCCAGAGCCAGACGCGATCGCAGCCGCTATCCTAGAAAGGTTACAGACGGCGATGGAGGAAATGGAAGCCCTAAAGGAGCTTTTGGAGGCGGAGTAGGCATGACGGTTCAGCGACAGCCGGGGCTGCAAAGTATTCTGCAAACGCGCTTGCGGGTGACTCAGGCTGAAGTCGTCGAGTTTTGCCAGCGGTGGAATATCGTTGAGTTGGCGCTATTTGGCTCGGTGCTACGGGACGATTTTCGGGCTGATAGCGATGTGGATGTGCTGGTCACCTATGGGCAGGGGCACCATTTGCGATTTCAGGACTGGTTGACGATGAAGACAGAATTGGAACGGCGGTTTGGGCGCTCCGTTGACGTGGTGGAGAAGGCGCTTTTGAAAAATCCCTACCGCCGGTCAGAAATTCTCCGTACCCATCAGGTGATTTATAGCAAACCGTAATCGAGATTCTGCTGAGAGCACCGTTCGCTTCGCTCAAAATCAAGCGGCGAATGACGCTAGGGCTACTTTGGGACAGCGGCTGAGGGAACTGCGATCGCAAATCGTCGCCTCTGGAGAAAAGCTGCTGACGCCTGAAGAATTCGAACAGGAAATCGCTGAGCAGCGCGATCGCCTAGCAAAGTTTGAGAAATGACTCGAACACTTATAGATTCAAGAGACTTGGAGGAATAAATGAAAGCTAACTTATCTGAGCGAATCACTTACGATCCAGACATTCTCTGCGGCAAGCCGATCATTCGGGGTATGCGCATATCCGTAGAGATGATTCTAGAACTGCTCGCTAATGGAGCAACCTCTCAGGAAATTCTAGAAGACTATCCAAGGGTATCAACTTAAAGCGGGACAAAAAGCGCTTGGCAAGGATGTATCAATAAGCACAACAAACAAAAAGCTCTGCGGCAGAGCCCAGAGCCATGTATCGTCACCCTAACAAGTTCAAAACATGGGTA